>CAIYSR010000149.1 GCA_903928895.1 uncultured Rhodospirillales bacterium | reverse complement strand
GACACAGGTCCATCCCGACGTTGACTCATGTTCCCGATCCGCATGCAACCAGCATCAGCGGCAAACGCAAAAAAAGGAACTCACTGTTGCCAATCGGACTCACCGGGGGGGCTTGGGAGTTACAAAAAAAGAAGCAAAAAACGTTTGCCCGTTGGAGTCGGCATTTCATCCACGGCGAAGCCACGGGCAAAGTTTTTCTGTTTCTTTTTTTCAGAAAAAGAAACGCTTCCTTCCTGCTGTTCCTTCTCCACGATCCGAAAAGCTCAATAATGAGCCGGGTTGATATCAGGCTGCCACTTCGGTGGTCTTGGGGGTCGCGATCTGCACGCTGTTGGGGCCGTAGCGGTCGGTGAAGGCGGTGGTGTCGATCTCCTCGAGCGCGAGTTCGCCCTCCAGTACCCGCCGCTTCCACTCCAGCAGCTGCGGATGCCGCCCCTGGAATTCCGGCATCACCTCGCGGCCGAACAACTCCAGGCTCTCGCAGATATGCTCGTGGGTGTTCTTGCCGGCCTGGTTGAGCAGGATGATCTGGTCGATGTTGGAGGTCTCGAATTTGCGCAGCTTGGCCCGGATGGTATCGGGCGAGCCGATGAGCCCGCCGCGGGTTGCACGATCGATGCTCTCCTGGTTCGCGGCGCGGTATTTCTCGAATTCCTCCCACATGTTCACCGTCCCCGCCGGCGGGCGTTTACGGCCGGGCTGGGCACCATAGAAGCGCAGCGCGAACTGGAAGAACATCGCCCCCTCGGCCCGTTTGCGCGCTTCCTCGTCGGTTTTGGCGCACATGAAATAGCTGACCAGCGCGATATTCGGATTGGTCTGGTAGTCCGCCAGCCGGTCGAGCCGCTTGGTGATGGCGTTGTAATAGGCATGCACCCAGGCATGGGCGGCGTCCGCGCTGAGGAACTGGAAGGCCAGCGCCCCGATGCCGCGCCGCCCCGCCATTTCGATGGTTTCGAGCTGGGAGCATGCCACCCACAGCGGCGGATGCGGCCGCTGGATCGGCTTGGGCAGCACATTGCGCAGCGGCATCTTGAAGTAGGGGCCGTCGTACTCGCACGGCCCGTCCTTGAACATCGGGATCACGGCGCGCATGCCGTCCTCCCAGACCGCCCGCTTGTCCTCCATGCCGCGGCCGAAGGGTTCCAGCTCGGTGATCGACGCACTCTCGCCCGAGCCGAACTCGGCCCGCCCGTTGGACAGCAGGTCCAGCGTGGCGATGCGCTCGGCGACGCGGGCGGGATGCGAGGTGGTGAGCTGCATGATGCCATGGGCCAGCCGGATCTGCTTCGTCCGCTGGCTCGCCGCGGCAAGGAACATCTCTGGCGTCGGCGAGTGGGAGTATTCCTCCAGGAAGTGGTGCTCCACCTGCCACGCATAGTCGTAGCCCAGCCGGTCCGCCAGTTCGACCTGGCTGAGCGCGTTCTGATACAGCTTGTGCTCGCTGTCCGCCTCCCAGGGCCGGGGCAGCTGCAACTCGTAGAAAATGCCGAATTTCACCGATCGTTCCTCCCTTTTGGTTGGTCTGATCGTTGCCCAATCCCGCGCGGGACGCAATCCGGCGCGCGGTCACGCGGCGTTGGTACCAAATGGCAAAAGCCCCGTGTCCGATGACCGGGACGTGCCGCGTCGTCAGATCCGGCGCCGCCGCACCATGCACAGAGCCGCAAGGCTTGACAGCACCAGCGCCCATGTCCCCGGCTCCGGCACCACGCCTTCGCCCTGAAGGCTGCCTGTCCCCGTCACCGGCACACCGAACGTCTCGATCAGGCCGCCATAGGCCGACAGCCCGTTGCCGTCGGAGACGTTGATGATGCCGTTATTGACGATGCTGACCGGGTCGATCACGACGACACCGCCCGAGCCGGCGCCGCTGGCGCCGATGAACCTGGCTGGCGTGTTCTCGCATCTGCCGTCCGCGCCAGCACCGCCGATCGCATCGATCTGGCCATTGTTCACGAACGTGCCAGCCGCGAACCACAGCGCACCACCGCCGCCGCCACCGCCCGCACCCGAGCCGCCGCTGCACGCCTGGATCCCGTTCTGCCCGTTCGACACGACGGCACCCCCGGTTCCGATGGTGATGGTGCCGGGCGTCTCCAGCAGCAACGCGCCGCCGCCCGGGGCACCATTGTTGCCGGTATAAGGATTGCCGGAATAATCGGAACCCCCGGCCCCGGCCCCGCCGCCGCTGCCGCCTTGCAGGATACTGGGATTATACGACGGGTTGCCCCCGGCGCCGCCGTAGCCATTGACACCGGAGGGGAACAGGGACCCGGCGTTGCCGGCTTGTCCCCCATTGGCGCTGCCCCCGCCGCCGCCGCCCGAGGCTTCGTCATAGCCACAGCACGGGGGATCCACATGCGCCGTGGTCCCGACACCGCCGCCCCCGCCGCCGCCCGAACCGACCGGCCCTGCCCCCTGCAACCCGTTGCTGTAGGCGACACCCTGCCCGCCAGCGAAGGCGCCGGCGCCGACGCCGATGCTGTTGCCGAGCTTGAAGGCTCCCGCATTCAGGGTGCCGCTGATGGTGATATCGCCACTCGCGACGATGGCAGCCGCGAGCGAGCCAGACAGGTTCACCGTGTCGCCAAAGGGAACCGTGAACGAGGTCATCTCGAACACCCGGACCTGCGAGCCGTCGGGCTGCGTCACAACGACGCTGGGAAGAAGGCCGATGCCAAGATAACTGCCAGAATTATCGGCCTGCGCGATCGAGCCAGTGTCGGTGTTGAGGATGAAGGACGACGAACTGTAGGCGGCGAACGGATCCCCCGCCGAACCGTCGCTCGTCAACGCCAATGCCGCGTTCGGCGTCGCGGCCGCAGCGGTCCCGGCGAGCCCGAGCGCGACAAGCAGGGCGAGGAAAATGGTTGCAACGGTCCGAGTCGCCATTTGCTTCCTCATCAACCGACATTTCCATGATGCCCAGCCCACCCAGGCATTTTGAGCAACGATAATCGTGAACGAGCCCCGCCCGCAAGATCAACCGTCCCGGGACTGGCGCACAATCCTGATGATTCGCGATGAATTTTCCACTCGTTCAGGCATGCCACCTCTCCGGCATCGTGACGCGGGTCTTCCCCTGATATCCCGGCGGGCCATTTCGCCCCGGTCAATCTCGGACCGGCCGTCCGAGGCGAACGAAAACCGAAGTCCGACCCCGTCGTCGCGGCCTGCCGCTTGTCACGCCGGGTCGTATTTCTTGCAGAACCTCGCCGCATCCATCGCTCGGAAATCCGCCAAACGCTGGCGCAGCGCGGCGTGCGGCCAGTCCCACCAGGCGATCCGGTGCAGCGCGGCGATGATCGGGTCGGGGAAGCGAAAGCGCAGAATCCTGCCAGGATTGCCGACCACGATGGCGAAGGGCGGCACGTCCTTGGTCACGATCGCGCCGGCACCAATGGCCGCCCCGGTGCCAACGGATACGCCGGGCAGCAGGATGGCGCCGTGGCCGATCCAGACATCGTTGCCGAGGGTGATGTGGTGCGCGCGCCGCCAATCAAAGAAGCTTGCGTCGTCCGGGCCGAGGTCATAGGCGCTGGAGCGGTAGGTGAAATGGCTCAGCGCGACGCGGTCCAGCGGATGGTTGCCTGGGTTGATCCGGGTATGCGCCGCGATCGAACAGAATTTACCGACCGTGGCGTAGATGATGTCGGCGTCGTTGACGATGTAACTGTAGTCACCGAACCCGCACTCCGCGACTTTGGTGCGGGCGCCGACCTCGCAATAATGCCCGAATTTGCTGTCGCGCACGTGTGCGGTTGGGTCGATCATCGGCGTTTCGCCGAGTTGCTTGGTGGCGGTGACAGGGTCCTGGTACATCGTCGCGTCCTCGGGTCGCCGTCGGAGGCGCGACGTTCGCGCCATCACCACGGCGATAGCATGTCTCGCACGTGACATCACCCCAGCCCGCCGGGCTTATCGTACGTTGGCGGCGGACAGACGGTGTTCCATCCAGGGCAATCGGTTGAAGGCGAAGCGAACAAGACAGGCTCCGCCGGCCAAGGGCCGTAGGCCCCTGGACCCCATTCATTTAAGCGGCCGGATCACTGACCTTCAGTTGGAAGCCCGCGATCTCGCGTTCGGAGGCGGGCGAAGCCCATCGATTCATTCTTCACGGGCAAGATCGTGCCGATATCGCAGGATCGATGGCCTGCGGCGCAAGCAATATCTGTGTTTTCAACTGAAGGTCGCTGATCCAGCCGCTGAATGGAACGGGTTCAAAGGGCCTGCGGCCCTTTGCCGGCGGAGCCTTGATTGCCTTGCCTGCCTTCACACGATTGCCATGGTGTTCCATCAAGGCAGTTGCCGGGCGGTGGTATCCAGTGCGATTGCTTCCGGTGGCTCGCCCAGCCCGTGCTGCACATACAGAACCTCGGCGGCTGCCATCACCAACAGGGTGAGCGGGGCGGCGAGCAAAACCCCTGCCGGACCAAACAGAACGCTGAAGGAAACGGTAGCCAGTAGCGCCAGAGCCGGTGGAAAGGACGTGGCCTCGGCCTGGACCATCGGGGTGATGAAATTGCCCTCGATAAAATGGACGGCCACATACATGCCGATGACAGAGACCGCTTAGACCGGCCCCTGGGTCAGCGCCACCAGGGTGGCGGGGATTGCGGCCAGGATCGCGCCAACGAAGGGGATGAAGCAGAGCAGGCCCCCCATCAGCCCCAGCGCAAAGGCCGCTTCGATGCCCAGCAGCCACAGGCCAATTCCGGTCAGCACGCCGATCGTCATCATGACCACCATCTGACCGATCAGCCAGCGCTGCAGCACCGTGCCGATCACGCCGAACAGTGTCTCCGTCGTCGGACGATGGGCAAGCGGCACCAGACGCAGGCACAGATGACGGTAGCGGTCGGGCTGGGCGGCCAGATAGATCGCAACGACCACGGCGATGACGGCATAGCCGAGCGCGCGCGTGATCATGCCGCCGGCGGTGCTGACCATCGATGTCGCCCAACCGGTGGCCCCAACCATGTTGGCCCCGCGCACCTGAGCGAGCACTTGTTTGCCATAGGCATTGCTGGTCATCCAGGCCATGAACAGCTTGAAGCCAGCGGGTGCGGCCTCGATCACGTCGTCCAGCTGGGCTGCGATGGTCGAGCCGAAGACCCATAGAGCGGCGCCGATGACGCAAAGCCCAAGCAGGAAGACACCTGCCAGTGCGATGCCCCGGCGGATGCCTGTGCGCCGTGCCACCAACCGGGTCGCTGCACAGAGCCCGATGGTAAGTAGGACCGCGCCGAACAGCAGCACCAGAATGTCGGTCAGCTGCCACAAGGCGGCTGCGAGTGCCGCGATGATGAGGACGACTAGCAGTCGTCCAGTGAAGGTCCCGAGTGACATGCCTCCAGCTCCGTGTTGATCACGACCGTGCGTCAGCATTGGCTATCTGCATCCAAGCCGCTCCATGCTCCCCCCGATCTGGGGCGAATAGCGGCGATCCAACCTGATCTGAAGCTCGCTTTCGCAGCGACGCCCGGGGATTGCATTGATCCGGGTCAAAGCAGTCCTGGGAAAACCGTTCGACTAAAATGCGATCGCCTATCAGAAATATACGAAAAAATGAAAGTGTTACACATCAGACATTGGCCGACACGCAACGAAGAATGCAGAATCGGAAAATACCCATACATCCGAAGCTGCGTAGTTTCCGAACCTCCCTCCATCATCGCAAGCCATTAGTGTTGCATCGAACCTGGGAAAGCTCAGGGCAGCCAGGCGCGGGGGGGCGATCGAAGTGTTTGCACCGAGCCCGACCGGATGATACCGGGCGCGCCATTATGGCGTGGAACCATCCGCAGCTTGCTGCCTTTTAGCGGGCCGGTAGATCGCGCCGAGCCGGCCGGTATTTTTAAAGAAAGATGAAGCCATGCTTTGGAATGCGTCAGCACTCAACTCCTATCCGATCCAGGCGACGGACGGCCAACTCGGCACGATCTCAGGTTTGATGTATGACGAGGCGGATTGGTCCATCCAATGGCTCGTGGTCGATACGGGCGACTGGCTGTCAGGCCGCCGGGCGCTGCTGCCCGTTTCAGTGTTGGGCCAGCCCAACCCCGAATCGAATCACCTGCCGGTCAAGCTGACAATGAGGCAGGTTGCGGAATGTCCTGATGTAGATGCCAGCGAACCGCTTTCGCAGGAGATGCTGGTTCTGGTTCGAGATCACTACAATAGTGCCCCTGCCGACGATCCCCTCCCTCGGGGTGGCGATGACCGCGATACCCAGGTCCGCAGCATATCCGAGATAACCGGGGATTCAATCGAAACGACCGACGGTGACATCGGTCATGCGGAAGACTTCTTGATCGACACCACGCTCTGGCAGGTGCGTTACCTGGTCGTGCATACGTCGAGTTGGTGGCCTGGTGAGAAGCTTCTGGTCTCGCCGCTTTCCATCGATTGGATCGACCGGGCACGATCCATCATCCACCTCGATGTCACCCGTCAGAAGGTGAAAGACAGCCCACCCTATGTCGCAGCCGACACCGTGGATGGGGCGTTCGAGGAATTGTTCCACACCTACTATGGAATTCGCTGGGCGCGGCGCTAGCGGGCAGCGCAGGGCAAACCAGCGATGACGGCCTCGCTCCTGCTCCTGTATATCTGCGCGGCCCTGGTCCTCCAATTGGCCGTCGGCGGCGGCGTCGCAGTCTGGCGATTGCGCCGGATCGCACCGGGGACAGCGGTCGGACCCGGCGAGGGACGACCGGAGACGATCGGGGACGCCTGGCCCGGCTGGCGCGAGTTTCGCGTCGCGCGGCGCAATATCGAGGATGCCGGCGCCACCCAATGCTCGTTCCACCTCATGGCGGTCGACGGCGGGATGTTGCCTCCCTTCAAGCCCGGCCAGTTCCTGACCGTGAGGCTTCACGTCGCCAACCCCGGCACCGGAATACCAGGTGGGAGCGCCATGGTCACCCGCTGCTACTCCCTGTCGGACCGTCCGCGCCCGGAAGCCTACCGCATCACCGTAAAGCGCGTTGTGGCACCGCCGGACCGGGCTACTGTGCCGCCCGGGGGGGCGTCGGCGCATTTGCTCGACAGAGTGCGAGAAAACGACGTCATCGAAATCAGATGTCCGGCCGGACAGTTCTTCCTCGACCCCGATCCGCTGATACCCGCCGTCCTGATTTCCGGTGGAATCGGCATCACGCCGATGATGAGCATCCTGCACTGGTGCCTCGACGAGCAGCCCGACCGGGTCATCTACCTGTTCCATGGCGTTCGGAACGGACGGGAACACGCCTTCAAGGCCACGCTTGAGGAACTCGCGGCGTCACACAGGAATTTCCATCTCTCCATCGTCTACAGCCGTCCGAACCCGGATGACGTTCAAGGGCGGGACTTCCAGCACACCGGGCATGTCGATGTCGACCTCTTGCGACGCATCCTGCCGCGCGGCAAGCAAGGGTTCTATGTCTGCGGTCCACCCGCAATGATGGAGAGCCTGGTTCCGGCTCTACGGGCCTGGGGCATTGCGGACGAGGATATTCACTTCGAAGCCTTCGGGCCCGCCTCCGTTCGCTCCACCATCGGCGCTTCGCCTGAGGCCGTGCTGGTCGGGGAAGACCAGTTGGAGATCGCATTTCGTCGCTCCGGTCGCACCCTGCGCTGGGATGGACGGGACGCGAGCCTGCTTGCGTTCGCGGAGCGGCACGGCGTGCCGATCGACACCGGATGCCGCTCGGGCAGCTGCGGCAGCTGCGAGACCAGGCTCCTCGCCGGCCGCGTTCAGTACCCGCAAAAGCCCGACCATGTCATCACCGCCGGGACCTGCCTCCTGTGCGTTGGCACCCCGGCCTCTCACCTGCTGCTGGACGCATGACGCGATGAGATTCACGCTCCTGACCCGCGATATCGTGCCTTTCTGCCTGGCGCTTCTGGCGTTGGTCGCCGCCGCATTGCTGGTCGATGCCGCGCTGCATGTGCTCGATGCCGTATGGGTCGGTCGCTACCTCGGCATCCCCGGTGTGCTGCTGATCATGGGCTCGTTCGGATATTCGCTGCGGAAGCGGAAGATCATCGCCACGGGCAATCCGACAACGCTCCTTCGGCTGCACGAACGCATGGCGTGGACGGGATGCCTGCTGGTGCTGGTTCACGCGGGGATCCACTTCAACGGGATCCTCGGGTGGCTCGCCGTGTGGGCATTGCTGCTCAACGTCGGGAGTGGACTTGCCGGCAAATTCTTGTTGCAACGTTCCAGCCGGAGACTGGCAGCGACCAGCGCATATATGCGCCAGCAAGGGCTCTCAGGCCGTGCGCTTGAAGAGCACATCTACTGGGACAGCCTGACATTTGACGTCGTCAAACAGTGGCGGGCGGTTCACTACCCGATCACGCTGGCGTTTTCCGTCCTGGCGATGGCTCACATCGTCAGCGTGTTTGTGTTCTGGAGCTGGAAGTGATGCGCCGCTGGTTCCTCGCGTTGATCACCGCCAATCTGGTTGGGCTTGGCGTGCTCATCGTGTGGTGGCCCAATTTCATGATCAGTCCAGGACCGTTGACTCCCGCACATGCCGACGTCGCCACCGACTGTTTCGCCTGTCACGTGCCGTTCCGCGGGGCGGTGGCGCCGAAATGCGTAACCTGCCATGCGGTCGCAACGATCGGATCGCGCACCACGAAAGGCGCGATGCTGACCTCGCCGCGCCCGAAAGTTGGGTTCCATCAACAATTGAGCACACCGAATTGCCTGACCTGCCACACCGGACACGAGGGTTCGGCTTTCGCACTGGGCCATCGCCAGTCCTTCTCACACGCCCTGTTGCAACCGGCGGCCGGCGCGAAATGCGAGACCTGCCACACCGCGCCCGACACGGCGGCTCATCGCGGTGCGAGCGCGACGTGCGGGCAGTGCCACGGCCAGCAAGCGTGGAAGCCGGCCAATTTCGAGCATGCCAAATACTTCCTGCTCGATGGCCCGCACGCGACCCCTTGCGCGACCTGCCATCTCAACAATGACACCGGCCGCTACACCTGCTTTGGCTGCCACGAGCATCAGCCAGCTGCCATCAGGGCAAAGCATGTCCGGGAAGGCATTCCGAATTTCGAAGATTGTGCACGATGCCACCGCAGCACGCGCGGCGAGCATGGCGAGCGACGGTCTGGCGAACGCGAGGACGATGACTGAGGCGGATCAGGAATTGGACCAGCCGCGGGCAGTTTTCGCTGAGGTGCGGCCCGGACAACGCCGACCGCTCACCCGACGGCGGATATGTCACATCGCGTTATGACGTGGACCAGGGCAACAGCACAATCTTGCCGCCGAGGCCGCCCGCATCGATGCGCGCATGCACTTCACGTGCGGCCGCAAGGGGCAGGCGATCGATCACGACGGGATGGATCGCTCCGTCACGCAGCAGGCCGAACAATGTCGCCATATCGGCCGTGAACTCGTCGGGGTGCGTCAGTCGGCGGTCGGTGATGCTGTACCAGGCGGCGTGACGGCCGCCGAAAAGCCAGGGAACTGCGCCCCAAAGCTTGAGGCGGGCCAGTCCGAGCCCGGCCGACAGCAAACCCTCGCCGCCAACGGCCATCGTCTGCGACCCGTAGCCGACCAGCATCCCGCCGGCTTTGAGACAGGCGAAGGTCGGTGCGAAATGCCCCCCGCCCATCGCATCGAAGGCGGCGTCCACGCCGGCCCCGTCGTTTCGCCCGACGGCGTGTCGTCCCGCGGTGAGGTCCTGCACCCTCGTAACGAAGTCGCCGGCACGGCGGTCCACCGCCGTGGCGCCGAAGCGTTCCACCGCTGCCATGTTTCTGGCCGAGCAGGTGCCGATTGCGGTCAGGCCGAGATGCCGCGCCAGGTCCAGGAAGGCCGTGCCGACGCTGCCGGAGGCGCCGATCACCAGGATTGTCGCCCCCCGCGGCAAGCTGCAGGCGCGGGTGAGCATCTGGAACGCGGTGAGATAGGCAAGCGGGATGCATACGGCTTCGGCCGGATCGAGGCCAACCGGCACCGGCACAAGCAAGCGCGCGGGACGGATTGCGTATTGTGTGTAGCCTCCGACCACGCAAAGATCCGCGACCAACTCCCCCTCCCGTCGCGCGGTCACGCCGGGCCCCGTCTTGTCAATGATGCCGACGAGGTCGTAGCCCGGCGTGAACGGCAGCTTCCCCTTGAAATCGGGGTAACGACCCCGCCGAATGAAACTATCGGTGAAGCCGGTACCGGCGGCGAGCACCTTGATGCGGACTTCGCCGGGGCCGGGGGCAGGGATCGTGGGTTGTTCCACCAGCTCCAGAACCTCGGGGCCGCCAAAACGGGAAATGCGGATGCTCTGCCAGGTCATGGTTTGCACAAAGGCATGATGTCGCCCTGCTCTATGGGATGAACAATAACGTAACCGTTGTAATAAATTTCATTTCATCCCGCACAGCATCGGATTATACCCATCGATATCGTGACCTGTTCATAGCGTCATCCCTGCAATTCATGTTGGGCTCGACCGCATCGGTGTGCGTGATTTCCACCCCTGTCTGCATGTCTTCGAGACCGCTACCAGTTCGAGCTGGGAGCTTCGCCCGAGCCGACCCTGTCGGCGAGCTGCGGAGGTTCACGGTGACGACAGGATGCAAAGCATGGCCTGGAGGCCGCCCGCGACGTTGACAAGCCTGGCCCGGCGACGCCCGTTGCTGGCCTATACCGCGCTGACATTCGCCATCAGCTGGGGTGGGATTCTGACGGTCCTGATCGCAGGGAACTTCGACCTCTCGGCCCCTGGGCCGGGCGAACTCGGCGTGATCTCCGTCTTGATGCTGCTCGGCCCCAGCGTGGCGGGCCTGACGCTGATTGCATTGTCGGACGGGCGCGCCGGACTCCGACAACTCTGGTCGCGCTGCATACGCTGGCGGGTGAGCGGGGGCTGGTACCTGGTGGCGGTTCTGACCGCCCCGCTGCTGCTGGCGCTTCCGCTGTCGATCGGTGCCCTCGTGTCTCCGGCATTTGCGCCGCGCTTCCAATGGGCGCTGTTTGCAGCGGGGATCGTTGCCGGCGGGTTCGAGGAAATCGGTTGGACCGGATGGGCGACACCGCGCCTGCTCGCGCGTGCCCGCGTCGGCCGGGCGGGGCTATGGCTCGGTCTGATCTGGTCGATCTGGCACCTGCTGGTCGATTTTCGCTATAATATCGCGGCGATGGGCATGGTCTGGCCGCTGGAATTCGCCGTCGTTTATCTCGCGACCTTGACGCCATATCGCATGCTGATGACGTGGGTCTACCGGGGCACTGGAAGCGTGTTGCTGGCAGTTCTGATGCATGCGAGTTACACGGGTTGGCTCCTCGTTCTTTTCCCCGCGACATCTTTGAGCCAGAGTTTGTACTGGCAAACCGCCTTTGCGATGATGCTTTGGTGCGTCGTCGGCCTCGCCTTGCGGATATCTTCGGCGCGCGTCGCCGTCGACGATCTCGCGCGAAACCGAGCCGTCGATCATCCGGCGACACGATGAATGCTCCGCACGGCGCTGGGCCGACGGACGTCGTCGACCGCCATACTGACGGCGATCAAGATCGCGCATACGATCATTTGGGGAATTCTTGCCGCCTGCGCTGTCGCCATCTCGGTCTTTGCATGGTGCGGGAACCTGCCCGGCGCGGCGCTCGCAATCGGCATCGTCTCGATCGAGGTCGTCGTTCTTGTCCTCAACCGCCTTCGCTGCCCCCTCACCGCAATCGCGGCCCGGTATACGCGCGACCGCCGCGCCAATTTCGATATCTATCTGCCGGAATGGTTGGCAAGGCACACGAAAGCGATTTTCGGAACCCTTTACGCGGGCGGGATCATTCTCACCCTCGCGCGATGGCAATTGGCGGGACCGTGACGTGACCGATGCCAATTGAGTCCGCGCGGCCGTCATTCGCGGCGCGCCTGATTGTGACCCTGGTGACCGGATTGATCATTGCATTCTGGCACCCGGAGGATGAACCCGATGAAGGAGCAGCAAATGGCTGAAACCGCTGATCAACGCCGGGCACGTCTGCCCGCCGCGGTCTACGACCTGGCCATTCGCCTTGGTGTGCGGCCCGATGACGACCGCGCCCGTGTCGAGCTGACGCAGGTGGGGCAGATGAAGCGGAGCCTCGATGCGGAGTCGTGGATGGCATTCACCGCCACCCAGACGATCTCGACGCGGGTCTGTGCGTTCGACTGGCGGGCGAAGGCTGGGCCGTTCGGCATGATCTCGGCGCGCGACGCCTTGGAAAATGGCGAAGGATGCTTCGATATCCTGGCGTTCGGTCTTTTGCCGATCGCACGGGCCAAACACACGCCGGCCCTCGTGCGTGGCGAGCTGATGCGCTACCTCGCGGAACTCGCCTGGGCGCCGTCCGCCATCCTCCTCAATCCGGCGCTGCGCTGGCGCGAAGAGGGTCGCGATACCTTGGCGGTCAGCGCCGGCGCAGGCGCGTGCGCGTCGGACGTCATTCTCAGCCTCGACGGCGACGGCCGGATCGCAGGAAGCTTTGCCGCGGACCGGCCGCGTTCGGCGAGCTCTCCGGAATTGCCGACGCCGTGGCGGGGAAGATTCTCCGACTATCGCCTGCACGGCGACATCTGGCTCCCCTTTGCCGGCGAGGTGGCCTGGGAAATCGACGGAAAGGACGTGCCCTATTGGCGCGGCCGGATCGACCGATGGCGCTCGGTGATCGGGGACGATGGAGCTCGGCCCTCTTCTTCCTGAAACGGCCGGGTCCAGCTCATCGGTCCGCCGATAGGCGACGCCCCAATGTCGGCTGATCCAAGCTGGTGCGGACGGCGGGACTTGAACCCGCACTCTCCATGAGAAGCAGATTTTCTTACCACTTCGGCTTTCGCCGCCGCCGTGAGGCGTTCGTGGTCTGGACTGTCCCTTCGCCAAGGCCTTCCGGCCGTAGGCGCCACCCGTCCAGTCTCTACACCTTCCCTCGGGCGAGGGCTTGGCTCGGGATTGGCATGGGGCACGAGCCCCTTAGCGTTCCCCGACTTTGAGCGGTTCTGCTCCGCGGGTTTCCCCACGGGCACTCCAATTGAAGTCTGCTGCGTCTACCGATTTCGCCACGTCCGCGATGTTCCAATCCTGCCACAGCGCCTTGCTTCGCACGATGGCTGAGGTCGGATCCGAAATTTATGCGCTGACCTCCTGTTTCCCGCTGTTATTCCATCCCAGTGACGCGCCGCGCAATATCGAGGGCGCGGCGCAGCAAGGTTTCGCTCGCTTCCGGCGTGCGGAAGGCGCTGTGCGCCGTGAGCGTCACGTTGTCCAGGCCGATGAAGGGACTTTCCGCCGGCAGCGGTTCGGTGACGTACACGT
>CAIYSR010000148.1 GCA_903928895.1 uncultured Rhodospirillales bacterium | reverse complement strand
TGCTTCTTTTTTGAAAAAAAGAAGCGCTTCTTTTTTGAAAAAAAGAAGCAAAAAACTTCTATCCGTTTAGACGAAGGGAACAACACCATGGACTTCGAAGATACCAAGGACGAGGCCGCTTTCCGCGCCAATGCGCGCGCCTTCCTCGCGGCGAATGCGCAGCTTAAATCCGAGGCCAAGCCGGTCTCGCGCGGCCGGCATATCAAGGCCGAGGAGATCGCCCGCGCCAAGGACTGGCAGGCCAAGAAATACGCCGCCGGCTTCGCCGGCATCACCTGGCCCAAGCGCTGGGGCGGGCTCGAGCTGTCGCCGATCTTCAACGTCATCTACCAGCAGGAGGAGGAGGCCTACGCCGTTCCCCGCGGCGTGTTCGAGATCGGCCTCGGCATGTGCATCCCCACCATGATGGCCTATGCCACGCCCGAACAGCTCGAACGCTACGTCGGCCCAGCCCTGCGCGGCGAGGAGATCTGGTGCCAGCTGTTCTCGGAGCCGGCCGGCGGTTCCGATGTCGCGGCGCTGCGCACCCGCGCCGAGCGCGACGGCGACACCTGGACCATCAACGGCCAGAAGATCTGGACCTCGGGCGCCCATTACTGCGACTACGGCATCATCGTCACCCGCTCCGACCCCAATGTGCCGAAGCACGCGGGCCTCACCTTCTTCTTCCTCGACATGAAATCCCCCGGCGTCGAATGCCGCCCGATCAAGCAGATCAGCGGCACCTCGCACTTCAACGAGGTCTTCTTCACCGACGTGAAGGTGCCCGACGCGCAGCGCCTCGGCGCGGTCGGCGCCGGCTGGAAAGTGTCGATCACCACGCTCATGAACGAGCGCCTCGCGGTCGGCGATGTGCCGCGCCCCGACGTCACCGATCTCGTCACCCTGGCCAAGATGGTCGATCTCGACGGCGAACCGGCGATCAACAACCCGGCCGTGCGCGAGCGCATCGCCGAGTGGCACTGCCGCACCCAGGGCCTGAAATTCACCCGCTTCCGCACCATGACCGCACTTTCCCGCGGCCAGACCCCGGGGCCGGAGAACTCCATCGCCAAGGTGGTCAACGCCAGCAAGCTGCAGGACATCGCCAGCTACGGCATGGACCTGCTCGGTGCGGCCGGCATGGTGATGGACCCGGACCTCGCGCCGCTGCACGCCCTGTTCCAGGAGGGGCTGATGTTCTCGCCCGGCCTGCGCATCGCCGGCGGCACCGACGAGATCCTGCGCAACATCATCGCCGAGCGCGTGCTCAACCTGCCCGGCGACATCCGCGTCGACAAGGACAAGGCCTTCAACCAAGTCGCCCACGGCAAACGCTGAGCCTTCGTCCCCCTCCCGGTGCCCGGGAGGGGGGAGCCTCAGTGCTCCTGGCTCTCCCGTTCCGGCGCCCGCAGCGTGGTGCCGCCATCCACCACCAGCGTGTGCCCGGTGATGTAGCGCGCCTGCTCCGAGAGCAGGAAGCGCACGGCGTGGCCAACATCCCAGCCGGTGCCCTCGATCGCTAGCACCGAGGCCCGGCGCCGGTTGTCGCGCGCCTGTTCCGACATGCCGCGGTCATAGACCATCGGCGTATAGACCGGCCCGGGTGCGACGCAGTTGACCCGGATGTTGTCCTTGCCGTGATCCACCGCCATCGCCTGGGTCAGCGCGATCACCGCACCCTTGGAGACGGTGTAGGTGGTGAGCCCGCGCGGCCGCAGCGCGGAGATCGATGAGACGTTGACGATCGCGCCGCCGCCGGCGGTTTTGATCATCGCGGGGATCGCGTGCTTGCAGGTGAGGAACATGGAGTCGACGTTCACGCGCATCACCCGATGCCAGGTCTCTTCGGTCTCCTCGACCACCGAGCCCTTGCTGCCGATGCCGACGTTGTTGTCGAGCAGATCGAGCCGGCCGAACCGGGAGACCGCCTCCGCCACCATCGCCTGGCATTGCGCGCCCTCGGTGACATCGAACGATGCCGCCGCCGCCGTGCCGCCCTCGGCCGCGATCATCGCCACCGTGCGTTCCGCCAGCGCGAGGTCGCGATCCACCACCAGCACCGACGCCCCGGCGCGCGCGAGCAGGATGCAGGCGGCCCGTCCGTTGCCGACCCCGTCGCCGGCGGCGCCGCCGCCGGTGACCAGCGCCACGCGGCCCTTCAGCCCCATGTCGTCGCTCATGGCAGCCCCGCCCCGGCGACGTCGACCGTGACGACGTCGATCCCGCCATCGCGCTTGGCCGCCTGCCCCGGCCCGCTCGCGGTGCTGGAGCAGACATACAAATGCTTGCGATCGGCGCCACCGAGCATGCAGGCAAAGGCGAAACGGCCCTCCTGCATCGCCACCCGTGCCAGGATCGCGCCGCCGGCGCCGACCCGCAGCAGGTCCCGCCCGCGCGCATCGGCCACCCACACCGCGCCCTCGGCATCGAGGCAGATTCCGTCGGGGAAATGGCCTGCCAGGTCGGCCCAGACCCGCCGCCCCGACAGTGACCCGTCGGCCGCGATGTCGAACCAGGTCAGAAGCTGGCCGATGGTCTCGGCGATGATCATGCCCTTGCCGTCCGGCGTGATGACGGCGCCGTTGGGGAATTTCAGGCCGCGCGCGGCGATGGACACCGTGCCGTCCGGGTCCACCCGCGCGAGGTCGGCCTCGCGCTCGGCCTCGCCGGCGTTGCGGTCGAAGCCGAAATTGCCGACATAGGCGCGGCCAACGGCATCGACCACCATGTCGTTGCACGGCCCGCCGGCGATGGCGGACAAATCGGCGACCTCGACCAGCGCGCCCGAATCGAACCTCAGCAGCCGGCGGTCGAGCATGGAGACGATCAGCAGCGTGCCGTCGGGCTGCCAGCCCAGGCCCGAGGGCTGCGCCGCCACATCCACCACCTTGGAGACGACCGCGGTGTGGTCGAGCTTGAGCACCTGGTGGGTGTAGAAGTCGGAGAACCACAAATGGCCGTCATGCCAGCGCGGCGCCTCGGTGAACGTCACGCCCCGATAAACCGCCTTGATCGCGCCCATCAGTCCCTCCCGATGCTGTTTCGCTTATCAGGGAGTGGATCGCCCGCTCTGGCAAGCCACCGCGATTGCCGGCAGGCCCCGGCACCGCCTATGAAGGCCGCGATGGATGGAACATTGCCGGAACGCTTCAGCGACTGGTTCGCCGCCCGGGGCTGGGCGCCGCGCCCGCACCAGCTCGATCTGCTCGCCGCCGCGCGGGCGGGCGACAGCGTCCTGCTGATTGCGCCCACCGGCGGCGGCAAGACCCTGGCGGGGTTCCTGCCCAGCCTGGTCGAGCTCGCCGAGGCTCCGCGCGCGGGGCTGCACACGCTCTATGTCAGCCCGCTCAAGGCGTTGGCCGCCGACGTCGCGCGCAATCTGGCGCGCCCCATCGCCGAGATGGCGCTGCCCGTCACCACCGCCGCGCGCAGCGGCGACACTTCGACGGCCGAGCGCCGCCGGCAGCGCGAGGCGCCGCCGAACCTGTTGCTGACCACCCCGGAGAGCCTGGCCGTGCTGCTGTCGCTGCCCGAGAGCATCCCGATGTTCCAGGACCTGCGGACCGTCATCGTCGACGAGGCGCATGCCCTGGCCGGGACCAAGCGGGGCGACATGTTCGCCCTCGGCCTGGCCCGCCTGATGGCACTCGCCCCCGGACTGCGCCGCATCGGCCTGTCCGCGACGGTGGCCCATCGCGCCGCCATCGCGGCGTTCTGCGGAGCCACCCGGATCATCGAGGTACAGGGGGGCGCGGCACCGGATATCTCCGTCCTGCTGCCCGAGGGCCGCCTCCCATGGTCCGGCCATATGGGCCTCGCCGCCGCCCCCGAAATCCTCGCGCGCATCCGCGCCGCCGGGATGACCATCGTGTTCGTCAACACCAGGGCCCAGGCCGAGCTATTGTTCCAGGCACTGTGGCGGCTCAACGACGAGACCCTGCCGATTGCGATCCATCACGGCTCGCTGGAGCTCGACCAGCGCAAGCGGGTGGAGGCGGCGATGTCCGAGGGCCTGCTGCGCGCGGTGGTCGCCACGTCCTCGCTCGATCTCGGCATCGATTGGGGCGGGGTCGACCAGGTGCTCCAGGTCGGCGCGCCCAAGGGGGTCTCGCGCCTGCTGCAGCGCGTCGGCCGCGCCAATCACCGCATGGACGAGGTCTCCCGCGCCATCCTGGTGCCGGCCAACCGCTTCGAGGTGCTGGAATGCGAGGCCGCCATCGCCGGGGTCCGGGCCGGCGAGCTGGATGGCGATCCGCCGCGCCCCGGCGGGCTCGATGTCCTCGCCCAGCACATCATGGGCGTCGCCTGTGCCGGCCCGTTCCGGCCCGATGCGCTGTATGACGAGGTCAGGTGCGTGCAGCCTTACAGCATGCTGGAACGGCAGGATTTCGACGACGTGCTCGGCTTCGTCGAGAATGGCGGCTACGCGCTGTCCGCCTATGACCGCTACCGCCGCCTGTTCCGCGACAGCGCCGGACTGGTGCATGTCATGGGCGAACGTATCGCCCGCCAGCACCGCATGAACATCGGCACCATCGTCGAGGAACCGCTGCTGAAGGTTCGCTACGCCGGCAGGGGGGGCGCGGCGCTGGGCGAGGTGGAGGAGTATTTCGTCAACATGCTGAGTCCGGGCGACACCTTCATTTTCGCGGGACGAATGCTGAAGTTCCTGCGCCTGAAGGAGACGGTCTGCGAGGTCGCCGATGGCGGCAGCGGGGAGCCCAAGGTGCCGGCCTATGCCGGCGGCCGCATGCCGATGACGACCAATCTGGCCTATCGGGTGCGCCGCATGTTGCAGGACCCGGCATCCTGGGGCGCCTTTCCGGATGAGGTGAAGGAGTGGCTCAGCCTTCAGCGCCACGTCTCGCGCATGCCGGGCCGCGATGACCTGCTGGTCGAGACGTTTCCGCGCGGCGACAAGTTCTTCACCGTCGCCTACTGCTTCGAGGGTCGCAACGCGCACCAGACCCTCGGCATGCTGCTCACAAGGCGGATGCAGCGCTTCGGCTTCCATCCGCTCGGGTTCGTGGCGACGGATTATGTGCTGGCGGTGTGGAGTGCGTTCGAGCCGTTCGATATCGCGCGCCTGTTCGAGACCGACATGCTGGGCGACGATCTGGAGTCCTGGATGGCGGAAAGCTCGATGTTGCGGCGCACGTTCCGCAACGTCGCGGTGATCGCCGGGCTGATCCAGCGCAACCAGCCCGGCGCGGAGAAGAACCGGCGCCAGGTGACGGTGAATTCGGACCTGATCTACGAGGTGCTGCGCAAGCATCAGCCCGACCACATCCTGATGCGCGCCACCTGGGCCGACGCGGCGGGCGGATTGACCGATCTGGGGCGGATTTCTGGCATGCTGCAACGCATCCAGGGCCGCGTCCGCCACATGGCGCTGTCGCGGGTCTCGCCGCTGGCGGTGCCGGTGCTGCTGGAGATCGGCCGCGAGAGCGTGCGCAGCGGCATCACCGACGACGACCTGCTCGCCGAGGCGGAAACCCTGGTGGCGGAGGCGGAGGGGCGGGCGGCCCCACCGAAGTCGTCGGCGTCGCAGCAGATGCGGTTGCTGTGATGGGCGCGGCGACGTTGCATCTGGCCGGCGAGCGGCTGTTTCTCGATCCCGCCGGCGGGCTCTACCTCCCGGCGCGGCAGACCCTGGTGGTCTCGGACCTGCATTTCGAGAAGGGCTCCGCCGCCGCCCGCCAGGGTTCGCTGTTGCCGCCGTGGGATACGCGGGAGACGCTCGATGTGCTGGCGCTGCTGCTGCGGCGCTATGCGCCGGAGACCGTGGTCGCGCTGGGCGACACGTTCCACGACGACGACGGCGCCGGGCGCTTGCAGCGCGACGACGCGGCACGGCTCAAGGCGATGGCCGAGAAGTTCGCGTTCGTCTGGGTGCTCGGCAATCACGACAAGCGCGCGAACGGGCTGCGCGGCCACAGCCTGGCGGAGTGGCGGGCGGGTCCGCTGGTGTTCCGCCACGAGGCGGCAGCAGGCCGGGTGATGGGCGAGATCAGCGGCCATTTCCACCCCAAGGCGTCCGTCCCGGTGCGCGGCACGGTGGTGACGCGGCCATGCTTCGTCGCCGATGGCCGCCGCCTGATGCTGCCGGCGCTGGGGGCCTATACCGGCGGGCTCGATGTGGCGGACGAGGCGATCCGCCGGCTGTTTCCGATGGGCGGGCGGTCGTTCCTGCTCGGCCGCGAGCGGGTGTTCAGTTTCGCCTTCGGCGCGCGCGGGCGGGCTGGCGCGCCCTAGATGCGCCAAGTTGACGGGGGGGTGAGGGGGCCGGACAATGCGGCCGAACCGTCCCGGAGCGTCACCATGAGCCTGCCCCAGACCATGACCATCATTGCGGCCGAGCGTGCCGGGGGGCCGGAGGTGTTGCAGCCGGCCACCGCGCCGGTGCCGGTGGCGCGCGCCGACGAGGTGCTGATCCGGGTGCAGGCGGCGGGGGTCAACCGCCCCGATGTGGCCCAGCGCATGGGCGCCTATCCGCCGCCGCCGGGGGCGAGCCCGATCATCGGCCTCGAAGTGGCCGGCGAGGTCGTGGCCATCGGCTCCGCGGTCGGCGGCACCAGGGTGGGTGACAAGGTCTGCGCGCTCACCAATGGCGGCGGCTATGCCGAGTATTGCGTGGCGCCGGCGGCGCAGACGCTGCCGTGGCCGGCGGGTTATGACGCGATCCGGGCGGGCGCGGTGCCGGAGACCTATTTCACGGTCTGGGCCAATTTGTTCGGGCATGGGCGGCTCGCGGCCGGTGAGGCGGTGCTGGTGCATGGCGGGACGTCGGGGATCGGCGTGACGGCGATCCAGCTCGCCAAGGCATTTGGTGCCACGGTCTATGCCACCGCCGGGTCCGACGAAAAGGTCGACGCCATGGTCGGGCTCGGGGCCGATGCGGGGATCAACTACCGCACCGAGGATTTTGCCGAACGGGTGAAGGAGCTGACCGGCGGCAAGGGGGTCGACGTGGTGCTCGACATGGTGGGCGCCTCGTATTTCTCCAAGAACATCCGCTCGCTCGCCATGGATGGGCGGCTGGTGCTGATCGCCTTCCTCGGCGGCGCCAAGGTCGAGGTGATGGACCTCGCGCCGATCATGACGCGGCGGCTGACGGTCACCGGCTCGACCATGCGCCCCCGCAGCACGGCGCAGAAGGGCGCGATCGCGCAGGCGCTGCGGGCCCAGGTATGGCCGCTGCTGGCCGAGGGGCGGTGTGGGCCGGTGATCCACCGGGTGTTCCCGCTCGCCGAGGCGGCGGCGGCGCATGCGCTGATGGAGAGCTCCACCCATATCGGGAAGATCATGCTGGACCTTTCGTGAGGCGGACCGGCGCCATCCCGCCCGCGGGGCTGGTACAGCTCGCGGGCTCGGTGGTGCTGTTGTCGTCGGCCTGGCCGATTACCAAGGTGGCGCTGGCCTCTGGTGCGGCGGCTTCCTGGTTCGCGGTGGGGCGGGCCGGGTTGTCGGCGCTGGTGGCGTTTGTGGTGTTGGGGGTGATGGGGCGGCTCAAGGTGCCGTCGCGGCAGGATTTGCCGGCGCTGTTCGGGGTGGGGCTGGGGCAGTTGGCGTCGTTTTTCGCGCTGGCGCATGCGGCGGTGGAATATGTGCCGGCGGGGCGGACGACGATCTTGTCGAATGTGACGACGATATTCATCGCACCCTTGTCGGTGCTGGTGCTGGGGGAGGCGATACCGGGGCGGCGCTGGGCGGCGGCGGCGCTGGGGCTGGCGGGGTCGGCGGTGCTGATGTCGCCGTGGTCGATCGACTGGGGGGCGCCGGGGGTTCTGCTCGGGCATTTCTTTCTGCTGGGGGCGGCTTTCACGTTTTCGCTGGCGATCGTGATCGTGCGGGCGCGGCCGCCGGCGATGTCGATGTTGCAGTTGCTGCCGTGGTGTTTTCTGGTCGCCGCCGTGGCGTTGCTGCCGCTGGCGTTGCGGCATGGCGGGGTGGGGGTGTGGAGTGGGGCTTCGGTGTGGTCGCTGGTGTTCATCGGGGGGTTCGCCGGGCCGATCGGGACCTGGTGCGTGATGCAGATGTCGGGGAGCCTGCCGGTGATGGTGTCTTCGGTCGGCATGCTGGCGACGCCGGCGTTCGGGCTGGCGCTGTCGACGGTGTGGCTGGGCGAGGCGTTCGGGGTGGATTTGATGGTGGGCTCGGCGCTGATCCTGGGTGGGGTGGGGGTGGCGGCGTGGCCCCAGCGGCGATGAGGGTCCGGCGATGAGGGTCCGGCGATGATTTTGCATGCGGTCGAGATGGGGGAAGGGGCGCCGGTGGTGGTTCTGCACGGGTTGCTCGGGCAGGCGCGGAATTTCGGGGCGGTGCAGCGGCGGATTGCGGGGGGGCGGCGGGTGATTGCGTTGGATTTGCGCAACCATGGGGCGTCGCCGCATGGGATGGGGATGACGTATCCGGAGATGGCGTTGGATGTGGCGGAGACGTTGGCGGGGCTGGGGGTGGGGGCTTGCGCGGTGATCGGGCATTCGATGGGGGGGAAGGTGGCGATGATGCTGGCGTTGACGCGGCCGGACTTGGTGGCGCGGCTGCTGGTGGCGGATATCGCGCCGGTGCCGAGCCCGCCGCGGTTCGCGCCGATCATCGCGGCGATGCGGGGGCTGGACCTGCGCGACGGGATGACGCGCGGCGAGGCGGATGCGGCCTTGGCGGGGGCGGTGCCGGAGGCGGGGATGCGGGGGTTCCTGTTGCAGAATATGCGGTTCGGGGGCGTGCCGGCGTGGAAGTGCGGGCTTGAGGAGATCGCGGCGGGGCTGGGGGAGGTGCTGGATTGGCCGGCGGTGGCGGGGCGGTATGAGGGGCCCGCGCTGTTTCTGGGGGGCGCGCGGTCGGACTATATCCGGGCGGAGGATCGGGGGGTGATCAAGGAATTGTTTCCGCGGGCGCGGATGGCGGTGCTGCGCGATGCGGGGCATTGGCTGCATGCGGACAATCCGGAGGGGTTTGTTGCGGTGGTGGAGGCGTTTCTCGGGGGGGTGAGGATTTTTATTTCTTAAATGGAATGAAATGGGCATGAGTCGGCGCTTGGGTGTCAGGCGGATTTTTTGTTGAGGCGGGGGTGGGGTGGGCGCGCGGGGGCGCCGAGACTTGGAAGGGGCGCACGCGGGACAGGCCGGCTGGGTCTGGGTAGGGGTTTGGGCTGAGGCTCGGGCGGGGTTTCGGGTTGGCGTTGGCGGCGGGGCAGTTCGAGCGCGCGCAGGCCGAGGAGGCGGCAGATCGGGCGGAGGATGGCGGCGGCGCGGGGGGCGGCGGCGAGGAATTCGGCGGCGCCGGGCTCGGCGAGGAGGGCTTCGAGCTGGAGATGGCGCAGGGCGGCGTGATGGCGGTGCGCGCCGAGATTGTGGAGGAGCCAGGCCCGCCGGGTGGGGAGATATTGGCGCGGCTTCGCGCCGGCGGGGCGGCGG
>CAIYSR010000147.1 GCA_903928895.1 uncultured Rhodospirillales bacterium | reverse complement strand
GAATTGATGGGCTCCGCCCGCCTCCGCACGCGAGATCGCGGGCTTCCAACTGAAGGTCAGTGATCCGGCCGCTTAAATGAATGGGGTCCAGGGGCCTACGGCCCTTGGCCGGCGGAGCCTGTCTTGTTCGCTTCGCCTTCAAGCGATTCCCCTGCTTGCAATCTGGACGCGGTTGACACGCGCGGGGGCCGCCCGCAAAGCTCCGCCACCACTCACCAAAGGAAACGCTCCATGATCGGCTATGTCATGCTCGGCACCAACGACCTCGCCCGCGCCCGCTCACTGTATGACGGCATCGCCGAGGCGCTCGGCGCCTCCGTGCTCGCCGCTTACAGCTCGGACAAGCGCGTCTTCTACAGCAAGGGCGCGGGCCAGCCGATGCTCTCCATCACCACGCCGCATGACGGCGCGGCCGCGAGCACCGGCAACGGCACCATGGTCGCCCTGCCCTGCGAGACCCGTGCGATCGTGGACGCGATCCATGCCAGGGCGGTTGCGATGGGGTGCAGCGACGAGGGCGCGCCGGGCGTGCGCGGACCGAACCCCAACGGGTTCTACGGCGCCTATTTCCGCGATCTCGACGGCAACAAGCTGTGCGTGTTCCGCATTGGGCCGGCATAAAAGTTGCCGGGCTGATTTTTCCTGACGAGCCTGCCCAGCGCCCCCTTGAACCCCGAGGGGGCGCTGACCATTTCCGGGACATGCTTGATGCCCAATCGGGGTCAGGCACGACGACCGGGCCGGCCCATTCGGGCGGCGCTGGATTGGAAACCTTGCTCTAGCAGGAGGTTCGCATATGAACGCTCTCAACCTGACTCCGTTGTTCCGTACCGCCATCGGTTTCGACCGCTTGGCCCGTCTGGCGGATACCGCCGCCTCAGCGGACACGTCCTATCCGCCTTACAATATCGAGAAGACCGGCGATGACAGCTATCGCCTGACAATGGCGGTCGCTGGGTTCGGTCCCGATGACATCGAACTGACCGTCAAGGAGAACACGCTGCTGGTGACCGGCCGGATGGCCGGCGAGCAGCCGAAGGCGGAAGTGCTCTATCGCGGCATCGCCGGGCGCGCATTCGAGCGGCGCTTCGCGCTCGCCGACCATATCGTGGTCGACGGCGCGGACCTGCAGCACGGATTGCTGCACGTGAACCTCAAGCGGGTCGTGCCCGAGGCGATGAAGGTGCGGCGGATCGCGATCGGCAGCGCGCAGGCGCAGCCGGCGGTGGTTTCGCAGGCCGCCTGAAGCGAGCGACGAGCCGATGCAAACTGCCCCCTCCCGCGACCGCGGGAGGGGGTTTTGCGTTCAGGGCTTGCGGAAAAAAAGGTCGGCAGCTGCGCGATGACTGCTCTTGCGGGCAATATCGGCCTTGACCCGCGTGATCTCGGCCTCAAGTTCGGCAATGTAGAGGGTGAGTTCTTCAACCCCCATGCCGTCGAGGACGGGCGGTGTCAGCCGGGCCGGCTTCGGCCGTGGCAGATCTTCGTCGATCGACATAGTCCGGTTCTCCTTACAACCCTGCTCCGATCCGCGACTGGCTTGACCCTGGGTCGCGTGACAGTCCATATGCCCGGCTTTCCCGACGGTTCCTACCTCGGGAGCCTTCACGTCGCCCAACCGGGGCCCCTCCGGATATCAAAAGGTATCGCGCCATGACCCTGCCCCTGATGCCCAAAGCGACCGCCGTGTGGCTGATCGACAAGACCGCGCTCACCTTCACCCAGATCGCCGAGTTTTGCGGCATGCACCCCCTCGAAGTCCAGGCGATTGCCGATGGCGAAGTGGCGCAGGGCATCGTCGGCTACGACCCGGTGGCCAACAGCCAGGTGACGCTGGCCGAAATTCGCCGATGCGAGGCCGATGCCGACGCACGGCTGAAACTGCTGCCGACCGCGCTGCCGCAGCCCAAGCGGCTCAAGGGTGCGCGCTACACGCCGGTGGCCAAGCGCAATGACCGGCCGGATGGCATCGCCTATCTTCTGCGCAACTACCCGCAGTTGGTCGATGCGCAGATCGCCAAGCTGATGGGCACCACCAAGGAAACCATCCAGAAGGTACGGGACCGATCGCACTGGAACAGCTCCAACATCAAACCGCGCGACCCGGTGATCCTCGGGCTCTGCTCACAGTCCGACCTGCATCAGATGGTGATGGCGGCCAATGACAGGTTGATCCGTGAGGGACGCCAGGTTCCCGTGCCACCCACTGAAACCGAAGAAGCCGCCTGACCGGCGGCTCCCGCGGATTCCAGGTCGGCAGGACGGTCTCTCAGGCCGCCGGCTGGCCTGTTCGCAACTTCTCGAGTTCCTGTTTCAGATGGAGCTTTTCGACTTTGAGCTTGTTGAGCACCGCCTGGTCTGGACGCGGTCGGGCATCTTCGCTGGCGATCTGGGCATCGATCGCGGCATGACGGGTTTTGAGGCTCTCGATCCGGCCTTCGTAGCTCATACGCAGTCCTCCGTTGCCAATTGCGCATCCGGCGGCG
>CAIYSR010000146.1 GCA_903928895.1 uncultured Rhodospirillales bacterium | reverse complement strand
TCACCGCCCTCATCGGCCCCAACGGCGCCGGCAAAACCACCGCCTTCCAATGCATCACCGGCGTCGTCCCCCCCGACGGCGGCACCGTCACCTTCGCCGGCCAGGACATCACCGCCTGGCGCGCCGACCGCGTCACCGGCGCCGGCCTCACCCGCACCTTCCAGATCGCCCGCGGCATCTCCCGCCTTTCCGTGCTCGACAACCTCATGCTCTACGCCGCCCACCAGCCCGGCGAAAACCTCATCGCCGCCTTCCTCGGCCGCGGCCGCGCCGCCGAGGACGCCGCCCGCCACAAAGCCATCGACATCGCCCGCCGCCTCAACCTCCTGCGCGTCGCCAACAACCCCGCCGCCGCCCTCTCCGGCGGCCAGAAGAAACTCCTCGAAATCGGCCGCGCCCTCATGGCCAGCCCCCGCATGATCCTGCTCGACGAACCCATCGCCGGCGTGAACCCCTCGCTGGCCGAGGAAATCGCCGACCACCTCCGCCTCCTCCGCGACGAAGGCCTCACCTTCCTCGTCATCGAACACCACATGGACCTCATCGCCCGCCTCTGCGATCCCGTCATCGTCATGGCCGAAGGCAAACGCCTCACCGAAGGCAGTTTCGCCACCGTGGCCGCCGACCCCACCGTCCAGGAAGCCTACATGGGCCGCCGCAAATGGGCCTGACCCCTCCCCTGCTCGAAGCAACGGCCATCGTCTGCGGCTACGGCGCCGCCGACGAAATCCTCAAAGGCGCGGTCCTCACCGTCGCCCCCGGCGAACTCGTCGCCATCATCGGCCCCAACGGCGCCGGCAAATCCACCCTCCTCAAAGCCATCGCCGGCCTGCTCCGCCTCAAATCCGGCACCATCACCCTCGACGGCAAACCCATCCACCCCCTCGACCCCCGCGCCCGCGCCATCGCCGGCATCGCCTTCGTCCCCCAGGAAGCCAACATCTTCCCCACCATGACCGTCCGCGAAAACCTCGAAATGGGCGGCTTCCTCGAACCCAAGGCCGCCCCCGCCCGCATCGAAGCCCTGCTCGAACGCTTCCCCATGCTCGCCGAAAAACGCCGCGCCGCCGCCCGCACCCTCTCCGGCGGCCAGCGCCAGGTCCTCGCCATGGCCATGGCCCTCATGGTCCACCCCCGCCTGCTCCTGCTCGACGAACCCTCCGCCGGGCTCTCCCCCAAAGCCGCCGAGGGATTGTTCGACAGCATCGCCGCCATCCACGCCGAAGGCACCGCCATCGCCATGGTCGAACAAAACGCCCAGGAAGCCCTGGCCATCGCTGACACCGGCGTCATCCTCGTCGACGGCCGCACCGCCCGCGTCGGCCCCGCCGCCGTCCTCGCCGCCGACCCCGAAACCCGGCGCATGTTCCTCGGAGGCTGAACCATGCGATCCCTGCTCCTCGCGCTCCTCCTCCTTTCGCCCGTCGCCCATGCCGCCGACCTCACCATCGGCCGCGCCGCCGAACCCTCCGCCATCGACCCCCATTTCGCCGGCACCGGCCCCAACGGCGACACATCGACCGACCTGTTCGACCGCCTGATCGAAAGCGACGCCCAGAACCAGCTCCATCCCGCCCTCGCAACGGCATGGCAAGTCCTGACCCCGACCACCTGGCGCATCACGCTACGGCCCGGCGTCACCTTCCACGACGGCACCCCGT
>CAIYSR010000145.1 GCA_903928895.1 uncultured Rhodospirillales bacterium | reverse complement strand
CGCCGCACGCCGCGCCCGGCCACGCCCGCCGCGGCCGCCGCCACGCCGGCCACACCCGCCAGCGAAACGCTGCGCCTGCGTGCCGCCCGTGCCGGTGGCGAAGAAGAGGACGAGGCCCGCACCATCCGCCGCCCCGGCTCGCCGGCCGTGCCCCGCAAGGCGCCAGTCGCGGTCGTCAAGAAAGGCACCGACGATCGCCGCCGCGCCGGCCGCATTGACGTCCAGGCCGCCATCGAAGGCGAGGACGACCGCGTCCGCAGCCTGGCCTCGGTCCGCCGCCAGCGCGAGCGCGAGCGCCGTCAGGCCGAGCTCGAACGCCTCCGTTCGGATCAGGTGAAAGTCGTGCGCGAAGTCGTCCTGCCCGATAACATCACCGTCCAGGAACTGGCCAACCGCATGGCCGCCCGGGCGCCGGAAGTCATCAAGGCGCTGATGAAGCTCGGCGTGATGGCCACCATCACCCAGAGCCTCGATGCCGATACGGCCGAACTCGTGGTTCAGGAATTCGGCCATCGGGTGAAGCGTGTCTCCGAAGACGATGTCGAACTCGGCCTCGAAGGCGCCGTCGATATCGACACCGATCTCGAGACCCGTCCCCCCGTCGTCACCATCATGGGCCATGTCGACCACGGCAAGACCAGCCTGCTCGATGCGCTGCGCGCCACCGACGTTGCCAGCGGCGAAGCCGGCGGCATCACCCAGCACATCGGCGCCTACCAGGTGCAGCTCAAGTCCGGCGAGCGCATCACCTTCCTCGACACCCCCGGCCACGAGGCCTTCACTGCGATGCGTTCGCGCGGCGCCTCCGTCACCGACATCGTGGTCCTCGTCGTCGCCGCCGATGACGGGGTGATGCCGCAGACCATCGAGGCGATCCGCCACGCCAAGGCCGCCAACGCGCCCATCATCGTGGCCATCAACAAGATGGACAAGCACGACGCCAATCCGACCCGGGTGCGCCAGGAACTGCTCCAGCACGACATCGTCGTCGAGGACATGGGCGGCGAAACCCAGGACGTCGAAGTCTCCGCGCTCAAGAAAACCGGCCTCGACAAGCTGGAGGAGGCCATCCTCCTGCAGGCCGAAATCCTCGATCTGCGTGCCAATCCGGGCCGCGGCGCCGAGGGCTCGGTGATCGAGAGCCGGCTCGACCGCGGCCGCGGCCCGGTCGCCACCGTGCTGGTCCAGAAGGGCACGCTGCATCAGGGCGACATCGTCGTGGCCGGCGCCGAATGGGGCCGCGTGCGCGCCATGCTCGACGACAAGGGCCGCCAGATCAAGGACGCCGGCCCCTCCGCGCCGGTCGAAATCCTCGGCCTCGCCAACGTGCCGATGGCGGGCGAGCCGTTCGTCGTCGTCGAGAACGAGGGCCGCGCCCGCGAAATCAGCGAGTTCCGCCAGCGCAAGCTGCGCGACAAGCACGCCGGCGTGATGACCGCCGCCCGCGGCACGCTCGACCAGATGCTGGCCCGCATCCAGGAGGGCGTGCAGAAGGAAGTCGCCATCCTGATCAAGGCCGACGTCCAGGGCAGCGCCGAGGCGATCAACACCACCGTGCTGAAACAGGCGCACGAGGAGGTCAAGGTCCGCGTCCTGATCTCCGGCGTCGGCCAGATCACCGAAAGCGACATCCAGCTCGCCAAGGCCTCCAGCGCCGTCATCGTCGCCTTCAACGTCCGCGCTACCACCCAGGCCCGCGATCTCGCGCTGCGCGAGGGCGTCGATATCCGCTACTACTCCATCATCTATGACGTCGCCGATGACATCGAGAAGCTGGTCAAGGGCAAGGTTGCGCCGAAGGAACGCGAGAAGTTCCTGGGCTACGCCGAAATCCGCAAGGTCTTCGACATCACCAAGACCGGCAAGGTCGCGGGCTGCATGATCACCGAAGGCCTGGTCAAGCGCGGCTGCGGCGTGCGCCTGCTGCGCGATGGCGTGGTGGTCCATACCGGCGAGCTCACCCAGCTCAAGCGCTTCAAGGACGATGTCCGCGAAGTCGCCCGCGGCTACGAATGCGGCCTCTCCTTCGCCAACTTCAACGACCTGCGCGAAGGCGACGTCGTCGAGTGCTACGAGGTCGAGCTGGTTCCCGGTTGAGCAAAGGGGGCTTGAGGCTGATGGCCGAAGACAAGCGATCCGTTGGCGACAAGCGACCGGTTGGGGACAAGCGCGCCCCGGCCGGCAAGCGGGCCAAGGGCGCAACGCAGGGCGAAAAACCCCGCCCCCGTGCCCCGCGCGCCAACCAGTCCGCCAAACCGCCGTCGCAGCGCCAGCTGCGCGTCGCCGAGGAAATCCGTCACGTCCTCGCCAGCGTCTTTGGCCGCGGCGAAGTCCGCGACCACGAACTCGTCGGCGTCACCATCACCGTCGCCGAAGTCCGCATCAGCCCCGACCTCAAACACGCCACCGCCTTCGTCTCCCGCCTCGGCCGCACCGATGTCGCCGAAAAACTCCCCGCCCTGCGCCGCTGCGCCGCCTTCCTCCGCAGCCAGGTCGCCCACGCCCTGCGCCTGCGCGTCGCCCCGGAAATCCACTTCCAGGCCGACGAAAGCATTGAGTATGCGACCTATGTGGACAAGCTCCTGCGGGCGCCCGAGGTCGCGCGGGATCTTGATAGGAAGGCGAAGGAGCCGTGATGGAGATCAAGCAGGCCGTTCAACTCGCAAAAGACTCCGTGCACGAACTGTTTGGTGAGCAAGTGGTCTCTGAACCCGTCTTGGAAGAGATGGAGTTCGATGACGATGGGAAATATTGGTGGGTCACGCTCGGGTTCTTTAGGGTGCCCGATCTACCCCACGGCCACGCTGAATCTGCTGCGTCAAATATCGCTGCACGGATTCTTGGACCAAGGCGGGCATTCAAGGTGTTCAAGATCAATGCCGCGACCGAGAAGGTCGTCTCGGTTAAGGACCGTGAGCTTTCGTAGTGGCGGTCGCAAGCATCGCAATCGACGCGCAACTTCTGGTGTTGCTCGTCACCGGCCTTGCGGGCCGCGGCTATATCGCCAAACACCGGAGGCTCTCGGACTATACAGCAGCAGATTTCGATACGCTTTCCGCAATCATATCCCAAGCCGGCCAGATCGTCGTCACTCCGAGCGTCCTCGCCGAAACCTCGAACCTTCTTCGCTATATTGCTGAGCCCGCCCGTAGCGAGATCATGGATGAGTTCCGGCGCCTGATCTCTGATGTGGAAGAGCAGCACATCCCGGCGAAAGATGTCGCGGCGGGTCAGTCATTCAGTCGCTTCGGCTTCGCTGATGCTACTCTTCTCACGATGACCGGATCAACCCTGTTGACAGCGGACGACCCTCTATATGGCGAGGCGTTGCGCCTCGGGAACAGGGCGGAGAATTTCAACCACCTGCGCGGGGCTCGTCAATAGTGCCGAGCTTTTCGAGCGGTGCAGTCACAAGGCTTTAATTTTCGATGCGCCAACGCAAACCCCGCGGCCGCCCTCTCGACGGCTGGCTTGTCGTGGACAAACCCCCAGGCCTGACCAGCACCGATGTCGTCAACCGCGTCCGCCGCTGGTTCGACGCGCAGAAGGCCGGACATGGCGGCACCCTCGATCCCCTCGCCACCGGCCTGCTTCCCGTCGCCTTCGGGTCGGCCACCAAAACCGTGCCCTACGTGATGGACGGCACCAAAATCTACCACTTCACCCTCAAGTTCGGCCAAGCCCGCGACACCGATGACGCCGAGGGCGCGGTGATCGAAACCTCCGACATCCGCCCCACCGACGACCAGCTCAAAGCCGCGCTGCCTGCCTTCCTCGGCGACATCATGCAGGTCCCGCCCATCTTCTCCGCCATCAAGATTGGCGGCGAACGCGCCTATGATCTCGCCCGCGCCGGCAACGCCCCGGTGATGGAGCCCCGTCCCGCCCGCGTCGATCGTTTCGAACTGATCGACCGCCCCGACGCCGATCACGCCGTCTTCGAGGTCCAATCCGGCAAGGGCGTCTACATGCGCAGCCTCGCCCGCGACCTCGCGCGCGCCTGCGGCGCCGTCGGCCACATCGCCGCCCTGCGCCGCCTGCGCGTCGGACCCTTCACCGAGGCGCAAGCGATTCCGCTGGACAAACTGCAACGGGCGGACGATACCCCCCCCGTCTCTCCGGACTTCCTGCTTCCGGTCGCGACCGCGCTGGCCGACATCCCGGCGCTGGCCCTGACCGAGGCGGAAGCCTTCGGCCTCTCGCATGGCCAGGCGATCAGCCTGGTTGCGCTGATGGGCCGCATTCCGCGGACGGCCGATCCCGACAACGGGGTCGTTCGTGCCATGGCGGGGAACCGCGTGCTGGGGCTTTGCCGTCTGTCGGACGGGATGCTCAAGCCGGAGCGCCTCCTCTAGCGCTCGGCCTCACGCGCCCTTTCATCCATCATCAGGAGTATCCCCGATGTCGATCACAGCGGAGCGTCGTACGACGCTCATTGGCGAATACGCAACCCATCCCGGCGATACCGGCAGCCCGGAAGTCCAGGTCGCCCTGCTCACCGAGCGGATCAACAACCTCACCGAGCATCAGAAGGTCCATGCGAAGGATTTCCACAGCCGCCGCGGCCTGCTGATGATGGTGGGCGCGCGCCGCAGCCTGCTGGACTATCTCAAGCGCAAGGATCACCGCCGCTACGAGACGCTGATCGGCCGCCTGAGCCTGCGCCGCTAATCTTCAAAGGCCGGCCGCTCTCCCCATATGGGGGCGGCCGGCGCCTGCCCTCCTGCCATGGTGGCGGGAGGCAACGCCGAAACCGGCGCATGGTGCGCCGGCTGCCGCGGTTGCGGCGGAACGTCAGACGGCCGATCCGGCATCTCGCTCAGGCGAGGCGCCGCAACGGCGTTTCCGGCAACATGGTCGTGGCAGCGCAGCGCCACACCGCGGAAGAGGCCCCTCTTTCCGCCCCATGCCGTCCGAGACGCCGTCGCTCCTTGTGGAGAACGGATCGCCCCTGCTTCCCGCTGCGTCGCGCACCCGAATTGTAAGGACTGACGCATGTTCAACTACTTCCGCAAGGAACTCGACTGGGGCGGGCGCAAGCTCGTTCTCGAAACCGGCAAGATCGCCCGCCAGGCCGACGGCGCGGTGATGATCTCCTACGGCGACACCATCGTGCTCTGCACCGCCGTCGGCGTGCGCACGGCCAAGCCGGGCCAGGATTTCTTCCCGCTCACCGTCAACTACCAGGAAAAAGCCTTCGCCGCCGGTAAGATCCCGGGCGGCTTCTTCAAGCGCGAAGGCCGCCCGACCGAAAAGGAGACCCTGGTCTCCCGCCTGATCGATCGCCCCATCCGCCCCCTCTTCCCCCACGGCTTCCGCAACGAAGTCCAGATCGTCGCCACCGTGCTGAGCCATGATCTCGAGAACGATCCCGATATCATCGCCCTGATCGGCTGCTCCGCCGCCCTCACGCTCTCCGGCATCCCCTTCTTCGGCCCGGTCGGCGCCGCCCGCGTCGCTCTCATCGCCGGCGAATACATCCTCAACCCGACCGCGGAGCAGGTGAAGGAAAGCAAGCTCGACCTCGTCCTCGCCGGCACCACCGAAGGTGTGCTGATGGTCGAGTCCGAGGCCCAGGAACTCTCCGAGGCCGACATGCTCGGTGCCGTCAACTTCGGCCACGCCGCCTTCCAGCCGGTGATCCAGGCGATCATCGAGCTCGCCGAAGTCGCCGCCAAGGAGCCCTGGGCCCTGCCGGAGCAGTCGGACGAGGAAAAGACCCTCATTGCCCGGGTTGACGCGCTGGCCCGCGCCGCCATCACCGAAGCCTACAAGGAGCCGCTCAAGCAGGTCCGCCAGGACAAGGTGAGCGCCGCCAAGAAGGCCGCCGCCGCCGCCCTCACCGAGGAAGGCCACAACGCCGAGAAAGCCAAGGGCCTGTTCAAGGAGCTCGAAGCCGACATCGTCCGCAACGCCATCCTCGACACCGGACTGCGCATCGACGGCCGCGACACCAAGACCGTCCGCCCGATCATCGCCGAAGTCGGCATCCTGCCGCGCGCCCACGGCTCCGCGCTGTTCACGCGCGGTGAAACCCAGGCGCTCTGCGTCGCCACGCTCGGCACCGGCCAGGACGAGCAGATCATCGACGCGCTCGAAGGCGAGTACCGCGAGCATTTCATGCTGCACTACAACTTCCCTCCGTACTCCGTCGGTGAAGCCGGCCGCATGGGCTCGCCCGGCCGCCGCGAAATCGGCCACGGCAAGCTCGCCTGGCGCGCCATCCACCCCGTGCTCCCGGCGAAGGCAAACTTCCCCTACACCATGCGCGTGGTCTCCGAGATCACTGAGAGCAACGGCTCGTCCTCGATGGCGACGGTTTGCGGCACCTCGCTCTCCCTGATGGATGCCGGCGTCCCCCTGCTCCGTCCGGTGGCCGGCATCGCCATGGGCCTGATCAAGGAAGACAAGGGCTTCGCCGTGCTGTCCGACATCCTCGGCGACGAGGATCACCTCGGCGACATGGACTTCAAGGTCGCCGGCACCGAGCTTGGCATCACCAGCCTGCAGATGGACATCAAGATCACCTCCATCACCCCGGCGATCATGGAAGTGGCCCTCGGCCAGGCCAAGGACGGCCGCCTGCACATCCTCGGCGAAATGGCCAAGGGTCTGTCCGGCAACCGCACCGAAGTCGCCGCCACGGCGCCGCGCATCACCATCATCACCGTGCCGAAGGAAAAAATCCGCGAAGTCATCGGCACCGGCGGCAAGGTGATCCGCGAGATCGTCGAGCAGACCGGCTGCAAGATCGACATCAACGACGACGGCACCATCAAGATCGCCTCCAACGACCCGGCCAAGGCACAAGCCGCGATCGACAAGATCCGCGGCATCGTCGCCGAGCCCGAGATCGGCGTGATCTACAACGGCAAGGTGGTCAAAACCGCCGAATTCGGCGCCTTCGTCAACTTCCTCGGCTCCAAGGACGGTCTCGTCCACATCAGCGAGCTCGCCCAGGGCCGCGTCGCCAAGACCAGCGACGTGGTCAAGGACGGCGATATCGTGAAGGTCAAGGTCATCGGCTTCGACGATCGCGGCAAGGTCAAGCTGTCCATGCGCGTGGTCGACCAGGAGACCGGCGAGGACATCTCCGACAAGGTCGGCCCCAAGGGCGGCGACCGTGAAGGCGGCGAACGGCCGGATCGTGGCGATCGCGGCGATCGCGGTGACCGTGGCGATCGCGGCCGCGGCCGCGACCGTGGCGACCGTCAGCCCCGCGACGGCGGCGAAGGCGCGTAAAACCCGGAGAGGGGGCGGCTTGCGCAACCGCGTGCCGCCCCCTAATCGGTAACAGGATGATGACATGGCGGCGCCCGGAGGGGCGGCGCCATGCGGGACCGATGGCCAAAGGGCGCGAACGATGAAGCCGATCAATGCGATCCGCATGGGCGGAGTGGACGTGCTGCCGATCGTCGAAGGCGGCAAAGGCGTCGCCATCTCCAACGGCATCACCGCCGGCCACTGGGCCGCCGGCGGCGGCGCCGGCACGCTCAGCGCCGTCAACCCCGACAACTACGACGCCAACGGCGCCATCATCCGCCAGATCTACCACGGCAAAACCCGGCGCGAACGCCATGAGGAGCTGGTCGCCTACGGCATCGCCGGCGGAATCGCCCAGGCCCAACGCGCCCACGACGTCGCCGGCGGCCAGGGCCGCATCCACGCCAATTTCCTGTGGGAAATGGGCGGCGCCGAACGCGTCATCACCGGCATCCTCGAAGGGGCCAAGGGGCTCATCCACGGCATTACCTGCGGCGCCGGCATGCCCTACCGCCTGTCCGACATCGCCGCCAAATTCAACGTCCACTACTACCCCATCGTCTCCTCCGCCCGCGCCTTCGGCGCCCTGTGGAAGCGCGCCTTCCACAAGGCCGCCGGCCTGCTCGGCGGCGTGGTCTACGAGGATCCCTGGCTCGCCGGCGGCCACAACGGCCTGTCCAACTCCGAAGACCCGCTCAAGCCGGAGGACCCGTTCCCCCGCGTCCTCGCGCTGCGCAAGCTGATGCGCGAATTCGGCCTCGGCGACACCCCGATCATCATGGCCGGCGGCGTCTGGTGGCTGGAGGACTGGGAGCACTGGATCGACAACCCCGAGCTCGGCCCCATCGCCTTCCAGTTCGGCACCCGCCCGCTGCTGACCAAGGAAAGCCCGATCGGCGACGTCTGGAAGCGCAAGCTGCTGACGCTCAAGGAGGGCGACGTCTTCCTCAACCGCTTCAGCCCGACCGGCTTCTACTCCTCGGCCGTCAACAACAGCTTCCTGCGCGAACTGCGCGGCCGCAACGACCGTCAGGTCGCCTTTTCCACCGAACCCGTCGGCGAGCACACCGCCGAATTCGGCGTCGGCCCACGCAAGCGCCTGGTCTACCTCGCCCCCCCCGACCGCCTCCGCGCCCTCGCCTGGGAAGCCGAAGGCTACACCGAGGCCCTACGCACGCCCGACAACACCCTGATCTTCGTCGAACCGGCCAATGCCCGCGAAATCCTCGACGACCAGATCGCCTGCATGGGCTGCCTCAGCCAATGCCGCTTCTCCAACTGGTCGCAGCACAGCGAGGACCTCACCAACGGCAAGAAGGCAGACCCGCGCAGCTTCTGCATCCAGAAGGCCTTGCAGGAAGTCGCCCACGACGACACCGAGTCCGCGCTCGACAACAACCTGATGTTCTCCGGCCACAACGCCTACCGCTTCGGCCTCGACCCGTTCTACAGCAACGGCTTCATCCCCACCGTTCGCCAACTGGTCGACCGCATCCTGACCGGCAGATAGGGCGCAAGCGCTTCTTTTTTTGGAAAAAAAGAAGCAAAAAAACTTTCCCCATAAGGTCCTTCGGCGGGCGAGCGGCGAAGCCAAACAACACCCCGGCGTCACCCCCCCCGCCATTGCCCGCCTTCCCCCCGCCCCCAAACGGAAAGAAGTTTTTTGCTTCTTTTTTTCAAAAAAGAAGCGCTCGCCTTCCCCTGCCCGATCAAGCCATTGCGGTCACCCCCAGGGTTGTCCACAACATCTTGCGCAAACGCCCGTCTTAACCGTTGACGCCCAGCGCGCTCGGCGGCAGGTTGATCCGGTGTCAAGCGATACCCAACCCCGAATGCAGATCAGAGTCCGCGGCCGTTCCTTCATGGCCTTCGTCGTCACGCCCGAGGCCCCCCTGGCCCTGTGGCTCGAAGCCCTGCGCGCCCAGTCCGCCCGCGCCCCCGGCTTCTTCGCCGGCCGCCCCGTCATCGTCGACTGCTCCCTGCTCAAGGCCGACACCCCGGGCGTCGCCACGCTCCTGAACGAACTTGAAACCCTCGGCCTCGGCGTTATCGACGTCGAGAACGCCGCCGACATTCCCGGCGCCGACCCCTGGAAACGCCCGCTCACCGGCGGCCGGCCGGGCGGCTTGGTCGAAATCAAGCCCAGCGAAGCCGCCAAGGTCGAACCCCCGCCCAGCGCGCCCGGCCTCATCGTCGAGGACAACGTCCGCTCCGGCCAATCGATCCTTTTCCCCAAGGGCGACGTCACCGTGCTCGGCTCGGTCTCCTCAGGCGCCGAAGTCCTCGCCGGCGGCTCCATCCACATCTACGGCGCGCTCCGCGGCCGCGCCCTGGCCGGCGCCCAGGGCTTCGCCAAGGCCCGCATCTTCTGCCGCAAACTCGAAGCCGAACTGGTCTCGATCGACGGCTTCTATCAAACCGCCGAGGATATGGACGCAGCACTGCGCGGTGCCGCCGCCCATATCTGGCTCGAGGCGGGACGCATCATGATCGCAGCCCAGCGCTAGATCGGAGGGGAGAAACGCATGTCCAAGGTAGTCGTCGTCACATCCGGCAAAGGCGGCGTCGGCAAGACGACCTCCACCGCCGCGATCGGAGCCGCCCTGGCCCAGTCCGGCGAAAAAGTCGTCGTCGTCGATTTCGACGTCGGCCTGCGCAATCTCGATCTCGTCATGGGCGCCGAACGCCGCGTGGTGTTCGATCTCATCAACGTCATCCAGGGCGACGCCAAACTCCACCAGGCCCTCATCCGCGACAAGCGCATCGAGACCCTCTCCATCCTCCCCGCCTCGCAAACCCGCGACAAGGACGCCCTCACCTCCGACGGCGTCGCCAAGGTCATCGCCGAACTGCGCGAGAAATTCGACTGGATCCTCTGCGACAGCCCCGCCGGCATCGAGCGCGGCCCCGCCATGGCCATGCACCACGCCGACATCGCCATCGTCGTGACCAACCCCGAAGTCTCCTCCGTCCGCGACAGCGACCGCATCATCGGCCTGCTCGACAGCAAAACCGAACGCGCCCAGCGCGGCGAACGCGTCGAAAAACATCTCCTCATCACCCGCTACGACCCCGTCCGCGCCGCCCGCGGCGACATGCTCAAAGTCGAGGACGTGCTCGACATCCTCTCCATCCCCCTGCTCGGCATCATCCCCGAAAGCCAGGAAGTGCTGAAAGCCTCCAACGTCGGCGTCCCCGTCACCCTCAACAACCCCGAAACCGCCCCCGCCCGCGCCTACCAGGACGCGGTCCGCCGCCTGCGTGGCGAAAAACTCGAAATGTCCATCCCACAAGAGCGCCGCTCCCTCGTCGAACGCCTGTTCGGCCGGAGGGTCGCATGAGCATTTTCCAGTTCTGGCGCCGCAAGCCCACGGCCTCCGTGGCACGCGACCGCCTGCAAATCCTGCTCGCCCATGAGCGCTCCTCCTTCGGCAGCTCGGACCTCGTGGCCCGCCTGCAAGAGGAAATCATCGCCGTCATCCGCCGGCACATGGAAATCGATCCCGACAAGGTCCAGATCAAGCTCGACCGCGGCAACCACGTCTCCACCCTGGAGATCGACATCGAAGTCCCGCTCGCCGAGCGCGCTCGCCTCGCCTGAAAGGCAGCGCATCTTTTTTGCAAAAAAGAAGCAAAAAACTTCACCCATTTGAGCGGCTGGAGCACCGACCTTCAGCCGCGAGCCCCTGTGCGGGAGAGCGGCGAAGCCATCAAGCCATCGCCGCGCGTAAGATGGCGCCGAGATCGAACGACGACTGCCTGCGGCGCAAGAACAGCGTTATCACCTGAAGGCCCGTGCCACAGCCGCACGCACGGACGTTTTTTTGCTTCTTTTTTACGAAAAAAAAGAAGCGCTTCCTCCCGCGCCGCACCGCCGCCATCCCGCCCAGGCCTGCCAGCACCAGCGCCATCCCGCCCGGCTCCGGCACGTCGAACACGACGTCGAAAAACGCCGTCGGCGCCACCACCAGCGCCCCCATGTAGACATCGAACGTCGAACCGGTAAAGCTGATCCGGCTCCCGTCGAGCCCCGGGATATCGGTCGTCAGCGTGTACCCGTTGATCGTCCCACCGGCATCGAGCCCGGTGAAATCGAACCCGTTCGTCGCCACTGGATTGAACCCGCCCCCGCTGCCCGTATAGGTGTAGTGGATCGAGTTGTCCCCGATATCCACCGTCTGTATCCCCCCGGTCAGCATCGAGCAGATATTGCCGTTGCCCGTCCCGCCCCCGGTGCACGTCAACTCCACCCCCGGCCCCACCGTCACCACATCCGCCGTGCCGGTCAGCCCGGTGACATTGTAGTTCACCGTCACCTGCGTCCCATCCAGCCCAGCCTGCGCCGAGGCCGCCATCAGCACAGAACCCAGCACAGACATGATCGCAAGACGCCGCATGATGCACGCTCCAAATTAAGAGACAATTCGTGCTTATCACGACATTCCTTCCCGCGCAAACCGCTTTTTGTATCGAAGACCCCCCTCCCACGGGCCTGACAATCCTCCGCCGATCCACTACCGTTCGGCCTTCACCCCGCGAGCCGCCCCATGCCGCGATCCCCCTCGCCCGCCCGGCGCCCACAATTGGCGGCCGTCACTGACGCCTGTGGCGCAGCATCGCAACCGCCGCCTCGGCCCGATCGCGGTGTACCAGACATTTCCTGACATCACGTGTCCGCGAGCAAACAAATACAAACAAACCCAACGCTTCCGAATTTAATCAAACGTATCAGGAAATTGACATTTTCAGACAATTACAGTAATAAGAGGTCACTTACTTCCGAGAAGACACAAATTCATTAGAGGTCGGAAGCAAGTTTAGTTAAAAAGGAACTATGTCATGAAATCCCTCAAATACGCCCCAACGATGATGACTGGCATCGGTGCGATCGGTGCTCTCGTCCTCGCTATGCAAGCAACGCCGGCGCTTGCCGTCACCGCGACTGCCAGCCTCGGCATCACCGCCACAGTCCAGGCGACCTGCGCCCTGACCGGCGGCACGCTGGCCTTCGGCACCTATTCCGCCGCCCAGCTCGACGCCTCGACCACGATCTCCGTGCAGTGCACCAACACCACCCCGTGGGTTGTCACACTGGATCCGGGTCTGGCTCCCAGCGCCACCGATACGACCCGCAAGATGGCCGGACCGAGCGGCGCAGTCCTCGGCTACCAGCTCTACAAGGACACCAGCCGCTCCGCGCATTGGGGCGCTGACAACACCGACGGCGATGCCTCCTCCGGCACCGGCAACGGCAATGCGCAGTCGCTCACCGTCTACGGTCGGGTTCCCGCCGCGCAGTACGTCACTCCCGGCTCGTACAGCGACACGATCACCGCGACGGTGACCTACTAGACGGCAACCCCGCACGACGTCGAGAGACGAGGGGCCGCGCCTCCCGACGACGACCCGGTTCCTGCGGACGGCGCTTCGGCGCCGTCTCGCCGGAGGTCGCGACCGGAAGGAGAAAAGGTCATGAACACATTCCATGCCACCAAAAATTTGAGCCGCATCGCCATCGTCACGTCCCTGACGCTGGCGTTGAACTGCCCGGCGCCGGCGCTTGCGGCGTCATCCAGCGACACGTTGGCGGTTTCCGCCACCGTCGCCGCCACCTGCACCGTCGCCGGCAATACCCTGGCGTTCGGGATCTATTCCGGCCAATTGATCGACGCCAGCACAACCATCGCGGTCACCTGCACCAACACCACGACCTACAGCGTTGCCCTCAGCAGCGGTGCCCACGCGGGCAGCGGCGGTGGCGAAGGCAGAGCCAACCGGCGAATGGCCGGCCCCGGCGCGGCGCGGCTGGCCTATGCCCTGTTCAACAACTCCGGCCGCACCACCGAGTGGACGAGTGACGCCGGCGAAGGCGGGCAAGGCCTGGTATCCGGCACCGGCAACGGCGCCGCCCAGCTCCTGACGATCTATGGTCGCCTCACGGCGGCACAATACGTCACCCCAGGGAGCTACAGCGACACCGTCACCGCGACGGTCACCTATTGAAGCCCTGATTGATGAAACCGTCCCGAGGCATCCCGGCATTCGGGATTTGACGGCGCCATGATGTTTGGTAGGGTCCGATGGCATTCAGGATCGAGCAATCGCGATGATATCTGCGCACCCTCTGCGTTGCGCCTTGGCTCTCGGGATCGCGGCCGGCGGGATCTCCCTGTCCCCCCATGCCGCCGCCGCGGCAAGCCTGAATGCCACCGTCGCCGTCACCGCCACCGTCCAGGCGACCTGCAACTTCACCGCCGCCAATCTCGATTTCGGCGTCTACGCCGGCGCGCAGAAGGACACCACCTCCACCGTGGCGGTGACCTGCACCAACGGTACCACGTTCAATGTCGGCCTGCTCCCCGGCGCCGGCGTCGGCGCCACCGTGGCCAACCGGGTGATGACCGGCACCGGCGGCACCGCCAACACCTACGCGCTCTACATGGACTCCGAGCGTTCCCATCCCTGGGGTATGACCGTCGGCAGCGATACCGTGGCCGGCACCGGCAACGGCAACGCCCAGGCCTTCACCGTCTATGGGCGGATGCGGGCGGGACAATTCGTCACCCCCGGCACCTACAATGACACGATCACGGCAACAGTCAGCTATTGAACCAAACGCATTCACCACACCGGGGCCGCGGCGCCCGGCCACGGCGGATCGACCGTCGGACCCCGGGTTTCTGATCCAGCGATTGCATGACGCCACGGCGTCGGGAGTATCATCATGGCGCGCTCGGGACTGACCGCCGGCACCATCCGCGTCACCCTGCTGGCCTTCGCCGCACTCGCCGCCGCCGCCTCGGGCGCGCGCGCCCAGGGCCTGACGGTGATCCCGGTCACCATCAACATGGCGCCCGGCCAGCAGGCCGCGGTGCTGACCGTCGAAAATCACGAGCAGAGCGATGCCTCCTTCCAGGTCAGGGCCTTCGCCTGGAGCGAGCGCGACGGCCATCAGCAGCTCGACCCGACCACCGACGTGCTGGCCAGCCCGCCGCTCGGCTCCATCGCCGCTTCCGGGGTGCAGGTGGTCCGCATCGTGCTGCGGCGTGCGCCAAAGGACCGCGAGGCGACCTACCGCATCCTGCTCGACCAGATCCCGCCGCCGGCCAAGGCCGGGTCGGTCAACATCGTCCTGCGCCAGTCCCTGCCCGTGTTCGCCCAGCCGCAGGCCCGCGTCGCCGCCCATCTGGCGTGGCGCGTCGAGCGCGACGCCGGTCACACCTACCTGGTCGCCACCAACGACGGCACAAAACACGAATCGGTCCGCGACATCGTCTTGACCACGGCGGCCGGCGCGCCGGTCAAGGTCGAGGGCCGGACCTTGCCCTACGTCCTCGCCGGTTCCTTCAAGCGCTGGCAGATCGACTTCGCCCCCGGGGCGCCGGCCGGTGCCGGCCTGCGCCTGGCCGCGCGGTCCGATGGCGGCCCCATCGAGACGAATGTGCCGATCCCCGCCAGCCCCTGAGCCGAGCACCGGGCGCCGCCGGTCGCGCTGCTTCCCGCTGATCGCCGTCGCGGCGCTGCTGGCGCGTGCCTGGATGCCGGCGCCGGCCGCTGCCGCGGACATGCTGGCGCTGGAAGTCGTGATCAACGGTTTTCCCACCGGCAAGATCGGCGAATTTCAGATGGACAACGGCGTGCTCATGGCCCGCCCGCAGGAGCTCCGCGACATCGGCTTGCGCGTGCCCGAGGGCATCGCCACCGACGCCGAGGGTCTGGTCGCGCTGAGCGCGCTGCCCGCGGTGAGTTTCCGCTTCGACCAGCCCACCCAGACCGTCCTGTTCACCACCGGGATCGACCAGATGGAGCCCACAAAGGTGCAGGTGGGGCCCGAGCATGCGCCCCTCGAGATGACCGAGAGCGGCCTCGGCCTGACCCTGAACTATGACGGCAACGCGACCTTCCTGGCCAGCCACAGCATCGGCAACATCGCGCTCGACGGTCGGTTGTTCACCCCCTGGGGGGTGGCCTCCTCCACCATGGCCGCCTACATCGGCAGCAGCCCGGCCGGGACCGGCACCTCGGCGGCGCTGCGGCTCGATTCCGCCTTCGTGGTCTCCGAGCCCGACTCGCTGCGGCGCTACCGGCTCGGCGATTTCATCTCGGGCGGCCTGGGCTGGACCCGCTCCGTGCGCCTCGGCGGCGCCCAGATCATGTCGGACTTCTCGATGCGGCCCGATCTGGTGACGTTTCCGCTGCCCGTCCTCGCCGGTGCGGTCGCGGTGCCGTCGACCCTCGATCTGCTGGTGAACGGCACCCATCTGCTCTCCCGCGCGATGCCGGCCGGCCCGTTCGAAATCCCGCAATTGCCGATCGTCGCCGGGTCCGGAAAGATCTCGATGATCATCACCGATGCGCTGGGGCGCCAGATCACCACCAGCCTGCCCTATTTCGCCAGCCAGAACATGCTCGCCGAAGGGCTCGAAAGCTACGCGATCGAAGCCGGCGAGGTGCGTCACAACTGGGGGATGATGAACGACTTCTACGGCCGCACCGCCGCCTCCGCCACCTACCGGCGCGGCGTCACCCCCTGGCTGACCATCGAGGGGCATGCCGAAACCGCCGGCAGGTTGGTGATGGCCGGCGGCGGGATGATGGTCAATCTCTTCAATTTCGGCGTGCTCTCCGCCTCCGCCGCGCACAGCAGCACGTCGGGAGCGTCGGGCCGGCTCTATGCCGCCGGGTTCCAGCATGTCGGCGATTGGGTCAATTTCGGGGCCTCGGCCACCATCACCAGCCATGATTTCACCGACATTGCCTCCGGCAGCGGCGATCCGGCACCGCGCGCCCGGATTTCCGCCAGCGCCGGGCTCAATCTCGGCCGCTTCGGCACCGTCGGCATCGCCTACAGCGCGGTCGACCGGGACCGCGTCGCCGCCCCGCTCCGCTTCTTCACCCCCTATGCCGGCGCGCTGGTCGGCGAGCCGCTGAACACGCCCGGTGGCTCCTTTTCGACCGCGGGCAACATCCTGTCGTTCCAGCCGTCCCAGCACGTCCATGTCGCGACGGCGAGCTACTCCGCCCAGTACAACGACATCACCTTCTACGCGACCGGCTATCGCGACCTCGCGCGCGGCGGCAGCACCGGCATCCTGATCGGGCTCGCCGCACCGCTCGGCCGGCATGTCTCGGCCAACACCAGCATGGGGTTCGGCACCGGCACGCCGTACCAGATGGCCCAGGTCGCGCAGACCCCCGAGGTCGTCGGCGACTGGGGCTATCATGTCACGGCGGCCTCCACCCGCCCCACCCATCTCGGCGCGGAACTGCAGTACAAATCGCCCTGGGCCTCCATCGCCGCCGGCGCCGACCGGTTCGACCGCCAGTCCTTCGGCCATTTGGAGGTGCGCGGCGCGCTGTCGCTGCTCGGCGGCGGCGTGTTCGCCTCCAACACCATCGACGACAGCTTCGCCGTGGTGGACACCGGCGGCGTCGGCGGCATCCGCGTGCTGCACGAGAACAAGGAGGTCGGCCGCACCGACGCGGACGGGCTGTTGCTGGTGCCGGACCTGCATTCCTTCGACCTCAACCGGCTCGCGATCGACCCGACCGATGTGGCGGCGGATTCGGACCTCGACTATGCCAGCCGCATCGTCCGCCCGCCCGACCGGGCGGGCGTGGTCGTCCGCTTTCCGATGCGCCGTTCCAATGGCGCACTGGTCAAGCTCGTCATGCCCGACGGAAAGCCGGTGGCGCTCGGCAGTATCGTGCAACTCCTCCCGAGCGGCGCGACGGCGCCGGTGGGCTATGACGGCGATACCTATCTCCAGGGCCTGGCGCCCGACAACAATGTGCGGGTGACGCTGCCCAACGGCCAGCAATGCACGTCATCCTTCACCTTCACCCCGGCACCGGGCGACATTCCGTCGATCGGGCCGGTCACATGCAGGCGGGAATAGTCATGCCGACGCGTCCTCGTCGTGCCCTCGCCCGCCGCGCCCTGCCGGCGCTCGCGGTACTGGTGTTCGAGGTACTGGCGGCAACATCGCTGGCGAGCGGCGCGGCGCAGGCGCTCAGCTGCACCGTGGCCGCGCCCGGCATGATGTTCGGGACCTATAATCCGCTGGCGCGCGCGCCGAGCACCATCACGACGACGATCACGGTGCGCTGCCAGTCCGCCTATGACACCCCGCTCGCCTACCAGATCATGATCGGGCAGGGCGCCGGCGGGAGCTTCACCCCGCGAAGGATGGGCGCCCTGGCCTATCAGCTCTATACCAATGCCTCCCACACCGTGATCTGGGGGGACGGGACCTCCGGCACATCTCCGGTCGGCGACGCGTATCAACTGGTCGCGAATGTGCCGGCGAGCCGGGCCTACACAATCTATGGCCAGATCCCGGCCCCGCAGAACGTCGCGCCCGGCTCATATTCAGATACGCTGACGATTATCCTGGCCTACTGAGGACGCGCGCCGAGCCCGGTGAGCTGAGTGGAACAAACCCGTGCTACACCCCAATGTAGGGTGGGGCGCGCTTTGGCGCCCCACCACTGCCCCACCTCCCCCTTGACGCGAAAATCAGTCACATTATATAACCACCTCTAATGACACCCCTCACCACCAACTTCCGCACCATCCTCGACGGCCTCAAGGTCACCCTGGGCCTCATCGCCCACCGCGACGCCCGCGTCCGCGCCCTCCTCACCCTCGCCTGGTACCGCATCCACCGCACCATCAACCGCTTCGAACGCCTCGTCGCCCTCTGGCAATCCGGCAAACTCCCCAAACCCCGTATCCGCGCCCCGCGCGCCAAACGCCCCGCCCCCACCACCCCCACACCCCGCCTGCCCAGTGGCCAGGCCTGGCTCGTCCGCCGCCTCCAGGACCACCACGTCAACACCCGCGCCTCCCAACTCCAGTATTTCCTCGCCCACACCCCGGAACTCGCCGCATTCCTCGCCGCCGCCCCGCAAGCCAACCGCCTCCTCCGCCCCGTCTGCCGCATGCTCGGCATCACCCCACCCGTCCCCCTGCCACCTCGCGCCCATGCCCCGCGTCCCGCCCGGCCAAGGCCGAAGCGCCGCCCGAGACCGCCCAGGTCCGGCCCGCCGGCGCCGCCCACGGTCCCTCCGCGCGCCCCCGAACCCAGCTTCGCCCAGTACCCGCTCGGCCTCCGATTTTTGCCGCTCTGACCCCGCCTGCCGTCGTGCGTCCATTTGGTTACGATAACAAAAATATACCGAAATCATCCAGAAAACCATCGCCCCGCGCCGAATTACTTCAGACTTGAAATATCGCCCCCCGTCTGATGAACTGGCATCACAGCAAATCAATCAAGGGGGATACCGCAATGCCGATGAAACGCCGCACGCTCCTCGCCGCCATGAGCGCGCTGCCCTTCGCCGTCCCCGCCCCCACCCCCGCCATGGCCGCCGACGCCGTCGTCCGCATCTCCACCGCCGCCCCCCCGTCCGACTTCCTCGCCAAGGCCTGCGAAGCCCTCAAGACCCAGGCCGAGGCCAGCAACACTGGCCTGAAGGTCAGCGTCCATCCCGCCTCGACCCTGTTCAAGCAGGGCACCGAGGTCCCCGCCCTGCAACGCGGCAACCTCGAAATGTCCACCATGACCACCTTCGAGGTGGCCCAGCAAATCCCCGAATTCGGCTTCCTCAACCGCGCCTACCTGTTCCGCGACCACGCCCATCTCCGCGCCGTGTTCGACGGCCCGATCGGCGCCGCCTACCGCAAAGCCGTGGCCGACAAGATGGGCATCGCCATCCTCGCCACCGCCTATCTCGGCACCAGGCAAGTCGCCCTCGCCAAAAAGCGCCCGGTCGCCGGCCCGCAGGACCTCGCCGGGGTGAAAATGCGCATGCCCGCCGGTCCGGACTGGCTCGTCCTCGGCCGCGTCCTCGGCGTCAGCCCGGTGCCGATGGGCATGCCCGAGGTCTATCTCGCGCTCAAGACCGGCACCATCGACGGCCAGGAGAACCCGCTCTCCATCTTCAACGCCGCCAAGCTGTTCGAGGTCAGCGAGCAGATCGTGCTCACCGCCCACATGCTCCAGCCCGTTTTCTTCTCGGTGGCCAAGCCGTTCTGGGACAAGCTCACCCCCCAGCAACAGGCCGTCCTCACCGAAGCCGCCCGCGCCGCCGCCAAAGCCAACGACTCCGGCCGCCTCGCCGACGAGCAATCCGTCGCCGATGCCATGAAGGCCCGCGGCCTCGCCGTCGACAGCCCCGACCTCGCCCCCTTCCGCGCCCTCGCCGACAGGCTCTACGCCGAGGACCCGGGCGCCAAGGTGTGGGACATGGCAATGGCCAGGCAGGTGCTGGACACCAAGTAGGGTGCGCCGCGCGACCGGGCTGGCCGAGGCGCTCTGCGCGGCCGGCTTCGCCGCCGTCTTCGTCGTCTTCGTCTACAAGATCGCGATGCGCTACCTCGCCCATGACGCCGTCGCCTGGGCCGACGAGGTCTCGGTCGTGCTGTTCGTCTGGATCGTCTTCATCGCCAACGCCCTGGTCGTGCCGGACCGCAACCAGATCGCCTTCGACCTGCTCTACCGCCACGCCGGCCCGGCCGGACAGCGCGCGATCGGCATCGTCCGAGCCCTCCTGATCGGCCTCATCTTGGCCGCCAGCCTGCCCGGCGCGCTCGACTACATCGCCTTCCTCTGGCGCGAGCGCACTCCGGTGCTGCTGTGGCGGCTCGACATCGTCTATGCCTGCTTCGGCATCTTCCTGATCGCGACCCTGGCGCGCCTGGCGATCCGCCTGGGCCGCCTCACCCGACCCGGCTGGCGGGAGCACATCTGAGCATGGGGCTCTCGGTCCTCGCCCTCGTCTTCGTCCTGGCCGCCGTGCTCGGCGTGCCGATGGGCCTGGCCATGCTCGCTGCCGGCTTCGCCTACCTGATGGCAACCGGCCAGGATGTCGGCCTCGTCGTCGACCAGACCATGAACGGGCTCTACAACAACTACCTCCTGCTCGCGGTGCCGCTGTTCATCTTCGTCGCCAACATCATGAACGCCTCCGGCGTGCTGGAACGCCTGCTCGCCTTCGCCCAGGGCGCGGTCGGCCGGTTCCGTGGCGGCCTCGCCCATGTCAATATCGTCACCAACCTGATCTTCTCCGGCATGAGCGGCAGCGCGGTGGCCGACGCCGCCGGGCCGGGCCTGATCGTGGCGCGCATGATGATGAAGGACGGCCGCTACCCCGCCGGCTTCGCCGCCGCCACCTCCGCCGCCGCGGCGACGCTCGGCCCGCTGGTCCCCCCCTCGATCCCGATGATTTTCTACGCCCTCATCGCCAACGCCTCGGTCGGCGCGCTGTTCCTCGCCGGCGTCGTGCCGGCACTCGGCACCGCGCTGGCCTTGATGGGCGCCATCGCCCTCATCGCGCGCCGCCGTGGCTTCCCCGCCGAGCCGCCGGTCGGCTGGCGCGCGCTGTGGCCGATCTTCCTCGCCGCCCTGCCGCCGCTAGCGCTGCCCGGCATCCTGCTCGGCATCATCTATTCCGGCATCGCCACCCCCACCGAAGCGGCCGCCATCGCCGCCACCTATGCCCTGCTCCTCGCCTTCGCCGCCTACCGTTCGCTCAGCCTCGCCGCCCTGTATGACGTGATCAACGACACCGTGCGCCAGACCGCCGCCATCGGCCTCATCATGTCCGGCGCCTTCGTCTTCAACTACGCGGTCGCCAACGAGGGCGTGCCCGACGCCATCCGTGCCGGTCTGGTGGGCATGCATCTCAGCCCGATCGCCTTCCTGCTCGCGGTCAACGCATTGCTGCTGGTGCTTGCCGTCGCCATCGACGAAATCACCATCCTGCTCGTCATCGTTCCCCTGCTGGTTCCGGTGGCGTCCGGGCTCGGCATCGATCTGGTGCATTTCGGCGTCGTCATCATGCTCAACATGATGGTCGGCCTCGCCTTGCCGCCGCACGGGCTGCTGCTGTTCGTCATCAGCGGCCTCACCGGCACCTCGATCGGCGCGATCTTCAAGGAAATCCCGGTCTTCATCCTCACCATGATCGCGGTCCTGCTGGCGGTGACGCTGCTGCCGGATATCGCGCTGACACTGCCGCGCCTGATGGGCTATGTGAGGGTGTAGCCCGAAGGAATCGCCTTGGCCGAGCCCCGCCTGCGTCTGACCTCGCTGAGCCACAGCTTCGGGCCGATCCGCGCGCTCGATGCGCTGTCGTTCGATGTCATGCCGGGCGAATACGTCACCCTGCTCGGCCCCTCCGGCTCCGGCAAGTCGACCACGCTGGCCCTCATCGCCGGCTTCCTCGAACAGGACTCCGGCACCATCGAACTCGACGCCCGGCCGCTGCGCCAGACGCCGCCGCACCGCCGCGACATCGGCCTGGTGTTCCAGGCGCCGCAGCTGCTGCCGCATCTGAGCGTGGCCGGCAACATCGCCTTCCCGCTGGCCATGCGCCGCGTCGGCCGCGCCGCACGCGATGAAGCGGTGCGCGAGATGCTCGACCTCGTCGCCCTGCCGGGCCTCGGCGAGCGCATGCCGGCCAGCCTCTCCGGCGGCCAGCAGCAGCGCGTCGCCCTGGCTCGCGCCCTGGTCTTCCGGCCCAAGCTGGTCCTGCTCGACGAACCGCTCGGCGCGCTCGACCGGCAGTTGCGCGAAACCATGCAGCAGGAACTCCGCGCCGTGCAGCGCCGGCTCGGTCTCGCCATGCTCCACGTCACCCACGACCAGTCCGAGGCGATGGCGGTCTCCGACCGCATGGCGGTCATCGCTTCCGGCCGCCTGCATCAGATCGGCACGCCGCGCGCCCTCTACGAGCACCCCGCCGACAGCTTCGTCGCCGCCTTCCTCGGCGAGGACAACCGCCTGCCCGGCCGGGTCGAGGCGATCGAGGACGATATCGCCGTCATCCGCCTCGCCGGCGGCGCCGTCGTCGAAGCGCGCGATGCCGGGGTCGTCGCGGGCGCGGCCTGCATCGTTGCCATCCGCCCCGAGCGCCTCGCGGTCGCCACCGGCGACATGGGGGATGATGCGGTGGCGGCGACGCTGCGCGAGATATCGTTCCGCGGCGACCATCTGCGCCTGCTGCTCGACGTCGCCGGCACCGCGGTGGTGGTCAAGCGCCCGTCCGTGGTGCCGATGGCCGATCTGGCGCCCGGTACCGCGCTCGCGCTCGCCTGGCAGCCGCATCACGCCCGCGCGCTGCCGGTCCCCGCCTGATGTCCGCCACGATCACCCTTGCCGAAACCGATGGCGCGGCGGTGCTCACCTTGGCCGGACCGCTCAATGCCACCGGCGCCGGTCCGGTCTGGACCGCGGCGCTGCAGGCGGCAGGCCAGCGCGAGCGGACGCTGCGGGTCGATGTCGCCGGGGTCACCCTGTGGGACACGGCCGGCATCACCCTGCTCGCCGATATCGAGACCGCTCACGGTGCCGCATCCATCGCCGGCATGCCGCCCCAGGTCGAGGCGCTGCTCGCCCGTGTCCGCGCCGCTCGGGTGCCGCCACCGCGGCCGGCGGCGCGGCCTCGGGCCAGCGTGTTCGGCATGCTGCACGACGGGCTGACCGCCGCCACCGACGGTCTTGCGTTTCTTGGCGAGGCGGTGCTGGCGCTGGTGCAGTTGCCGTGGCGGTTGCGGATGTTCCGTTTCGCCGACCTCATGCGCGCCGCCGACCAGGCCGGGGTGCGGGCGATCCCGCTGGTGCTGCTGCTGGGGTCGCTGATCGGCCTGATCCTGGCCTTCCAGTCGCTGATCCCGATGCGCCGCTTCGGTGCCGACATCTATGTCGCCAGCCTGGTCGCGATCTCGCTGGTGCGCGAACTCGGCCCGCTGCTCGCCGCCGTGATTCTCGCCGGTCGTAGCGGCTCGGCCTTCGCCGCCGAGATCGGCACGATGAAGGTCAACCAGGAGGTCGACGCGCTGATCACCATGGGGCTCGATCCGGTGACGATGCTGGTGCTGCCGCGGCTGCTCGCCGCCATCGCGGTGATGCCGGCGCTCACCATCGTGCTCGATTTTGCCGGGTTGTTCGGCATGTCGATGGTGATGCTGGGCGACGGCATCCCGATCGTCGCCGTGGGCAACCAGATCACCGGCTGGGTCAGCCCGCACGACCTCTATGGCGCGTTGGCTAAGGCGGCGGTGTTCGGCGCCGCCGTCGCCGGGGTGGGCTGCCGTGCCGGCATGGCGACCGGGCTCGGGCCGGAGGCGGTGGGGATCGCCGCCACCCGCGCGGTGGTGGGCGGCATTGTCGCGGCGATCCTGCTGGACGGGATGTTCGCCGTGCTGTTCTTCCGGCTCGGCATATGAGTCCCGCGCTGCCTGCAGATGACGTCATCACCGTCACCGATGTGGCGCGCAGCTTCGGGCCGCGGGTGTTGTTTCGCCATGTCGGGTTCGTGGTCCACCGGGGCGAGATCCTGGTGATCCTGGGCGGCTCGGGCTGCGGCAAGTCGACGCTGCTGCGCATGCTGATGGGGCTGCTGGAGCCGACCGAGGGGCGCATCGAGGTGCTCGGCGTCGACATCGCCACCGCCGATACCGCGCTGCGCACCCGGGTCGGCGTGATGTTCCAGATGGGCGCGCTGTTCGGCAGCATGACGCTGCTGGAGAACGTCATGCTGCCGCTCGAAATGCACACCGACCTGCCGCCGGCGGCGCGGCGGAGCGTGGCGTTGACCAAGCTCGGCCTCGTCGGCCTGGCCGATGCGGCGGCGCTGATGCCGGCGGAGATATCGGGCGGCATGGCCAAGCGCGCCGCGATCGCCCGCGCGCTCGCGCTCGATCCGCCGCTGCTGTTCCTCGACGAGCCCTCGGCCGGGCTCGATCCGATCACCTCGGCCGGGCTCGACCGCCTGATCCTCGACCTGCGGCGCGATCTCGGGATCAGTTTTGTCGTGGTCACCCACGAGCTCGAGTCGATCCGTACCATTGCCGATCGCTGCATCATGCTCGACAAGGCGGCGCAGGGCATGATCGCCGAGGGCGACCCGCGGACTCTGGGCGAGACCAGCGAGCATCCCATCGTGCGCGCCTTCTTCCGGCGCGAGGCAGCAGGAGACGCAAGATGACACGAGGCGGGGCATGACGAGCCGGGGGGCATCGGTGCGGGTGGGCCTGCTGCTCATCCTGGGCGTGGCCGGGGTGGTCGGACTCGTGCTGTTCCTGGCGCGCGACCGGGTGAAGGACGGGCTGCGCTACGAGACCTATTTCCGCGAGTCGGTGCAGGGGCTCGATGTCGGCGCGCCGGTGAAATTCCGCGGCGTGACGCTCGGCCAGGTGACGGATATCGGGCTCGTCACCGCCGAATACATGGGCGCGGTGGCGGCGGACCCGAGCCGGGCCGAAGTCCGCATGGTGGTGGTGCGCTGGCTGATCGACCCGAAGCGGATGGGCAAGGTGCCGGACTCCGGAACCGCGATCAGCCTCGGCCTGCGCGCCCGGCTGGGCAGCCAGGGCATCACCGGGCTCGCCTACATCGAACTCGATTTCGTCGACCCGAAACGCTTCCCGGCCGAGACCGTGCCGTGGACGCCGCGCGACGAATATCTGCCCTCGATGCCCAGCACCATCACCCAGGTGCAGGACGCCGCCCAGGCGCTGGCGACCAAGTTGCAGAAGGTGGATCTGGAACGGATGGTCACCGCGGTGCAGGCGGTGCTCGACGATGTGCATGACCAGCTTGCCACCGGCAGCGCCGGCGCCGCGCTGACCGATCTCGCCGCCCTCGCCCATACGCTGCGCGGCGGCGCCGAGGCGGCGGACCTGCCGGGCATGATGACCGAACTGCGGGCGACCACGGCGGCGCTGCGCGCCACGCTCGACGGCAAGGAGACCCGCAACCTGCTCGCCTCCTCGGCCCAGGCCGCCGATCGGCTGGCGGCGGCCACGGCGAAACTGCCGGCCCTGATCGCCACGCTCGATGCCACGCTGCGGCGCGCCAATACCGGCACCGCGGATGTGCAGGCCGAACTGGTGCCGGTGCTGCGCGATGCCCGCGCGGCGGTGGCCAATCTGCGCGAGACCACCGAGACCCTGCGCCGCTACCCTGCCTCCATGCTGCTGGGCGCCCCCCCGCCGCGCACCGACGGAGCCCCGCGATGAACCGACGTGCCGTTCTCCTGCCGCTCCTGCTCGCCGGCTGCGGCCTGTCCGAGCGGCCCTATGCCGAGCGCCGGCAATGGCCGCTGATGCTGGCGCGGCCGGGCGCGATGCCGGCGCGGCCGGGCGGCAAGGTGCTGGAGGTCCGCAGCCTGCGGGCGGGGCCGGGGCTCGAGGCGCGCGGCCTGCAATCGCTCGCGGCCGACGGCAGCATCGCCACCGAATTCTACGAGGAATGGTCGGTCCCGCCGGCGCAGGCGGTGGAGGAGGCGCTGCGGGGCTGGCTTGGCGCCAGCGGGTTGTATGGCGCGGTGCTGACGCCGGGCAGCCGGGTGGCGGCGGATTGGGTGATCGAGGGCGATCTCGGCGCGCTGTGGACCGAGCCCGGGGCCAATCTCGCCCATGCCGCGCTCGGCATCACGCTGGTGGCGGTGCAGGCGACGGAGCCGCGCGTGGTGCTGCAACGGCGCTATCGCGAGACCGCGGCCTTCGCCCCCGCCACCCCTGCGGCGGCGGTGCAGGCGATGGTGGCGGCGTTGACCCTGGTGCTGGCCCGGCTGGAGAGCGATCTGCGGCGCCTCGGCTGAGGCTTGCGGCTTGGCGCGTGGGTGCGAGGTGTGCAAGTTTCCGCCTTCTGTCCCGCCGATCGAGGAGCGCCCATGACCGAGGCCGACTGTTTTGCCGCCGGCACGCTGATCGCCACGCCGTACGGGCAGGTCCCGGTCGAGCAGGTGGGCGTGGGCGATCTGGTCCGGCTCGCGCGCGGCGGCGCGGCGGCGGTGATCTGGCATGGCATCCGCGAGGTCGACTGTGCGGCCCATCCGCGGCCGCACGACATCGCGCCGGTGCGGATCGGCGCCGGTGCCTTCGCGCCCGAGGTGCCGCTGCACGACCTGGTGCTGTCGCCCGATCACGCCGTGCTGTGGGACGATGTGCTGATCCCGGTGCGGCTGCTGGTCAATGGGCGGACGGTGTGGCGCGAGCCGGCGGGGGTGGTGACGTATCACCATCTCGAACTCGCGACCCATGATGTCATCCTGGCCGAGGGGGTGGCCGCGGAATCCTATCTCGACACCGGAAACCGGGCGCAATTTGCCGGCACCGCGCCGCCGGATTTTGCCGCCGGCCGGGGCGGCGACGGGCATGGCGATGGGGGCTGTGCGCCCTGGATCACCGGGGGCGGGGCGGTTGCCGCGGTGCGGGCGCGGGTGCTGGCGCGGGCGGCGGCGCTGGGCCATGGGCTGACCGACGATCCGGCGCTGGGTTTCCGCCTTGGCGGCCGCGTCGTCGCGGCGCGGGTGGACGGGCAGCGCTACACAATGCGGGTGCCGCCGCGCGGAACGACGGTGCAACTGGTCTCGCGCAGCGCGGTGCCGGCGCAGGTGTTCGCGGCCAATGGCGATCACCGCCGGCTGGGGGTCGCGATCGGCAATATTTCCCTCGCCGGGGTGGCGATTGCGCTGGATGATCCGCGGCTGGCGGCGGGGTGGCATGGGGTGGAGAATGGCGCCTGGCGCTGGACCGATGGCGATGCGGCGTTGCGGCTGGCATCGGGCGGGAATTTGACGGTCGAGCTGCTGTTCGGGACGCGGTACTGGGACGTTCCGGTCTGATTGCGACCCTGCTCAAAACGGAGCTTTGCCGATCGGGGCAGGACGACACGAAAGGAAGGAAGCGGCTGCCGCTTTGCGGCAGATCAATGCCGGGAGCGGACCGGGGGCGGATGGTGGCGGCATGATCGGGCCGCTTTGCATGGGTTGGAGGCGACTGCTTGCCGGGTTCGGGCTGGTGCTCGTGCTGGTGGTGTTGGGCAGTCTGCCGGCGCGGGCGCATGGCGGGCATCATGAGCATGGTGTCGCCGCTGCGACGCCGGGCGCCGCGAACTGTGCCGTTCTATGCGCCGATCCCGGGCTCGCGCCGTGTTGCGTCGCCGGGGTTTGCGGGGCGGTGGCGAGTTTGCTGCCGCCCGCCGGCGGGGCTGTGACGGTTGGGCCGCGGCGGTCGGCGACCGGGTTCCCGGCGCCGCGGCCGGCGTTTCCGCGTGGTGTTGTGCCGGAGATCCCCCGGCCACCGCCGCGTCGTATCGGTTGAATTTTCCCGTTTCGACCGACGACAAGGCTGTAATCGCGTGGCCATTGCGCCGCGCCTGAGGGATACCGACGATGAATATGACCCATTATATGGAACTGCTGGCGACCAACCAGCCGTGGAACCTGCTGCTCTACATGGCCATTCCGGTGATACTGGCCGAGACCGTGGCGATCACCGAACTGGCGGTGCTGTTCAACCGGAGCATCGACGGGAACGTCCGGATGCTGAACCGCTGGGCGGGATTGCTTGGCGGGGTCTATTTCGCCGGGGTGTTTGTCTATCTGATGATCACGGCGGCCATTCCGCTGACGCTGGGCGGGGGCTGGCGCGGCCCGGTGGATGTGGTCGCGGTGGGGTTCTATTTGTTCGGGATCGTGCCGCTTGGCGGGATCGCGCTGCTCGAACTCCGCATCATCGGCGGTGGCGGCGAGACGGCGCGGCTGAAGCTGCATGCCGGGCTGGTCGGGCTGTTTCTGGTGACGGCCCATGTCGCGATGATCGCGGGAATGCTGAGCCCGGAGGTGTTCGGCGGCGGGGCGGCGATGCCGATGGCCCATCATTGACGGAAGGGAAGCGGTTCTTTTTTGAAAAAAAGAACCAAAAAACTTTTGTCCGGTGGCTTCGCCTTCTTCTGGGAGGGGGCGAAGCCGAACGGATCGAAGTTTTTGCTGCTTTTTTCAAAAAGCAGCGCTTGCCTGCTGCGCTGCGAGCGCGCGGGCGACAAGATCGCAGAGGCGTTCATAGTCGGCCGGCTCGTTGTAGGCCTGGGCCGAGATCCGGAGCCATGCCGTATCGCCGATGGCGCTGACCGGCGCGTCGGTGCCGAGCGCGAGGAGGCGGGCGCGCATGTCGGTCGCATCGACGCGGCCGGGCAGGCGGACCAGACCCATGGCGCCGGAGACGGCGTTGCCGCCGCCGGTCTCGGTGCCGAGGCGGGCGGCGACGAGGCGGGCGCCTTCGAAGGCGAGGGTGGCGTTGCGGGCGCGGAGCCTGGGGCCGCCGAGGCGGGCGTGGAAATCGAGAGCGGCGGTGACGGAGAGATAGGCGGAGGGGTCGAAGGTGCCGGTCCAGTCGAATTCGGCGCGGAAGCCCTGGCCATAGCCGTGGGAAATGGTGACGGGGTGGAGGTCGGCCTGGCGGTCGGGGCGGGCCCAGAGGAAGGCGCAGCCTTTGGCGGCGTTGAGCCATTTGTGGCAGTTGCCGGTGTACCAGTCGGCATCGAGGGCGGTGAGGTCGAGGTCGACATGGCCGGGGCCGTGGGCGCCGTCGACGAGGACGGGGACGCCGCGGGCGTGGCAGGCGGCGATGATGGCGGCGATGGGCAGGACGAGGGCGGAGGCCGAGGTGATGTGGTCGATCACGGCGATGCGGGTGCGCGGCGTGATGGCGGCGGCGACGGCCGCGGTGATGTCGTCGGGCAATGGGCGGGGGAAGGGGATGGCGGCTTCGACGAGGGTGGCGCCGGCGCGTTCGCAGACGTGGCGGATGGTGTTGCGGACGGCGCCGTAGACATGGGCGAGGGCGAGGATTTCGTCGCCGGGGGCGAGGCGCAGGCTGCGCAGGACGGCGTTGCAGCCGGTGGTGGCGTTTTCGACGAAGGCGAGGTCATCGGCGTTGGCGCCGAGGAAGCTGGCGAGGGCGGCGGCGGCGTGGCGGATGGCGGCGGGGTAGGTGTCGCGGAAGAAGCGGCTGGGCTGGGCTTCGAGCCGGGCGCGCCAGACGTCCTGGGCGGCGCGCACGACGCGCGGGGTGGCGCCGTAGCTGCCGTGGTTGAGGGTGAGGAAATCCGGGTCGAGGCTCCACTCGTCCCGGATTGCGGCGCCGTACTCCATCAGCTGGCCATGGGGGGGCGGCGGCTGCGCCAGGTGGTCGCGGTTTCGTAGGCGTGGGCGGCGCGGAAGACGGTTTGCTCCTGGAAGGGCTTGCCGACGAGCTGGATGGAGAGCGGCAGGCCGCCCTCGCCGAAGCCGGCGCAGACGGAGATGGCGGGCAGGCCGGTGAGGTTGAAGGGCATGGTGTAGCCGGGCTTTTCCATGCTGCTCCATTTCGGGATGCCGTCGATTTTGGCTGCTTCGGTGGGGGCGGCGGTGGTGAGGATGAGGTCGATGTCTGCCATGGCGGCGGCGGTCTCGACGCAGAGCTCGTGGCGGCGGCGGGTGGCCTGGACGTAGTCGGCGGAGCTCATCAGGCCGCCGAGGGCGAGGCGGTCGCGCAGGAGCTCGCCATAGTCGTTGTAGCGGGTGCGCAACCAGGGCTCGTGGACGGCGAAGGCCTCGACGATGAGGATGATGAAGCCGGGGGCGCGGTAGTCCTCGAGGCTGGGCAGGGTGATGTCGCGGATTTCGGCGCCTTCGGATTTGTAGAGGGCGATGGCATCCTCGATGGCGGCGCGGACGGCTGGGTTGGCCGGGTTGTCGGTTTCGTGGAAGTGGCGGGGGACGCCGATGCGCAGGCCCTTGGCGCCTTTGTGCAGGTCCGCGCGGAAATTGGGGACGGGGCGGTTGGCGCTGGCGGGATCCGTCGGGTCGTGGCCGGCCATGGATTGGAGGAGCATGGCGCAGTCTTCGGCGGTCCAGGCGAGGGGGCCGGCGTGATCGAGGGTGAAGGAGAGGGGCAGGATGCCCATGCGGCTGCACAGGCCGTAGGTCGGCTTGATGCCGGCGATGCCGCAGAGGGCGGCGGGGCCGCGGATGGAGCCGCCGGTGTCGGAGCCGGTGCCGCCGAGGAAGAGGCCGGCGGCGACGCCGGCGCCGGTGCCCGAGGACGAGCCCGAGGGCATGTGGTCGGGGTTCCAGGGGTTGCGGGCGGGGGGCCAGGGGAGGTCGAAACTGGGGCCGCCCATGGCGAATTCGTGGGTGGAGAGTTTGCCGAGCATCACCGTGCCGGCGTCGGCGAGCATGGTCACGGTGCGGGCGTCGGTGTCGGGGACGTAATTTTGCAGGAGTTTGGAGTGGGCGGTCGTGGGAAGGCCGGCGGTGCAGTAGATGTCCTTGTGGGCGATGGGGATGCCGTCCAGCGGGCCGCGGGCGCGGCCGGCCATCAGGCGGGCCTCGGCGGCGCGGGCGTCGGCGAGGGCGCGCTCGGGGGTGTGCAGGATGAAGGCGTTGATTTTGGGATCGAGTCTGGCGGTACGGGCCAGGCAGATCTGGGTCAGCTCGACCGGCGAGAGTTTTTTGGCGGCGAGCAGGGCGGCGGCTTCGGCGATGGTGAAATGGGGGGACATCACGCGCCCTCCGGTTTGAAGGCTGGGGCCGGCTTGAAGGTATGGGCCGGTTCGGCGGCGCGGTCCCGCGTGGGGGTGGTGGAGGTGGCGCGGATGCGTTCGACCATGGCTTCGATGTAGGGCCAAGCGTTGGCGTGGATGTCGGCGGACTGGGTCTCGCTGAGGGGCAGGCCGGCGCGGCGGACGAGGGCGTCGAAATCGGCACGCGAGGTTTTCGGCGGCATGGTCGGGGCTTCCGGGCTGTTGCGCCGCGAGCCTAGAGCGGGAGGCGCGGGGGACGGAAGGGCTTGTTTCCGGGCGCGCCGCGCCGGCGGGGTGCGTGGGATGGGGTTGACGTGGGGTGGGCCGGGGCTGGAGCATCGGGTCTGGAACAGGAGGACCGCGTCATGAACGACCTCGCCCCGAGCCTTAATCCGATCCGGGCCGATGCGGCCGAGGAAATTCCGGTGATTGATCTGGGACCGTATCTGGCGGGGGTGCCGGGCGCGCGGGAGGTGGCGGCGGCGGCTTTGCGGCATGCCTATGAGGAGGTGGGGTTTTATTTCATCGTCAATCATGGGGTGAGCCAGGCGCTGGTGGATGCGGTGTTTGCGGAGGCGGCGCGGTTTCATGCCTTGCCGCTGGAGGAGAAGCTGAAGCTGCGGATCAATGGGCACAATATCGGGTATCTGCCGGTGCGGGGGTCCACGACGCGGCATTCGAAAATCAACGCGGGGAACAAGCCCAACCTCAATGAGGCGATTTTCCTGAAGCGGGATCTGGCGGCGGATCATCCGGACGTGGTGGCGGGGCTGCCGTTTCGTGGGGTCAACCAGTGGCCCGAGGGGTTGGAGGGGTTTCGCGAGACGGTGACGGCGTATCAGGGGGCGATGGAGAAGCTCGCGCTCTCATTGGTGCCGCTCTATGCGGTGGCACTTGGGCTGGAGGCGGACTGGTTCGAGGCGAAGTTCCGGGACCCGATGTATACGTTGCGGATGTCGCATTATCCGCGGGTGGAGGTGGTGGAGGAGAACGAGTTCGGGCTGGCGCCGCATAGCGATACGTCGTTCATGACGCTGTTGGCGCAGAACAAGGTGCCGGGGTTGTCGATCCGGCTGCCGAATGGGAAGTGGGTGGATGCGCCGGCGCTGGAGGGGAGTTTTCTGGTCAATGGCGGGGATATGCTGCGGCGCTGGACCAATGAGCGGTTTCTGGCGACGCCGCATCGGGTGATCAACCGGTCGGGTCAGGAGCGGTATGCGATTCCGTTTTTCTTTGATTGTAATTATCGGACGGTGATGGAGGCGATCCCGACGTGTGTGGGGGCGGGCGAGGCGGCGAAGTATCCGCCGATTACGTATCCGGAGTATATGGTTTGGTATCGGAATTTGAACTATGGGGCGCAGGCGGGGGCGACGGGGAGCGATGGGGTGAAGTTGTCGGCGGGGTGAGGGAAGGGCTTCTTTTTTTCAAAAAAGAAGCAAAAAACCTTTTATCCGTTGAGGGTTTTTAAGTGTGTTGGCGGCAATCTGCGCAGGACCGTGACGGGTCGCGGCTGCCAAATGGGTAGAAGTTTTTTGCTTCTTTTTTTCAAAAAAAGAAGCGCTTGCCTTCATGCCTTTCTGCGTTTGACCGGGCTCGGAAGGAGGGGCGCGAGGAAGTGGCCGGTGTGGCTTTCGGGGCAGGCAGCGATGGTTTCGGGGGTGCCAACGGCCACGATACGGCCGCCGCCGTCGCCGCCTTCGGGGCCGAGGTCGAGGATCCAGTCGGCGGTTTTGATGACTTCGAGGTTGTGTTCGATGACGATGACGGTGTTGCCTTGGTCGACGAGGGCGTGGAGGACTTCGAGGAGTTTGCGGACGTCTTCGAAGTGCAGGCCGGTGGTGGGTTCGTCGAGGATGTAGAGGGTGCGGCCGGTGGCGCGGCGGGCGAGTTCCTTGGAGAGTTTGATGCGCTGGGCTTCGCCGCCCGAGAGGGTGGTGGCTTGCTGACCAAGCGCGATGTAGCCGAGGCCGACCTGCTGGAGGATTTTCAGGCGATCGTGGATGCGTGAGACGGCGGAGAAGTAGGGGACGGCTTCGTCGACCGACATGGCGAGGACTTCGGCGATGGATTTGTCGCGGAACTTGATTTCGAGGGTTTCGCGGTTGTAGCGGCGGCCCTTGCAGGTGTCGCAGGTGACGTAGACGTCGGGCAGGAAGTGCATTTCGATTTTGAGCAGGCCGTCGCCCTGGCAGGCTTCGCAGCGGCCGCCTTTGACGTTGAAGGAGAAGCGGCCGGATTTATAGCCGCGGGCGCGGCTGTCCGGGAGTTCGGCGAACCAGTCGCGGATGGGGGCGAAAAGGTCAGTGTAGGTGGCGGGGTTGGAGCGCGGGGTGCGGCCGATGGGGGATTGGTCGATGTCGATGATCTTGTCGAGGAGGTCGAGCCCGTCGATGCGGGTGTGGGGGGCGGGGACTTCGCCGGAGCCCATGAGGCGGCGGGAGGCGGCTTTGTAGAGGGTGTCGACGACGAGGGTGGATTTGCCGCCGCCGGAGACGCCGGTGATGCAGGTGAAGGTGCCGAGCGGGAAGGAGGCGGTGACGTTTTTGAGGTTGTTGCCGGTGGCGCCGATGACTTTGAGGGCGCGGTCCTTCTGCACGGGGCGGCGCAGAGGGGGAATTTCGATGCGTTTGCGGCCGGAGAGGTAGTCGCCGGTGAGGGAGTTGGGGTTGGCGATGACTTCGGCGGGCGTGCCTTCGGCGATGACGTGGCCGCCGTTGATACCGGCGGCGGGGCCCATGTCGATGACATAGTCGGCGCTGCGGATGGCGTCTTCGTCGTGTTCGACGACGAGGACGGTGTTGCCGAGGGATTTGAGGCGGCGAAGGGTGACGAGGAGGCGTTCGTTGTCGCGCTGGTGCAGGCCGATGGAAGGTTCGTCCAGCACGTAGAGCACGCCGGTGAGGCCGGAGCCGATCTGGGAGGCGAGGCGGATGCGCTGGGATTCGCCGCCGGAGAGGGTGGCGGAGCCGCGGGCGAGGGTGAGGTAGTCGAGGCCGACGTCGACGAGGAATTGGAGGCGGTCCTGGATTTCGCGCAGGATGCGCCGGGCGATTTCGGCGCGCTGGGGGGTGAGGGTGTCGAGCACGGAGGCGAACCAGGCGTGGGCGTGGCGGATGGAGAGCTCGGAGGCCTCGGCGATGTTTTTGCCGGCGATTTTCACCGCCAGGGCTTCGGGGCGGAGGCGGGCGCCGGCGCAGACCGCGCAGGGTTTTTCGGCCTGGTAGCGGCTCATTTCCTCGCGGACCCAGGCGGAATCGGTTTCGCGCCAGCGGCGGTCGAGATTTTTGACCACGCCTTCGAAGGGTTTGGTGACGGTGTATTGGCGGACGCCGTCCTTGTAGGTGAAGTCGATGGGGATATCGCCGGTGCCGTGGAGGATGGCGGCGCGGGCGGCTTCGGGGAGTTCCTGCCAGGGGGTGCTGGTGCGGATTTTGTAGTGGCGGGCGAGGGATTGCAGGGTCTGGTCGTAGTAGGGGCTCTGCGCGCCGGTCCAGGGGGCGACGGCGCCGTCGGCGAGGGTTTTGCGCTCGTCGGGGACGATGAGGTGGGGGTCGAAGAAGTTTTCGTGGCCGAGGCCGTCGCAGGCGGGGCAGGCGCCGTGGGGGGAGTTGAAGCTGAACAGGCGGGGCTCGATCTCCTCGATGGAGAAGCCGCTGACCGGGCAGGAGAAGCGCGAGGAGAAAACGGTGCGCGCGCCGGAGTCGGCATCTTCGGCGTAGACGATGCCGTCGGAGAGGGCGAGTGCGGTTTCGAAGCTGTCGGCCAGGCGCTGGGCCATGCCGTCTCGGACGACGATGCGGTCCACCACGGCCTCGATCTCGTGCTTGGTTTTGCGGTTGAGGGCGGGGACTTCGGCGATTTCGTAGAGGGTGCCGTCGACCTTGACGCGAGTGTAGCCGCGGCGCTGGAGCTCGGCGAGTTCCTTGCGGTATTCGCCTTTGCGGTCGCGCACGACGGGGGCGAGGAGGAGGAGGCGGGTGCCTTCGGGCATTTCGAGCACGCGATCGACCATCTGGCTGACGGATTGGGCCTCGATCGGCAGGCCGGTGGCGGGCGAATAGGGGATGCCGGCGCGGGCCCAGAGCAGGCGCATGTAGTCGGCGATTTCGGTGACGGTGCCGACGGTGGAACGGGGGTTCTTGCTGGTGGTTTTCTGCTCGATCGAGATGGCGGGCGAGAGGCCCTCGATGGCGTCGACGTCGGGCTTGCCCATGAGTTCGAGGAACTGTCGGGCATAGGCGGAGAGGCTTTCGACGTAGCGGCGCTGGCCCTCGGCGTAGATGGTGTCGAAGGCGAGCGAGGATTTGCCGGAGCCGGAGAGGCCGGTGATGACGACGAGCGAGTCGCGCGGGATGGCGACGTCGATGTTCTTGAGGTTGTGCTCGCGCGCGCCGCGCACGGTGATGAATCCGGCCATAGTGTGTCCTTGGCGGCGACGCCCTTGGCGGGAATCGGCATTGTGTTCTCGTGATGTTCCTTTTATATGGCGCTTCGGTGGGCAAATGGAAAGCCCGTCCTGGTTCCCCATGCCACTTAAGGGGTGGAAGTTTTTTGGTTCTTTTTTTCAAAAAAGAACAGCGCTCCCTTTTTGGAAAAAGGGAGCCAAAAACCTTTGCCGGTTTGGCACCGCGGGACGGCGGCGCGGGTGGGTCTGGTGGTTGGGGGGGGGGTGGGGTATGAAGGCAGACGCTCGGTTGCGGGCAGAACAACGGGAATGAGGCGCATGGCCGGTTCGGTCAACAAGGTGATTCTGGTCGGTAACGTGGGCAAGGACCCGGAGGTCCGTTCGAGCCAGGATGGGAGCAAGATCGTCAACTTCTCGCTGGCGACGAGCGAGACGTGGAACGATCGCGCCTCGGGCGAGCGCAAGGAGCGGACGGAGTGGCACCGGGTGGTGGTGTTCAACGACCGGATCGGCGATGTGGTTGAGAAATATGTGCGCAAGGGCAGCAAGGTCTATGTCGAGGGGGCGTTGCAGACGCGCAAGTGGACGGACCAGTCGGGCCAGGAGAAATACACCACCGAGGTGGTGATCGGGCGGTTCAAGGGCGAGCTGACGCTGCTGGACAGCCGCAATGCCGGTGCCGGCGGGGACGAAATGGGCGGTGGTGGCGAGCGCAGTGGTGGCTACCAGCCGCGCGAGCGGGCGGCGGCGGCGCCGCGGTCCGGCGGGAGCGCGGGCGGCGGTGGTGCGCGGCCGTCGTGGGACGCGCCGAAAGGCGGCGGCCATGATCTCGACGATGAAATTCCGTTCTGAGGGTCGCCCGCCCGCGACGCCCTGCAATCATACGACTGAAACGAGCCTGAGTTGAGCGATACGCCGCCTGTCGATCCCCTCCACGGATCCGGCCCCCATGACCATGAACCGGTGCTGCTCGAAGATGAGATGCGCCGGTCCTATCTCGACTATGCGATGTCGGTCATCGTCAGCCGGGCGCTGCCGGATGCGCGGGACGGGCTGAAGCCGGTGCATCGGCGCATCCTGCATGCGATGAACGAGGGCGGCTACACGCCGGACAAGCCCTATCGCAAGTCGGCCAAGATGGTCGGCGAGGTGATGGGCAATTTCCATCCGCATGGCGACAGCGCGATCTATGACGCGCTGGTGCGGATGGCGCAGAATTTCTCGATGCGGGTGAAGCTCATCGATGGGCAGGGCAATTTCGGCTCGGTCGATGGCGATCCGCCGGCGGCGATGCGCTATACCGAGGCGCGGCTGTCCAAGGCTGCGATGTATCTGCTGGCCGATATCGACCGCGACACGGTCGATTTCATGCCGACCTATGACGAGAGTGCCGAGGAGCCGCGGGTGCTGCCGGCGATGTTCCCGAACCTGTTGATCAACGGGGCCGGCGGCATCGCGGTGGGGATGGCGACGAATATTCCGACGCATAACCCAGGCGAGATCATCGACGCGACACTGGCGATCATCGCGCAGCCCGACATCAGCCTCGATGAGCTGATGAAGATCGTGCCGGGGCCGGATTTTCCGACCGGCGGGCTGATCATGGGGCGCAGCGGGATTCGCAGCGCTTTCGAGACCGGGCGTGGGTCGATCGTGCTGCGGGCGCGGACCGAGATCGAGGAGATCCGCAAGGATCGGTTCGCGATCATCGTGTCGGAAATTCCGTACCAAGTGAACAAGTCGACCCTGCTGGAGCGGATCGCGGAGCTGGTGCGGGCCAAGCAGGTCGAGGGGATCAGCGATCTGCGCGACGAGAGCGATCGCTCCGGCATGCGGATCGTGATCGAGCTCAAGCGCGATGCGACGCCGGAGGTGGTGCTGAACCATTTGTTCCGGTTCACCCAGTTGCAGATCAGCTTCGGGGTGAATTCGCTGGCGCTGGATGGCGGCAAGCCGCGGATGATGGGGCTGAAGGATGCGCTGGAGGTGTTCATCCGCTTCCGCGAGGAGGTGATCCTGCGGCGCGCGCGGCACGATCTGCGCAAGGCGCGCGAGCGGGCGCATCTGCTGGTCGGACTCGGCTTGGCGGTGGCGAATATCGACGAGGTGATCGTGCTGATCCGGGCGAGCCCGGATGCGGCGACGGCGCGGGCGGCGCTGATGGCGCGGGATTGGCCGGCGGCAGAGGTGCGTCCGCTGCTCGAACTGATCGAGGACGAGCGCAATGTGATTGCCGCTGATGGGACGGTGCGGCTCACCGAGGAGCAGGCGCGGGGCATCCTGGAACTGCGGTTGCAGCGGCTGACCGGGCTGGAGCGCGAGAAGATCAGCGGCGAGATGGGCGAGGTCGCGGCCAAGATCAGCGAGTTGCTGGCGATCATCGCCTCGCGGCCGCGGCGGATGGAGGTGATGCAGGCCGAGCTGCTGGAGGTGCGGACCGATATCGCGCATCCGCGGATGAGCGACATCGTCGAGGGCGCATCGGACCAGGATGACGAGAGCCTGATCGAGCCGGGCCAGATGGTGGTGACGATCACGCGCGACGGGTTCATCAAGCGCACGCCGCTGGAGACGTTCAGGCAGCAGAACCGGGGCGGGCGGGGACGCAGCGCGGCGAGCACGCGGGGCGATGATATCGTCACCCGCAGCTTCAACGGGCATACCCATCAATGGGTGCTGTTCTTTTCGTCGGGCGGCAAGGCGTATCGCGAGAAGGTGTGGAAGCTGCCCGAAGGCGGGCCGACCGGGAAGGGGCGGGCGCTGATCAACCTGTTGCCGGACCTGGCCGGGGACACCATCACGACGGTGCTGCCGCTGCCGATCGACGAGACGATGTGGGAGAACCTGCATCTCGTCTTTGCGACCTCGAGCGGCTATGTGCGGCGCAACCGGTTGTCGGATTTCCGCAATATGCGGAGTTCCGGGCTGATTGCGATGAAGCTCGACGAGGGCGATCGCCTGGTGGGGGTGGCGACGCTGCGCGAGGGCGACGATATCATGCTGGCCTCGCGGGCTGGGCGTTGCATCCGCTTCCAGGCGACGGACGACGTGGTGCGGGTGTTCGCGGGGCGCGATAGTTCGGGCGTGCGCGGGATCAAGCTGGCCGAGGGCAAGAAGCCGGACGAGGTGATCAGCCTGTCCGTGCTGCGCCATGTCGAGGCATCGATGGGTGAGCGGGCCGCGTATCTCAAGCGGGCAACGGCGCGGCGGCGCGGCAGCGAGGACGAGGTGGCGGAGCCGGTCGTAATCGAGGCCGAGGAGGGTGCCGAGGAGGCGATCGAGCTGTCCGATGCGCGTTTCGCGGAGATGGCCGAGACCGAGGATTTCCTGCTCACGGTGACCGATATCGGGTTCGGCAAGCGGTCCAGCGCTTATGAATACCGCGTCACCGGGCGGGGCGGCCAGGGCATCACCAATATCACGCTGACGCCGCGGACCGGCCAGGCGGTGGCGGGCACGTTCCGGGTTCGGACGGGCGACGACGTGATGCTGGTGACCGATGCGGGGCGGCTGATCCGGGTGCCGGCCGACCAGGTGCGGATCACCGGGCGGGCGGCGCAGGGCGTGACCATTTTCCGCCTCGACTCCGGCGAGCACGTGACCAGCGTGTTCCCGGTGATGGAGGACGAGGCCATCGAGGACGAACCCGCGGCCGGGACGAACGGCGCGGGCGGGAACGGCGCAGAGCCCGACAACGGGCCGGCAGAGGGAGAGGACGGCCATGGCTGATCGCGTGCGCAAGGGGCTGTATCCCGGCACTTTCGATCCGATCCACAACGGGCATCTGGATATCATCGGCCGCGCCGCGCGGATGATGGACCACCTGGTGGTGGGGGTGGCGAGCAATATCGGCAAGGGGCCGCTGTTCCCGGTGGAGGAGCGGGTGGCGCTGGTGCGCGAGGAGTGCACCCAGCTTGCCGCGCGCACCGGGACCTCGATCGAGGTGCTGCCGTTCGACTCGCTGCTGATGAATTTCGCCAAACAGGTCGGCGCGATGATGATCGTGCGCGGGCTGCGGGCGGTGTCGGATTTCGACTTCGAGTTCCAGATGGCGGGCATGAACGCGCGGCTCGATCCGACGATCGAGACGGTGTTCCTGCCGGCCAGCGAGCGCCAGCATTTCATCTCCTCGCGCTTCGTCAAGGAGATTGCGATTCTGGGCGGCGACATTACATCCTTCGTCACGCCGAACACCCTGGCGCGGGTGACGGCGCGTCTTGCCTCCACCTGATCATCCGCGGAGCCACGCCATGCATCGCCGCGCCTTGCTTGCCGCCGTTTCCACAACCCTTGCCATTGGATTACCCATGAGCGCCGACGCCGCCGATCTCGAAAACACGCTGTATCTGGAACTCAAGGACGGCCGCGTGGTCATCCAGCTGTTCCCTGAAGTCGCGCCGAACCATGTCGCGCGGGTGAAGGAGCTGGCGCGGGCGAAATTCTACGACGGCATCGTGTTCCATCGCGTGATCGAGGGGTTCATGGCCCAGTCCGGCGATCCGACGGGCACGGGGACGGGCGGCAGCAAGCTGGGCAATGTGAAGGCCGAGTTCAGCCGGGCGAAGCATTTCCTGCGCGGCACGGTGGGCGCGGCGCGCTCGCAGGACCCGGACAGCGCGGACAGCCAGTTCTTCATCATGTTCGCAGCGGCGACGCATCTGGACGGGCAGTACACGATCTGGGGCCAGGTGACGTCGGGCATGGATGCCGTGGACAAGATCAAGCGCGGCTCGGGCGGTGGGGGCACCGTGTCCAATCCCGACAAGATCATCTCGCTGCGCGTCGCTGCCGACGTCAAGTAGTCATTTCGACCGGTATGACCCATGGAGAATGGGTCATACCGGTCGGTTTGACTGATGTTTGGCGCGCCGCGTCCCGCCAACCCGGCGCGTGATACCTGACGTCCGCATCTGCCTCTTGACCGCGCGGGCGGCTTGTCGTTCAAGGCGCCTGACCCGCCGGTAAGATGTCCGGCGGAGTGTCGAGCCCGTAGCTCAGCTGGTAGAGCACGAGACTTTTAATCTTGGGGCCTCGGGTTCGAATCCCGACGGGCTCACCAATTTCCCCAAGGACTTACGGCCGCTCCCGGTGGGGGCGGCCGGGGGGCTTCCCCCGATATTCCCCTGAAATGACGCGGCGGTCGAAGCTCTCGGCGCCCCGGGCCGCTACCCCTTGCGTACCACCGGGGGCAGGGCCAGCGCGATCGAGAGCTCCTTCAGCCGCGCGGCGGGAATTTCGGCCGGTGCGCCCATCATCAGGTCCTCGCCCTGCTGGTTGAGAGGGAAGAGGATGACTTCGCGGATGTTGGGCTCGTCGGCGAGCAGCATGACGATGCGGTCGATGCCCGGTGCGGAGCCGCCATGCGGCGGGGCGCCGTAGCGGAAGGCGTTGAGCATGCCGCCGAAGCGGGCCTCGACGTCGTCCTTGGTGTAGCCGGCGATTTCGAAGGCGCGGATCATCACGTCCGGCCTGTGGTTGCGGATGGCGCCCGAGGACAGCTCGATGCCGTTGCACACGATGTCGTACTGGTAGGCCTTGATGGTGAGCGGGTCCTGGGTGTTCAGCGCCTCCAGCTCGCCCTGCGGCATGCTGAAGGGGTTGTGGCTGAAGTCGATCTGCTTGGTTTCCTCGTTCAGTTCGAACATCGGGAAATCGGTGATCCAGCAGAACTTGAAGTCGCCGTCCTTGATCAGGCCGAGCTCGTTGCCGAGGCGGGTGCGCACGGCGCCGGAGAACTTCGGCGCTTCGTCCTTCTTGCCGGCGGCGAAGAAGACGCTGTCGCCCGGCTTGAGGCCGCAGGCGAGGCGAATGGCTTCGGCGCGGTCCGCTTCGAGGTTGCGGGCGATCGGGCCTTTGGGGCCGTCGGCGTCGAACTGGATGTAGCCGAGGCCGCCGGCGCCGGACTCGCGGGCCCAGTCGTTGAGCTTGTCGAAGAAGCTGCGCGGGTTGTGGGCGGTGCCGGGGGCCGGGATGGCGCGCACGATGCCGCCGGAGGCGGCGATCTTGGCGAAGAGGCCGAAGCCGGAGCCGGCGAAGTGCGCGGTGACGTCGGTGATCAGCAGCGGGTTGCGCAGGTCGGGCTTGTCGGAGCCGTAGAGCAGCATCGAGGTGTCGTAGGGAATGCGCGGGAAGGGCGGCTTGGTGACGGCGCGGTCCTCGCCGAATTCCTCGAAGACGCCGGCGATGACGGGTTCGAGGGTGTTGAAGACGTCGTCTTGCGTCACGAAGCTCATCTCGAAATCGAGCTGGTAGAACTCGCCCGGCGAGCGGTCGGCGCGGCTGGCTTCGTCGCGGAAGCACGGCGCGATTTGGAAGTAGCGGTCCAGGCCCGCGACCATGGCGAGCTGCTTGAACTGCTGGGGCGCCTGCGGCAGGGCGTAGAACTTGCCGGGGTGGTTGCGCGAGGGGACCAGGAAGTCGCGCGCGCCCTCGGGGGAGGAGGCGGTGAGGATCGGGGTCTGGAACTCGGTGAAGCCGCTGTCGATCATCCGGCGGCGGATGGAGGCGATGACGCCGGCGCGCAGCTTCATGTTGCGCTGCATCTTTTCGCGGCGCAGGTCGATGAAGCGGTATTTGAGGCGGATCTCGTCGGGGAACTTCTCGTCGCCGGCGACCTGCATCGGCAGCACGTCGGCGGCGGATTGCACGGCCACCGTCTCGGCCTTCAGCTCGATCTCGCCGGTGGGCAGCTTGGGGTTGATGGTGGCGCCCTCGCGGTTGACCACCGTGCCGGTGACGGTGACGACGCTTTCGACGCGCAGGCGCTCGACCGCCTCGAAGGCCTGGCTGCCGGCGGCGAAGACGCACTGGGTCAGGCCGTAATGGTCGCGCAGGTCGATGAACAGCAGGCCGCCATGGTCGCGCTTGCTGTGGATCCAGCCGGAAATCCGGGCGGTCCGGCCGGCGTCGGCGGCGCGCAGCGCGCCGCAGGTATGGGTGCGATAGGCGTGCATATCGAAGGTCCCGTCTGGCAAGTGCCGGGTCACAACAGACCCCGCCGGTGCTGTCAAGGCGCTCTAGCAGAATTTGGCCATCTGTCCTCTAGCATCTAACGGGATAGCGGTCTTAACTTTCCTTCGACCATGACGGCACCAAACTGACCTGTATCTTTGACATATGTGATTCGCATCAGCACATCGGGACGCGGGCTCCAACTTTCCCCAGTTCTCGTTTCTGCAGTCTCGCTGACAGCTTCAGCGAGAACTACTCGAAATAGCCCATTGCAATGGTCCTGTGCCCAAGCCAAATCCGCGCGACGCTTCCGGTTGCCTGGCCGGTTGATCCACTCGTCGGGCCGCTCATCCGATCTTTCGTGATACTCGACGGGATTCTTCGCAAAATCGAACCGATCACGCCAAAGCACCAAAACCACCGTCTTGGCATCGGCAGACCTCCCTGACCAAGTTCCACGCGGAGCGCTAATCTCGACTCCAAGTCGACGAAACGCCTCAGTCATCGTCCATCCGCTTGCCAACGGCCCCTCCTCGGTCCAGGTCCCAGGAGGCTTCAACCTAGGCTCGCACGAACACTCTGACAAATTCCCAATTGTGATAGGGCATTGACTCGCGTCTTCACCATCTAACCACCTGCGTGTAGAACGATTGGATGCCCAAGAGCCCGAAGCCGGATTTTCCGCCGCCTGCCCTCATCACCACCACCGCAGCGCTCGAGGCGCTCTGCACCCGGCTGCGTGCCGAGACTTTTGTCACGGTGGACACCGAGTTCATGCGCGAGCGGACCTATTGGCCCGAACTCTGCGTCGTCCAGCTTGCTGGCGACCACGAGGTGGCGGTGGTGGATGCGCTCGCCCCGGGCATTGATCTCGCCGCGCTGGCGCCGCTGTTTGCCGACCCTGATGTGGTCAAGGTGTTCCATGCCTGCCGGCAGGATATCGAGATTTTCGTCCAGCTGTTCCAGGCCGTGCCGGCTCCGCTGTTCGACACCCAGGTGGCCGCCATGGTGGCCGGGTTCGGCGACCAGGTGGCCTATGACGGGCTGGTGGCGGCCCTGACCGGCGGGCACATCGACAAGGCGCACCGGTTCTCGGACTGGGCCGCCCGCCCGTTGTCAGCCTCGCAGATCACTTATGCGGCCGCCGACGTGACCCATCTGCGCGGCGTGTACATTAAGCTGCGAGACCGGTTGGAGAAGGAAGGGCGGCTCGATTGGGTGTCCGAGGAGATGGGGGTGCTGGCGGAGCCGTCGACTTATCTGGCCGATCCGGAGCAGATGTGGGAACGGCTGAAGCCGCGCACCAACAATCGCCGGATGCTCGGCGTGCTGCGCGCCATCGCCGCCTGGCGCGAGCGCGAGGCGCAGCGGAGCAACATCCCGCGTGGCCGTATGCTGAAGGACGAGGCGCTGCTGGAGATCGCGGCGACGGCACCGACGGATATCGAGGCCCTGGCGCGCTGCCGGGGCATCACCCGCGGCTTCGCCGAGGGGCGGATGGGGCTGTCCCTGATCGGCGCCATCGCGGAGGCCAAGGCGCTGCCCGACTCGGCGCTGCCGGAGGCGCAGGCGCATCGCGACGGGCCGCGACCGTCACCGGCACTGGTGTCGCTGTTGAAGGTGCTGCTGGCGTCGAAATGCGAGCAGCATCACGTCGCGGCGAAGCTCGTCGCCAACAGCGAGGACATCGACCGCCTCGCGCTCGAAGAGGCCCCCGACGTGCCGGCACTCCACGGCTGGCGCCACGACGTTTTCGGCGCCGACGCGCAGGCCCTGAAAAGCGGCAACGTCGCCCTCGCCGTCGACGGCAAACGCATCAAACTCGTCAAGCTGTGAGCGAAAGAGAAACGGATGAACGTTTTTGGCTCCCTTTTTTCAAAAAGGGAGTGCGGTTCTTTCTTGAAAAAAAGAACCAAAAAAACTTCCATCCGTGCCTGCTTGATCGGCGCCGGGACTACACGACGGGGGACATGCCGCCGTCGACGTTGATGGCGGTGCCGGTGATGTAGCCGCCCTGGTCGGAGGCGAGGAAGCAGGCGAGGTTGGCGAATTCCTCGGCGGTGCCCATCCGGCCCATCGGCACCGGCTTGCCGGCTTCGGCGATCTGCTCCTCCAGCGTGACGTTGCCACCACGGGCTGCGTGGCGGCGGACGATCTGGTCGGAAACGATCACACCGACCAGCATGGCATTGACCAGCACGTTGTCGGGCGCCCCCTCGCCGGCCAGCACCTTGGTGAGCGCCATGCCGGCGGCACGCGAGATGGTGGTGGGCGCGCTGCCGGCGCGGGGCGTCTTGGCGCCGATGTTCAGCACATTGATGACGCGGCCCCATTTGCGCTGCCGCATCTGCGGCCAGGCGAGGCGGGTGAGGCGGATGGCGGCGAACAGCTTCAGGTCGAGATCCTCCTGCCAGACCTCATCGGTCACGGTTTCGAAGGCGCCGGTGCGGGACTGGCCGGCATTGTTGACGACGATGTCGATCTTGCCGAGGCGCTGCATCACGGTGTCGTAGGCACGCTTGATGTCATCGGCCCGGGAGACGTCGCAGGCCACTGCGATGACGCGGCCCTTGGCGGTGGCGGTGATCGCGGGCAGGGCGGCGTCGAGCCCTTCCTGGCCGCGGGCGAGGATGGCGACGTCGGCGCCCGAGGCGGCGAAACGGATGGCCATGGCGAGGCCGAGGCCCTTGCTGCCGCCGGTGATGACGGCGGTGCGGCCGTCGAGCTTGATTTCCATGGAGGGTGTCCTTCCCTGATCCCCGTTATCCGGCGATCATGCCCGCGGACGGCCTCCGCGCGAAGGGGGCGCAGGAGGGAGCATGCGATGACCGATCTGCCGATTCTGACCCAGCGCCGGATCGAGGCGGCGTTCGCCAAGGGGGTGTATGACGAGATGAAGGCGGAGCTCGGCGACGCCGCGGCGAAGCGCATCCTGTCCAACGCGATCGTCAGGCTGGCCAAGGCCACCGCAGCGGAAATGGCGGCGCAGGCGCCGGGCGGGCCGAGCCTCGACTCGTTCCGCGCCATCCAGCCGCGCTGGACGGCAGAGGACGCACTGCGGAGCGAGGTGATCCGCTCAACGCCGACGGAGTTCCATTTCGACGTGGTGAAATGCCGCTATTCCGAGATGTACCGGGCGATGGGCCTGGCGGAACTTGGGGCAATCCTGTCGTGCAACCGGGACGGGGCGTTCTGCGAGGGCTATGATCCGAAGCTCAAGCTGGAACGCACGCAAACCCTGATGGAGGGCGCGAGCCATTGCGATTTCCGGTATCGTTACGAGCAGGGAGGCTGAACCAGTCGTCCGCCTGTTGCACCGGTCTGGTCCAGGAGCAGGGCTCCCGATCCGGACCGGTGTCTGGACCTATCAGCCTTGGGCCTGGGGGGCCGGCTTGGCGGTCTTGCGGGTCTTGTGGCTGGCGACCTTGGGGCCGTGCGCGGCGGGTTTGGTCTTCTTGACCTTCTTCTTGGCATCGGCGGCTTCGGCGACGGCAAGGGCCGGGAGGGTGAGGCCGATGGCGGCCAGCAAGGCGCGGCGGTTGAACATCTTGGTGGCGCTCCGAGGGTTAAGGTTTCGGTTCAGGCTTGACGCGAACAAGACGCGCTATCTGCCTGATTACCCTATGCACACCTCCGCGATTCGCGGCAAGAGGTTTCCCGAATCGTTAATGGGGAGCGGAACCGTCGTTAGAGCAGCCCGAGCGCCTGCAAGGCGCGGCGCATCGGCTCGGGAAGTGCATCGGCGCCGTCGGCTTCGGTAGCGGAGAGATCGGCTGGCGCGGCGGCGGCTTCGAGGTAGCGCCAACCCTGGAACGGCCTGGTTGACCGGCCCTGGACCGGGACCAGCACGGGGTCGAGATGCAGACCGGCGCAGGCGCTGCCGTCGTCCCAGCGTTCGGCCTCGATGGCGGTGATGCGCTGGCGTACCAGGATGGCGCCCGAGATCACCCAATAGAGCGAGCCGCCATCGACAATCTCCTGCGCACGGCGCGGGAAGTTGCGGGTCTGATGGCGCAGCGCAGTGCCGGCGGCAAGGCGGGCGGCCTGGACGGACTGGAGTTGGGCGATGTCGCGGATGCCGACGCAGAGCTTGAGGAGGTGAAGCATGGCCCCGATGTGCGCCCGCCGGGTCGGTCGGGCAAGTGCAGGGCGAGATTGGAAAAGTGACAGAAAGAAGACGCCCCCGTCGGCGATTGTGGAGTAGCATCGATGAGCGCCCTTCTGATGCGCAGGTGGTGTCTCCAGGGCGCCGAATGAGCAACGAGACCGCGGCAGCGGTCCGAAAGGAGGCGCTTTATGTCAGGACAAACCAACGGGGGCGGCACGCATCGTCCCCGTTCCGTCGCCGTCGTCGGTCCCTACGGCAGTGGCAAGTCAACCGTGTTCGAGGCCTTGATGGCGGCCGCCGGCGCCCCGATCCGGCGCAGTGATCCGCGCAGCCGGCGGATGGGCACCGAGGTGCGGCTCGGCCATTGCCATTTCCTGGGCGATTCGTGGTCGATCCTGGACTGCCCGGGTTCGGTCGAATTCGCCTTCGAGCAGTCCGCTGCGCTGGGCGCGGTGGATGTGGCCATCGTGGTGTGCGAGCCGCAGCCGGCCAAGGCGATCCTGGTGGGGCCGCTGCTGCGCCAGCTCGACGCGCGGAAGATTCCCCATTTGATCTTCGTCAACAAGATCGAGACCCTGGAAGGGCGGGTGCAGGACACGCTCGAGGCGTTGCAGGGTTTTTCCCAGGTGCCGCTGGCGCTGCGCCAGGTGCCGATCCGCGAGAACGGGCATGTGACGGGCTATGTCGACGTGGTCAGCGAGCGCGCCTACCGCTACCGCAAGGGGCAGCCGTCGGAGGTGATTTCGCTGCCGGCGGAGGTCAAGGCGCGCGAGCAGGAGGTGCGCGGGGTGCTGCTGGAGAAGCTGGCCGACCACAACGACGTGCTGCTGGAGAAGTTGATCGAGGATGTGGCGCCGACGAGTGCCGAAATCTACGGCCAGTTGCGCGCCGACCTGGCCAGCGACGCAGTGGTGGAGGTGCTGCTTGGCGCCGCCGAGACCGACAACGGCATCCAGCGGCTGTGGAAGACGCTGCGCCACGATGCGCCGCAGCCGGAGGAGACGGCGGCGCGGCTGGGCATCGGCGCCGGCGCCGAACCGGTGTTGCAGGTGTTCAAGTCGGTCTATGCCGGGCATACCGGCAAGCTTTCCTTCGCGCGGCTGCTGCGCGGCACGGTGAAGGACGGCCAGAGCCTCGGCGGCCAGCGGCTGGGCGGCATTTACCGCTATCCGGGGGCGGAACCGGTGAAGGTGGCGCAGGCGGAGGCGGGCGACGTGGTCGCGCTCGGCCGGCTCGACGGGATCGCCACCGGGACAACGATCGGGGCGGCGGCGCTGCCGTTCCCGGTGCCGGCGGCGCCGGTCTATGCCCTGGCGATCGCAACGGGGGATCGCAACGACGATGTCAAGCTGTCCGGCGCGTTGCAGCGGGCGATGGAGGAGGATCTCTCGCTGAGCGTCAGCCAGGACGCGAACCTGGGGCAGACCGTTCTGCACGGGCAGGGCGAGATGCATCTCTCCGCCGCCGTCGAGCGGCTGGGCAAGGGCGCGGGCGTGAAGGTGACCACGCTGCCGCCGAAGGTTGCTTACCGCGAGACCATCCGCAAGGCGGTGCACCAGAACGGCAGGCTGAAGCGGCAGACCGGCGGGCACGGCCAGTTCGCCGACGTGAAGATCGATATTGCGCCGCGGGCGCGCGGCGAGGGTTTCCTGTTCGTCGACAAGATCGTCGGCGGGGTGGTGCCACGCAACTTCATCCCGGCGGTGGGTGAGGCGGCGGAGGAGGCGACACGCAAGGGGCCGCTCGGCAACCCGGTGGTCGATGTCTCCGTCACCTTGGTCGATGGCTCGTTCCATGCGGTCGACAGCTCCGATATGGCGTTCAAGACCGCGACCGGGATGGCGATGCGCGAGGGGCTGGCGTTGGCCGAGCCGATACTGCTGGAGCCGGTGGATCGCGTGGTGGTCGTGGTGCCGAGCGACTTCACGCCGCGGGCCCAGCGGCTGCTGACCGGGAGGCGCGGGCAGATTCTCGGGTTTGCGGAGGCGCCGGATGCGCCGGGGTGGGACGAGATGGAGGCGCTGGTGCCGCAGGCCGAGTTGCACGACTTCATCATCGAACTGCGCTCGCAGACGATGGGGCTGGGAACCTACCGGCGGCGGTTCGATCATCTGGCGGAGTCGCGCGCGGCATCCGGCAGAGGTTGACGGCCCCGCGGCGCGGCGGAACACTCCCCCGAGGTGGCGGCATGGTCCGCCGCGTTGCCAGGGAGTGTTCCGTGATGCGTGTGCGCCTGATGCTGTCCACTGCTGTGCTGGCGTTGTCCGCCGTGACGGCCCCGGTGCTGGCGCCGCCGGCGGGCGCGGCCGGGACGCTGACGATCGCGCAGGCGCAGGATCCCAACACCTGGGACCCGATTTCGACCTTCCTGATCGCCTGGGGTGCGGTGGCATCCAACATGTTCGACGGCCTGGTGCTGCGCGACGAGCAACTCACCCTCAAGCCGGGACTCGCGACCTCGTGGGAGGTGCTGGACGAGGGCATGCGGCTGCGGTTCAAGCTGCGACAGGGGGTGACATTCCACAACGGCGAACCGTTCGACGCCGAGGCGGTGCGCTTCACCATGACCCGGCTGCTCGGGCCGGAGGGGGCGAAGGGGCCGCAGCAGTCGAACTACACGTCCATCGGCTCGGTCGAGGTGCTGGACCCGTACACCGTGGACATCGTGCTCAAGCGGCCGGACCCGGTGATGATCTCGAAGCTGGCGGGCTACGGGGCGATGATCGTGCCGCCGAAATACACCGCCGAGAAGGGCAGCGCCGAGTTCGGCCAGCACCCCGTCGGGACCGGGCCCTTCAAGGTGACCGGCTACGAGAACAAGGTGAGCCTGACGCTGGAGCCGAGCGCTGGGCATTGGGATGGCAAGCCGAAGCTGGACAAGGTGGTCTATCGCTTCATCGTCGAGCCCAATACGCAGGTGGCGGAATTGCAGGCCGGGCGGGTGGATGTGGCGAGCAATGTGCCGATCGCGCTGATCCCGGCGATCACGGCGAGCCCGAGCCTGCACTTGCTTTCGACCACGGGGCCAACGGTGACCGTGCTGCGGTTCAACACGGCGAATGGGCCAACCCGGGATGAGCGGGTGCGCCGGGCGATGGTGATGGCGGTGGATCGCGAGGCCATCGTCAAGCAGATCCTGCAAGGCCACGCCAAGGCGGTGACGAGCTTCCAGTCCACGCTTTCGTTCGGCTTCGACCCGGCGCAAAAGCCGGTGCCGTTCGATCCGGCGGGGGCGAAGAAGCTGCTGGCCGAGGCCAAGCTGCCGCCCGGGACAGTGGTGTCACTCGACTTTCGCAGCAATGACACGACGTTCCGCGAGGTCGCCCAGGCCATCGCCGGATATCTGACGGCGGCGGGGCTGAAGGCGCAGGTCCGCCCATTCGAGATGAACCTGTTCACCAACGATATCATCCCCAACGGCAAGACCGGGGAGATGTTCCAGATGGGCTGGGGCGGCTGGACCTTCGATTACGACAACACCGCCTATCTGATGTACCACAGCGGCGAGCACTGGAACCCGTACGACAAGGACGCCGGACTTGACGCCATGCTGGAAGGCCAGCGCCGTATCGCCGATCGCGGCGAACGCGAAAAGGCCTTGCAGAAGATCGCCAATTTCGTTGCCGACCACGCCCTCGAACTGCCGCTCTACAACGTCGACACCTACTACGGCGTGAACAGGCGGGTGAAGGGGCTGGTGGTGCCGCCTGATAACCGCTTCCGCCTGATCGGCACGAGCGTCGAGTAGGCAGGTCGGCGAGGCGGCGGCATGGGCCGCTTTCTGGCGCAGCGGTTCGCGCTGGCGGTCTTCGTGGTCTTCGTCGTCACCCTGCTGGTGGCCTGGGCGATCCGGCTGTCCGGCGATCCGGCGGTGATGCTGGCGGAGGGGTCGAGCTCGTTCAGCGCGCAGGACCTGCGGAACATCCGCGCGGCCCTCGGGCTCGACCGGCCGTTCTGGGCGCAGTACGCCGGCTTCGTCGCTGGAATGCTCACGGGCGACATGGGGCGCAGCTTCATGGGTGGGGTGCCGGTGGCGAAGATGGTGGCGCAGGCGTTGCCGCTCACCCTGCTGCTGGCATTGCTGTCCCTCGCCGTGTCGCTGCTGATCTCGGTGCCGTTGGGTGTGCAGGCCGCGGTGCATCGCGGCGGCTGGTCCGACCAGGCGATCCGCATCGTTTCCCTGCTCGGCTTGTCGTTCCCCAATTTCTGGCTCGCCATCATGCTGGTGCTGGTGTTCTCCATCGCCCTTGGCTGGCTGCCGCCGTCGGGGGCGGAGGGTTTTGCCGGACTGGTGATGCCCGTGGCAACGATGGCCATCATCCTTTCCGCGACCAATGTGCGGCTGGTGCGCACGGCGATGCTGGAGACGCTCGGCGCGCAGTACATCACCGTGGCGCGCTCGAAGGGGCTGAGCGAGACGGTGGTGCTGTACAAGCATGCGCTGCGGAACTGCGCGATCCCGCTGATCACCTTCATCGGCTTGCAGTTCGGCGGGCTGATCGGCGGCGTCGTCGTGGTCGAGCGGGTGTTCAACTGGCCCGGCATGGGGAGCCTCGCCTTCGACGCGGTGGCCTCGCGTGACTATCCGGTGTTGCAGGCGGTGGTGACGGTGCTGGCAGCGATGATCGTGCTGGTGAACCTGCTGGTCGATGTGCTGTACGGGCTGGTGGACCCGCGGGTGCGCGGCACATGAGGTACCGTTCGCTCGAATTTCTGCTGGGGGCCGGGCTGACCGGGGCAATGGTGCTGGCGGTGCTGCTGTCGGACCTGCTGTTTGCCGGCGGGGCGGATGCGATGGATCTCGCGATGCGGCTGACCCTGCCGTTCCAGAGCTGGCCGCATCCGCTGGGGACCGATCCGCTGGGGCGCGATGTGCTGGCCCGGGTGGTCAGCGGGGGGCAGGTGTCGCTGACGGTGGGGGTGTTGTCGGTGGCAACGGCGGCCACGGCGGGGACGGTGGCAGGGCTGGTCGCGGGGTATTATCGCGGCGCCTGGGACATGGTGCTGATGCGCTGGGCCGATGTGCAACTGGCCCTGCCGTTCATTCTGGTGGCGCTGACCTTCGCCGCTATTCTGGGCACCGACATGTGGAAGCTGATCCTGTTCATGGCGATCGCGCAGTGGGTGCAGTATGCGCGGGTGGTGCGCTCGGCGACGATCGCGCTGCGCGAGCGCGATTTCGTCGTCGCGGCGCAGGCGGTCGGGGTGCGCGATCCGGCGATCATCTTCCGCCACATCCTGCCCAATGCGGCCGCGCCGGTGTTGGTGCTGATGACGCTGAATGTCGCCAACAACATCCTGCTCGAATCGAGCCTGACCTTTCTTGGCCTGGGTATCGACCCGATGATCCCGTCCTGGGGCGGGATGCTGGCGGACGGGCGGACCTATCTGCAAACGGCCTGGTGGGTGAGCGTCTTTCCCGGACTTGCCATCATGCTGACGGTGCTCGGCTTGAACCTGCTCGGTGACTGGCTGCGCGACCGGACCGATCCCACCACACGGAGTGCCCCATGACCGTTCTCCTCGATCTGACCTTGCCGCGCACGCTGGACGGGCTGGAGGCGCGGTTCGGCGACGGGTCCCATCGCGGGGCGCGGATCGAGGCATGGCTGTTCGACAACGCAGCGGCGCGGCGTGCCGTGGAGGCGCGGCTGGCCACGGCCGGGGTGCAGGCGCGGATCCGCAGCGCATACAAGCCGCTGGTGCATTTCTTTCTCGAGGAGGTTGGCGGGCCGCCGCAGGCGCTGCGCATCGCGCTGCCGAGCCACGCCCAGGCTCCGCCCGAACGGTTCCGGCTGGAAGCCTATCCGCTGGCCGGCATGTATCCTGATGCCGGGCTGACCTTTATTGCAGGGGAGGCGGAGCTGTCCTACGGCGTCGGCCTTGATGGGGCGGCGGTGGTGCCGGTGTTCGCGCCGAATGTGCTGCGGCCGGACCCGCTTGGGGTGCCGGTGCTGACGCCCTGCGGGTGGTTGCGGCACTGGGATGCGGCGGGCACGCTGATGGCGGATGGGCCGCTGGAGACCGAATACGAGGCGGTCTTCCGCACCGCGATGACGGCCATCACGACGCATCCCTGGCCCCCGGGCTGGCCGTGTTTCGAGGTGATGGCGATCGCGGCGGTTCTGCCCGGTATCGAGCGCGACCTGCCTTATGGCGACGAGGTGATCAGTACGGCGGAGGCGCTGCACGAGGACTTCTATTTCTCGATCCTCGACGTGATGAAGGCCCGCGCCGGGCTCGGACCGATGGACCGGACTGCCCAGCCCGGCCAGATCGTGCCTGAGATCGTCACCCTGGATGGGCCGGCGCGGCTGACCATCACGTTGCTCCCGCACAGCGCCGCCACGCGCGCCCTGCGCGGGCCGGACGATCTCGCCGGGGCGGACAGGCCGCTCACCGAGGCGCAGATCCATGCGGCGGTCGAGGCGCTGGGAGGGGGCGTGCGGGATATCGTCTCGGTGCAGGGGCGCAAGCTGCTGGCACGGGTGTTCGAGGGAACCGGGCCGGCGGTGCTGCTGTCGGCAGGGCAGCATGCCAACGAGACCTCGGGCATCGTCGGCGCGCTGCGGGCGGCGGCGGTGTTGCGCGCGGCCGGGCAGGCCTTCGGGTTCATCGCCTGCGAGAACCCGGACGGCAACGCGCTGCATCACGCCCTGCGCGCGGCCAATCCGCGCCACATGCATCACGCCGCCCGCTATTCGGCGCTCGGCGACGATGTCGAAGCCCGCGAAGCCCCGCCGCTGCACGAAAAGGCGGCGCGGCTGGCCTTGATCGCGGAAACCGGCGCCCGCCTCCACCTCAACCTGCACGGCTACCCCTCCCACGAGTGGACCCGCCCGCTCTCGGGCTATCTGCCGCGCGGCTTCGAACTGTGGACGATCCCGAAGGGCTTCTTCCTGATCCTGCGCCATTTGCCCGGCCACGCCGCCGGCGCGCGCGAATTCCTCGAAGCGCTGACCGCCGATCTCGCGGAGGACGCCGAGTTGGCGGCTTTCAACGCCACCCAGCTCGCCGCCTGGGCCGCGCATGCGGGTGCGGTGCCATTCCCGGTGATCAACGGCATCCCCTGCAACATCGGCGAAAGCGCCCGCCAGACGGTGCCGTGGCAGCTCATCACCGAGTATCCGGACGAGACCATCTATGGCGATGCCTTCCGCCTCGCGCAGCGGACGCAAATGCGCACGGCGCTGAAGGCGGTGGCGCTGCTGCGGGACTTTCCTGCCACGGCGGCAAGCGGCTAGGTTCAGCCATCAACCGGAGGAAACCCCAAATGTCCGACCCCGTGATCTACGAACAGGACGGCCACGTCGTCACCATCACGATGAACCGGCCCGAGATGCGCAATCCGATCTCCGAGGCCGGCATGGTCGATGGGATCGTGGCGGCGCTCGAGCGCATCAACGCCGACCCCTCCGTCCGCTGCGCCATCCTGACCGGCGCGGGGACGGCGTTTTCATCGGGCGGTGACCTCAAGAAGATGTTCGAGGGGCTCAAGCAGCGGGCCGACAACCCGACCGAGACTCCGCGCTACTATTCCGCCGGCATCCAGCGCATTCCGCTGGCCTTCGAGAAGGTCGAAGTGCCGGTGATCGCGGCGGTGAACGGGCCGGCGATCGGGGCCGGCAACGATCTGGCCTGCATGTGCGATATCCGTATCGCCAGCGAGAGCGCGCGGTTCGCCGAGAGTTTCGTCAAGGTCGGCATCATTCCCGGCGACGGCGGGGCGTGGCTGCTGCCGCGCGTGGTGGGATATTCCAAGGCCTGCGAGATGGCCTTCACCGGCGATATCCTGAACGCCCAGGAGGCGCTGGCGGCGCGGCTGGTATCCAAGGTGGTGCCGGATGCCGAGCTGATGCCGACGGCGCGGGCGATGGCGGCCCGCATCGCCGCCAATCCGCCAAAGGCCGTGCGCATGACCAAACGGCTGATGGTACAGGGCCAGGGCATGGGGCTCGCCGCCATTCTGGAGATGTCCGCGGCGATGCAGGCGCTGGCGCACACAACGGAGGATCACCGCGAGGCGGTGACTGCGTTCCTGGAGAAGCGGGCGCCGGTGTTCACCGGGCGCTGATCAGGCGGCCCCCCGCCCGCGGTCGCGCGGGCGGGGCATATCCGGCAGCGATATTGCCGTTTTGATTTAGATCAATGCCGAACCTGCCGCATAGGCTTAGGGTTCCAAGTTATCAGTCCGACAAGATAGAGCCCGAACTCGCATCGAGACGCCGTTTCGGACTGGGCTTTCTGGAGGGACAAATCAAGTAGGAGATCGGCATGGCAATCGTCACGCATGGCAAAATCGTACCCACTGTCCGGACATCCGAACTGAGTCGCACCGGAAAAATTGGGCTCGCGTGCCTCCTGATCTGGGGGTTTGCCGGTCCTGTTCTCGGAATATTTTACGGATATCAAGTCAATAACCGAACCTGGTTCGATCTTGCGACATTGTCGGCCGATCAGCAAATCGAAATACAGGCGCAATACTTCTCCAATGCGGCCTTTACCTATGTCACCGGCGTGATCTTGTGGATCGCGGGCATGATCGGGCTGGGCGCCACCGTTCGCTTCGACCGCTCGCCGGGCTAGAAGGACACCGCCTCCCACCCCGGCGGGACGCGTGCCGCCCGTGGCGTCCTGACCGTGAACGGTCATGACGCCACGGGCGGAGTCGCGCAGAGCGCCATGGTGCGTCGCAGCACAGCTCCCCTCCCGTGCCCGGAGCATCCGTGCTAGGAGCGCTCCGTTGATCTTGGAGGCGGGCGGATGCGCAATTTCAGTGACCTGACCGAGCGCGAAATCCTGGCGCTGGCGATCGGCGCCGAGGAGGAGGACGGCCGCATCTACCTCGATTTCGCCGAAGGCCTGCGGACCGACTATCCCGCCTCGGCCAAGGTGTTCACCGACATGGCAGCCGAGGAAAACGAGCATCGGCGCTGGTTGATCGACCTCTACCGCGAGAAGTTCGGCGAGCACATCCCGCTGATCCGGCGCCAGGATGTGCGCGGCTTCGTCGCGCGCAAGCCGGTGTGGCAGACCCAGCCGCTGCGGCTTGAACTGGTGCGCAGCCAGGCCGAGCAGATGGAATTCGAGGCGGCACGGTTCTACCGGCAGGCGGCGACGCGCAGCACCGATGCCTCGATCCGCAAGCTGCTCGGCGACCTCGCCGAAGCCGAGGCCAGGCATGAGCACGCGGCCGAGCGCATCATGCAGGAGAACCTGCCGGCCAGCGTGCGCGAAGAGGAGGACGAGGCGGCACGGCGCATGTTCGTGCTGCGGGTGATCCAGCCCGGGCTGGCCGGGCTGATGGACGGCTCGGTGTCGACGCTGGCGCCGGTGTTCGCCGCCGCGTTCGCCACGCAAAGCTCGTGGGATGCATTCCTCGTCGGGCTCGCCGCCACGATCGGGGCCGGCATCTCGATGGGCTTCGCGGAGGCACTGTCCGACAATGGCAGCCTGACCGGGCGCGGCGCGCCATGGATCAGGGGCGTGATCTGCGGGCTGATGACCATGCTCGGCGGGATCGGGCACACCGTGCCGTTCCTGCTGCCGAACTTCTATACGGCGACCGTGTTGGCGGTCGTGGTGGTGGTGGTGGAACTCGCCATCATCACCTGGATCCGCTGGAAATACATGGATACGCCCCCACTTTCGGCGGCCATGCAGGTCGGGTTCGGCGGCATTCTGGTGTTCGGGACCGGCATCCTGATTGGCGCGAGTTAATGATTCGGAGCACGACAGGACAGGCGTGATGTGCTTTGTGCGGTGCAACATGATGCAAGCGCGTACGAGGGATCCGCACGATGTCCGATACATTCCGATATGATCGCCGCCTGATCGTTCTGCACTGGCTGACGGCCGCGCTGATCGCGGCGCTGTGGCTCGGGGCGCAGCTGATCGACTTGTTTCCGCGCGAGCAGCGGCCGTCGGTACGCTCGGTGCATATCGTGTTCGGCCTCGCGCTGATTGTGGTTCTGATCCTGCGCGTTGGGGTGAGGCTGACCGTGGCCGGGGCGCGGCCGCCGCAGACCGAGGGCTGGCTGGAGCGGGCGGCGGGGTTCGGCCATGTGCTACTGTATGCTCTGATGGCCGCGGCGCTGGTGGCCGGGCTGGCCAATGCCTGGGTGCGCGGCGAGAGTCTGTTCGGCTATGTCAGCCTCGCCGGCCTGGCACCGCCGGACAAGGCGTTACGCGGGACGATCGGCGAACTGCACGAGCTGGCGGCCAATGCCATCCTCTTCGTGGCGCTCGGCCATGCCGCGATGGCGCTGTTCCATCAGTATGTCATGGGTGACGGGCTGCTGCGTCGGATGATGCCGGCGCCGCGGGGCTGATGGAGTCGATCTTCCACGGCGACCTCGCGGCACGCCATGGGCGGCTGCTGGCCTGGGTCGACAGCCTGTTGGTCGACCATGCCGCGCTGCGTCTGCTGTGGAGCAATTGGGGCGTGGTGGTGCCGGGCGTGATGTATCGTGCCAACCATCCCACGCCGGGGCGGCTGGCGCGGGCGCGGCGCCGGTTCGGACTGAACAGCGTGGTCAATCTGCGCGGGGCGACACGGAGCGGATCGGACGCGCTGTCGCGCGAGCAGGCCCGGCGGCTCGGGCTTGCGGTTATCGACCTGCCGCTGTCGAGCGGACGGGCGCCGGCCCGCGAGACGCTGCTGGCGCTTGGCGCCGCGCTGCGGGAGGCGCCCAAGCCGACGCTGCTCCATTGCAAATCGGGCGCAGATCGGGCGGGGTTCGCGGCCGCCGTGTTCCTGCTCGTCGAGGGCGCGACCGTGGCGGTGGCACTCGGCCAGTTGAGCCTGCGCCATGGGCATCTGCGGCGGTCTCGCGCGGGGGTGCTGGATGCCGTGCTGTTACGATATGAGACAGAGACGGAGGGGCGGACCCCGTTCCTTGACTGGGTGCGGATGGGTTATGATGCTGACGCGATCACGCGCCGTTTCAGGTCGGGCGGGGTGGCCGGGTTTCTGCATGATCGGGTGTTGCGCCGCGAATAGGAGGGGATCGGATGGATGCCAGCGACGTCCTGGAACCATTGTCGGTGGCCGACTGGGGAGGGCCGTTCGAGCCGTCCCTGTGTGCCCGCGCGGTGGCGGCGCTGGAGGCGGGACGGGTGCTGGCAATGCCGTTGCCGTTCCCGCTCCAGGACGAGGAGAAGCCGTTTCTCGATGCCGGGGTGCTCGACAATTCGCGCAAGAACATCAGCTATGATCCACGGACCGGGCGGTGCGCCGGTTCGGGCTATGACGGGGCGCAATTGGCGGGGCTGTCGGCGATGTTGCAGCGCTACGGCACCGCGGCCGAGAGCCTTATGCGCGGGCTGTGCCCGAGCTATGGCGTGGCGCTGGAGCGGGCGCGAACGAGTTACCGGCCGGCCGAAATCAGCGGGCGCAGCACCTCGCCGCGGCATGACGACCGGCGACTCCATGTCGATGCCTTCCCGGCGCGGCCGACCCGCGGGCAACGGATCCTGCGGGTCTTCACCAATGTGGCGCCCGACGGCACGGTGCGGCAGTGGCGGGTGGGAGAGCCTTTTGAGCCGTTCGCCCGCGCCTTTCTTCCCCGGCTGCGCGGTATGGTCCCGGGCCAGGCCTGGGCGATGGCGGCGGTGGGGCTGACCAAGGGCCGGCGCAGCGACTACGACCACTTCATGCTGGGGCTGCACGACGCGGCCAAGCGCGATAACGCCTATCAGGCCGGCGCGCCCCAGGCGGCGGTGGCCTTCGTGCCGGGGACAACCTGGATCTGCTTCACCGACCAGGTGATGCATGCCGCCATGGCGGGACGCTGTGCCTTCGAACAGACGTTCCACCTGCCGGTCGCGGCCATGGCGCGGCCGCAAACCGCGCCGATCCGGGTGCTGGAGCGCCTGGCGGGGCGTCGGCTGGGTTAGCCCCGGATAACCGGAGGTCGCAGGCCTGCGCTCAAACGAAGGCCCGCATCACGCCGGCCCAGTCTTCGATCGCCGCTTCCTGCCCCGGTGTCAGCTGAACGGTGAACTGGGTGTAGCCGGCATCGCGAAGCGTTCCGATGCGCCTCACCAGGGCGTCGCGCGTGCCGGTGAAAGTGGTGCGGCGGATCAGTTCGGGGGTGATGAAGCGGCGCTCCTCGTCCTTGACCACCATCAGATGACCCCGGTGGTTCTCGATCCAGGGCGCATCGGCGGGCTGGAAGTGCCGGGCCAGCGCCACGTAGCCGGCGACCTCGTCGGCCACTTCCGGCGGAATCGGCGAGGTGTTGGGCAGGCCGGAGAGCGCTTCGTCGGCGGCACGATGCAGCAGCACGGCGGCGCGCGGGCCGGACTGGGCGATGACCCGCGGCGAGTCGAGCGTCTCGCCGGGGGCGAGCACGCAGCCGAGGGCGAAGGCCACGGCGCCGAGATCGGCCGGATCGCGGCCCGCGTTTCGCCAGGCCGCCCGCATGGCGGACATCGCCGCGGCGCCGGCAGTCTCGTCGCCGACGAAGTTGATCCAGCCGGCGCCCCAGCGGGCGGTGGCGGCCATGGCGCGGGGGCCGTAGGCGGAGAGGTGCAGGGCGATCGGGTCGGCGGTGTTGGTGAGGCGGAGTTCGGGGTTGAGGAAGCGGATCTTGCGGCGCTCGCCCTCGATCGTGGTCTCGACCGTTTCGCCGCGAAGCAGGGCCATCACCACCCGGATGTATTCGTTCATCTCCGCCAGCTTGATGGCGCCGAGGCCCATGGCGCGACGGCCGGTGAAGCCGGTGCCGACGCCGAAATCAATGCGACCCGGGGCGAGCTTGTTGAGCGAGGCGAAGGCGTTGGCGGTGACGGCGGCGATACGGTTGGAGGGGATGAGCACGCCGGTGCCGAGGCGAATGCGGTCGGTTTTCACGGCCGCGGCACCCATGGCGACGAAGCAGTCCGCGCTCAGCATCTGGGTGTCGTAGAACCAGGCGTGGCTGAAGCCGAGCGCCTCGGCGCGGACGACGGTTTTCCAGGACTCCGCGTCGGTGGCAAGCGCGATACCGAATTGCATCTTTGGGGTCTCCTCGATCTTGTCGCCCGCATAGAGCAAAAGCGGCCGGGGTGGAATCGGCGGGTTCACCAAGGCTTAGGGTTTCCGTGGTTGGCTCCTCGGGGTGAGCCAGATGGGGGCGCCGGATGATGGACCGCACACTGATGGAGACGATCCGCGACATTGTGCGGGCCGAGACGGCGGAACCGTTCCAGTCGCTGCACAAGCTGGTGGACCGGCGGATCGCGGAATTGAGCGTCGAGGTCCATGGCGCGGTGCAGTTGCTGGACTACAGCGAGACGAATTTGTCCGGTCAGATCGCCCAGGTGCAGGAGCAGATCGCCTCGGTGGTGGCGGCCCCCACGCCGGAGGCGCGCAACAGCGGGCTGGAGCTGGAGGCGATCATCCAGGTGACGGAGACGGCGGCCAACCGGATCATGGAGGCGGCGGAGGCGATTGACGACTGGGTGCGCAGCGGGGCCGCGGATCGCGAGGGGCGGGCGCTGGTGAACGCGCGGATCAACGCGATTTTCGAGGCCTGTGCGTTCCAGGACCTGACCAGCCAGCGAGTGCGCCGCGCGATCGAACATCTCGAGCGGGTGGAGCACGTGCTGGGGGGCATGCTGCCCGGCCCGGCCGCACCTGCGACGCCGACTGAACCGGCCCCCGGGTCCTTCATTCACCACCCCTCGCGCGGGTCCGACCTGGCGCAGTCCGAGATTGACCGATTGTTGGCGTGAGGGGGCTCGCGGCCTAGAGCGATATCGGAACTGATAGGCGTTCCGATATCGCTCTAGCTCTTTGTTTGGTCGCGTGATTCATGTTTTCTGACCGGTCGGCCTCAAACGATCACGCTCTAGCGGTTAAGGCTGCGGTAATGCTCCGCCAGGAAGTGGAACGCCCGCTTCTTCGTGGCCTTGTCGCCGGCGATGAGGCCCTTGCGGTTCCAGCCGCGCTGGTGGCGGGTGTGGCGGCGTTCGGTCTGGAAGTCGTACATGATCCAGGGGCAGAACCCCTGCACGTAGTCGGCGCGGGCGAGAATCTGGAGCTGCCGGCGAAAGACGTCGACCTGGTGCTCCTCTGAGAACAGCGCACCAGGGGCGCCGATATGGCCGGCTTCGGCGTCGGCGCCGCATTCGCTGATGACGACCGGCTTGCCGGGGCGGGAGTTCTCGATCAGGCGTTCGAGCCCGGTCATGTCCGGTTCGTACCAGCCGAAATATTCGTTGAGGCCGATCACGTCGAGATCGGCGGCGAGCCGGTCCTCGATGCAGAAGGTCTGGCGGTTGATCAGGCAGGCGGCGCTGATCAGGCGGGTGGGGTCGGCACCGCGGGCGGCGTGCGCGAGACGCGACATGAAGGCGTAGCGGGCGTCGGTGTCGGCGTTCTCGTTGCCGACGCCCCAGATGATGACGCTGGCGCGATTGCGGTCGCGGCGGATCATTTCCAGCAACTGGTTCTCGGCGTCGGCGTAGGTGCCCGGATTGGCGAAGTCGATGGCCCAGTAGACCGGAATCTCCTCCCACAGCAGGATGCCGAGCTCGTCGGCGAGTTCGGCGGCGCGCTCGTGGTGCGGGTAGTGGGCGAGGCGGACGAAGTTGGCGCCGAGCTCGCGGACATGCGTGAAGCGGCGGCGCAGGTCGGCTTCGGTGGTGGCTTTGCCGAGTTCAGCGTCGTCCTCGTGGACGCAGATGCCGCGCAGATAGAGTGGCTGGCCATTGAGCAGGATCTCGTGGCCGCGCACCTTGATCTCACGAAAACCGATCCGCTCGCGCACCACATCGCCGCCGAGCCTGGCCTCGACCTCGTAGAGCCGCGGCGTCGCGGGCGACCATAGTTCCGGCCGAGCGGCGAGGCGTAGCGTGCCCCGCCCGGCCGTGACCGGGATTCTGGCGGCGATGCCAAGCTCCGGGATGGCGAGATCGACAGCGCTGTCGAGCGCTTCGGAGATTTCGACATGGGCCGCGATGGTGCCGAAGCTGCCGTCCGGCACCAGGGTCACCACGATATCCTTGATGAAGACGGCCGGCACGACGACGAGATCAACCTCGCGGTAGAGCCCGCCATGGTTGAACCAGTCGCAATGGTGCATCGGCACTCGCTCGGGCCGGCGGCGGTTGTCGACCGCGATCATCAGCCGGTTGTCGCCGGGTTGCAGGTGCGCGGTGACGTCAATGAAGAAGGGCGTCGAGCCGCCGCGGTGGGAGGCGAGGAAGATGCCGTTGAGGAAGACGATGGCCTGGTAGTTGGCAGCGCCGACGCGCAGGAACACGCGCTCGCCATGGTGGGCAGGCGGGAAGCTGAAATGGCGGACATACCAGCCGGAGCCCTCGAAATAGCGCCACTCCGGCTTCTGAACGGTCCAGCAGGAGGGAACCGGCACGAGGTCGGCGGCGGCATCCTCGTAGTCGCGCGGAATGCGCCAGTCGGCCGGGGTGTCGGGCGGGTCGCGATACCATTTCTGGCGCAGGCCCTCGTCGAACAGGTCGGTGGTAAAGCGCCAGGTGCCGGAAAGCGGGATCCGTTTGCGGCCGCCCATGGCAATCATGTCAGCGTGGACTGCGCGGACCTTGGCAAAGGGGGCAGCGTAGTCCTCGTCGTGCAGGTGGTAGTACGGGTCGTCGAACGTCATCCCAGGCTCCATGCGAAGGGGCGCTTTGCGCGCATTGCGGCGGACCATGCGGCGGAATCGGGCGAGAGGGAAGGTGTTTGCGGACCGTCCGAGCTCGTGCGGGGCTGGCGCGCGCGGGCAGGCGGGACAGGGTCGGCGCGGGCGCCTATAAGATTGGCCGAAACCTTGTCCGGCTGATCCATGCCCGTCTCGCCTCTTGTGCGGCAGCGTCTGCTGTTTGCTTTTCTCTGCTTCGTCTGGGGCGTGAACTGGGTCGCGATGAAGGTGGGGGTGACGGCGGTGCCGCCGGGGTTCTTCTCCGGCACGCGCTGGGCCTTTGCCGGCGCGGCGCTGCTGTTGTGGCGATACGTCACCGGCGAGACCATGCGCATCCCCTGGCGGCTGCTGCCGCGGCTGTTCTGGTTGTCGCAGATCCTGATCACGATCAACGTGTTCATCATGCTGTACGGGCTGCGCTACGTGAGCAGCGGGCTCGCTTCGGTGCTGAGTTCGGCGCTGACGCCGCTCGCGCTGCTCGGGTTTTCCGTGATGTTCGGACAGGAGCGGTTCAACCGCCGGCAGGTCGCGGCCATCGGGGTCGGGGTGGCGGGGATGCTGCTGCTCTACGGGCCGAAAGTCGCGCAGGGTCGGCTCGACCTGCTTGAGGGGCTCGGCGCGCTCGGGATCATCGTCGGCAATTTGAGCTATTGCCTGGGCTCGGTGCTATCGCGCCCGCTGATGCGCACGCTTGCGCCAGCGGCGCTGGCGGCGACCACCAATTTGATGGGCGGGGTCACGCTGCTGGTCGTTTCCATCGCCTTCGAACCCGGCGTCGGCCCGATGTTGACCGGGAACTGGGGGCTCGACGCCTGGCTGGCCTGGGCGTTCATGGTATTTGCCGGCTCGCTGGGCGCGACCACCATCTACTTCATCCTCGTGCGCGACTGGGGTGCCAGCCGGACCGGAACCTATGCGTTCATCTCGCCGGTCATCTCCGTGGCCGCCGGGATGGCCGTGCTGGGCGAGCAGGTGGACCTGATCGAAGCCGGCGGCATGGCCTTGATGCTGGTCGCGGCGGCGATGGTGCTGCGCAAGGGGTGATACCTCTTGCCGCTGCGGCCCGGCGGGGCTAAGCCCTCGCGCTTGCATGCGCCCATGCGCTGCCTACGGCCAACAGGGTATCCCAGATGTTTTCACGCCTTCTCGGTTTCATGTCCGCCGACATGGCCATCGATCTCGGCACCGCCAACACGCTTGTCTATGTGAAGGGGCGCGGCATCGTGCTCGACGAGCCGTCGGTGGTGGCGATCGCCGATGTGCGCGGCAAGAAGCAGGTGCTGGCCGTCGGCGAGGAAGCCAAGCAGATGCTGGGCCGCACGCCCGGCAACATCCAGGCCATCCGGCCGCTGCGCGACGGCGTGATTGCCGATTTCGAGGTGGCGGAGGAGATGATCAAGCATTTCATCCGCAAGGTGCACAACCGCCGGGGCTTCGCCTCGCCCATGATCATCGTCTGCGTGCCGTCCGGCTCCACCGCGGTGGAGCGGCGCGCCATCCAGGAGAGCGCCGAGAGCGCCGGTGCGCGCAAGGTGTTCCTGATCGAGGAGCCGATGGCCGCCGCGATCGGCGCCGGCCTGCCGGTGACGGAGCCGTCGGGCAGCATGGTTGTGGATATCGGCGGCGGTACCACCGAAGTGGCGGTGATCTCGCTCGGCGGCATCGTCTACGCGCGCTCGGTGCGGGTCGGCGGCGACAAGATGGACGAGGCGATCATCTCCTACATCCGGCGCAACCATAACCTTCTGATCGGCGAAAGCTCGGCCGAGCGGATCAAGATGGAGATCGGTGCCGCAGCGCCCCCCTACGGCGACGAGGAGGGGCCGATGTGCGAGGTCAAGGGCCGCGACCTGATGAACGGCGTGCCCCGCGAAGTGCTCGTCAGCCAACGTGCCATCGCCGAAAGCCTCCTGGAGCCGGTGACCGCGATCGTCGAGGCAGTGAAGGTGGCGCTGGAGAACACGCCGCCGGAACTGGCGGCCGATATCGTCGACAAGGGCATCGTGCTGACCGGCGGCGGCGCGCTGTTGTTTCGGCTCGATCAGGTGCTGCGCGATGCCACCGGCCTGCCCGTGGTGGTGGCGGAGGATGCACTCCAATGCGTGGCGCTGGGCACGGGGCGGGCGCTCGAGGAAATGAAGCGACTTCGCAACGTCCTTACTTCCATGTATTGATATCGAGGCGGGCACTGCTCACTTGCAGGGCCGGGCGCATGGGCGTCCAATGGCTCCGTTGCTGCGAAGAGGGTAGGGTCGGGTCGTGATTCGGCTTTCCATCCCGGTTCGGCAGGCGCTGTCGAAGCTTACGCTTCCGGTGCTGATTGCCGCGGCCTTCGGGTTGATGCTGCTCGGCAAGGCCGATGCAGTGCTGGCCGAGCGCGCGCGGATGGCGGTCGCCGATGCGCTGGCGCCGATCTACGGCGTGCTGGCCGCGCCGCTGGCCCATGGCCGTGCGACGATTGACAACATGCAGCGCATGGTGACGCTGTATTCCGATAATGCCCGCCTGCGCGAGGAGAACGAGCGGCTGCGCAAGTGGCAGGCAGTGGCGATGACGCTGGATGCCGAGAACGCGCTGCTCAAAGCCAACCTGCGCTGGGTGCCTGACCCGACACCGAGCTACGTCACCGCGCGCGTGGTGGCCGATGCGGGCGGCGTCTACGCGCGCGCGGTGCTGCTCTCGCTCGGCCCGAACCACGGGATCGTCAAGGGCCAGATCGCGCTCGACGATCGCGGCCTGGTCGGCCGGGTGACGGAAGTGGGCACGCGCAGCGCGCGGGTGCTGCTGCTGACCGACATCAACAGCCGGATTCCAGTGGTGATGGAGCAGAGCCGGGCGCGGGCGATGCTGGTGGGGACCAACGGGTCGCGCCCGCGGCTGCTCCATTGGCCCGAGGGGGTGCAGCCGGCGGAGGGCGAGCGGATCGTTACCTCGGCCGAGGCCAATGCGTTTCCGGCCGGGCTGCCGGTCGGCACGGTGCATTTCACCGCCAGCAACGTGCCGGAGGTGCAGCCCGAGGCGCGGCTCGACCGGCTCGAGGTCGTGCGGCTGTTCGACTATGGGCTGCGCGGCGTGCTGGCGCCGGAGACGCCGAACCGGTCGGCCGAGCGCCGGCGCTGATGCAGTTCACCCTATGAGCGACCGGCTTCCCGGCATCCGGCCGCGGCAGAGCATCTGGCTGCGGCTGGATGGGTTCGCGCGCCACAGTTTTCCGGGCGCGGGGACGGCGCTGCTGCTGCTGCTCGCGGCTGCCCCGCTGGGCCTGCCCGGGCAGGCCCAGTTGCTGGTCGCGACATCGCTGGCCTGCGTTTTCTTCTGGTCGTTGTTCCGCCCGTCCTGCATGGCGCCGCCGCTGGTCTTCGTCATCGGGTTGCTGGTGGATCTGCTCGGCTTCGCGCCGGTGGGGGTCAACGTGTTCACGCTGCTGGCCACGCATGGGCTGGCGATGCTGTGGCGACGTTTCCTGACGCGGCAGGGTTTCTTCCTGGTCTGGCTTGCCTTCATCGTGGTGGCGGTGGGGGTGGCGCTGCTGCAATGGATCATGACCAGCGTGCTGATCCTGGCGCTGTTGCCGCCCTGGCCGGTCCTGTTCCAGGCGGCGCTGGCGGCGGGGATGTATCCGCTGCTCGCGGTGCTGCTGACCTGGGCGCACCAGTCGCTCGGGCAGGGAGAGGCGGCGTGAAACGGGAGAGCAAGCGCACCGGCGTGTTCACCCGGCGCACGCTGCTGATCGCCGGCGCGCAGCTGGCCGCGCTTGGCTGGCTTGGCAGCAGGCTCTACCAAGTGCAGGTCGAAGAGGGCGCGCGCTATTCGACGCTGGCCGAGGCCAACCGGATTTCCTCGCGCCTGATCGCGCCGCCACGCGGGCGCCTGCTGGACCGTTTCGGCTCGGTGATCGCGGGCAACCGGCAGAACTGGCGGGCGCTGCTGATTGCCGAGCAGGCGGCGGATGCCTCGGCCAGTGTGGAGGCCTTCGCCCGCTACATTCCGTTGACCGACACCGAGCGCAACCGCATCGAGCGTGACCTGCGCCGGCACCGCCGCTTCATCCCCATCGTGCTGCGGGAGTTCCTGAGCTGGGAGGAGATGGCGCGCATCGAGGTCAATGCGCCGGAATTGCCGGGCGTGCTGGTCGATGTCGGCACCACCCGCCAATACCCGCTCGGACCGCAGATGGCGCATATCCTCGGCTATGTCGCCCCGCCGAACGAGGCCGATGTGGCACAGGACACCATGCTGGCGCTGCCCGGCATGCGGGTTGGGCGCGGCGGAATGGAGCGCACCCATGACGAGGTGCTGCGCGGCCGGGCCGGAGCGGTGCAGCTCGAAGTCAATGCGGTCGGCCGGGTGATCCGCGAGCTCGACCGCCAGGAGGGCACCCAGGGCCGCGACGTGACCCTCACCATCGATGCCGAACTCCAGGCCAGCGTGCTGGGACGGCTCGGCGAGGAGAGCGCATCGGCGGTCGTGCTGGATGCGCGCAACGGCGAAGTCCTCGCGATGGCGACCAACCCGTCCTTCGACCCGAGCCTGTTCAACTCGGGCGTGAGCCAGGCGCAATGGGTGGAATGGACCAACAACCGGCGCGCCCCGCTGATCAACAAGGCGGCGTCGGGCCTCTACGCGCCCGGTTCCACCTTCAAGATGGTGGTGGCGCTGGCCGGGCTCGAAGCCAAGGCGGTGACGGCGAACGACCGGGTCAATTGCCCCGGCTATCTCGACTATGGCGACCGCCGCTACCACTGCTGGAGCAAGGGCGGCCACGGCAACATGGACCTGCGCGGCGCGCTCAAGAACAGCTGCGACGTGTATTTCTACGAGATTGCCCGACGCACCGGCATCGACAAGATCGCGGCGATGTCCAACCGCTTCGGGCTGGGCACGAAACTCGCCATCGACCTGCCCGGCACGCGCCAGGGTTTCGTGCCGACGCGGGCGTGGCGGGCGTCGCAGGGCAAGGCGTGGAATATCGGCGATACCATCGTCTGCGGCATCGGCCAGGGTTATATCCAGCTGAGCCCGCTGGCGCTGGCGACAATGACGGCGCGGCTTGCCACCGGGCGCGCGGTGGAGCCGCATCTGACCCGGGCGATCGGCGCCACGCCATCGTCCGGCGCCCGGCCCGAGGATTGGCCTTCGCTCGGATTGCCGGAGCGGCTGCTGTCGCAGGTGCGCGACGGGATGTGGGCGGTCGTCAACGAACCGCAGGGCACCGCGACCATCGCCAAGCTTGATCTGCCCGGCGTGCAGATGTCGGGCAAGACCGGCTCCGTGCAAATTCGCAACGTAACCCGCGAGCAACGCGAGAAGGGCTACAAGTCGGAGAACCTGCCGTGGGAGCTGCGGCCGCACGCGCTGTTCGTGGGCTTCGCGCCCCATGACGCGCCGCGCTATGCGGTGGCACTGGTGGTCGAGCACGGCAACGCGGGCGCGGCGGCGGCCGCACCGATCGCCCGGGACATCATGTATGACGTGCTGGTCCGGGACCCGGCACGGCGAGCCGAGCCGTCGCCGCGCCTGGCCGGGCGGAGCTGACGCCATGGCCCTGAACGAGCGGCGGCTGATCCGGGCCGAGGCCGATTTCGGCATCGCCACCAAGTTGTGGCGGGTGAGTTGGGTGTACATCCTGCTGCTCTGCATGCTGGCCGGCGTCGGCTACGTCGCGCTGTTTTCGGCGGCCGGCGGGGCAGCGGAACCCTACGCGTCCAAGCACATCCTGCGCTTCGGCTTCGGCCTGGTGTTGATGGTGGCAATCGCGATGGTCGACATAAGGCTGATCGCGAAACTGTCCTGGGTGGTCTATGCCGGCGGCGTGGCGCTGCTGGTGCTGGTGCTGCGGATGGGCCATGTCGGCAAGGGCGCCCAGCGCTGGATCGATCTCGGCGGGACCTTGTGGCAGCCGAGTGAACTGATGAAGCTGGCCCTGGTGCTGGCGCTGGCCCACTGGTTCCACAAGGCGTCATGGGAGCGGATGGGCAATCCGCTGTTCCTGATCCCTCCCATCATCGCCCTGCTGGTGCCGGTCGGGTTGATCCTGAAGGAGCCCAATCTGGGCACCGCGGTGATCTGCGCCGTGGTCGGCGGCGTGGTGTTCCTCGGTGCCGGGGTGCGCTGGTGGAAGGTGGCGATCGTGGTGGGCGCGATCCTGCTTGTGGCGCCGATCGCCTACGACCACCTGCATGACTACCAGCGGGCCCGGATCGACAACTTCCTGTATCCGGAGCGCGACCCGCTCGGCACCGGCTACAACATCATCCAGTCGCGTATCGCGCTGGGCTCGGGCGGCATGTGGGGCAAAGGGTTCCTGCAAGGCACGCAGGGACATCTCAACTTCCTGCCGGAGAAGCAGACTGATTTCATCTTCGCGATTTATGCCGAGGAGTTCGGCCTGGTCGGCGGGCTGGCGCTGCTCGGCCTGCTCGCCGCGATCATCGTCGGCGGCCTCGCCATCGGCCTGCGCTGCCGGCATCAGTATGGGCGACTGTTGGCGCTGGGCATCAGCACGAACTTCTTCATGTATGTGTTCGTCAACATCGCCATGGTGACGGGGTCCATTCCGGTGGGCGGGGTGCCGCTGCCGCTGGTCTCGCATGGCGGCTCGGCGATGATCATGGTGATGATCGGCATGGGGCTGCTGATGAGCGTGCACGTGCACCGCGACGTGGAATTCGAGGACGGCCGCGACGAACTCTGACGCGCAGTTTGCGTCGCGTTGTCGGCCTCGCCCCGGCAAAAGCAGCCGCATTGCATCATCGGGGGCTCGCCAGCGCCCCCGCTGATGCCATATGTGCAGTGCAACATATGCAGGAAGGGGATTTCGCCCCGTCCGCTGGCCGGGGTGTTCCGATGCGCTTTGCCGTTCCGCTGCTGCTGACCCTCCTGATCGCGACGCCCGCCGCCGCCCAGTTCGGCCCGGGCGGCCCGCCCGCGGTCGGCGTGATGACGGTGCGGAAAACCGCGGTGACGGAATCCCAGGCCTTCGTCGGCCGCGTTCAGGCGACCGACAAGGTCGACATCGTGGCCCGACTGACCGCGGTGCTGGTCGAGCGCGGCTTCGCCGAAGGGGCCGAGGTGGCCCAGGGAGACCTGCTCTACCGCCTCGAACGACCCGCCTTCGAGGCCGACCTGGCGGCAAAGCAGGCCAATGTGGCCCAGATCTCGGCACTGCTGAAGAACGCGGTGCTGACCACCAACCGCGCCCAGTTGCTGCTGAGCACGCCGGCCGGGCAGCGCTCGCACTATGATGACGCATTGGCCCAGCAGGCCTCGCTCGCGGCCCAGCTGCAAGCGGCGCAGGCGCAGGTCAAGATCGCCGAGATCAGCCTCGGCTACACCGAGATCCGTGCTCCGGTGGCCGGCAAGATCGGGCGCTCGGCGCTGGCCGTGGGCAATCTGGTGACGCCGGGCTCGGGGCCGCTGGTGAGCATCGTCAGCCAGGACCCGATGTATGTGCTTTTTGCGGTGCCGACGCGCACGGTGGCGGAGCTGCGCAACCGCTATGCCGCGCAAGGCGGGTTCGCGGCAGTGGCGATCCGGCTGCGTCTGCCGGACGGGCAGGTGCACAAGGCCACCGGCAACATCGACTATGCCGATCCCTCGGTGACGGCGGGCACCGACACCATCATGTTGCGTGCGCGGATGCCGAACCCGCTCCGTGCCGGGGCCAAGCCCGGCGAACCCGGCAACCGCGATCTCATCGACGGCGCCTTCGTTGGCGTGCTGGTGGAGGGGGTCGAGCCGATCCAGGCGCTCGCGGTGCCGCGCGCGGCGGTGGCACAGGATCAACAGGGTGCCTACGTCTATGCGGTGGAGGCGGACAACAAGGTCGCGCAGCGCCGGGTCCAGCTCGGCGCCGCCCAGGGCGCCCTGGTCGGCGTGAGCGGCGGTTTGCAGGAAGGCGACATCATCGTGGTCGAGGGTCTCCAGCGGGTGCGGCCGGGCATCGTGGTCGCCCCCACGCCCGCCCCGGCCGGCGCCCCGGCAGCCAAACCGGCCGGTTGAGCCCATGTTCTCGTCCATTTTCGTCGACCGGCCGCGGCTGGCGATCGTCATCGCCATTGTCACCACCATGGCTGGGATCATCGGCATGCTGCGCATTCCGGTGGCGCAGTTCCCCGATATCGTGCCGCCGCAGGTCCAGGTCAGCACCCGCTATGCCGGCGCCGCCGCCGCCGTGGTCGAGGCCACCGTGGCGCAGCCGCTGGAGGCGCAGGTCAACGGCGTCGACCAGATGCTGTACATGAAATCCAACAGCTCGAACGATGGCAGCTACGGCCTGACGGTGACGTTCCAGCCCGGCACCAACCCCGACATCGCCACCGTCAACGTCAACAACCGGGTGCAGGCCGCGGTGGCGCGGCTGCCGCCGGAGGTGCAGCGCGCCGGCATCGTGGTGCAGAAGCGCTCCTCGGCGATCCTCGCCTTCCTGCAATTCTACAGCGAGACCGACGCGGCGGGGACGCCGAAGCAGGACCCGCTGTTCATCAGCAATTACGTGACCATCAACGTGCTGGACGCCATCGCCCGCGTGCCCGGCGTCGGTCAGGCGTTCATGTTCGGCGCGCTCGACTACTCCATGCGCATCTGGCTCGACACCGAGCGGATGAACCAGCTCGGCCTCGCGCCGTCCGATGTCACGGCGGCGATCCAGGCGCAGAACGTGCAGGCCGCGGTCGGCCGTCTCGGCGCCAAGCCCACCGCCGAGACGACGCAGATCCAGATCAACCTGCAAACCAAAGGCCGGCTCTCCAGCACCGAGGAGTTCGGCGCCATCATCCTGCGTGCCAACCCCGACGGCTCGGTGCTGCGGGTGCGTGATGTCGCCCGGGTCGAGCTTGGCGCCGCCACCCAGGACACCGAAAGCCGGCTGAACGGCAATCCGGCGATTTCCATCGGCATCTTCCTCGCCCCCGGCGCCAATGCGGTGGACACCTCGCGCCGTGTGGCGGCGACGCTGGACAAGCTGGCGCCGCGCTTTCCCGACGGCATGAAGAAGATCGTCTTCTACGACAGCTCAACCTTCGTCTCCGATACCATCGCCGAAGTGGTCAAGACCCTCGGCGAGGCCTTCATCCTCGTCGTCATCGTTGTCTTCCTGTTCCTCGGCAACCTGCGTGCCACCATCATCCCCATCGTTGCGGTTCCGGTCAGCCTGGTCGGCACCTTCGCCGTTCTGCTGGTGATCGGCTTCACCGCCAACACGGTGACGCTGCTGGCTCTGGTGCTGGCGATCGGCATCGTGGTGGATGACGCGATCGTGGTGGTGGAAAACGTCGAGCGCGTGCTGGAAGACGAGCCCGGCCTGTCGCCGCGGGAGGCGACCAAGAAGGCGATGGGCCAGATCACCGGGCCGATCATCGCGATCTCGCTGGTGCTGCTCTCCGTGTTCGTCCCGATCGGGTTCATCCCTGGCCTGTCCGGCCAATTGTTCCGCCAGTTCGCGGTGACCATCAGCGTGGCGATGATCATCTCCGCGATCAACGCGCTGACCCTTTCGCCGGCGCTGTGCGGGGTCTTCCTGCGCCATACCGACAAGCGGCGCGGCGTGATGGGCATCGTCATGCGCGGCATCGACGGCGCGCGGGACGGCTATGCCGCAGTGGTGCGCCGCCTGGTGCGGGTGGCGGTCCTGGGAGTGGTGATCATCGGCGCCTTCGGCGGTGGCATCTACGGGCTCTCCCTGCTCACGCCGGGCGGGTTCCTGCCCGAGGAGGACCAGGGCGCGTTCTTCATCCCGGTGCAGTTGCCGGACGGCGCATCCGTGGCACGAACGCGCGCCGTGGTGGCGCAGATTGAGGGCCTCGTCCGCAACATCCCCCAGGTCGACAAGACGCTGGCCATCGTCGGCTTCTCGTTCCTCGACAGCGCCGCACAAAGCAATGCCGCCTTCATGGTGATCGGCCTGAAGCCTTTCGCCAGCCGCACCGCTGCGGCGGACAGCGTGCAGGCGGTGATCGGGCGGGTCTTCGGCGGGCTGCAAACCGTTCGCTCCGCCATCGCCTTCCCGCTCAACCTGCCCCCCATCATCGGGCTGTCGACCGGTGGTGGCTTCACCTACCAGTTGCAGAACCTCGAAGGCCGCGAACCCGCTGAAATGGCCGGCGTGCTGCTCGGCCTGCAAGGCGCGGCCAATTCCGACCCGCGGCTGACCCGGGTGTTCTCCACCTTCTCGGCCAATACGCCGATGCTCTACCTCGATATCGATCGCGACAAGGCCCAAGCGCTGGGGCTGGCCATGAGTGACGTGTTCAACGCCTTGCAGGCCACGCTCGGCGGGCTCTACGTGAATGATTTCAATCTGTTCGGACGAACCTGGCAGGTCAACCTGCAGGGCGAGGCGGCGAACCGGGCGGATATTGAGGGCATCTGGACCATCCAGATCCGCAACCGCCAGGGCGCCATGGTGCCGCTGCGCGCCATCGCCGACATCCGCATTGTGCTGGGGCCGCAGACGATCTCACGCTACAACAACTACCGTACCGTCACCGTGCTGGGCTCGCCGCGGCCGGGCCAATCCTCCGGCGACGCGCTGCTGGCGATGGAGCAGGTATCGGCCAAGGCGCTGCCTGGCGGCTACGACTTCGAATGGACCGACACCTCCTACCAGGAGAAGCTGGCAGCCGGGCAAACCGGTCCGATCCTGGCGCTGGCGGTGCTCTTCGCCTACCTCTTCCTGGTCGGTCTCTACGAAAGCTGGATCATCCCGGTCCCGGTGCTGCTGTCGGTGACCGTCGGGGTATTCGGCTCCTATGCCGGGCTGTGGCTGACCGGCCGGCCGCTCGACCTCTACGGGCAGATTGGTCTCGTCGTGCTGATCGCGCTGGCGGCGAAAAACGGCATCCTGATCGTGGAATTCGCCAAGGAGCGGCGCGAGGAAGGCATGGGCATCCGCGATGCGGCGGTCACCGGGGCGCGCATGCGCTTCCGCGCGGTGATGATGACCTCGATCGCCTTCGTGCTCGGCCTGGTGCCGCTGGTGACGGCGCAGGGCGCGGCGATGCTGTCACGCCGCTCGGTCGGGCTCCCGGTGTTCGCCGGCATGATCGCGGCGAGCGCCATCGGCATCTTCCTGATCCCGATGCTCTACGTCACCTTCCAGGCGCTTCGCGAACGGGCGCACCGGACGCAGCGCAAGGCCGCCCCCCGCGCTCACTGAAGGAAGGGATTGTCGCCCCGCTCCACCCCGAAGCTGGATGCGGGGCCGTGGCCGGGGATGAATGTCACGTCATCGCCGAGCGGCAGCAGCTTCTCCTTGATCCCGGCCACCAGCTGCGCCCCGTCGCCATACGCAAAATCGCTGCGCCCGACTGAGCCGCGGAACAGCGTATCGCCCGAGAACGCCACCCGCGCCGCTCGCTCGAAAAACACCAGATGCCCCGGCGTGTGCCCGGGCACATGCAACACCTCGAACGTCAACCCTCCCAGCGCCACCGTCTCGCCCTCGCTCAGGAACCGGTCCGGCGAAACGTTGCGCATCCCCTGCATGCCGAATTGCTTCTGCGCCTCCTCGATGCCTTCGAGCAGGAAGGTATCGCGCACGTCTGGCCCCACGATCGGCACCGGGGCCAACCCCTCGGCCGCCCGCGCCGCGTCGAGCTCCCCCTTCAGCGCCTTCGCCCCGCCGGCGTGATCGAGATGCCCGTGCGTCAGCAGGATCATCTCCACCTTGAGCCCGAGCCGCGCGATTCCGTCCAGGATCTTTCCCGGCTCGCCGCCCGGATCGACCACTGCGGCGCGCATTGTCCCCGCCTCCCACACCAGCGAACAGTTCTGCTGGAACACGGTGACGGCAACGAGGGCAATTTTGATGTCGGTCATCCCGGCTGGCTATCAGATCGCCCCGTTGGGTGTCACCAGGATCTTGCCCTTGCGGCCGCCCTGCTGGGCATGGGCCAGGGCTGTCCTGATCTCCTCGATCGGATAGACCCGGTCCACCGGCGCATGCAGGCTGCCATCGGCGATGGCCTCGCCGAGTTCCGCGTAGATCGCCTGGATCGCCGCATCGTCGCGCCGCGCCAGATGCCGCCCGAGCATGAAGCCGCCCAGGTTCACCCCGCGATAGACAAAATGGCTCCGGTCCACCATCGGGTCCTCGCCCGACATCGACCCGTACGTCACCACAATCCCCTCATCGGCGACACACGCCGCGATCCGTCCCGTCGCCGCGCCCGACACCGCATCGAGCCCGAGCCGGATCGCAGCCCCGCCCGCCGCCGCCACCGCCCGCGCTGCCAGATCAGGCCCATCCACCAGACACGCATCCGCCCCCAGCGCCGAAAGCTCCGCGAACAGGCTTTCGCGGCGCACCACATTCAGCGTCCTGAGCCCCTGGCGCTTGGCCAGCATGATCACCAGCCGCCCCACCGCCGAGTTGGCGACGTTCTGGATCACCCACTCTCCGGGCTTCAGCGTCACGAAATCGGCCAGCAGCAGCAGCGCCGTCGGCGGATTGATCCGCACCATCGCCGCCTGCCGCAAATCCATCCCCGCCGGCAGCGGGATCGCATCCTCGCCCCGCACCCGCCGCCGCTGCGCCCAGTTCTCGCGCTGGAGATTGATCACCAAATCCCCCGCCACCACATGCGTTACCCCGGCGCCCACCGCGATCACCCGGCCCACGCACTCCGCCCCCGGCGTCGCCGGCAACGGCGGGCGCAGCCGGTATCCCCCCCGGCAAAACCCGATATCGGCAGGATTAATCGGGAAGGCGAGCACATCGAACACCACCTGCCCCGGCCCTGGCGCCCCGACATCCGCCACCTCGACGCAGGACGCCACGTCCTCCGGCACGCCATAGGCGCGGATATCGACCCGTTTCATTCTCGCTCTCCCTCGCTTTGCTCCAGCCTACACCAGCCGCACGCCACCCCGCATCATCGGATCACCCGCCAGACCCGCCCCGTGAGCGCCAGCACCACCACCCCCGCTGCCGCACACAGTGCCGTCGCCCAAGGCGCCCCGATCGCCTCCGCCAGCCCGCCGAGCAGCAGGAAGCCGATCGGCCCCAGCCCGATGCACACGCTCAACACCCCCAGCATCCGGCTCTTCATCGCTGGCGGTGCCGCCCGATAGGTCAATGTCGCCTGCATCACGGTGTAGCCCGTGCCGAAAAACCCGGTCAGAAACAACGCTGCGCTGGCGAGCCAGAACCCGGGGCTCAGCGCGAACCCCGCGATCGCCGCCATGTAGATCATGCAGCCGCCGACATAGGCGAGCTGGAAATTCCCCTCACGCGACCACCGCGCCATGAACAGCGCCCCGGCAAACGCCCCGATCCCGTCCATGCTCGCCAGCACCCCGACCCCCTGCGGCCCGAGGTCCAGGCTGTCCCGCCCGATCACCGGGATCATCCCGGTGAACGGCCAGCCAAACAAATTATACACCACCGTCACCCACAGGATGCCCCGCAGCTTCGCATCCCGCCACGCGAAAACCGCCCCCTCCCGGATCGTCGCCCACACGCGGGCCGGCTGCGCCCCCCGCACCGGATCGCGCTGCCCCAGCCCCAGCAGCACCACCAGGGCCACCACATACAGCGCCGTCCCCAGCAGCAGCGCGCCCTGCATCCCGATCCAGGCCAGCAGCGCGCCGCCCACCGTCGGCCCCAGCGCCCGACTCGCATTGTTGGCGCCGACATCGATCGCCATCGCCACATTCATCCGCCCCGCCCCCGCCGCCTGACCGATCATCACCCGGCGGATCGGATTGTCCGCCGCCCAGCCGATGCCGTTGACAAAACTCGCCAACGCCACCTGCCAGACCGCCAGATGCCCCGTCATCGCGCTCCCCGCCAGCGCGACTTCGCCCACCAGGAGCAGCCCCAGCACCGCGAGCAATGCCGTCCGCCGCTCCATCCTTTCCGCGAACGCCCCGATGAAGGCGCCGAACACCGCCATCGGCAGCAGCCGCAGCATCGTCACCATCGCGACGATGAACGCCGAATTGGTCTCGGCATAGGCGAACACCCCGAAGGCGATCATCTCGAGCCAGCGCACCGTGAACAGCACCAGGCCCACGATCCAGATCCGGCGAAATTTGTCGCTCGCGGCCAACGCGCGGACCGGCGAGACCCTCGGATCATTCATTGGTGCGGGCGTTTCCTCGGCAAGGGGGCGATTGCCACACACATCCGCGCGGCTGTCAAAGCCAGGAAGCGCTGTTCTTTTTTGAAAAAAAGAACCAAAAAACGTCATCCATGAAGGGGGAACGGACGTGAAGGACGATGCCGGATGGCGGGCCATGCTGGCCGGCGGGAACCTGCTCAAGGCCCTCGTCATCACCGGCGGCACCGGGCTGCATGCGGTGTCGATCTATGTCGTCGTCACCATCATGCCCGTCATCGTCGGCGAAATTGGCGGCCTGCCGTTCTTCGCCTGGACCGCGACCCTCTACGTCGCGGGCTCGCTGGCCAGCAGCTCCGCCGTGCCGCTGCTGCTCTCCCGCGCCGGGCCGCGCCATGTCTACCGCCTCGCCTGCCTGCTCTTCGTCACCGGCAGCCTGGTCTGCTCGCTCGCCACCAATATGCCGGTGCTGCTGGCCGGCCGCCTGGTCCAGGGCCTCGGCGGCGGCATGCTCCCCGCCCTCGGCTATGGCCTGGTCCGCACCATCTTCCCGCCCCGTCTCCACGCCCGCGCCATCGTCCTGATCGGCTCCGTCTGGGGCATCGCCGCCCTGGCCGGACCCGCCATCGGCGGCCTGTTCGCGCAATACGCCACATGGCGCGCGGCGTTCTGGGTCGACGTGATGATCGGGGCGGCGTTCGTGCTGCTGTCCGGCACGGTTCTGCCCGGTGAAGTCACCGCGACGGGCGGACGCCGGCCGTTCCCGGGCCTCAGGCTGGCGCTGCTGGTGACGGCAGCCATGGCGCTGAGCGCCGGCGGCGCCACCGGCCAATTCCTGCTCAGCGCGGCCGGCACGGTGGTCGCCGTGGCCCTCATCGTGACCATGCTCCGGCTGGACGCGAGATCGACCCCACGCATGCTCCCCGGTGGCGCCTTCGACCCACGGCTTCCCCTCGGCGCCGTCTCCGCCACCATGGGCCTGTTGATCATGACCGGAGCGCCGACCTCCTTCATCCCCTACATCTTGCGCATCGGCAGCGGCGTCACGCCGCTCGTCGGCGGCTATGTCAACGCGACCTTCGCCTTGTCCTGGACAGTGATTTCCTTCGTCACGGCCTCGGCTGTGGCCAGCCAGGCCCGGGCCATGATGATCCTCGGCCCCGCCCTGATGACCGGCGGCCTCGCCCTCGTCGCGCTGACTCTGCCCACTGGGAATCTAGCCATGGTTTTTGTCGGACAAGCCATTCTCGGCACCGGCATCGGGGTCTGCTGGGCCCATCTCTGCGCCTTGCTGATGGCCGTCGCCCCCGCCGCCGACCGCGACGTCGCCGGACCCTTCATCACCACCACGCAAACCCTCGCCAACGTGTTCGGCTCGGCGCTGGTTGGCATGCTCGCCAACGTCGCCGGCCTCCCCGAGGCCACCACGCCGGCCGCCTTGGCGACGACCACGTCATGGCTGTTCGGGGTCTCCACCCTGGTTCCTCTGGCGGCGACCTTTACTGCCTGGCGGATGCTGGTGCTGACCCGGAAGGCCTAGAAGCGTGATCGCCAGAGGTGTAATCGCACGACGGCGTGAATCACGCGACAAAACAACGAGCTAGAGCCCAAGCGGCGCGCCTATCAGTGCCGACTAGGCTCTAGCGCTTCTCGAAATCCGTCCGCTCATGCACCGGTAGCCCGTGCAGATGCCGGCGCAGGCAATCGAGCGCCAGTTCCACCGCGCCCAGCCGGATCCACTCCCAGCCGCCGAGGATGCGCGTCGTCCGCGTCACCGTGCCACCGGGTCCGGCGATGGCGATCTGGATCAAGCCGCCAAGATCGCGCCGGTCCGGCCCCTCGTCGACATCGATCAGCACCGCCAGCGCATGGGTCGAGCCTGATTCGCGCGCCAGATTTTCGGCCGCCGCCGCCGCGATCTCCGCGTCATAGGCATCGCCGCCCGGAAAACCGGCAAGCCCGGTCGCCCGGTACAGCTCCTCCCGGTCCCGCGTCACCACCCCGCGCCGCATCACATGCCGCCCGGCCGGATGCGCCACCAGCCGTGAGGCGATGATCCCGGCGGTGAAGGTCTCCGCCACCGCCACCGTCCCGCCCGCCCGGGTCAGCGCCGCCAGCACCACGCCTTCCAGCGACTGGTCGTCCTCGGCGATGATGAAGTTGCCGATCCGCCGCTTCACCTCGGCCTGCACCGGCGCCAGCTTGAAGTCGATGTCGTCGGCATCGGTACCGCGCGTGGTCAGCTTGATCTCGATCTGCGGATAATGCGCCCGAAACCCGAGCTTGACCGAGCCGTCCGGCGCCAGGTCCTCGACCCCTTCCAGGATCTGATCGATATGACTCTCGCCCAGCCCGTAGCAGTGGAAGCGCTTGAGCTTGATCATGCCCGGCGCCCCGGCACGTTCCAGCAGGCGCGGAATGAACTGCTGCTCCAGCATCCGGTGCAGCTCGCGCGGCACGCCGGGCGAGAAGTAGAAGCGCGCCTTGCCGATATCGAGCGCGAAGCCGCACGCCGTGCCGATCGGGTTGTCGATGAACTCCGCCCCGTCCGGCAGCATCGCCTGCTTGCGGTTGTTCGGCGGCATGGTGCGGCCGCGGCTGGTGAAGAAATGCTCCATCCGCGCCAGCCATTCCTCGTCCAGCACCAGGCCGACGCCCGCGGCCTGGGCGGCGATCTCCTGGCTCAGGTCATCCACCGTCGGCCCGAGCCCGCCATTGACGATCACCACATCGGCCCGCTCCGAGGCGAGCCGGAAGGCGCTGAGCAGCGCCTCGCGATCATCGCCCACCGTGGTCCCCCAATAGACGCTGAGGCCGACATCCTCGAGCTTCTGCGCCATGTAGGAGAAGTTGGTGTTGGTGATCTTGCCGGTCAGCACCTCATCGCCGGTGCAGAGAATCTCGATCTTCATGCGATCAGCCCTGGTTGCCCGGCGCATATTTGCCGGTGAGCTGCGGCGAGGTCTCGGGCTTCATGCCGTGGCGCTCAAGCCGCGTATCGCGACCCCAGCTCCGCTTGAGGTCATCGCGCACGGTGATCGACAACTTGCCGACCTGCTCGACTTCGAGCTCGATCCTGTCCCCGTCCTGGAACGCATGCAGCCCGCGATGGTTGGTGCCGGTGGCCAGGATGTCGCCGGGAAGCAACGTGTGGACCGAGCTGACCCATTCGATGCAGCGCGCGATCTTGTGCGCCATGTCGTCGGTGTTGAAGTTCTGCTTGAGCTCGCCGTTGTTCCACAGCCTGACCTGGAGCTTCTGCGGGTCGGCGATCTCATCGGCGGTGACGATCCACGGCCCGATCGGCGCGAAGGTCTCGCGCGACTTCATCTGGTAGAACGCCGGCACGCCGCGGGCCGAGCCGTCGATGAAGCAGGTGTAGCCGAACACATGCGCCATCGCGTCGGCGGCCTTCACGTTCGTCGCGGTCTTGCCGATCACCACCGCGAGTTCCGCCTCGCCTTCGAAAATCGTCGCCGCCAGGTCCGGCAGCACCATCGTGCCACCCGGCCCGATCACCGCGGTCGAAGCCTTGTTGAAGGCGTTGATCGCGGCCGGCTCCGTGCGGGTGCCGTCCTCCATGTAGTTCACCGCCATGCAGATGATGTTGCCGGGGCGGGGCAGCGGCGGGCGCAGGGTCACAGTGGCGAGCGGAATGGCGGCGCCACGGGCGGCGGCGGCTTCCAGCCGGGTGCGGTAGCGCGCGAAATCGCCGATCAGGTTGCTGATCAGGTTGTGCGGCCCGGTATGCGGCACATCGGCGACCTCGGCCGAAACGTCGACGATCGCGTCGCCGCGGACCACACCGAGACGGTAATCATTAAAGAATGCGAGTTTCATGGCGCCCTCCGACCTGTGTTTGGCGCAGGATAGAGGACGCGCGCGCGGCAGGACAGGGGGGTATCAGCCCGCCAGCACCCGCACCCGGCACACCAGCGCCGTCACATCGGCCTGCGCCACCACCGGCCCGTCCAGCCTGATCGCATCCTGCGGCCCGGCGGCCACATCGCCGAGGCGGATTTCCCCGCGCAACACCACGAGCACATCGGCCACCGCCCCGGCGGGATCGGCGGCAATGGTCCCGCCGCCATGATGCACCGTCACATTGTGCCGCCAGTGCGCGCGCTCCGTCATCGCATTCAGCACCACGCAGGCACCACCATGGATACGACACGCCACGCGCCAGCCGCCATCGAACGCGGCGGGCTGCCCGATCTCGGTCACACCGAGGTCCCGTTCCTCGCCGGCCAGGGTGAATCCCGGCCCCTCCACCAGAGTGATGGTGCGGTCATGGCCGGCATAGTCGGAGAACGGCGCATCTTCATCCAGGAACGCGAAACCGATCAGCCAACCCGCCCCGGTCGCGATATCGGCCTTCCGCCCCGCCCCGTTGCGCCACGGCGAGACGATCAGCGCGCCGCGCCGGATCAGATTCATGCCGCCACGACGCCGGTCCCGGTCAGGAAATTGAGCAGAACGCGCTCGGTGCCGGGCAGCGGGCGGTAGTTGGCGGTGCGGGCCGGATCGCGCTTGCCCCAGACGATGCCGAACAAGTCCGCCGTTGCCTCGGGATGGAACTGCACCGAGTACCAGTGGCCGCCATGATCGAGCGCTGCCGCCGGCAGCGTCTCCCGCGTCGCCAGCACGGTCGCACCCGGCGGTGGCGTCTCCACTCGGTCGTAGTTGCTGAAATGGAAGGCCGCATCGGGCGCGAACCCGTCGAACAGGAAATGGTTCCGCCCGGCCTCCGTCCGCGTCACCGGATACGACCCCGCCGTCACCCCGTGCGGATTGACGCCGACCTTGCCGCCCTCCAGCACCGAGCCCATCTGGTGGCCCCCACAAATGCCGAACCAGGGCTTGCCACTCGCCCGCCACGCCCGCAGGAAATCCACCGTGCGGCCCTGCCATTCGTGCCCGTCATGCACCGAATCGATGCTGCCGCCGAGGATCACCGCGTCCACCCCGGCCACATCCGGCAGCGCCTCTCCCCGGTGGGGGCGCACCCCGCGATAGGAGATGCGATCGTCGAGCCCCATGCTGGACAGGCACAGCCCCATCCACACCGTGTCGTCGTCGCCCCCGGCAAGGCGGCAGAACATATGCGGATCATAGGTGCCCTCGCCGCCGAGCAGCGAGATGAACAGAACCTGGGGGCGATCGGTCATGGCTTGGGTTCCCCGGGCTTAGCCGCCTCGCCCGCCACTTCCGCGTCGCGTGCGCGGGTCTGCTGTTTGCGCTTGCGCAGGTTCTCGCGCAGCGCCTGCGCGGCGCGCGCCTCGCGCTCGGTCTTCGCGATCCGGGCGGCTTCGGTGAGGTTGGGGCGTGATCCGGTCATGCCGCATTGATCCGACCGCCTTGTCCTGGCGTCAAGTCCGCGTAACGGTCGATAATAGTGGTTCTCGCTGTCACGCCGCCGTGATATGCGGCGGATAACAGGGCTGCGAAAGCGCCCGGCATCCCCAAGGAGGATATGGAAAATGCTGAGAAACCTTACGGTCGCGCTTGCCCTGAGCACTCTGCTCACAACCACAGCCCTGGCCCAGCCGGTCAAGATCGGCCTGACCGGACCCTTCACTGGCGGCTCCGCCTCGATGGGCGTCTCGATGCGCGACGGCGTCAAGCTCGCGGTCGGCGAGATCAACAAGGCCGGCGGCATCATGGGCCGCCAGATCCAGCTGGTCGAGCGCGACGACGAGGCCAAAAACGAGGTCGGCGTGCAGATCGCCCAGGAGCTCATCAACAAGGAGCAGGTCGTCGCCACCCTCGGCTTCATCAACACCGGCGTCGCCCTCGCCTCGCAGCGCTTCTACCAGGAAGCCGAAATCCCGGTGCTGAACAACGTCGCCACCGGCACCGCCATCGCCACCCAGTTCAAGTCGCCCAACTACATCTTCCGCACCTCCGCCAACGACCAGATCCAGAGCGCGATGATCGCCAGCGAGGCCGTCAAGCGCCAGGGCTTCAAGGCCCCGGCGATCCTGGCCGACAGCACCAACTACGGCCAGCTCGGCCGCGAGGACCTCACCAAGGCGCTGGCGCTGAGCAACATCAAGCCGGTCGCCGAGGAAAAGTTCAACATCGGCGACACCGACATGACCGCCCAGCTCCTGCGCGCCAAGCAGGCCGGCGCCGACGTCATCCTCACCTACGCCATCGGCCCGGAGCTGGCGCAGATCGCCAACGGCATGGCCAAGCTCGGCTGGAAGGTGCCGATGATCGGCTCCTGGACGCTCTCGATGGCGACCTTCATCGACAACGCCGGCGCCAACGGCGAAGGCGCGATGATGCCGCAGACCTTCATCCAGACCGGCAACACCGCCAAGCGCAAGGGCTTCATCGAGGCCTACCAGGCCGCCTACAAGGTCGACCGCATCCCCTCCCCGGTCTCCGCCGCCCAGGGCTATGACAGCGTCTTCCTGCTCAAGGCCGCCATCGAGCAGGCCAAGTCGACCGACGGCGCCAAGATCCGCGCCGCTCTCGAAAACCTGCAAACCAAGGTCGACGGCGTCGTCACCGTCTACGACCACCCCTACACCGCGACCGACCACGAGGCGATCAGCGGCAACATCCCGGTCTTCGGCGTGGTCAAAGGCGGCCGCGTCGTCGTCGCCCACGAGGACGACATCGCCGGCGACAAGGCCGTGCGGGTGAAGCCGAAGAACTAAGGAACCTGAATGGGTGAAAGTTTTTGCTTCTTTTTTCAAAAAGAAGCGCTTTCTTTTTTGAAAAAAAGAAACAAAAAACTTTCACCCATTTGCTTCGGAGTCGAGCATGCAGATCCTGGCCCAGCTGATCGCAAGCGGCATCGCCGTCGGCATGATCTACGGCGTCATCGCCTTCGGCTATCAGCTCACCTTCGCCACCTCGAAGACGCTGAATTTCGGCCAGGGCGAGGCGCTCATGCTGGGCTCGCTGGTGGGGCTCACGGTCGTCAGCTTCACCGGCTACTGGATCATGCTGCCGATCGTGCTTGCCTTCGGGCTGGTGCAGGGCGCCGTGGTCGAGCGGCTCGGGGTACGTCAGGCGATTCGGACCAAATCCGAGGCCGGCTGGATCATGGCCACCATCGCGCTCGGTATCATCTTCAAGAACCTGGCCGAAAACATCTGGGGCCGCGACGCGCTGAAATTCCCCTCGCCGCTGCCCGAGGCGCCGCTGTCGTTCATGGGCGTCAACGTGCTGCCGATGGAGGTGGTGATCGTCTTCGGCGCGCTCGCCATGATGCTGCTGGTCGAAGTCTTCAATCGCCGCTCGATCTACGGCAAGGCCGTCGTCGCCACCGCCAACGACCGCGACGCCGCAGGGCTGATGGGCATCAACACCTCGCTGGTGATCACCTTCTCCTATTCGCTCTCCTCGATGACCGCCGCCTTCGCCGGCGTGCTGGTCGCTCCGGTCACGCTCACCGGCGCCGCGATGGGCGGCGCGCTCGGGCTGAAGGCCTTCGCGGTCGCCATCATCGGGGGCTTGTCGTCGGGCATGGGCGTGGTCGTCGGTGGACTCATCCTCGGCATCACCGAGACCCTGACCGGCTATTACATCTCGACCGGATACAAGGACGTGCCCGGCCTGGTCCTGCTGCTGCTGGTGCTGTCGTTCAAGCCCTCCGGCCTGTTCGGTTCGGCCACGATCAAAAAGGTCTGAGCCGATGAAGCGCCTCGCCACGCTTGCCGCCATCGCCGCCGCCGTGCTGTTCCCCTTCCTCGTCACCAGCCCCTACTACCTGCACCTCGTGGTGGTGATCGCGATCTTCTCGATCGTGACGATGGGGCTCGATATCGTCTTCGGCTACACCGGCGAGGTCTCGCTCGGCCACGCCGCCCTGTTCGGCGTGGGGGCCTATACCGCCGGCGTGCTGGCCTTCCAGTTCGGGCTCGGCTTCTGGATCGCCATCCCCTGCGCCATCGTGGTGGCGCTGGCCTTCGGCGCCCTGCTCGCCCTGCCGGCGCTCAGGGTCACCGGCCCCTATCTCGCGATGGTCACGCTCGCCTTCGGCACCATCGTCGCCATCCTGATCAACGAGATGACCTTCCTCACCAACGGCCCGCTCGGCATCTCGCTGTCCAAGCCGCTGTTCGCCGATGTGCGCGAGCAACTGCCCTTCCTCGAGATGTCGCGCCCACGCCTGCGCGATGTCGAATACTACTACGTCGTGATGGCCTCCTTCGCCCTGGTGGTCCTGGTGATCAACCGGCTGCTCGCCTCGCGCTTCGGCCGCGCCTTCGAGGCCCTGCGCGACAGCCCGATCGCGTCGGACTGCATGGGCGTCAGCGTCTACCGCCACAAGGTGCTGGCCTTCGTCCTCTCGGCCGGCTTCGCCGGCTTTGCCGGCGTGCTGTTCGCCTATTCCGAGCAGTACATCGCGCCCAACAATTTCAGCTTTGAGCTCTCGATCCAGTTCCTGCTTGCGGTCACCATGGGCGGCCGCAAGTCCCGCGTCGGGCCGGTCCTGGGCGCGGCGATCGTGGTCTACCTGCCCAACCTGCTCGCCGATATCGGCCAGTTCCGCGCGGTCGCCGGCAGCATCGCCGCGGTGGCCGTGCTGTCCGGCGGCTGGCGCATGATCAAGCTGCCCGAGGAGCGCCTGCGCACGCTGGTGCCGGTGCTGCTCTGCCTCGGCTTCTTCGTCTTCTCCCTGCTGCTGGAGAAGATCACCGACTACAAGCTGACCGTGTTCGGCCTGATGATCCTGTTCATGGTCTACTACCTGCCCGAAGGCATCTGGGGCTTCGTCCGCACCGGCCTCGCCGGCTTCGTATCCGCCCCAGCCCCGATCGCTGCCCGCGGCGACGACGCCAATGTCTGGTCCGCCACCGCGCCTCGCGTCGCCGAAGGCCGCGCCCTGCTCGAAGTCAAGCACATCACCATGCAATTCGGCGGGCTGAAGGCGCTCGACAACATCGACCTCACCGTCATGCCCGGCACCATCCATGGCCTGATCGGCCCCAACGGCTCCGGCAAGTCGACGATGATGAACGTGCTCACCGGCATCTACACCCCCACCGCCGGGGCGGTGGCCTTCGAGGGCCAGGACATCCAAGGCCAGACCCCGTCCGCCATCGCCGGCGCCGGCATCGCCCGCACCTTCCAGAACGTGCAGTTGTTCGGCGAACTCAGCCTGCTCCAGAACATCATGGTCGGGCTCAACCATTTCTATCGCGGCGGCGTCGCCGATGTGGCGCTGGCAACGCCCCGCGCGCGCCGCGAGGAGGCCGCCGCCCGCCTGCGCGCCGCCTCGCTGCTGCGCTTCGTCGGGCTCGAGGCGCTGGCCCACGAGGAGGCGCGCAACCTGCCCTACGGCAAGCAGCGCCTGCTCGAGATCGCCCGTGCCCTCGCGCTCGACCCCAAGCTCCTGCTGCTCGACGAACCCGCCGCCGGTCTCACCGCGCCCGACATCAAGGAGCTGATCGCGATCATCCACAAAATCCGCGACCACGGCATCACCCTCATCCTGATCGAGCACCACATGGACGTGGTGATGACCCTGTCCGACACCGTCACCGTGCTCGATTTCGGTCAGAAGATCGCCGAGGGCAAACCGGCCGAGGTCCAGGCCGACGCCAAGGTCATCGCCGCCTATCTCGGCGGCAGCCACGCTGAAGCGGCCTGAGGGGAACCCGGCAATGCTCAAGGTCGAAAACCTCGTCGCCGGCTACGGCAAGGTCCAGGTGCTTCACGATGTCTCCCTGCACGTCCCGCAGGGCACGCTGGTCACCCTGATCGGCTCCAACGGCGCCGGCAAGACCACCACCCTGCGCGCCGTCTCCGGCATGATCGCGACCCAGTCCGGCCGCATCACCCTCAACGGCGCCGAGATCACCGGCCTCGCGCCGCACGCCATCACCCGCGGCGGCCTCGCCCATTCGCCCGAAGGCCGCCGCGTCTTCCCCACCCTGCCCGTCGCCGACAACCTGCTCCTCGGCGCCTTCACCCGCGTCACCGGCAGCCGGCCCAAGGGCGACGTGGCGCGCGACCTGGAGCGGATGTACGCCCTCTTCCCCCGCCTCGCCGAGCGCCGCGCCCAGCTCGCCGGCACCCTCTCCGGCGGCGAGCAGCAGATGCTGGCGATGGCCCGCGCGCTCATGCTCAACCCCCTGGTGCTGCTGCTCGACGAACCCTCGATGGGCCTCGCCCCGCGCCTGGTGGAGGAGGTCTTCGCCATCATCGCCCGGCTCAAATCCGAACGCGTGACCATGCTGCTGGTCGAGCAGTTCGCCGCCGCCGCGCTCGATGTCGCCGATTTCGGCTACGTGCTGGAAAACGGCCGGGTCAGCGCCTCCGGCCCGGCCGCCCGGCTGAAGGACGATCCGGCGGTGCGCGCGGCCTATCTCGGTGCCGCCCACTGACCACCGCGCCCGGCCCGCTTGAACGGGGCGGGGTGCTGCTATAAGCCACAACAGCCGCAACCTCGCCGACCACGCGCGATGACGGCCAAGAGGAAGGAGCGTTCCATGGGTCTCGATCTTTCGCGCCGCGCTTTCGCCGGTCTCGCCGGCGCGCTGGCCATGCCCGCCGTGCTGCGCGCCGCCGAACCGCTGCGCATCCGCTGTTCGCTCGACACCGCGGCCAGCCACCCGCGCAACGTCGCCTTCCTTGACTATCTCGCCAAGCTGGAAAAGGCCTCCGGCGGCCAGATGGTCGGCGAAGTCTTCCACGCCGGCGCCCTCTACGCCGACCTCAACGTCTCCAAGGCCCTGCTCCAGGGCCAGATCGAGATGGCCGCCCCCGGCGCCTGGACCCAGACCGGCATCGTGCCGGACTGCGACATGGTGCAGCTCCCCCATTTCTACGGCCAGTCGACCGAGACCACCTACGCCGCCACCGACGGGCGGGCAGGCCAGCACGTCAGCCGCCAGCTCGAAACCAAGCTCGGCTCCCACGTGCTCGGCCCCTGGCTCGATCTCGGCTACCAGAACTGGTATGGCACCAAGACGAAGCTCGACAGCTTCGCCGCCCTCAAGGGCCTCAAGATACGCTCCCCCGGCGGTGCCGCGATCTCCTGGCGCATCAAGTTCGCCGGCGGCATCGCCAACACCACCGCCTGGCCGAACGTGCCGCTGGCGCTCTCGCAGGGCACCTTCGACGCCTTCGTCAGCACCGACGAAAGCTGCAACTCCGCCAAGCTGTGGGAGGCCGGGGTCAAATACTCCTACGCCGACCACCAGTTCATGGGCCAGTACATCCCGATGGTGAGCAAGGCGTTCTGGAACAAGATCTCCCCGGCGCAGCAGAAACTGATGGACGATCTCTGGGCCGAGAACATCATGGCCTGGCGCAAGGGCTCGCACGCCTCACAGGCCAATGCCCGCAAGGTGCTGGAGACCAACGGCGTCATCTTCAAGGACCCCTCCGCCGACGAACTCGCCGCCACCCGCAAGGCAATGATGGCGCAGCTCGACGTGGTGGTGGCCGATGCCAAGCTCTCGCCCGAGGTCGTCGCCTTCGTCAAACAGGCCATCGGCTCGGCCGCCTGAGCCCGTGAAGCGCCCCGATACGGTCTGGGACCGCGCCGAACGAACTCTGGTCGGCCTGCTCGGCGCGCTCGCCATGGTGGTCGGCATCGTCCAGGTGGTGGGCCGCTACGCCTTCCCGCAGCAGGCGATCAGCTGGGCCGAGGAGGTCATCGTTTACCTCGTGGTGTGGGGCGTGATGATCGTCTCCAGCCAGCTCGTCCGCACCGACGGCCATGTCCGCCCCGATCTCGTGCTTCGCGCCGTCGGCCCGCGCGGGCAGCGCTGGCTCGAGATGTTCAACTGCGTGGTCGCCCTGATCTTCTGCGGCGGCATGGTCTGGTACGGCTGCAACATCACCGCCAATGCGCTCATGCTGGACGAGCACAGCTCGACCGACCTGTCGTTCCCGATGTGGATCTACTACTCCGCTCTGCCCGCCGGCGGCCTGCTGATGGCGGGACGCTATGTCATCCGCCTCTATCGCTACGCCCTGCATTTCGACCCCGCCACCATGACCGTCGGCCACATCCCCGAACACGACATGCCGCTCGGCGGCGCCTCCGCTGGGCACTGACCGTCATGGGCACCTTCCTTTTCCTGCTGCTGTTCTTCGGCCTGCTCGCCTCCGGGATGCCGATCTTCCTGGTGCTCGGCGCCTGCGCCGCGGTGTTGTTCGTCACCACCGGTGAGCCGCTGATCGGCGTCGCCCAGGTGGTGATCGACGCCCTCAACTCTTCCACCCTGATGTCGCTGCCGCTGTTCGTCATGGCCGCTGCCTTCATGCGCCAGGGCGGCGTCGCCAAGGCGCTGGTCGATGTCTCCGCCGCCTGGCTTGGCGGCATCCGCGGCTCGCTCGGCCTCGTCACCGTCGTCTCCTGCACCTTGTTCGCCGCCATCTGCGGCTCGTCGGTGGCCACCGCGCTGGCAATGGGCACCATCCTGCTGCCGGCGATGATCGAGAAGGGCTATCCCCGCTCTTTCGCCCTCGGCGTGATCGGTGCATCCGGCACCATCGGCATCGTCATCCCGCCCAGCCTCGCGCTGATCCTCTACGGCATCGTCGCCGAGCAGTCGGTCCCCCGCCTGTTCCTCGCCGGCATCATGCCCGGCCTGCTCCAGGCCGGCGCCTTCTTCGCCTGGGTCTGGTACGACGCGCGCCGTCGCAACTTCCCGATGGAACCCGCCCTGCCCATGGCCGAGCGCTGGGCGGTCACGCGACGCGCCATCCCCGCACTCGCGGTGCCGGTCATCGTGCTCTACGGCATCTATGGCGGCATCGTCACCGTCACCGAGGCGGCGGCCATCGCGGCCGCGGTGGCGATGGTGGTGAGCCTCGTCTTCTACAAGGGCTTCCACTGGACCCAGTCGCTCACCGTGATCGCCGACGCGCTGAAAAGCGCGGGCACCATCATGCTCATCGTCGCCACCGCGCTCGCCTTCGGCCACTGGATGACCCAGTCCGGCGTGCCCGCGCTGCTGGTGAAATGGGTGCTGGACCACAACTTCGCCACCTGGCAGTTCCTGCTCGCCATCAACGTGCTGCTGCTGCTGCTCGGCTGCTTCCTCGAAGTGGTGGCCGCCCTGCTCCTGGTCCTGCCGATCCTGGCCCCCGCCCTCGGCCCGCTCGGGGTCGACCCGGTGCATTTCTCCATCATCTTCACCCACAACATGGAGATCGCCCTGATCCACCCCCCGGTCGGGCTGAACCTCTACGTCCTCTCGACGATCTCCACCGCCCCGATCGGCGAGGTCATCCGCGGCATCCTGCCGTTCCTGATCCTGCTGCTGATCGTCCTCGGCATCATCACCTATGTGCCGGCGCTGACCCTGTGGCTGCCCAACCTCGTTTATGGGCATTGATGCCGGCGGCCTGACCTACGTCCCCTCCCGCCGCCACGCCAGCAGCGCCAGCCCCAGGATCAGCGGCAACGCCAGCCACGCCGGCAGCAGCGGCGTCGCCGCGACCCCGCTGACCAGGTGGTCGTGCCGCCGTTGCAGCCCGATCCAGGCGCTGCCCGAGCTCTCGCGCCCCGGCTCGGTGCGGCGCAGCGCCGGCGCGCCGGCGGGGTCGAGCCAGTGCACGCTGCCGCCGCTCGCCCGGACCAGCGGCGCGAGCACGCTGGCGGTCGCGCGCAGATCGGCGAACTCCAGCGGATTGGCGCTCTCCCCGGCGGCGAAGGCGTTGAGCGTGCCGTCCGTGACCTGCCACACCCCGGCCAGCGCCGCCGGCATTGCCCCGCGCGCCTGGCCCGGCCGCAGCGGTGTCAGCGCGAGCGTGGCCTTCGCCCCGGCCGGATCGGTCACCACGACCTCACCCGGCGGCCCGTCCTCGATGCCGCGCCGCTCGACCGTCAGCTGCCCCTTCTCCAGCCGCGCGACCAGCGCGCGCTCCTCCAGCTCGGGCTCCTTCATCAGCCAATGCGCGACCCGGCGCAGCAGTTCCGCCTGCGGCCCGCCGCCGTCATGCCCGCGTGACCACAGCCAGATCTGATCGGACAGCAGCAGCGCCACCCGGCCCTGGCCGACATGGTCGACCACCAGCAACGGCGCCCGGCCCGCCCCCTCCGGCGCATCCATCAACACGCTTCCGCCGACCTCGCCGCCCACCGCGATGCGCCGGTACCACTGGCCCCAACCCGGTGGACCCGAGGCCACAGCCGGCGCCAGCCCAGCGGTCACCGGATGGCGCTCGCCCAGGGCGGTGACGCCGGGGCGGAACGCCTCGTTCACCACCGCGCCGAGCGGGATCGGCCGCGCCGGCAACACGCTGCCCAGCGGACTCGGCGCCAGGCTGGTGGCGCCGGTGAACTCGGGGCCGACGCTCATCAGCAACGCCCCGCCGGCCCGCACATAGTCGGCGATATTGCGCAGATAGACCGGCGGCAGCACGCTGCGGTTCTGGAACCGGTCGAAAATCACCAGGTCGAACTCCCGCAACTTCACCTGGAACAGCTCGCGGGTCGGGAACGGGATCAGCGCCATCTCGTTGGACGGCGTCGTGTCGTCCTTTTCGGGTGGCCGCAGGATGGTGAAATGGACCAGATCCACCACCGGATCGGCTTTCAGCAGCCGCCGCCAGGTCCGCTCCCCGGCATGCGGCTCGCCGGATACCAGCAGCACCCGCAGCCGGTCGCGCACCCCGTTGATGACGACGATCGCCTTGTTGTTGACGGTCGAGACCTCACCCGGCAGCGGCTCGGCCTCCAGTTCGATCACGCTGGGCCCGCCCCGCGTGATCGGGATGTCGACCTGATGCTCCAGCCCGATCGGCACGTTTTCCACCACCGGCGCCTCGCCATCGCGGCGGATGGTGAGCCGCGCGCTGCCGAAAATGGCCAGCCCGTTGCGCGCCACGCCGAGGTCCTCGACCGTCATGCGGATCGTCGCCGTCCGCCCGACGATGCCGAACCCCGGGGCGGCGATGATGCGGACGCGGCGATCGACCTCCTCGCCGCGCGCCGGCACCAATAGATGCAACGGCGCGCCGCCAAACGGCGGCCCGTTGACGGCCGGCGCATCGTGCGCCTGCCCGTCGCTGACCGCCAGGATCCCGGCCAGCCGGGCGCGTGGAATATCGGCCAGCGCGCGCTCGATCGCGGCGAACAGAAGCGTGCCCTCGCTGCCCTCCTCCGGCACCACCACCGTGCGCAGCTCGAAATCGGGCAACTCCCGCGCCGCCGCTTCGATTTTGGTCCGCGCCGCCGCCGCCAGCCCGGCCCGCGCGCCCAGCCCCATGCTGGCGCTCTCGTCGACCACGAGCAGCCCGATATCGGGCAGCGTCTCGCGCGTCTCCTCCACCAGCCGCGGCCCGCCCAGCCACAGCAGCAGCACCGCGAACGCCAGGAACCGCCACCCCGTGCCCCGCGCCCGGCGCCACAGCGCCACCGCCAGCGCCACGGCGCAGAGCCCGCCCAACCCGGCCAGCAGCCAGCCGGGCAGCACCGGGTCGAAACGCAGCGCGGCGATCGCCTGTTCGAACCTCATTGCCCCAACCGCTCCAGCAGCGCCGGGATATGCACCTGGTCGCCCTTGTAGTTCCCGGTCAACGCATACATCACCAAATTGACCCCGAAACGATAAGCCAGCACCCGCTGGCGCGCCCCGCCCGGAATGGTGGCGTAGGGATTGCGCCCCTGCCCATCCACTGCCCAGGCCGAGGCCCAGTCATGCCCGCCGACGACCACCGGGGAGACGCTGTCGTTGCTGCGATCCTGGTCGCGCTGCACCCAGACCTGCGCCCCGGCGAAGCGGCCGGGAAAATCGCCGAGCAGATAGAACGACCGGGCCAGCACATGCGCCTGCGTCAGCTCCGCCATCGCCGGCACCGCCAGCCCGCGGGCGGCGCGTTCGAGCGCGGCCTCGGCCCCGGCGGCGAACCCCTCGCCGGAGCCGCCGTTGCGGGTGTCGATCAGCAGGATCCCGCCATTGGCCATGTAGCGGTTGAGCGCCGCCACCGCCGCGCCGGGCAGCGCCCCTGCATCGGGCAGCACCACCCAGTAGATCAACGGATAGACCGACAGGTCGTCGACCTCCGGGTCAATCGCGGCCGGCTCCGCCAGCGCCGCGGCGGTACGGCGGTTGACGTAGTCGGACAACCCGACCAGCCCGGCGCGCACGATCTCATCCACCCCGCCATCGCCGGTGCCCATATAGGCCAGCCGGGTGGCGCGGGCCGGATTGTCCTCGCGCGACAATTCCGGCGCCTGTTGCGTTGACTGCGCGATGCCTGCCGCCGGCCACAGCGCCAGCACGACCAGCGCCGCCCGGATCAGCCCACGCAGCCGCAGCGATATCAGCAGATCGACCGCGAGCAGCCCCAGCGCCGCCGCCAGCAGCCACGGCGCCAAAGCCCGCTCCGGCGGCACCCCGCCCACCGGCAACGCCGCCGCTCCCGGGATCGGCGGCGCCGCCTCGGGCAGCGCCAGGTTGCTGGCCAGATTGAGCACCCGGCGCGACGCCTCGGGGCCATAGGTACCGGGCGGCGAGCGCGGACCGGCGGTCGCGGTGGCCAGATCGCGCGCCGCCATCGCCATCGCCCCCGGCCCCGGCGCCCCGGCGACCCCGAACCCGTCGAGCGTCTCCACCGGCGCCAGCCGCTCCACCCCGCCCTCCTCCGCCCCGCTCACCCCGTTGGCCAGGTCCACCAGCCGGCGCAGCATCTCCACGAACAGCCCGGACAGCGGCAGGTCGGACCAGTCGGCATTGGCGGTGACATGGAACAGCACCACCCGCCCCGCCCCGCGCGCGGCCTGGGTCACAAGCGGCGTGCCGTCCTCCAGCCGCGCCCAGGTGGCCTCCGCGAGGTGCAGCCCCGGCGCCGCCAGCACCTGCCGCGTCACCCGTACCTCGCCGGGCACCGCCAGTCCCTGGAACGGCGTGCCCGACCCGAACGCGGCGAGCCCCGCCGGCTTGCCCCACGACATCGTACCGCCCAGTTGCCGGTCCCCCTCCAGCAGTCTGACCGGCACCAGCGTGTCCGGATGCTCCGCCACCGCCGGCCCGGCAAACCGCACCAGCAGCCCGCCCTTGTCGACCCAGGCCGCCAGCAGGTCCCGCTCCGGCCCCTCCGGCACCGGCCGGTCGGCCAGCACGATCACCGAGATCTCGCGCCCCAGCAGCACCGCGAGTTCGCCCTCGCGCAATTCCGTGAACGGCTCCAGCGCCCGCCGCAGATAGAACAACTGTCCCGTCAACGGCGTTCCCGCCGTCGTCGCCTCCCCGGCCAGCAGCCCCACCGGCCGCCGCCGCCAGCGTTCGTCGAGCAACACAACGCCGCCTGCTGTCGGCGGCCCGTCCAGGACCAGCCGCGCCAGCCGGTTGCGCAGTTCGGGCGGCAGCGTCATCGCCCCCTCGACCACCGTCGCCCCGGCCGGCACCGCGAGCACCAGCCGCGCCAGGGTGCGCCCGTCGGCCGAAACCGCGCGCACCGCCGCCTCGCCGTCAAGCGGCTGCGCGGTCTGCGCCAGGCGGATCACCAAACGGTCCGCCTCCGGCCGCGGCGGCAGCAGCAGCCGCGTCGGCAGATCGTCGCCGCGCAGTTCCTCGACCGGTCCGAGCCGGGCGATGGCAGCTTCATACCCGGCCCAGGCCGCGCCATGGGTCAGCCCGTCGGAAATCACGACGACGCCCCCGGCACCCGACTCCGCCACCGCCGCCCCGGCCGCGCGCCGGTCCACCGGCCATGGCTTCGGCCGCAGCGCGTCGAGCAACGGCCGCGCCTCGGCCACCGGCAGCGCCGCCGATGCCCGCGGCGCCAACCCGCCCTCCGAGGGCGCGGTCGACAGCAGCACCACCGGTCGCCCGGCCCGCTCGGCCCGGTCGAGCACCGCCCGCGCGGCGACCATGCGCCGGCTCCAGTCGCGCGCCGAGGCCCAGCCGTCATCCACCACCAGCAGCAGGGCGCCGCTGCCGGGCAGGCCGCCGCCGGCATCGAGCACCGGCCGCGCGAGCCCGATTATGATCAGCCCGGCGGCGAGGCAGCGCAGCGCCAGCAGCCACCACGGCGTGCGCGCCGGCGTCTCGGCCGGCGCGATCAGCCCGTGCAGCAGCCGGATCGCGGGGAACCGCTCCATCCGCGGCGCCGGCGGCGTCACCCGCAGCAGCCACCACAGCACCGGCAGCGCCGCCAGCGCGAACAGCACCCAGGGCGAGGCAAAAATCATCGGGGTCCCCTCACCGGCGGCCCGCCTGCGGCGCCAGCGCGGTGTAGAGCCCGAGCAGCGCCGCCTCGGCCGGATGGTCGGTGCGGTGCACCGAGAACCCCCAGCCGGCGGCGCGGCAGATCGCCTGGAGCCCATCCTGCTGGGCCGCAAGCCGGAGCGCGTACTCCGCACGCACCCCCTCCACCCGGGAGATCAGCGTGCCCGCCTCGCGCCGCATGCCCTCGAAGCGGACGCGACCCTCATAGGGCAGCAGCGCCTCCGCCGGATCGAGTACCTGAAGCACATGCCCGCGCACCGGCACCGCCGCCATCCGCCCGATCGCCGCCTGGATCGTCTCCAGCGGAGCGAGAAAGTCACCGATCAGCACCGCCTGACAATGCCGCGGCAGCTTCGCCTCCGGCGGCACGCCCTCGCCCGCCGGCAGCCGCGCGAGCAGCTCCGCAATCCGGTCCAGGCCCGACACCCCCGGCCCTTCGGCGCCGATCAGGCGCACCCGCTCGCCCCCGCGCAACAGCAGCGCCGCCAGCGCGAGCAGCAGCAGTTCGGCCCGCTCGCCCTTCTCCACCGGCCCGCCTTTGCGCCAGCGCATGGTCTCGCCGCCGTCGCGCCACAGCGCCACCGTCTGCGCCGCCTCCCACTCGGTTTCCCGGATGAAGGCGCGGTCGGAGCGGCCGGACTGGCGCCAGTCGATCCGGTTGGTGGCATCGCCGGGCAGGAACGGGCGGAACTGCCAGAACGAATCGCCCTGGCCCACCCGCCGCCGCCCGTGCACCCCCTGCGCCACCGTCGCCGCCACCCGCTCGGCGGCCACCAGCAGCGGCGGCAGCAGTGCGCCCAGCGCTTCGGCACGCCGGGCACCTGTCGCCTCGGCACGCCGGGCACCTATCGCCTCGGCAAGGGGGTCGGCGATGCTCACCCCAGGCGCCCGACCAGCCGGCCGATGATATCGGCCAGCACGATCCCGTCGGCGCGGGCGGAGAAATTCAGCGCCATGCGATGGCGCAACACCGGCTGCGCCAGCGCGATCACATCCTCGACCGACGGCGCCAGCCGCCCGTCGAGCAGCGCCCGGGCCCGCGTCGCCAGCATCAGCGCCTGGGCCGCCCGCGGCCCCGGCCCCCAGGCGACGTGCTTGGCCACCACATCATCCTCGGTGCTTTCCGGCCGGCCGCCGCGCACGATGGTGAGAATGGCATCGAGCACCGTCTCCCCCACCGGCACGCGGCGGATCAGCGCCTGCGCCGCCATCAGCTCCGCCGCCGTCAGCCCCGGCTCGGCCGCGCCCTCGGCGGCGCCGGTGGTGGCGATCAGCATCTCCCGCTCGGCCGCGCGTTCCGGATAGGTGACGGTGATTTCCAGCAGGAACCGGTCAAGCTGCGCCTCCGGCAGCGGATAGGTGCCCTCCTGCTCGATCGGGTTCTGCGTCGCCAGCACATGGAACGGCCGCGGCAGCGGATGCTCGACGCCGGCGATCGTGACGCGCTGCTCCTGCATCGCCTGGAGCAGGGCGGACTGGGTGCGCGGCGAGGCGCGGTTGATCTCGTCGGCCATCAGCAACTGGCAGAACACCGGGCCGGGCACGAAGCGGAAGCTGCGCCGCCCGGCCTCATCTTCGTCGAGCACCTCGCTGCCCAGGATATCGGCCGGCATCAGATCCGGCGTGAACTGCACCCGCTTGGTCGCCAGACCCATCACCACGCCGATCGTCTCCACCAGCCGGCTCTTGCCCAGCCCGGGCACGCCGACCAGCAGCACATGCCCGCCCGAAAGCAGGGTGATCAGGGTCTGGTCCACCACCTCCTGCTGGCCATAGATCGCGCGCCCGATCTGCCGGCGAACCCCGGCGATGCGGGCGCCAAGGGTCTCCACCTGGTCGAGGATGTCGCGGTCGGCAGGGCTTGGGCTGGACATGCGGTCGATCCTCGGCTGGCGCCGGACCCATGCGACGGGTCCAGATGAAGCGGGCGTAGTACTTAATTGGGGTCGCGGTGGCGTGCCGCCACTTCCCCAGGACGGGGGATGCTACCTATATCTTCCCCTGGGACGATAGTCCGTCCGAGGGTGTGATGCCGTGAACGAGTCCACGCAAGCCAAGAACGACCCGCGCCGGCTGCTCTGCCCGCCGGCCCCGCGGGCGCGCCGCGCACCGGTGGAGTGCGGCGACCTGCCCTTCCTCATCCGGCGCGACGGCTCATGGCTCTATTGCGGCAGCGCGATCAACCGCAAGGAACTGGTCTGCCTGTTCGCCTCCGTGCTCAAGCGTGACGGCGAGGGCAGCTTCTGGCTCGAAACGCCGGCCGAGCGCGGCCGCATCGAGGTCGAGGATGCGCCGTTCCTCGCCGTCGAGCTCGACTGGCAGGGCATCGGCGAGACCCAGGTGCTGACCTTCCGCACCAATGTCGACCAGCTCATCACCGCCGGCCCCGAGCATCCGATCCGCATGTCCCATGACCTCGTCACCTGCGAACCCACCCCCTATTTGACCGTGCGCCCCGGCGCCGGGCGGCTGCCGGTGGAGGCGCGGATCGGGCGGGCGGTCTATTACGAGCTGGTGGCCCTCGCCGAGCCCGGGCTGGTCCACGGCCGCCAGATGCTGGGGGTGTGGAGCCGCGGCGTCTTCTTCCCGCTGGGCGACCTGCCCGAGGACACCGATACGCCGTGAACGCCGCCGAACTGCGCGCCCGTCTGGCCGCCCCGCTGCCGTACCGCCCGCCGGTCCGGGGCACCATTATCGTCGACAATCCGCCGGCGATGGGCGCCGCCCTCAATTCCGATGACGGCTGGTCCCTGTCCGACCAGCCCCTGGTCCCGGCCGCGGTACTGGTGAGCTTCGTGCAGGGCCGCGAACGCGGCATCCTGCTGACCAAGCGGACCGCCCATCTCAAGAAGCACGCCGGCCAGGTCAGCTTCCCCGGCGGCCGGATCGACCCCGAAGACCCCTCGCCCGAAGCCGCCGCGCTGCGCGAGGCGCAGGAGGAGGTCGGGCTCGACCCGGCGCTGGTCGAACTCGCCGGCCGGCTCGGCGACTACGCCACCGGCACCGGCTATCGCATGATCCCGGTGCTCGGCCTGCTGCCGGACGGGCTCGAACTCGAGGATCTCCGCCTGACCCCTTCGCCCGACGAGGTCGAATCGGTGTTCGCCCTGCCGATGTCGGTCCTGCTCGACCCTGCGGCGCCCGAGAAGCGGCGGGCCTATTATCGCGGGCGGTGGCGCGAATTCTGGGTCTGGCCGCATCCCGACCACTACGTCTGGGGCGCCACGGCGGCGATCCTGGTGCATCTGGCCGAGCGGCTGCGCGGCGCATGATCAGACTGGCCGAGATCGGCCTTTTCCTGGCGCCCTTCGCGCTCTACATCACCTGGCTCATCGCCGGCGCGCGGACGCCGCGCTGGCTGGTATGGGGCACCGTCGTGAGCACCCTGGCCATGGCGGCCGGCACCATCTGGTTCGGCCTGATCCATGCCCTGCCGCCCGGCACCACCTACGAACCCGCCCATGTGGTGGACGGGGTGATCGTGCCGGGACACGCGGCAGCGAAGCCGCACAAGTGAACCCCGTCCGGATCGAGGCCGCCTTCCTCGCCGATCCGGCGCTGGCAGCGGTGCTCGATGTGCTGCCCGAGGCGCGCATCGTCGGCGGCGCCGTGCGCGACGCGCTGGCCGGCAGCCCGGTCGCGGATATCGACCTCGCCTCCCCGCTGAAGCCGGATGCGGTGATGGACCGGCTGCGCGCGGCCGGGCTCAAGGCGGTGCCGACCGGGCTCGCCCACGGCACGGTCACGGCGGTGGCCGCGCATCGCGGCTTCGAAATCACCACCCTGCGGCGCGACGTCGAGACCGACGGGCGCCATGCCGTGGTCGCCTTCACCGACGACTGGCGAGAGGACGCGGCGCGGCGGGACTTTACCATCAACGCGATGTCGCTGGCGCGCGACGGCACCGTCCATGACTATTTCGGCGGCCGCGACGACCTGCGCGCCGGCATCGTGCGCTTCGTCGGCGATCCGGCGACGCGCATCGCCGAGGACTATCTGCGCGTGCTGCGCTTCTTCCGCTTCCAGGCGCGCTACGGCAGCGCGGCACCCGACGCGGCGGCCCTGGCCGCCATTGCGCATGCGGTGCCGGGGCTCGCGCGCCTGTCGGCGGAACGGGTGTGGAGCGAGGTCAAGCGCATCCTCGCCGCACCCGATCCGCGCCAGGCGATCGCGCTGATGGAGCGGCTCGGCGTGCTCGCCGCGGTGCTGCTGGAGGGCGCCGCGCCCGGCCGGCTCGATGCGCTGATCGCACGCGGCGCCCCGCCGGCGCCGCTGCTGCGGCTGGCGGCGCTGCTGGAGGGCGATGCGGACGCCCTGGCGGCCCGGTTGCTTCTGTCCGGCGACGAGCATGCGGACCTGGCCGCCCTGCGCGCCGCGCCTGGTCTCGCCCCGACCGCCAGCGACGCCGACCTGCGCCGCGCCTTGGCGGACACCCCGCCAGTCGTGCTGACCGGCCGGGCCTGGCTCGCCCACGGCGATGCCGGCCTGATCGCCCGCATCGCCGCGATGCCGGTGCCGCACTTCCCCCTCCGAGGCCGCGATCTCGCCGCCACCGGCGTGGCGCCGGGGGTGGCGATGGGGGCATTGCTGCGCGATCTGCGGCAGTGGTGGCTCGATGGCGGTTGCCTCGCCGATGCCGCTGCGTGTCGGGCCGAGTTGGCACGCCGCCTGGGCTCGGCCTAGCCTCGGGTGGTCTTCGTCCGGAGGGTTTCATGACCGCTGCGCCGCTGCCGCCTTCGCTCTACGCCGAGACCGCCCGCCCGGCGCCCGCGACGCCACCGCTCGACGGCGACCGCCGGGCCTCGGTCTGCGTGATCGGCGGCGGGTTCACCGGATTGTCGACCGCGCTGCATCTGGCGGAGCAAGGGGTCGATGTCGTCCTGGTCGAGCGCAACACGCCGGGCTGGGGGGCGTCGGGACGCAACGGCGGGCAGGTCAATCCCGGGCTGAAATGGGACCCGGACCGGGTCGAGGCTGATTTCGGCCCCGATCTCGGCACTCGGATGGTGGCGATGGCATGGGATGCGCCGAATGTCGTTTTCAACCTGGTGGCGCGGCACCAGATCACCTGCGAGGCCTCCCAGTCCGGCACGCTGCGGGCGGCGTTCCAGGCCAACAACGTCACCGAGATCGCGGCCGCCTACGAGCAGGGGGCGCGGCGCGGCATGCCGGTCGAACAACTCGACCGCGCCGCATTGCGCACCGCGACCGGGACCGAACGCTACCTGACCGCGCTGCTCGACCGGCGCGGCGGCCATGTGAACCCGCTCGGCTATGCCCGCGGTCTCGCCCAGGCGGCGCAGCAGGCCGGCGCTGCCATCCATGGCGGCACCCCGGCGGAGCGCATCTATCGCGACGGGGCGGACTGGAAAGTGGTCACCCCATCCGGCACCATCACCGCCGAACGGCTGGTGCTGGGGACCAACGGCTATACCGACGATCTCTGGCCGCAGTTGCGGCGCTCGGTGGTGCCGGTGTTCAGCGGCATCGCCGCCACCGAGCCGCTGCCCGACGCGGTCGCGCGCGACATCCTGCCGCTGCGCAGCGCGGTCTATGAACTCGGCAGCATCACCACCTACTACCGGCTCGACCGCGACAACCGGCTGCTGATGGGCGGCCGCTGCCGCCAGCGCGAGATCGCCGCGCCCGGCGAGGTGCAGTGGATGATCGACTACGCGCAGCGCCTGTGGCCGCAGATCAAGCCGTTCAAATGGACCCATGGCTGGAGCGGGCAGCTCGCGGTCACGCCGGACCACTACCCGCACGTGCACGAGCCGGCGCCCGGCGTGCTGGTCTGCGTCGCCTATAACGGCCGCGGCGTGGCGATGGCCTCGACCATGGGCGCCCAGCTCGCGCGGCGGACCCTGGGCGGCGACATCGACATGCCGGTGACCGGGCTGAAGGAGATCCCGTTCCATGCGCTATGGAAGACGGCAGTATCGGCGCGGGTGCTGTACGGGCGGATCCGGGACTATCTCCACGTCTGAACCGGCGGACTTGTGTTGACGGCACCGGCCCGCGCCCGGACAATGGGGAACGAAAACGGGAGAACAGGCGTGGCCGGGCGGCTCGGGTCTCGATGCTGAGGATGATCGGCTTGCGCTTGGCGCTCGGCGTGATGACGCTGTTCGGGGCCTCGGTGCTGATTTTCGCCGGGACCGAGATCCTGCCGGGCGATCTGGCCTCGGCGCTGTTGCAGAACAATGCGACGCCGGAGAATCTGGCGACGATGCGCGAGCAGCTCGGGCTCGATCGGCCCGCCGTGGTGCGCTACGCTGCGTGGTTCGGCGGCGCATTGCAGGGCGATCTCGGCCGGTCGCTGGCGAGCGAGCGGCCGGTGGCGGGGGAATTGGCCCCGCGATTGCGCAACACGTTGTTTCTCGCGGTCTATGCCGCGGCGATCGCGGTGCCGCTGGCGATTGCGCTCGGGCTGATGGCGGCGGTGTGGCAGGGCAGCGTGTTCGACCGCGGGGTCAACATGGTCACGCTGATGACGATCTCGATCCCCGAATATCTCGTCGGCTACCTGCTGATGAAATACATCTCGGTCGAGCTGGGCTGGCTGCCGACATTGGCCAATGTGACGGACGATACGGCGCTCGGCGAACGGTTCTATCTGACGCTGTTGCCGATGCTGACGCTGGTGCTGGTGGTGATCGCGCACATGATGCGTATGACGCGGGCCTCGGTGCTGGCGATCATGGCGAGCCCCTATATCGAGATGGCGTTTCTCAAGGGCATCCCGAAATGGATCGTCGTGGTGCGCCATGCGTTTCCGAACGCGCTGGCGCCGGTGATTTCGGTGGTGGCGCTCAACCTTGCGTATCTCATCGTCGGCGTCGTCGTGGTCGAGGCGGTGTTTGTCTATCCGGGGCTCGGGCAGCTCATGGTGGATGCGGTGTCCAAGCATGATGTGCCGGTCGTGCAGGCGTGCGGGTTGTTGTTTTCGTCGGCATTCATTCTGCTGAACATGCTGGCCGATATCGCGGCGATCCTGGCCAATCCGCGGCTGCGGCATCCGCGATGAGACTGTACGGGCATCGGGTGACGTGGCCGGCGGCGCTCGGATTTCTGATCATTGCGATCAATCTGTTCGCCGCGCTGGGGGCGCCTTTGATCGCGCCGTTCGACCAGGCGGAGGTGGTGTGCGACGCGTGGGATGAGCCGAGTGCTTCGCATCTGCTGGGATGCGACAATCTGGGGCGGGATCTGCTGAGCCGGTTGTTGTTCGGGGCGCGGATGTCGATCGGCTTGTCGCTGCTGATCACGACGCTGTCGTTTTCGATCGGGATCGTGACCGGATTCACCGCGGCGATTGCCAAGGGATGGGTCGATGCGGCGCTCAGCCGGGCGGTCGATTTGATGCTGGCGATGCCGTCGCTGATTTTTGCGTTTGTCGTGCTGTCCGTGCTGGGGACGGATGTGGCGGTGCTGGTGGTGACGCTGGCGTGCCTGGATTCGACGCGGGTATTCCGGCTGAGTCGGGCGCTGGCGATGAATATCGTGGCGCTCGAATATGTCGAGGTCGCGCGACTCCGGGGCGAGGGTCTGTGGTGGATTATCACGCGGGAGGTGCTGCCGGCGGCCCGCGCCCCGTTGATCGCGGAGTTCGGGCTGCGGTTCTCGTTCGCGTTCCTGTTCGTGGCGGCCTTGTCGTTTCTGGGCTTGGGCATCCAGCCGCCGGATGCGGATTGGGGGAGCATGGTGCGGGACTACCGGGACATGATCAATCTCGGGATCTCGGCGCCGTTCTGGCCGGCCGGGGCGATTGCGGTGCTGACGATCGGGGTGAATTTCGTGGTGGATTGGCTGCTCGCGATCCAGTCGCGCGGGCATGGCGAGAACGCATGAACACCAACGACATCGTCCTCGAAGTCGACCGGCTCAGGGTGCAGGCGCGCAATGATCGCGGCGCCGGGCCGGTGCTGGTGGACGATGTCTCGTTCACGCTGCGGCAGGGCGAGGTGATCGGGCTGATCGGGGAGTCGGGCGCGGGGAAGACGACGATCGGGCTGGCGTGTCTCGGATATACCCGCAACGGCTGCGCGATCGAGGGCGGGCGGATTGTGTTTCGGGGGCAGGATATTCTGACGCTGTCGCCGGCGGGGCGGCGGGCGTTGCGGGGGCCGGGGGTGGCGTATATCGCGCAGAGTGCCGCGGCGTCGTTCAATCCGGCGATGACGTTGTTCGAGCAGGTGTGTGAGATTCCGGTGCGCCACGGGTTGATGACGGCCGACGCGGCGCGCGAGGTGGCGATCGGGTTGTTCCGCGAACTCGATTTGCCGGATCCGGAGACTTTCGGGCGGCGCTATCCGCACCAGGTTTCGGGCGGGCAGTTGCAACGGGCGATGGCAGCGATGGCGATGGCGGCAAAGCCGGATATCCTGGTGTTCGACGAGCCGACCACCGCACTCGATGTGACGACGCAGGTGGAGGTGCTGGCGGCGTTCCGCAAGCTGATCAAGGAGCATCGGACGGCGGCGATCTATATCACCCATGATCTCGCGGTGGTGGCGCAGATTGCCGACGACATCATGGTTTTGCGCCATGGCAAGATGGTCGAGCACGGGACGGCGGAGCAGATCCTGCAAGCGCCGCGGGCGGAGTATACGCGGCGGCTGGTGGCGGAGCGGGTGCAGGGGCATGCATTCGTGGAGCGCGTGGCGGAGGAGGTGCCGCTGTTGTCGATCCGCGGGGTGACCGCGAGTTATGCGACGCTGCTGCGGGTGATCGATGGGGTGAGTCTGGAGGTGCGGCGGGGCGATACGGTGGCGGTGGTGGGGGAGTCGGGGTCGGGCAAGAGCACGCTGGCGCGGGTGATCACGGGGTTGTTGCCGCGGGAGAGCGGGGAGGTTCTGTTCAAGGGAGAAATGTTGCCGCCGGCGCTGGCGCGGCGGTCGCGCGAGCAGAAGCGGCGGGTGCAGATGATCTACCAGATGCCGGATGTGGCGTTGAATCCGCATCAGACGCTGCTCGATATCATCGGGCGGCCGGTGGGGTTCTATTTCGGGCGGTCGCGGGCGGAGATCCGGGAGCGGGTGCTGGAATTGTTGCGGATGATGGATTTGCCGGAGAGTTTCATCGATCGCACGCCGGGGGAATTGTCGGGCGGGCAGAAGCAGCGGGTGGGGATTGCGCGGGCTTTGGCGGCGGAGCCCGATCTGATCATCTGCGACGAGGTGACCTCGGCGCTGGATCAGCTGGTGGGGGAGGAAATCCTGCGGCTGCTCAAGCGGTTGCAGGAGGAATTGGGGATTGCGTATCTGTTCATCACCCATGATCTGGGCGTGGTGAAGCGGATCGCCAACAAGGTGGCGGTGATGCTGCGGGGCAAGATGGTGGCGGGGGGGGAGACGGCGGAGGTGTTTGCGCCGCCGTTCCATCCGTACACGGAGTTGCTGCTGTCTTCGGTGCCGGAGATGCGGAGCGACTGGCTGGACGAGGTGCTGGCGCGGCGCGCGGGGTTGTAGTTTCGATTGTGGAATAATATGGGCGTGCGTTGGCGAGGGGTGTCAGAGCGGCAAAAATCGGAGGCCGAGCGGGGGCTGGGCGAGGCTGAGTTCGGGGGCGCGCGAAGGGGCCGGGGGGTGCGGCGGCGGTTTGGGCTTGGGCGGTTTGGCGGGGCGCGGCGGTCTTGCGCGCCGGGGGCGCGCGGTTTGGACGCGGGGCGGCAGGGGGACGGGTGGGGCTAGGCCGAGCATGCGGCAGAGTGGGCGGAGCAGGCGGTTGGCTTGCGGGGCGGCGGTCAGGAAGTCCTGGAGTTCGGGGGTGTTGGCGAGGAAATGCTGGAGTTGGGAGGCGCGGGTGTTGACGTGGTGGTCCTGGAGGCGGCGGACGAGCCAGGCCTGGCCACTGGGCAGGCGG
>CAIYSR010000144.1 GCA_903928895.1 uncultured Rhodospirillales bacterium | reverse complement strand
GCGCCGATCAGCGGCGAAATCAGGATGCCGCCGGTCTCGGTCTGCCACCACGTATCCACGATCGGGCAACGATGATCGCCGACCACGCGATGATACCACAGCCACGCCTCGGGATTGATCGGCTCGCCGACCGACCCCAGCACCCGCAGCGACGCCCGCGACGTCCGCTGCACCGGCGCCTCGCCCTCGCGCATCAGGCTGCGGATGGCGGTCGGCGCGGTGTAGAAGATGTTGACCTGGTGCTTGTCCACCACCTGCCAGAACCGCGAGGCGTCCGGATAGGTTGGGATGCCTTCGAACATCACCGTGGTCGCGCCATTGGCGAGCGGTCCATAGACGATATAGGTATGCCCGGTCACCCAGCCGACATCGGCCGTGCACCAGTAGGTTTCGCCCTGCCGATAGTCGAACACCAGCTCATGGGTATAGCTCGCCCACACCATGTAGCCGCCGGTGGTATGCAGCGCGCCCTTCGGCTTGCCGGTCGAGCCCGAGGTATAGAGGATGAACAGCGGGTCCTCCGCATTCATCTCCACCGGCGGGCAATCCGTCGAAGCGGCTGCGCAGAGCGGCTCGGCCCGGTGATCGCGCCCCTCCACCATCGGCACTTCGCCCCCCGTCACGGTGACGACCAGCACATGGCTGACCTCGGGGCACTGCTTCAGCGCCGCATCGACATTGGTCTTGAGCGGCACCTTGCGCCCCCCGCGCCGCCCCTCATCGGCCGTGATCACCACGCGCACGCCGGCATCCCCGATCCGCTGCGCCAAGCTGTCCGGCGAAAACCCGCCGAACACCACCGTATGCACCGCGCCCAGCCGCGCACAGGCCAGCATCGCGACCGCCGCCTCCACCACCATCGGCAGATAGATGCAGACCCGATCGCCCTTGCTGACACCCCATGATTTCAGCACGTTGGCCATCCGGCAGACCATCTCATGCAGTTCGCGATAGCTGACCCGCTTGCTCTGCGAGGGGTCGTCCCCCTCCCATATGATCGCCGTCTGCTCGCCCCGCGTCGCCAGATGCCGGTCGAGGCAATTGGCCGCGGCATTGAGCGTCCCGTCCTCGAACCAGGTCACCCGCACATCGCCGCTGAAATCCCCGCTCACCGTTTTCGTGGGCGTCTTCATCCAGGAGATTCGGCCGGCCTCGCGGCCCCAGAACGCAGCGGGATCGCGCGCGGCCTCGGCCGTCATCGCGGCATGTTTGGCCGCATCGACATGGGCGGCGGCGGCGACTTCCGGTTTCACCGGGAAGAGGGTGTCAGACATTATTCTGATCTTTCCATCCTGGACGCGTGACACGAACGAGCCCCACCCCCCAGCGGGTCCCGCGGGCGCAAGCATGTCGCGCAACCGCCGGCCCCGCGCAAGTCCCGCGCGCTACAATCCTGCGTCTTCCGGCACATGCAGCACCCCCTCGACGATCAGGACCGGCACCGCGTCGAGCCGGTCGCCCACGCACGGCCCGCTGGTGCACCGCCCGTCATCGATCTCGAATTCCGCCCCGTGCAGCGCGCAAATGATCCGCTGCCCATCTGCCGACAGGAACCGCCCGGGCGTCCAGTCGAGCGGCGCGCCGATATGCGGACAGGAATTGACGAACACGCGCACATCATCGCCCCGCCGCACCGCGAACACCCCGGTGAAGCCCCCCTCGGCCGGCGCATAGCCCCTGCTGCCGCCGTCCGGGATGTCGCTGACCAGGCCAAGCGCGCGCAGTCTCATCCCTGATAGCCGCCCAACGCGCAAATCAGCGCCCAATGTTCCGCACTCACCGCCATGACGGACAGGCGCGATTGCCGGATCAAGGCGAGCTCCGCGAACCGCGGATCGGCCTTCAGCGCCGCCAGCGTCACCGGCACCGGCATCGGCGCCACCGCCTTCATGTCCACGCAGACCCAATCCCCCTTCTCGCCCGGCTCGATCGTCGGGTCCGGATAGGCCGCCCGCACCACCTCCACCACGCCCACCACCTCCTTGCCGATGTTGGAGTGGTAGAAGAATGCGTGGTCCCCCACCGCCATCGCCTTGAGGTTGTTCTTCGCCATGTGGTTGCGAACCCCGGTCCAGGGTTCCACCCCATGGGTCACCTGCTGCTCCCAGGAAAATGCGTCAGGTTCGGATTTGACGAGCCAGAAGGGCATGGCGCGGTCCTTGGATTGAGGGGGCGTGCGTGGGATAAGGCGCCATTCTCTCCGGACTTGGCGCGCCGCGCAAAGTCCCGCGCACCGACAGACCAGGAGCCGCCCGTGGCCGCGCCCAATCTCCACCGATTCGCCAATCCCGGACAATTCCTCCGCCTGTCCGGCTGGCTGCTGCCCTGGCTCGCCATCGGTGGAACCGTGCTGACCGCCGTCGGCCTCGGCTGGGGCCTGTTCCTCTCCCCGGCTGACTGGCAGCAGGGTGACTCGGTGCGAATCATCTACATCCATGTCCCCGCCGCCATGCTGGCCTCGGCTGGCTATTTCGGCCTCGCCGTCTGCGCCGTGCTCTCCTTCGTCTGGCGCCACCCGCTGGCTGACCTCGCCGCCGTCGAAATCGGCCCGGTTGGCGCCGGCGCCACCGCGCTCTGCCTCGCCACCGGCAGCCTCTGGGGCAAGCCGATGTGGGGCGCCTGGTGGGTCTGGGACGCCCGCCTGACTTCGATGCTGGTGCTGCTCTTCCTCTATCTCGGCCACATCGCCCTGATCCGCGCCTTCGACAACCCCGAGCGCGGCTATCGCGCCGCCGCCATCCTCGCTTTGATCGGCGCGGCCGACCTGCCGGTGATCAAGTTCTCGGTCGACTGGTGGAACACCCTGCACCAGCCCGCCACCTTCAAGTTCACCTCCGCCCCCACCATGTATCAGGGCATGGTCTGGCCCCTGCTGATCTCGGTCGCTGGCTTCTCCTTCGGCTTCGGCGCCATCGTCACCGCCCGCCTCCGCGCCGCGGTCATGGAACGGCGCATCCGCGGACTGATGATGGCCCGCGCGCAAGAGGCGGCCTGACATGACCCATTTGACCTATATCATTCCCGCCTACGCCCTCGCCGTGGTCATGATCCTGGCCTACGCCATCTCTGCCCGCGCCCGCATGGAACGCGCCCGCAAGCGCCTCGCTGCCATCGATCCCCGCGCCCGCGACTCCAGTGCACGCGATACCAAAGGACCTCACCGCGGATGACCCGCAAACCCCTGAGCCGCAAACACCGCCGTCTCCTGATCCTCGGCGCCTGCACCCTCTGCCTCGCCGGCGCCGTCGGTCTCGCGCTCTCCGCCCTCAGCGACAACGTCACCTTCTTCGTCTCCCCCTCCGAAATCGCCACCAAGGCCCCCGCCCCCGGCCGCAGCTTCCGAATGGGCGGCCTGGTCGAAACCGGCTCTGTGGTCAAAACCCAGTCCGACGGCAAGGCCGGCGCCCGCTTCCGCATCACCGACGGCACCGCCGGCGTCAACGTCAACTTCGCCGGCATCCTTCCCGATCTCTTCCGCGAAGGCCAAGGCGTCGTCGCCCTCGGCACCATGCGCCCCGACGGCAGCTTCCTCGCCTCCGAGGTCCTGGCCAAGCACGACGAAACCTACATGCCCAAGGAAGTCGCCGAGGCCCTCAAGAAGAACGGCACCTGGAACCCCGCCGACGGCAAGCCCGCGAAACCCGGCGGCTGATCACCCCTCCACCACCTTCGCCCGGAACAGCCGCGCCCACCCCTGCAGGTCCTCCAGCATCAGCACCGCGACCGCGGCCACGGCGTTGCCGAGGTCCTGCGACGCAAGCGGGTTCGCCGGATCGAGGGTCTCGATCTGCTCACGCGCCCGGCGCATCGCCTTGAGCATCATGTCGGACTGCGCCGCCAGCATTTCGAGCTCGGCATAGGCCCGCATGCCGACAAAGGCGGCCGAGAATGCCGCCAGCACCACGCCGAGGAAGCCGAACCCTACCATCGTCCATTCCAGCGCCGGTCCCGGATGCTCCGGCCCGAACCCCACGACCGCGGCCTTGATCGCCACCAGGATCAGCACCGCGAAAAACGCCCGTTCGCCCCAACGCTGCAACCGCTCCCCGGCGCGCTTGCTCTGGGCGCGTCGCGTGGTGTGATAGGTGATCTGTTCATCGATCAGGTCGCGCAGCGCCGCCGCCTTGGCGGCCGCGACCCGCGCCCCGGTGAAGCCCCCGCTCGGCAGCGGCTGCTCACGCAACCAGGCGCTGAACAACCACGCCACCCAGCCCGACCCGTCATCGCCCGGCGAATCCGCCTCCGGCTCCGGCGCCGGCGCGGTGTCGGCCCAGGCGCCGGCCCGCGGCACCACCCAGGCCAGCGGTGCCAGCACCTGCTGCTTGCGGCAAAGCTCGGCCAGCAGCCGATATTCGATCGACTTGCGCTGCCAGCCGGTCCCGGCATCGCCCGCCACCAGCGCCAGGATCAACCCGAGGGCGATCAACTCGACCCAGGTGGCAATGGCTTCGACACTGTGGAACACCTGCCCCGCCAGCCCCAGGGCGGCGAAAATCAAAGCCACCGCGCCGAGGAAAAAGGTCCAGACATAGCTTGACCGATAGATCTTCGCCCGCTGCCCGGCCCAGTCGTCCGCCGGCTTGAAGTGATCGAACCACGCCCGGGCCTCGTCGGTCTCCGGCACCGCATGGCCGCTCCACGGCGCGCTGCTGCCGCGGGCGAGGAATTTCATCACCACGGCGTGCAGCCGCCACGGCCCCCACACCAGCGCATCGCCATCGCCCAGGAACTGCTCGAGCGGCGTCGGCACCTTCCGGCGGCGCAGCCGGTGCCACCCCGCGATGAGGTGATGCGCGCGTCGATGCACCAGACTGTGCGGCCCGCCATGCGGCGGTTCCGGCGGCGTCAACAATCGGGCGATGTAGATCGCCAGCGCCGGGCTCACCGCGCGCGGCGTCGCATGCCGCCGCAAATCCAGCGCCTCCTCGATCCAGCGCGGCGCCTGCGGCTCCGTCGCGTGCACCCAAATCACCGGCGGGCCGGAGCGGGCGGCATAGTGGATGATGTCGTGCGTCCCCCCGCGCCCCTTCCCCGGCCCGCCATCCCAAATCCCGATCAGCACGTCGCAATTGCGCACAATCAGCCGCCCGACCGCCTCATAGCTGCGCCCCTCGTCATCGCCACGAGCGCCGTCGAGTTCGAGCATCCGCGTCTCGGCGCAAGCGAGGAGCCGCCGGAATTCGTCCTTGCTGGACTCGGCGGTGAAATCCTTCGCGTACTCCTCGGCGGGGAAGGGGAGGGGGCAGACCAGCGCAAGTCCCACCTCCGCCACCAGCCGATCCGCACCCTCGGCAAGGGGAGAGAGAATCTGGAGCCGCACCTGCCCCCCCGCGGCGGCCGCGATGTCACGCAGCACCGCCTCGACCTCACGCCGCAGCCGCGGCAGCTCGGCGTCCTCGAACACCCGCGTCCCACTGACCCCCACGCGCAGCTTATGCCCGATCGCAACCGTCACCTCACGCCTCCCTTGTTTTGGACCGCAGGCATGCCCGGAGCGTCCGGTGCAATGTGCGGCGCGGCCGGAGGCGCCACTGGCGCCACCACCTCAGCAGGGCTTCCGGCGTCGCCTCGACCGGTGCGGACTCGGCCTCGACCGCGGGCGATTTCGCGCTTCCCGCCTCCACCATCCGCCCGATCTGCATCATCAGCCGCGCCATTGCCGCATCCCAGCCACGGAACATGTCGATCCATTGTCGCGTCACCAACGCGCACTCGAACGTGTCGCTCGGCCCCACTCCCCTTCCCCCTCCACGAATACGCAACCAGTCTATTCCGCCCCCGCACCCCCGGTCCAGCGCCTCACCCCATCCCAAGCACCACCACCAGCACGCTCACACTCCCCACCGAGATCAACGTCGACAGCAATATCGTCGCCGACGCCCCCTCGACGAAACTGTCATATTCCTGCGCCAGCACGAAACAATTCGCCGCACTCGGCAGCGCCGCCAGCAGCAACGCCGACTTCGCCCACATCGGCGCCATGCCAGGAAACAGCCCCAGCAACCCCCACGCCACCAGCGGCTGCAACAGCATCTTCCCCGCCACCGCCAGCCCCACCTCCCCCAGCCGCCGCGGCAGCCCCTGTTCCGACAGGAAATGCCCGATCGCGAACAACGCGCACGGCCCCGCCGCCCCCGCCAGCAAATCGAGAAACCGCATCACCGGCCCCGGCACCGTCACCCCCAGCCCCGCCACCAGCATTCCCGCCGCCACCGCCTGCAAAATCGGGCTGCGCAGCACCGCCATCCCTACCCGCCGCCCCACCCCGCGCCCGCCCCCCCGATTGCGCCCATATTCGATCAGCACGATCGCCACGGTCATCATCCCGCCGCCGCCAATGCACACCGCCAACGTCGCCGGCAACACCCCCGCCGCGCCGAACCCGCTCACACACAACGGAATTCCCATGTAGCCGACGTTGCCGAACGCCGCGGACAGCCCATGCACGCTCTGGTGCGCCACTCCCGCCCGCGACATCCCCCGCGCCGCGATCATCCCCACCCCAAACGTGACCGCCATGCTCCCGCCATACACCACCACGAACGGCAGATTGACGATCGCCGCGATCTCCACCCGCGCCAGCGCCGCAAACAACATCGCCGGCAGCGCGAACCAGGTCACGAACCCGCTCAGCGCCGCCGTCCCCCCCGGCCCCAGCACCCGCCGCCGCCCGGCCCAGAAGCCCACGCCGATCAGCGCGAAAACCGGAAACGCGACCGTCAGGATCGCCTGCACGTCAGCCCTTCAGCCCCGTCAACGCCATGTTCTCGATGATCCGCCGGCGCAGCAGCAGGAACACGATCAGCATCGGCACCACACTCACCACCGAGCCCGCCATCAGCTTGCCGATATCCGCACTGAACGCGAACTGGAACTGCGTCAGCCCCAGCTCCATGTTGAACAGCAACTGGTCATTGGCGATCAGCAGCGGCCAGATGAAAATCCCCCACCCCTGGATGAACGCGAAAATCCCCACCGCGGCCAAGGCATTGCCCGACAACGGCGCAATCACCCGCGCCAGAATCCACCACTCCCCCGCGCCATCCACCCGCCCCGCCTCCATCAGCTCCGTCGGGATGGACGAGCTGACATGCTGGCGCATCAGGAATATCCCGAACGCCATGAACAGATACGGCAGGATGATCCCCTGATACGTATTCACCCATTCCAGCCCCACCAGCTGCACATAGAGCGGGATCATATAGGCCTCGAACGGCACAATCGCGGTGGCCAGCACCAGCCCGAACAACAACTTGCGCCCGGGGAACTGATACTTCGCGAACACCGTCCCCGCCACCAGCGACGTCGCCATCACCGACGCCGTGCTCACCAGCGCGATGAACGCCGAATTGAGGAAAAACCGCCCGAACGGTGCCGTTTCGAACGCCCCGCTGAAATTCGCCACCGACCAGTCCTTCGGCAGAAACACCGGCGGCAAGATCGCGATCTCGGCTGCCGATTTGAACGCCGTCACCAGCATCCACAGCATCGGCATCACCATCACCAGCGCGCCCAGCATCAGCACGCCATGGCAAGCATAAAGTCCCAGCCTGCGGCCGAGCGAGCGCCGATGCCCCATCTCAGCCCGCCTTCACGTTATCGTCGCGCGCCAGCGAAAACTGGATCACCGTCAGCCCCAGCACGATCAATGTCAGAATCACCGCCTCAGCTGAGGCATACCCCATCCGGAAGAACTGGAACCCATTGGTATAGATATCAAACACCAGCATCCGCACCGCCTGCCCCGGGGCGGACTGCGAACCCAGCGTCATCACATACACCTGGGTAAACACATTGAATGCATTGATGGTCGACGTCACAATCACGTACAACAAAATCGGCCGCAGCAGCGGAAAACTGATCCGCCAGAACCGCTGCCAGTCGCTCGCCCCGTCGATACTGGCCGCCTCCAGATATTCCGCCGGGATATTGCGGATGCCCACCAGGAACAACACCATGTTGTAGCCCAGCACCTTCCACACCCCCATAATCACCAGCGCCCACAGCGCAATATCGGGATCGGTCAGCCACGGCACCGAGGGCAACCCAACGAGCGACAACCCGTAATTCAAAATCCCGTAATTGTAGTCGTAGATCCACTTCCACGCGATCGCCACCGGCACCATCGGCGTGATCACCGGCAAGAAATACACGGTCTGATAGAACGCCGACAACCGGGACTTCCGGCTCAAGAACACCGCCAACGGCAACGCGATCATCGTCGCCAGCGCCACCGTCGAAAACGAGTAGATCGTCGTATTTTTCAACGCCAGCAGGAAATTCTCATCCTCCATCAGCCCGAGATAATTGTCCCACCCGACAAACGGCCGCCGCGGGCTGATCAGATTCCACTTGTAGAAACTCAGCAGAAAACTGAACCCGATCGGGATGATCCGCACGTAGAAAAACAGTGCCACCACCGGAAGCAACGCCACGTAGCAAAACAACATGATGCGCCTGCGGCGGAAAAACCGCCGCAGCGCGCCCATTGCCGCCGTCACGCGCTCACAAACCGTAGAGGTCGTTCTGCTTCAGGATCTGGTCCGTCTGCGCCGCCGCCGCCTTGATGAACGCGGCCAGCTTCGCCGGATCCAGCATGTTCGGATCGATGTACGCCCCCGGCAGCTTGTCCGCCAGCCGGCTCTCGATCTCGTTCCACGCCGCCATCACCGGCTCCGGATAGAACTGCACGCCCGCGTCCGGCGAGACGAACTCCTTGTACTGCGGAATCTCCTTCAACAGCGGTGACCAATCCACATCCGACCGCGCCGCCACCCAGCCCGACATCTGGGTCAGCTTCACACTGGCCTCCTTCGAGCACAGGAAAACCTGGAAATCATACGCCACATCGAGGTTCTTCGACTTCGCGTTGACCCACAATCCATTGTGCTGAAGCAACGTCTTGTGCGGTCCCGTGCCCCACGCCGGGATTGGCGCCACCCCGTAATCCAGCGTCGGGTTCTTCTCCTTGATCTCCCCGATCACCCACGCCTCGCGCATCAACATCGCCGTATTGCCGGCCACGAAGGCGGCGGCATCATGCTGCACCTTGGGGTCGTCCACTTTGTCCGTCTGCACCGCATCGACGTAATATTTCAACGCGTTGCGCCCGGCCTCGTTGTCATACCCCTGATGGAACTTGCCCTTCCCGTTCGGCACGATCAGCGTCCCGCCCGCCGGCTCGAGGATGAAGCGGAACTTCTCCGCAATTCCGCTCCCCTGTCCCGACAGGCGCAAGCTCATGCCGGATCGCGTCATCTTCCCCGTCGCGTCGAACTTGGTCAGCTTCTTCGCCGCCACCATCTTGTCCTGGAACGTCTTCGGCGGCCCGTCGATCCCGGCCTCCTTGAAAAACGCCTTGTTCCAGAACATCGCCGGCGTCGAAAACAGCATCGGCACCCCGTACGTCTTGCCGTCGGTGTTGAACTGCCCCACGCTCGAAGCCCGATACGCCCCCCCCTTCAACAACGCCTCCACCGCCGGCGGGTTGGGTTTCACCAGCCCCGCCTCGATGAACGTGATCCCCAGAATCTGCCCGACGTCGAAAATATCCGGCCCCGTCCCCGTCGGCACCGCCGCCGCAAGCTTCTGCTCATGCTCGCGCAAACTGGTGCTCAAAATAGTCACCTTGGTGCCCTTGGCCTTGCCGTACTCGGCGGCCATTGCCTGATACCAAGGCACCAGCTCCGGATACCCCGTCCATACCGCCAGCGTCACATCCGCCGCGAGAGCCCCCCGGCCCGCCAACGCGGCCACCCCAGCCCCCGCCGCAGCCTGCATCGCGCCACGCCGCCCCAACATCCGCGTCATGTCAGCTCCCTCCGGTTTGATTGCCCAGCTTAGGCTGCGCCATTTGCCAAACGCAACCGGGACGGCGCGAAGGCAAGCAAGGCGGGGACCCTGAGCCCCCAGCGGGTCCTGGGCAGAGCCCTGGCCGTCCTACCCCCGCGCCAGCCCTGGCAACAACGGCAGCAACGCCGAGAGGTCGCGCTCGGCCTGGCACACCAGGAAGCGTGTGGCATGGGGGCCTGGCGCATCCTCGGCATCGCCGATCGGGATACCCTCCGCATCCAGCGGCAGCGCCGCCAGCCCGATATCGCCATACACCGCCAGCAACTCGCGCCCAGCCCGCCAGATCGCCGGGTCCAGCCCCTCCTGTCGCGCCAGATCGCGCAGCGTCCAGATTGCCGAGATCCGGTCTGCCGCATCGCCCGCCGGATCGCCGAACGCCAGCAGCACGCCATCGATCCGCCGGAACGCGAAGCCGGCCCGCCCCGCCTCGCCCCAGATCACCCCGTCGGCCTCCAGCGGCGGCGCGCCGCCGAGCCCGCGCAGTTCGTTCGCCTGCGTCTCGCTCCACGGCGTGAACAGCGTCCGCCCCGGCCGCAGCAGCCGCCACAGCGCGAACAGCCCGAGCCCGACACTGGCCGCCAGCGAGGCGCGGATCGCACGTGGCACCTCGGGCGAGAGGATCGCTTCCCAGAAACTATTGTTCTCCAACACGCGTAGCCGCGGCTCGAAGCTGCCGAGCGCGACTACGCACAGGATCAGCGCCATCAGCGGCAGCGCCGTACCCGCGCGCAGCTTGCCCGTGAACAGGCTGGCATTGCGATAGAACGCCCGCGGAAACGGCGCCAGCAGCCCCGCCGTCACCACCAGCATCCCCGCCACCCACAGCGGCGCGCCATAGGCCACGCCATAGATGGCCCCGGCCAGCAGCGCGATCAGGCTGCCGCGCCACGCCAGCTTCACCCGTTGCGTCAGCCCCGCCGCGAACACCAGCAGCGCCGCCCCCAGCAGGCTCGGCGCATATTCGTCGAGCTGGTCCATCAGCCAGCCCATCCAGTCCGGCAGGTCCGGCCCCGCCGGGACGGCATCGATCAACCCGATCGCCATCAGCAACCCGCCGCACAGCGCCACTGCCCCGGCCCCCGCCGCCACCACGAAATCCGGTTGGCTCCAGCGCCCGATCGCCTGCACCGAACGCTTTTCGGCGGCAAACTTCATCACCCCGCCGCTGCGCAGCAGCACCTCGTTGCCCGCGAACAAGGCGCCCGCCAGGAACAGCGGAATGATGTAGTAGTAGAGCCGGAACACCACGATCCCGCCCACGATCACCGGCGGCTCCAGATACGGCGACAGCCCCAGCAGCATCGCCGTGTCGAACACACCGAGCCCGCCCGGCAGATTGGCGATCAAGCCCGCCGTATACGACGCCAGATAAATCCCCAGAAACTTCGGATACGTCAGCCCCGGCGCATCCGGCAGCAGAGCATACATGATCCCCGCCGTCACCCCCACATCCACCGTCGCCAGGATCACCTGGAAAATCGCCATCCGCGAACTCGGCAACTCGATCACGTTGCCGAACAGCTTCACCGTCTTGATCACCTGGGACAGCCCGACATAGGTGCTCACCACCACCCACATGCCGATGGCCACCGCATACATCATCCAGTGCGGCACATGGGCGCCAAAAAACGGAATCGCATCCGGCTCGAAAAACAGGATGCTCCCGCCCAGCACCAGCCCGCCGAAGCTGAACGTCAAGGAGCAGAACACCACCACCTTGCCGATCTGCAGCGGCGTCAGCCCCCACCCCGCATACAGCCGGTAGCGCACCGCCGCCCCCGACACCGCCGCCACCCCCAGATTATGCGCCAGCGTGTACGCGCAGAACGACGCGAACGCGACTTTGGCGAACCCCACCGGCCGCCCCGCATACACCGTCGCCAGACGGTCGTAGAACGTCAAAATAAAGTAGGCCAGCAGGTTCCAGCCGAACGAGATCACCAGCGCCGAAGTCGGGATATCCGACAACGCCTTCTGGATATCGGCGATCTTGAGGCTGCGGAACTCCTTCTGCACCACATAGATCGCGCCCACGAACAGCAGCACGCCGAGCACCGCCGGCGCATGCTTCAGGATCCGCTTGAGAACCGCCGGCATGATGCGCCCCTCAGGCCTCCGCCGTCGGCTCGGCCGGCCGCGCCAGCGCCTGCCCGATCAGCGCGATGGTCTCCGCCACCCCGTACAACGCGATGAACTGCCCGAACCGCGGCCCCTCGTTCTGGCCGAGCAGCACCTGATACAAACACCCGAACCACGCCCGCAGCTCGGTGAACCCATGCCGCTTGCCGATCTCGTACAGCAGGTTCTGGATGTCCTCCGCCCCGACGTCGGCTTCCATCGCCCGCAACCCCGCCGCCAAATCCTCCAGCGCCGCCCGCTCCTGCGCATCCGCCGGCCGATACGCCTTCTTCGGCCGCACGAAATCCCGGTAATACGCCAGCGCATACTCCACCAGCCGCGCCAGCAACGGCATGTCCTCCGCCGCCGCCCCCGGAATATAGCGCCGGATGAACCCCCACAAAATCTCCGGCTGCTCCGCATTCACCACCGACGCCAGGTTCAGCAGCATCGCAAAGCTGATCGGCGAATGCGCGGACTGCGGCACCACCCCGCCATGGATATGCCACGCCGGATTGGCCGGATCGGTCTGCCCCTGCCCCTTCAGCGCATTGGCGATGTATTCATCGACCGACTTCGGGATCACATCGAAATACAGCCGCTTCGCCCGCGTTGGCTGGTTGAACATGAACTGGCCAAGACTCTCCGGCGGCGCATATTTCAGCCACTCCTCCACCGCGATCCCGTTGCCCTTGGACTTGCTGATCTTCTGCGCCGCCTCATCCAGGAACAGCTCATACGTGAACCCGGTCGGCGGCTCGCTCCCCAATATCTTGCAAATCCGCCCCGATAACCGGACGCTGTCGATCAAATCCTTCCCCGACATCTCATAGTCCACCCCCAGCGCATGCCAGCGCATCGCCCAGTCCGCCTTCCACTGCATCTTGGCGCGGCCCTGGGTCACCGCCGTCTCGAACCCCTCGCCGGTCTCCGGATCGCGCCAGAACACCGTCCCCGCCGCGGCATCCACCCGATCGATCCTGACCTGCATCACCACCCCGGTCCGCGGATGGATCGGCAACACCGGCGAATACGTCGCCTGCCGCTCCGCCCCCAACGTCGGCAAAATCACCGCAACCACCTCGTCATGACACTCCAGCATCCGGGTCAACGCCGCATCGAAGCGCCCGGTTGCATAATACTCCGTCGAGGAGGCAAACTCGTAGTCAAATCCGAACGAATCCAGGAACGCCCGCAGCCGCGCATTGTTGTGCGCCCCGAAGCTGTCATGCGTCCCGAACGGATCGGGAATCCGCGTCAACGGCCGGCCGATGAATTCCGTCAGCATCTCCCGGTTCGGCACATTGTCCGGCACCTTGCGCAGCCCATCCATGTCGTCGCTGAACGCCAGCAACCGCGACGCCCGCCCCGTCAACTCGGTGAACGCGCGCCGCACCCACGACGTCCGCGCCACCTCCCCGAACGTCCCGATATGCGGCAACCCCGACGGCCCATACCCGGTCTCGAACAACGCCTCCGTCTTGCCCGAAGCCGCCACCCGCGCCGCCACCTTCTGCGCCTCCTCGAACGGCCAGGACTTCGGAATCACAACAGGAATTTCGGCCATGGAACCGCGCTCGCAGGGGGGATGAACAACGCGCCGTCTTATAGAGAATGCCCCGCCCCTGTCGATGCCCACCCCACCTTGACGCCCCCACCCCCACCCCGAACACTCCGCCCCAACCCCAGGAGCCCCCCATGCCCGCCATCGACCCCGCCACCCATCGCGTCCTCCTCACCGGCGCCGCCGGCGAAATCGGCACCACGCTCCGCGCCGGCCTGCGGGCCACCTACCGTCACCTCCGACTCACCGACCTCCGCCCCATCACCGATCTCGCCCCCAACGAGGAATTCATCCAGGCCGACATCACCGACCGCCCCGCCCTCGCCCGCCTCATGCACGGCGTCGACGCCCTCATCCACATGACCGGAGCCCCCGCCGACCACACCATCGAAACCCTCTTCCGCATCAACGCCGCCGGCCTGTTCGACACCTTCGAGGCCGCCCGCCACGCCGGCATCAAACGCATCATCTACGCCTCCTCCAACCACGCCCACGGCATGTACCCCATCGAAATCCCCGTCACCCCCGCCCACCCCGCCCGCCCCGACAGCCTCTACGGCGCCTTCAAAGTCCTCGGCGAAACCCTCCTCCAATACTACCACGACCGCCACGACATCGCCTCCGTCAGCCTCCGCATCGGCACCTACCGCCCCCTGCCCATCGACCAACGCAGCCTCGCCACCTGGCTCAGCCCCCGCGACATCACCCAACTCGTCGACCTCTCCCTCCGCCACCCCAACCCCGGTGCCCTCGTCATCCAAGCCTACTCCGGCAACACCCGCCTCAAAATCTCCGACCCCAACTGGCCCACAATCGGCTACACCCCGCTGGACAACGCCGAACACCACCTCGAACACCTCCACAACCTCGGCATCAACACCACCACCCCGCCCTGGGAACACCCCCACCACGGCGGCACCTTCGCCACCCAGCCCGAGAAAGAATGAAGGCGAGGGCTCTGCCCTCGACCCGCTGGGGGCTCAGAGCCCCCAGACCCGCATCCGTTGAAAACTGATCAATGTGAGTAAAAAATGATTCAATTGGCTTTCCTCCGATGGGCGTCCATCCGAATGATGCTCATAACGCTATGTCAGAACAGTATTTGATCCCGGATGGACTCTCAGCCGAATTGCTTCCATGCGAGGTAAGCCAGGATTCCCACACAGTTGCATTCTAGGAAAAAGGCAAGGTAACCAGTATCATATGCACTTTCTCCATCCAAGCCAAGAACACGTGGAAGCCATCCGACCAGCGTGGACGGAACTTGAAGTCCCGTCATCTGCAATATGGCAAGAACCACACCGCCAGCCGCCGTTGAAATCGCCGCAATAGAACCAAGCCGGACAAGGGTAGAGAATATCGCCATCATGGTCTCCATTATTGGCCTGTAACAGTGAGAGTGCCATAAGTCTTAATTTATTGAACAAGCAGCAACCGTAGCCCGGAAGAGGCGAAGCGCAATCCGGGGCTATCAACGCCACCCCAATCACCCCACCCCCACGATCCCCAACCCCACCCCAAACTGCTATCAACCACCCCCATGCCAGAAACCACGACCCTCACCGCCATCCTCCGCCAGGCCCTCCCAGGCCTCCGCGCGCAATGGCCCATCCAGTCCCTCGCCCTTTCCGGCTCCCGCGTCCGCGATGACGCCACCCCCGCCCGCGACCTCGATGTCCTCGTCACCTTCGAACACCCCGTCTCCCTCTCCTCCTTCCTCGCCCTCGAACAAACCCTGAGCGACCTCACCGACTCAACGCGTCGATCTCGTCTCCGCCGCCGCCCTCAAGCCCGACATCGCCGCACGGGTCTACGCCGCAGCCATCCCCCTCTGACCGCCCCACCTCACCACCGAGATTTTCTCCACGGCATGGTCATGCCCCAACCCGCCCGCTTCACCTGGACAACACTTTCTGCACCAATTCCCCCGCCAAACGGCCAAGCTCATGCCGCCGATCCAATGCCGGCTTCTCGACGAGGTTCCAGGAAACGACGGCGAGCGGCAGCGTCAGCGTGAAGGTGGTCATCGCCAGCGGGAGAGGCGTCACGCCGCGCCAAAAATGCGCGACGGTCTGCTCGACCACGAAGCCGTATATCTACACGCCATATGAGAAATCCCCATAGCGACCGAAACGATGAAGTGCCTGAACCGGCGCGGCAGCAATGAGAAACGCCCCGTAAACGAGTGTCGCGACGAACATCTCGCGCGCAACAGGCGTTCCCCAGCCCAGCCACGTCACAAAAATCGCGACGCACAGCACCGGCACAGTGAGCGGGATCGTGCCGCGGTAGAGGTAGAACACGCCGCCGACGACAAACGGCAGCGAAAGTTGCGCCCAGGGCATCGGCGCGCCATACCAGTCGCCGCGCAAAGCGATGTAGGCGACGGCATAGCCCGCGAGGAACATCGCGGCTCTCCAGCTTCGGAGACATCCGCAAACCCCGAGCGCAACAACCGCGGCATAGCATCGTATCTCAAACGGCAGCGTCCATAAGGATCCGTTCACGCCCCTGAAGGGATTATCCTCAAACACCCCCGGCAGATCGTACTGCATCGACCAGAGCGACACATTTCGAAGGACATATTTAAAAGGCGTCTTTTGCGTGAAATAGTCGGCCACCGGCACAGAGGAGACGAATGGCCCGAGGACGAAAGCCGTCAGCACCAGAACCACAAAAAGTCCAGGCACCACGCGCATGAAGCGTGCCATAACGAAGTCAAGGACAGACCGTGTCTGAATATAACTCTTGGTGATCAGGAGCCCGGAAATGCCAAAAAACACCGTGACTGCTGCATCACCCAAGTAATAGTTCGGCAAAATGAAGAACGGAGAGGAGGCGCCGGCCAACGGATGGGAATGCGACAGGATTACGGACGCCGCAGCAACGAACCGAATGAAGTCGAAGTTGTTCTCTCGCCCTCGGGCGACAGCGTCGATGGTTCGCATATACCCTTCCTTACAACAATCTGGCTATGGTGGGATTTGGGTGCGCTGGATAGATCCAGTGGCACGCAACCATCAGAAACGGCCCGAGTGCGATGTCTCGGATGGATTGTGACCGGTCACGTGCGACATCCCGAGATTCTTCCACGACGGCCGCGCTCCTATTCTCCAAAAAGAAGCGCTCTCCCCAACGCCTCAAGCCAGCCCCACCCCGTCCCGGAAGCCGGTATCACTCCGCCGTCGGATCGCACACCGGGCTGACCGCCTCGCCGCCAAGCACCCGATCGGCAAACCGGATCGCGTCAGCCACCGACCTGTTCACCGCCGCGAAATGCGACATCCCGGCATAGAGATGAGCCTCCACGGTCGTTCCCGCCTCGCAGCTCTGTTTCACCAACGCGAGCTGCAAGCGCGCCGGCGCGTCCCGGTCCTCCGCGCCGATCCCGACAAACAACGGCTGCGGCAACCTCATCGAAGAATACGCGAGCAGCGGCGCGATGGCGTCCAGCGCCTTCGCGTACCCAGGCCTCACCCCCTCGCCGCGCGTCACCCGCGCCGCCAGAACCTCCAGCACAAGCTGCCACACACAGCCGCGTCGGTTCAGCTCGAACAAACCCAGGGCCGGTTCCGCGAACATGTCCGCAGCCCGCAGTGAAGGATCGACCTGCTGCGCCACCAAACCGATCAAAAGCGGATACACCAGATTCGAAGCCGTCAGCCCCCCGATCGCCCGCCGCGCCGCCGCCGTCTCCTCGGCCGAAAACGGAATACCGGTCGCGATCGTGCCACGAATGTCGAGCTCCGCCGCATAGGATCGCTGCACGGCCGCAGCCTCGAACACCGCGCCGGCGCCCTGCGAATACCCCACCAGCAAAACCTTCCGGCCCACCCCAGGAAACGCGCCCTGCACCGCCCGAATACTGTCCAACACGCCATAGGCGCCAGGGCGCACCGCCATATAGGGATGCGCGCCAGGTGTCCCGAGCCCCTGATAGTCCGTCGCCACAACGGCAAAGCCGCGCGCAAGCCAAGTGTTCAGGAATGTCTCGACCGCGAGCGAATACCCGCTCCACGAGGGCGCGCAGACGTCCGCCATCCCCGTGGTCTCGTGCGCCCAGGCCAGGAGCGGCCACCCACCCTCCGGCGGTTCGCCCTTGGGCATGAAAAACAGGCCCGACACCGCAACGGCGCTATGGCCGTCAATGCCGTCAGTCGAACTGTACAGCATCCGCACCTGCGCCCCCGCATGCGCAAGTCCAAGCGTCGTCTCCAGCCGCTCCTGCCGCAGCAGCCGTCCCGGCGTGGCAGGGATCGTCCCCTCCCAGGCGTAGAAGCCCGACACCCGGCCATCCCCCTGCAAAGGGTCCGGCCGCGGCGCCTCCGCCGCCCGAACCCCGCCACACCAGAGCAGAACCGCCAGCACCAACCCCGCGACGAACACCATGCGCATCGCCCGCGCAGCACCGACGGCACAAATGTCCCGGTTCGTTGTGCGCGCACCCGCGCGGCCAACCGCTCCCTCCCGCACCGCCAATCCTCCCGCACATGGCCAGCCATCGTATCGTCCATGCGCCGCGAAGGCCAGCGCGCCGCCCCGGACCCGCATCCGCCCCCACCCTCCACACCGCGCAAACACCGCCATCCGGAACCCTCCAGGAACCGCCCGGGCTTTGCACCCCCCGGCTCATGCGGCCTTGATATCGCCCGCCCCCATCGCCACCCCTATCTCCAGGACCCCGAGCGTCGGCCCGCAGGTCCCCCCGCGCAAACCAAACCGCACCATGAACATTCACGCCATCCACACCGGCTTCGTCCGCATCAAGGCGTCACAGGTCGAAGGCGCCGGCCACGGGCTCGCGCGGCGCCTCGCCATGTTCACCGATCCAACCTGGACCGACTGGCTGCCGACCTACGCCTGGGCCATCGAACATCCCGAGGGCGTCATCGTCGTCGATACCGGTCAAGGCGCCCATCTGCTCGAATCCGGCAAATCGCTGCACCCCTATATCCGCTGGGAAGTCGCCTTCCGCATCGCGCCCGAGCAGGAAATCGGACCGCAACTCCGTGCCCGCGGCATTGCCCCGCGCGACGTCAAACGGGTCGTGCTGACCCATCTGCACATGGATCACGATGGCGGCCTGGCCCATTTCCCCCACAGCAGAATTCTCGTCGCACGCGGCGAGTTGAACGCCGCAAGCGGCTGGGCCGGCCGCATCCGCGGCTACCTCCCCAACCGCTGGCCCACCTGGTTCGATCCTGAACCGCTCGATCTCGCCCCCGAGCCATTCGGCCCCTTCGCCGCCAGCAAGCGCCTGACCGCCGACGAAACCGTGATCGCCGTCGCAACACCGGGCCATACCGCCGACCACGTCTCAATCATCGTCCAGGACGGCGACACCGCGATCATGCTGGCCGGCGACACCTCCTACAATCAGCACCTGATGCTCGCCGGCAAGGTCGACGGCGTCAGCGCCGACGAGGCCGTCTCCGGCGCCACCCTCAACGCCATCCGCCGCCTCGTGCAAACCCACCAAACAATCTACCTGCCCACCCACGATCCGCAGTCCGCGACCCGTCTGGCAACCCGCCAGTTGGCCGCCACCCCTACCGCCCCTCCTCCGGATACCCCGCAAACTGCGGCAACCCATCCGTGATCTCGAACCAAGGCGCCTTGAACGCCACAAAACAATGAAACCCCGGCCGCACCCCGGGATCGCCCTCCAGACTCGCCACCGCAATCCCATACGTCTCCAGGCTCGCCGGATTGCGCTGCCCATACTCCGACTCCCCCGTATTCCAATTCACCACCGGGGACCCGCACTGCCCGCAAAACCCCCGATGAAACCCCGGCGACGTCTGATGCGACCGCACCAGCCCCTCCCCCGCCACCCATCGGAAATCGCTGCGCTTCACCCGCGCCCGCGTCCGAAACGCCGCCCCCTGCGCCCGCCGGCACGCCCCGCAATGGCAGTGCCCCACCCCCATCAACGGCCCGTCGATCTCGAACACCACCGCCCCGCACTGGCACCCGCCCCGCAAAACCATCCCTGCCTCCCTCACCCCGGCGCCAACGCCCCATGGAAAAACGCCGCCGCCACCCCGCCCATCCTCACCCACTTCCCCACCGCCGCAAACCCCGGCACCCCCTCAAGCAAGCAGCGGGCGCCGCCCGCACCCGCTGGGGGCCGGCGCCCCCAGACCCGCAACCATTTCCCCCCAACTGCATCAACGAACAACCATACGTCGTGGATCGGAAAGTACCGTCATGGCCCGGCTTGTCCGGGCCATCCACGCCTTGCGGGCGCACCCGAGGCTTTTCAACCGACCAGGAATCGGCCCGGTCTGCGCCCCACCACCCCATCCCAGGAGTCAGGAAATTTTACACAGGGGCACGAAATGCCAAAGGAGCCCATACCAACGTATTAGGAATATTGCATATTTTGAAGGGGCACAAAAATTGCTTAAAGGTAAACGACGCGTCACGCCGGACCATGGAGCCTCCCATGCTCAAGAAAATCGCCGCCGTCAGCACCCTGCTCGCCACCCTCGCCATCGGCCAGGCCAAGGCGGACACCCTGATCAGCTACGTCTGGTCGCCCGATGCCGCGATGACCTTGTCCGGCGGCGCCACCGAAACCCTCTCGGGCGGCTTCGTCTGGGATGCGACGACGGACGCGTTGTACGCAGACAACACCACGGTTTCGGGCAGTTTCCTCAACGCGACATTCACCTACGGCTTCCACCTGAGTGTGCCGGCCGGCTTCGCGGACTATGACGCCCCGACCGACCTGCTCCAGGTCATTTTTGCCAACAACCTTGCCCTTGGGAATGACGATCCGCTCGCGGTATCGAATTTTTACCAAACCCTGCTGGGCACCCCAGCTGACCAGCAAAGTGCCCTCTCCGTCACCGGCACGGCCAACGTCGACGTGCCGGAGCCCGCCTCGATGGCGATCCTCGGCATCGGCCTCGCCGGCCTCGGATGGCTGCGCCGCCGCCGCGCCGGCTGATCCTTCGTCCGACGACCGCAGCGCTGGGGCGGCTGGTATCGCGCGCCGGGCCGGAAGGAGTCAGGAAACTTTACACATCTTCCACCCCGTCCCCGCCATCACAGCGACGATGCTTGACAAATCAAGGACATCGAGATGTGGCACGAAAATTGCGATGCTTGACACAGCTATCGTGAGTTAAACATTGAGCCCAACAAGGCCGGCTCAAATCAAGGGGAACTATGACATGAATAAGACACACGCGACCCTGCGCGGGGCCGCCCGCCTCGCCTTCGCCGTGGCGGCAGCCGCTCTGATCGGCGGCGCTGCCACCGCCCGCGCCGACATGGTGACCACCACCATCTTCGGCACCGCCTTCGATATCACCAACGGCTACTGGCTGGCGCAGTACGACCAGCTCGGGATTTTCCGCCCGGCGGAAACCGACCAGTTCAACCTCCACCCCGCCAACAGCTGGATCGGCGACCAGTTCAAGCTCACCATCTCCTACGATCTGAGCAAGTTCGTCGCCAGCTCCATTCCCGGCTTCACCGGCATTCAATACAACCCGAACCCGGCCACCTTCCAATCCACCGACTACAACATCACCGTCACCGACCTCACCACCGGCGGCTTCAAATCGGTCGATGCCAGCGGCGCGCTGAGCGCTCAGTATATCCAGTTGTATGATTCCAATCCGGGCACCAGCCACGAAACCAACTATGCCTTCGGCATCAAGAATTCGGCCGGATTTGCGTTCGCCCCGCAGAATTTTAGCACCGGCAACTATTCGCCCACCCTGCTCGACAGCCCCCTGCCCAACCCCATCTCGCCCGTTGCCCTGAATCCCCAGCAGGGCAACATCGGCGATCTCCTCTTCATCAATAACACCAGCGTGCCCGATCCCGTCCCCGAGCCGGCCACCATGCTCCTCCTCGGCGCCGGCCTCGCCGGCCTCGGCGTGATCCGCCGCCGCCGCGCCGCGCGCTGACCCAGGCGTCCGCTTCGTGCCCGACTGGGGCACGAAGCGGACCAGCGCTCCCCCCGAAAACCCCGCCGCTCTCCCGAACGCCTCCAGCAACAGCGCCGTCATCGACGTCCGTGACGCCACCGGCCTCGCCGTCGGCCGCCGTCGCCGCAAGGCCTGAGCCCCTCTCCCTTTCCACAGCCTACCCGGAACAGCCACCCCGACCAGGGGTGGCTGTTTTGGTTTGCCACGCCAGCCTTGACATTCATCGATGATAGTTATATATCATCACCAACATGTTCACCCTGCCCACCTCCTTCCGCGCCATCCTCACCGGCCTGCGCGCCGCCCTCGGCGTCGTCATGGCCCGCGATCACGCAAGCATCCCCCTCCTCACCCTGATCCATACCCGCATCGGCCGCGCCATCACCCGCTTCGAGCGCCTCTTCGCCCGCTTCCGCGCCAACACCCTGCCCAAACCCCGCAAATCCCGCGCCGGCCAAACCCGGCCCCACCAGCCCCGACCCAGGCCAGCCGTCCCCAACGGCCGCACCTGGCTCGTCGTCGCCTGCGGCTACCAGGTCGCCGGCTTCGCCTCCCAGCTCCAACACCTCCTCGCCCACACCCCCGACCTCGCCGACTTCCTCGCCGCCGCCCCCCAGGCCGCCCGCATCCTCCGCCCGCTCTGCCACATGCTCGGCGTCACCGCCCCCGGACTGCATGACCCCCGCGCCTCCGTCCGCCCTCGGCCCCGCCAGCCCCGCGCCCCCATTCCGGTTCCACGCCCATCCCCCGCGCCACACCCGCACGACCCGCCGCCACCCCGCTTCCGCTTTTTATCGCTCTGACCGCCCAAGCCTTCGCACGTCTTATTTGTTCCGATTTCAAAACAAAACTGGCCAGCCGCAACGCCTCAGCGCCGCTCGTGCCCCGGATCGAACGCCGATTGCAGCCCGTCGCCGAGGAAGTTGATCGCCACCACGGTGATCAGGATCATCACCCCCGGATAGATCGCCAGCGCCGGCGCCGTCCCGATCAGGTCGAGCGCGTTGTTCAGCATCCCGCCCCAGCTCGTCTGCGGCGGCTGGATGCCGACGCCGAGAAAACTCAGCCCCGATTCCGCCAGCACGATGCGCCCCATCGCCAGCGTCGTCGCGACGATCACCGGCGAAATCGCATTGGGCAGGATATGCACGCTTAGGATCCGCCACGGCGAAGCCCCCTGCGCGCGGGCCGCATAGACGAATTCCTGCTCCGCCAGCGCCAGCGTGCCGGCCCGCGCCAGCCGGGCGACCCCGGTCCAGCCGAGCAGCGCGAAAATCGCGACGATGCGCCAGAAATTGGCCCCGCCCGATCGCACGAACGCCGCGGGCAGGCCGAGCTTGGTCAGGTCCAGCGCCGCCAGGATGATCAGCATCGGCAGCCAGGGCAGACCGATCACGAAATCGGTGAACCGCATCAGGATCGCATCGACCCAGCCGCGCACATAGCCCGCCGTCGCCCCGATCAGCGTGCCGATGACACTGGCACTGATCGCGCCGAGCAGCCCAACCGACAGCGACACCCCGCCGCCGCGCAACAGCCGCGCCACCACATCGCGGCCGGCATCGTCCGTGCCCAGCCAATGCGCCGCCGATGGCGGATCGAACCGGCTGAACAGATCGGTCTCCACCCCGCTGACCCCGAGCCAGCTCTCGAACACACCCGCCCCGGCCGCCCCCAGGCCCAGCACCAGCAGCGCCGCCGCGCCCAGCATCGCGGCCCGATCGGCGCGCAGCCGCCGCCAGCGCAATTGCCACACCGTGGCGGGAGGAGGCATGTTCATCGCCGGGTCCGTCCTTCAAGACCGATGCGCGGGTCGAGCCAGGCATACGCGATGTCCGCCAGCATGCTGCCGATGACGATCATGATCGTGGTGAACAGCAGGCACACCAAGGCGAGGTTGTAGTCGTTGCCCATGATCGCCTCCAGCGTCAGCCGCCCCATCCCGCGATAGGCAAACACCACCTCCACCAGCAAGGCACCGGAGAACAGATGGCCGACGCCGAGCGCGATCACCGTGACCACCGGCACCAGCGCATTGCGCAGCACATGCCGCAGCGCCACCCGCATCGGCGCCAGGCCCTTGGCGTGCGCCGTGCGGACATGGTCCTGCCCGAGCACGTCGAGCACCGCGCTGCGGGTGTAGCGCGCGAGCCCACCCACCTCGACGATCACCAGCGTCAGCACCGGCATCACCAGATAGGCCCAGGCCGGCTGCGCCTGGCCCGGGCGCGGCATGCCCCCGGCGGGCAGCCAGCCCAGATGGACCGCGAACAGATAGATCAGCAGCAGCCCGAGCCAGAAGCTGGGCAGCGAAATGCCGGCATAGGCAAACAGATTGATCGCCCGATCGAGCGGCGTGCCGCGGCGAATGCCCGCGACCGTGCCCAGCGCCACCGCGATCAGCGTGCTGAGCACGAAGGCGGTGCCGGTCAACAGGATGGTGTTGCCCAGCGCCGGCAAAACGATCTCCAACACCGGCCGGTGCTGCCCCCGCGAATACCCGAAATCCCCGTGCAGCGCGCTGCCGAGCCAACGCGCATAGCGCTCGATCACCGGCTGATCGACGCCGTAGATCGCCCGCAGATGCTCGACATCCTCCGGCCGCGCGTCGGGATTCGCGTTCATCAAAAGGTCCACCGGATCGCCCGGCATCAGCCCGATGAGCAGGAAGATGACAAACGATTTGGCCAGCAGCACGACCACCGCGCCGCCGCCGCGCGCGATCAGGAAGCGCAGCATGCCCGGCCTACTTGACGCCCCACTCCTCGATCCAGCCGGTGGACAGGCCCGGCAGCGGCGGCGGCGCGATCCCGGTCATCCATTTCGGCGTGACGATCTGCGAGGTCAGCACGTACAGCGGGATGATCGGCAGGTCCTCCTTCACCAGACGGACGATGTCGTTCCAGTATTGCTTGCGCGGTGCCGGATCGAGCGAGGTCAGCGCGCCCAGCAGCGCCTTGTCGAGCGCCGGGTCGGCGACGCCATAGACGTTGTTGCCGAACCAGCCATTGGCCTCGGTCGGGATCTGGGTGCTGTCGAACCGGATCTGCGGCACCCAGTCCGGAAACGGCGTCCACGACAGCAGCGCGAGCCCGTTGTATTTGCGCATCCGCAGCCCCTCGGCGAGCAGCACGCGGAACGGCTGGTTCTTGATCTGCAACTCGATGCCGACCGCCTTGAGCTGGCTCTGCATCACCTGCTCCTGCAGATCGTACAGCCGGTTGCCCGAAGCGGCGCTGACGTCGATCGAGAAGCGCTCGCCGGAAGGCGAAACCAGGATGCCGTCCGCGCCCGGCTTGAAACCGGCCTCGGCCAGCAGGGCCCGCGCGCCGGCGGGATCGAAGGGCCAGAACCCGAGTTTCGGATCGTAGCCAAATTCGCCGGCGGTGATGAAGCTGTCCGCCACCGGCACCTTGCCCTCGAACAGGCGATCCACGATCGTCTTGCGATCAATCGACATGGCGATCGCCTTGCGCACCCGCGGATCCGTCAGCAGCGGATGGTCCATCTTCACATAGAGCTGTTGCACGCCGAGCGTCGGCACGATCGCGATGTCGAAGCGCCCGGCGGCGGTCTTCTGCATGGCCAGCGCCTGATCGACGGTGAGGCCGATCTCGCCGGCCATGTCGATGTCGCCCGACAGCAGGTTGGCCTGCAAGGCGGCGGTGTTCTCGATCATGCGCCAGGTGATCTTCTGGAAATACGGCTTCTTCTCGCCTTCCCAGTACTTGTTCGGCGCCATGGTGATCGACTCGCCCTGGCGGTACTCGGTGATGACGTAGGGGCCGTTCCACAGCCCGGGGTTCTCCGGGTGGCGGTTGAACTCGGAATGGTTGCCGTAGTCGACGGTGTTGGCGGCGGCAGCGAAGATCGGCCCCTCGATATGCTCCGGCACGGCGACCGGGGCGGTGCGGTCGAAGTCGTAGCGGGTGGTCTTGATATGGATGATCACGTCGAACGGGTTCGGCGCCTCGACCGCGGCGATCGTCGGCGAAGGGGCCATCGACTGACCGACCTTGAAGGCGAAGGCGAAATCGGCAGCGGTGAACGGCGCGCCGTCGCCCCATTTGAGATCGGGCTTGAGGGTATAGCGCACGTCCATGCCCTTCTTGCCGTCGGGCAGGTCGACGATGCGGGCGCGGCCGTTGGCCAGTGTCGGCACCTCGGTGCAGAAGCGGCAGTAGACGCGCCCGTCGCGGGTGATGCCGGTCATCGCCCGCCGCGCCGCGGCCTGCACATGGATGGTGACCAGGGCGTTGCTGAAATAGGGGTTCATGTCGCCGATCGACTCGGCGATGCCGATGCTGATGGCGTCATGCGGGGCGGCCTGGGCCGCGGGCCCGCCGGCCAGCACGGGCAACAGGACGGCGGCGGTCGCTGCAAGGTATTTCATCATGGCGTGTTCCTAGACCGGGAGGGGCGGCTGGCGGCGCGGCGAAACCGCCGCTTCGAGAGCGTGGCAGGCGGCGAGCACGCCGATGTCGTCATGCATGGGGCCGACGACCTGCAGGCCGACCGGGAGCCCCGCCGCGGTGAAGCCGCAGGGCAGGCTCGCCGCCGGCTGGCCGGTGAGGTTGAAATTGTAGCAGAACGGGCTCCAGTCGTGGCGAACCGTGCCATCGGCATCGAGCGGTCCGTTGGCGCCGACGGCAAAAGCCGCTCCCCGCATCACCGGCAGGACCAGCAGGTCCCATTGCATGTGGAACGCGCGCATCTTGGCGCCGAGCGCCGCGCGTGCGTCGGTCGCGGCGAGGTAGTCGGCCAGCGATGTTCGCGCGCCGCGCGCGCCGGCTTCGCGCAGCCCGGGCTCGAGCAGCGCCTTCTGCGCCTCGCTCATGCCGCTCTGCCCCCGCGCGCAGCCCACCGGCCACAGCGCCCCGATCGCCGCGCTCTGATCGCCGATCCCGGGATCGACTTCCTCGACGATCGCGCCGAGCGCCGCCATTGCCGCCACCGCGGCCCGCACCAAGGCGGCGCATTCCGGATCGACGCGGCCGAGGCCGAGATCGGGGCTGTAGGCGACGCGCTTGCCCCGCAGCGAGGCGGTGGCGACGCCGGCCCAAGCCAGATCGGCATAGGGCAGCGACGTCCAGTCCCGCGCATCCCAGCCCGAGATGACGGCCATGGTCAGCGCGGCGTCGAGCACGCTGCGGGTGATCGGGCCGGCATGGGCCAGCGTCCCCACCTGGCTCGCGGGCCACGCCGGAACGCGGCCATAGCTCGGCTTGAAACCGAAGACGCCGGTGAAGCTGGCCGGAATGCGGATCGAGCCGCCGCCATCGGTGCCGATGCCGATCGGCCCCATGCCGCAGGCAACCTGGACCGCCGCGCCGCCGCTGGAGCCGCCCGGTGTCATGGCCGGGTTCCACGGGTTTCGGGTGATGCCGGTAAGCGGCGAGTCGGTCACCCCCTTCCAGCCGAATTCCGGCGTGGTGGTCTTGCCGATCAGCACCGCCCCGGCTTCGCGCAGGCGCGCGGTCAACGGCGCATCGTCGTCCCACGGGCCCTCGGCGCTGGTCGTCAGCGAACCGCGGCGCGTCGGCATGCCGCGCGTCAGGATCAGGTCCTTGATGCCGACCGGAACACCGTCGAGCGGTCCGAGTGGCATGCCCCGCAGGATGCGGGCCTCCGCCGCGCGGGCCGCCGCGAGGGCGCCCTCGTGTTCGATATGGCAAAAGGCGTTGAGCGGGCGGGATATTTCGATCCGTTTGAGCGTCGCGTTGAGGACCTCGACCGGCGAGGTCGCTTTGCGGCGGTAGAGTGCGCCGAGCTCATGCGCGGTGGCAGCGCAGAGGTCGTTTTCAGGCAGCGACTGCGACACGATGGGGTTCCTTGAGCGGGGTTCATGATAAGCATGGCCCTTGCATGGGCGACAACCCCGGTCCGCCGGCGATCGTCGGCCCAGCGAGGTTCCGCGCGAGAGGTTGCCATCGCCATGACAGTTTCCGTTTTGCCCCAGCCTGCCGCGCCCCAAGGCCAGCGCGACGACATGCGCACCGGCCGGTCCCGCTTGCGCCATGTGCCGTTGTGCCTGGTCATGCTCGCCCTGCTGTTCCCAGGCCCCGGCGCCCGCGGCCAGGCGCTGCCGGTGTTCGATCCATCCGGACCCGATGCAACCGCCTATGGCGCGGCCGAGGGCTATCCCGCGGGATATCCGCAGACCCAACGCACGCTGGTGGGCAACTTCAGCCACTACGACACGGTGAGCCGGACCCGTGCGGTCCCGCGCGGCCCGGCGGTGTGGGACTTCGCCCGCGCCCCGGCGGAGATCGCCTTGCGCTATACCTATCAGGGGCGGGCCCGGACCCTCCCGGACTATCTGTCCCGGCACCCCACCACCGGGCTGCTGATCCTGAAGGACAACGTCATCCTGGCCGAGCACTACCAGTACGGGCGTGGCGACCAGGATCGCTTCATGTCCCAGTCGATGGCGAAAACCGTGCTGGGCATGCTGGTCGGCATCGCGGTCGGCGAGGGCAGTATCCGCAGCATCGACGACCGCGCCGAGACCTACCTGCCATCGCTCGCCGGCAGTGAAATCGGCGCGACGCCGATCAGCGCCCTGCTGCACATGGCATCCGGCATTGCCTATCGGGAAGTCTATGACGGCCATGACGACGCGGCGAAGCTGAATGCCGCGATCTGGCAGCGCAACGGAGCCGGCGCCGAAGCCGCGGTGCGGCAGTTCGGTGAGCGCGAGGCCGCACCGGATACCAAGTGGCACTACAAGGGCCTCGATACCGAAACCCTCGGCCTCGTGCTGATGGCGGCGACCGGGCAGAGTCTGTCGAGCTATTTCTCCGCCCGCATCTGGTCGCGGATCGGCCCGGAACGCGATGCCGCCTGGGCGATTGACGCGCATGGCCAGGAACCGGCGTTCTGCTGCCTGAACATCACCTTGCGCGACTATGGCCGGCTCGGCCGGTTGCTTGCCCATGATGGCGCCTGGGAGGGCGAGCAGGTGATCCCGGAGGCATGGGTGATCGAGGCGACGACTCCGGCGGCGCCGTTCCTCCAGCCCGGCGCCGGCGCGGGCTACTACGGCTACGGCTACCAGGTCTGGCTGGTGCCGGGAACGCGACGGCAGTTCGTGCTGATCGGCATCCATGGACAGATGCTGTTCGTCGATCCCGCAACAAAAATCGTGCTTGTGCATACCGCCGTCCGTGCCCGGCCGACCGGCGATCCGATGGCTGCGGAACTCGGTGCGCTGTGGCGAGGGCTCGTCATGCAGGCGGGCAACTAGGGGACAGATGCCAACGGCCGCTCGATCGCGCCGAGCGGCGGGTGGGTAGATTCCAGTCCTGGGCAAACGCCTCACGCATGGACACATCATGGCAGGAGCAGCCACCGCGCCACGCGTTGGCCTTCACAAGGAGCCTCCCATGGCAATTCCGAAATTTACCCTCGCCGCACTGCTGATGAGCGTCTCGCCGCTCGCATTGGCGCAGACACCGCCGGCCGTTCCCGCCCCCACCGGTGCGGCCGTCACGGCGCCCACCGCGGCAGTGACAGCGCCGGCGCCCGTGCCGATGGTGACCCCGGCTGACAAGCCGACCGGCACGGCCGCGGTCGCCCCGGCTGGATCCGCCCCCACCGCATCCGCCTCGGCCGCATCCAGCGCGGCAGTCGTGGCCGCGACACCGGATGTCCAACAGAAGCTGACGGCTCGACTGCAGGCCGCCGGCTACACCAACGTGAAGGTGATGCCGGAGTCGTTCCTGATCCAGGCGACGGACAAGTCGGGCAGCCCGGTGAGCATCTTTCTCGACCGCGGCAACATGGTCGTCTTCACGACGGCTGACGCGATGACGTCGCCCGACGGCGCCAAGGGCCCCGAGGCACCTGCTGCCGGCATTTTCGCCACGATCCCGGCCAACGAGGACCTCAGCTCGAAGCTCATCGGCCTCGATATTCATAACGCAAGCAACGAGAAGATCGGCACCATCAAGGATGTCGCCTTCGGCAGCAAGGGCGTGAAGGCGTATATCGTGGGCGTCGGCGGCTTCCTCGGCATGGGCGATCACTACGTCGCGATCCTGCCCTCGGCGATCAAGATCGGCTTCGACAGCACCGACAAGAAGTGGCACGCCACGATGAATACGACGGCGGCGGAACTCAAGGCCGCACCGGAATACAAATACGCCAGCAACACCTGAACGGGTGCGTTCTCCGGCTCTGCCCTGCATGTCCCCACGGGCATCGCCGGGCAGCGCCGGCGAGCGCGCATGGCGTTTGGGAACCATACCTCCCGCTGGACATACCCAAACAGGAACCAATTCATGGGCGATAAATCCGCGAGCGTGCATTGGGAGGGACGTGGCGTGAAGGGCGAGGGCAAGATCAGCACCGAAACCGGCGCGTTGCGCGACTATCCCTATGGTTTTGCCAGCCGCTTCGGGGATGACCGGCACGGCAGCAACCCGGAGGAGATCCTGGGTGCGGCCCTCGCGGCCTGTTTCACGATGGCGTTCTCGTTCGCCTGCGACAAGGCCGGACTGGCCACCACCGCCATCGACACCACCGCCAGCGTCCGGCTGTCCAAACACGGCGACGGCTTCGTGATCGATCTGATCGCACTGAAGATGCAGGCGACGGTGCCCGGCATCGACGATGCGAAATTCCAGGAGATTGCGGCGACGGCGAAGCGGGACTGTCCGTTGTCGAAGGCGCTGGCCACGGTTCGCGAAATCACCCTCGTGGCGACGCTGCGGTAGCGGGCGCTCGCCCGCCAGCCGTTGCCGCGGGCGGCCGCGCGGCGGAACCGGCCGGGCAGGCTTCACGCGTCAATGGCGGCACATCGCCGGGAGGGCTGCAATGTCCATTCGTTTCATCGTCGCGATATTCGTGTTCATGATGGCGCAGGCCATGGTCTTTGGAACGGGGGCGGTGCTGGTTCTGGCGACGCCCCTGTCCGCGTCCGCGATGCATCTGATGCCGTGGGTCGTCGTGCTGAGCACCATCGTTTCGCTCCCCCTGTCATGGGTTCTCGCGCCGCTCTTCATCGTGAGGTTTGCCGGACGCCCTGCCTTGGCAGTGCCGGTCGGCATCGGCCGCACGCCGCGATCCTGAACCATCCCGGGCCCTCGCCGCACCGGGTGCCGGCGGGCACCAGCAACAGCACTTCGGGAGAACGCGCAATGTTATGGGATGCCTCGGCCATCAACGGTTACACCATCGAGGCGAGCGATGGCCGGATCGGGACGGTGAGCGACCTGCTGTTCGAGGACGTCGGATGGGATATTCGCTGGCTCGTGGTCGACACCGGCACCTGGCTGCCCGGGCGCAAGGTGCTGCTGCCGACGACCGTCCTGGGGCAACCCGATCAGGTGCTGCGCCAGTTGCCGGTCAGTCTCACCCGCGAGGACGTCCGCGACAGCCCCGATATCGACACCGACCAGCCGGTTTCCCGCCAGTCGGAATCGCTGATCTACGACCACTACGGGTGGGACCCGTACTGGGGCGGCAGTTTCATTCCCCTGCGCAACGCGATGGCGACGCCGTTCGTCGCGCCGCTCCGGCTCTCCAGGATGAAAACGCCCGATCCGGAGGGCGGGGATGTTCCGCACACCACGCAAGACCCGCATCTTCGCAGCATCGCCGCGGTCACCGGCTCCGATATCGAGGCCTCTGACGGCGAGATCGGGCATGTCGAGGATCTCCTGGTGGATGCCGACGGCTGGAACGTGCGCTACCTCAAGGTCGAGACCGGAAACTGGTGGCCGGGAGAGACGGTCCTGATATCGCCGCGCTCGGTACGCGGGATCGATTGGACGGACCGGCTGGTCACCCTCGACGTCGATCGGCGGACCCTGCGGGAAGCGCCGCGCTACGATCCGTCGATGACGGTGGATGGCGCCTACGAAGCGACATTCCAGACCTACTACGGGATATGGTGGACGGCCGCCTGACCGGGGCCCCGGACGGACCGATCTCCCGGCCCGCCGTCGGGCGGGGGGTGGGGCGATGACCGCGTTGATGCTCGCGCGGATGCAGTTCGCGTTCACCATCGGCTGTCACATCATCTTTCCGAGTTTCTCGATCGGCCTCGCCAGCTACCTGGCGGTGCTCAACGGGCTCTCCCTGATCACCGGGCGCGGTGTCTTCCTCGTCCTGTTCGGCTTCTGGCGGAAGATCTTCGCGCTGGTGTTCACCATGGGCGTGGTCTCGGGGATCGTCATGAGCTACGAGTTCGGCACGAACTGGAGCGTCTTTTCCGACCGGACCGGGCCGATCATCGGCCCGCTGATGGGATATGAAGTGCTGTCCGCCTTCTTTCTCGAGTCGGGCTTCCTCGGCATCATGCTGTTCGGCCGCCAGCGCGTCGGCAAGGTGCTGCATTTCCTGGCGACGCTGATGGTGGCCCTTGGCACGATCATGTCGGCTTTCTGGATCCTCGCGGCCAACAGCTGGATGCAGACCCCGGCGGGCTTCGCCATCGGCGCCAACGGCCAGTTCGTCGCGATCGACTGGTGGGCGATCGTGTTCAACCCGTCCTTCCCCTATCGGCTCGTCCACATGGTGCTGGCGGCCTACCTGACCACCGCGTTCGTGGTGGGCGCGGTCGGCGCGCTGCACCTGCTGCGCGATCGCGGCAACGAGGCGGCTTGCGTGATGCTGTCGATGGCGATGTGGATGGCAGCCATCGTCACGCCGCTCCAGATCGCCGCCGGTGACCAGCATGGGCTCAATACCCTGCAGTACCAGCCGGCCAAGATCGCCGCGATCGAGGGGCATTTCGACACCGGATCGGATGTGCCGCTGATCCTGTTCGGGATTCCCAACCTGGCCGAGGAGCGGATGGACCATGTCCTCGCCATTCCGGCGCTGGGTTCGCTCATTCTCACGCACAGCCGGGACGGCATTGTCCGCGGCCTGCGGGAGTGGCCGGCGGAGCTGCGACCGCCGGTCGCCATCGTCTTCTGGAGCTTCCGCGTGATGGTCGGGATCGGGCTCGCGATGTTCGGCCTCGGCATGACCAGCCTCTGGCTGCGCCATCGGCGGCGGCTGCATGACGCGCGGAGGTTTCTGCGCATCGCCGTCGTGATGGGTCCGGCGGGGTTCATCGCCGTGCTCGCCGGGTGGATCACGACCGAGGTGGGGCGGCAGCCGTATGCGGTCTATGGTCTGCTGACCACGGCGCACGCCGCCTCGCCGGCCGGCGCAAGCGTGGTCGGCGGATCGCTGCTGGGCTTCATCGTCGTCTATCTCGCGGCGTTCGGCGTGGGGATATTCTACATCCTGCGGCTGATGAACACCGCGCCGGTGGCGGAGGCAGACGGCGCGACGGTGCGCGATGGCGGTTGCAGCGCCGACGCGGCGGGGCGCGGCTGATGGACCTTCCCGTCCTCGGTGCCGGGGTGATCGCGTTTGCGGTCTTTGCTTATGTCACGCTCGATGGCTTCGATCTCGGCATCGGCATCCTGTTCCCGTTCGTGACGGCGCGAGGGGATCGCGCCGGCATGCTCAAGGCGATCGCGCCGGTGTGGGATGGCAACGAGACCTGGCTGGTGATGGGCGGCGGCGGGCTGCTGGCGCTGTTTCCGCTGGCCTATGCCATCATCATGCAGGCGCTCTACGTGCCGGTGATCGTCATGCTGCTCGCCCTGGTCCTGCGCGGCGTGGCGTTCGAGTTCCGTGCGAAGACGCGGGGCCACCACGGGCTGTGGGACCGGACGTTCGCAGTGGGGTCGATCGTTGCCGCCTTCGCCCAGGGCAGTGTGCTCGGGGCGCTGGTCCAGGGTATTGCGGTGACGGGGCGCGGGTTTTCGGGGGCGTGGTCGGATTGGCTGACGCCTTTCAGCCTGGCGACGGGCGGCGCCGTCGTTGTCGGCTATGCGCTGCTCGGGGCAACGTGGCTGATCTGGAAGACCGAGGGCGCCTTGCAGCAGCGGGCGCGCGACCTGGCGCGCGTGGTGGCGCCGGCGACACTCCTGTTGATCCTGCTGGTCAGCCTGTGGACGCCATTGCTGGACGCGAGCTACGGGCAACGCTGGACCGCGTGGCCGCGGGTCCTGCTCGTCATTCCCATGCCCGTCTTCGTCGTGATCTGCGCCGCGGTGCTGTGGCGCGGCCTGGCGCTCCGCCGGGAGGCGACGCCGTTCCTGGCCTCGCTTGGCCTGTTCCTGCTGTGCTACGCCGGGCTCGGGATCAGCCTCTACCCCGATTTCGCATTGCATTCCGTGACCATCGCACAGGCCGCCGCGCCGCGGAGCAGCCAGGCCTTCCTGCTCGTCGGCGTCGGGGCGCTGATGCCGCTGATCCTGGGCTATACCGGATATTCCTATTGGACATTCCGCGGGAAAATCAGCGCCGGCGATGGCTACGAATGAGCGCTCTGGGTGTTTTCCGAGCCTGCCGGCGGTGATGCGCGGGGAATAGATTGGGGCACTCGACGGGAGACGACGCTGGCTCCCCTGGGAGCCCGACGGCCGCGCGCCTTCGATGCTCGAACACTTCGAGACCCATACATCCGTTCCGCGATCGGTCAGTCGTTCCCGCGACGCACCTGAGCAACAGGAGTCTTCATGGCCGACATCAAGCCAACCCCAGCTGGGGACGAGCCGCCAGTGCCGATCGAGGCGACCGACCCTCCCGCTCAACCCGAGGCGTCCGAGCCTGACGATGCGCCGGACCCTGTGCCGCATGAGCGTGGCGGGCGCCCGCCGCTGTTCCGGCACTGACCGGCACGCGCGGTCACAGTTCATTCAGAGGAAAGCTCAAGACATGAACGAGAAAGCGACGAAGCAGGAGAAGCTCGCGAAGCCGCATGCGACGTTCGACGCGCCGCAGGAGGTGGTGATCGATCCGGTGCTGTCGAAGCGTCAGAAGAGCGATGTGCTCGATGCGCTCGAACAGGACGCCCGCCAATTGTCGATGGCTGCCTCGGAGGGCATGACCGGCGGCGAGCCGACCGGGCTACGCGCGGTGCTCGACGCCAAGGATGCGCTCGCCCTGCCGCCGGTCGATCAGGCCTATGGCATCGTGCTGAAGGACCTGGAGGCCAAGGCGAAGGCCGCTGCACCGGGCGAGGACCGTGCCGCGGCTGCCAAGGCCCTCGCGGCGCTCCACGCCGAGCAGCAGCCCGCCGGGTTGCGCGCGGCCCACGCCGCCGCGGCATCGCCGCTGCGTGGCGAACCGGTTCCTGGTTCGGCCGCCGAACGGGAGCTGGAGGAGAAGTTGCAGAAGCTCGATCCGTGATCGACGGCTGTGCGGCGTCGGCTGGCGCCGTGATGCCGGACTGAGTAGATTCCGAGGCTGCCGCGGGCGATGTTGTGCCGAATAGCGTCGTCTCGCCGCTTGCTCGGGCGGGAGCGCCTGCGCGCAGGGATTCGATGCCCGTAGGAGAGTAGATCTTGCATGCCGTGAAATTGGTTTCCCTGGCCACCGCGGTACCGCCGCACGGCATCGGCCAGCGCGACGTCGCGGCAGCCGCACACCGCGCGTTCGGCGCCCGCTTCGGCGATTTTGACCGGCTGGCGCGGGTGTTCGAGACGTCCGGGATCGTCCAGCGCTACGCGGTCCGGCCGCTTGAATGGTATTTCGAGCCGCTGGGCTGGCCGGAGCGCAGCGCGGCTTACAATGAGGGCGCCGTCGCCCTGTTCGTCGATGTTGCGACCAAGGCGCTCGACGCCGCCGGGCTGCGGGCCAGCGAGGTCGACACGGTGGTGACGGTTTCCTCGACCGGGATCGCCACCCCGAGCATCGAGGCGCGGGCGGCCGGGCGGCTCGGATTTCGTGCCGATATCGAGCGCGTGCCGGTGTTCGGCCTGGGCTGCGCCGGCGGGGTCTGCGGGCTGTCGATCGCCTCCCGGCTGGCCCAGTCCCGGCCGGGCAGCGTGGTTTTGCTGGTCACGGTCGAGTTGTGTTCGCTGGCGTTCCGGCTCGACACCCTCACCAAGGCGAACATCGTGGCCACCGCATTGTTCGGCGACGGCGCGGCTGCCTGCGTGCTGCGCTCCGGCGCGGAGGGAATTGCATCGATCGAGATGAGCGGCCAGCACATGTGGCCGGAGACGCTGGACATCATGGGCTGGTCGATCGATGCCGAGGGCTTCGGCGTGATCTTCGACCGCGCCATCCCGCCATTCGCCGAGGCGCATATGGCGCCGGCGGTCTCGGAAATTCTGGGCCGCGCCGGGCTCTGGCTTGGCGACGTGGACCGGCTTGCGTTCCATCCCGGTGGCAAGAAGGTGGTCACCGCGCTGGAGCGCGCCTTTGCGCTGGAGCACGGAACGCTGGACCACGAGCGCGCCATCCTGGCGGAATACGGCAACATGTCGGCGCCCACCGCGCTCTTTGTCCTCGAACGCGTCATCGGTGCCGGCCTGCCCGCGCGCACCTTGCTGACGGCCATGGGCCCGGGTTTCACCTCGTGCTGCGTCTCGTTGCAGCGCGCGGCGTGATCCCTTCGGTGGCCCTGCTGGCGTTCGTCACCGCCGAGCGGCTGGGCGAGCTGTGGCTGGCGCGGCGCAACACGATGGCCCTGCTGGCCGGTGGCGCGCACGAGGTCGCCGCAGGCCATTATCCGCTGATCGTCGCGCTGCACACGCTCTGGCTGGCCGGGCTTTGGGTCTTCGGGCGGAACGGCGCGTTCGATCCGGGCTGGCTGGCGATCTTTCTCGGCCTCCAGGTGCTGCGGGTCTGGGTTCTGGTGACGCTGGGACGGCGGTGGACGACCCGCATCATCGTGCTCCCCGGCGCGCCGTTGGTGACGACGGGACCGTATCGCTTCACGACCCACCCCAATTATCTCGTCGTCGTCGGGGAGATCGCCGTGCTGCCGCTGTGTCTCGGCCTGCCATGGTATGCGCTCGCCTTTTCGGCGGCCAACGCGGCGGTGCTCTTCATCCGGATCCGGGCGGAGAATGCCGCGCTGCATGCAGCACAACATGCCGTCGGCGTCTGAGCCGGCGGCGCCCCGAGCGCTGACGGCGGGGACCTGGGTCGGTTTCGCCGCCATGTGCACCGGCATGTTCATGGCGATCCTCGACATCCAGGTCGTCGCCACATCGCTGCCGACCATCCAGGGCGCGCTGGGCATCGCGGCGGACCAGATGAGCTGGGTGCAGACCGCCTATCTCATCGCCGAGGTGATCGCGATTCCCCTCACCGGGCTGCTCACGCGGATGCTGAGCATGCGCTGGCTGTTTGTCGTGGCCATCGCGGTGTTCACCCTGGCCTCGCTGGGCTGCGCGGCCAGCGGCAGTTTCTCCGGCCTGGTGGCCTGGCGGGTGGTGCAGGGTTTTTCCGGCGGGACCCTCATTCCGGCGGTGTTTTCGGCGGTGTTCCTGCTCTTCCCGGTCCGGCGCCGGGGTGTGGCCACCATGCTTGCCGGCGTCCTGGCGGTGCTGGCGCCGACGGTCGGGCCGGTGGTGGGCGGCTGGATCACCGAGACCTATTCATGGCACTGGCTGTTTCTCGTCAATGTCCTGCCCGGTCTCCTGTCCGCTGGTCTGGCAAGTCTGCTGCTGCCGAAGGCCGCGCTCCGGTTGCAGGAGGTCCGCACGCTCGACCTCGCGTCCCTGGTGATGATGGCCACCGCGCTCGCCGCCTTGGAAATCGCCCTCAAGGAGGCACCGGCGCGGGGCTGGACCGCCGGGCTCGTGATCGGGCTGCTGGCGCTCAGCGCGGCGAGCCTCGGCGGATTTGTCGGCCGGACCCGCGGGGCGCGTCACCCGATCGTCGATCTCGGCAGTTTCGCCCACCGCAACTTCGCGATCGGCTGCGTGCTGAGCTTCGTGCTGGGGATCGGGCTGTTCGGGTCGGTCTATCTGATGCCGGTCTTTCTCGCCTTCGTGCGGCACCACAACGCGCTCGAGATCGGCGCGATCATGCTGGTCACCGGCACGGCGCAGCTGGTGATGGCGCCGGTCGCGGTCATCCTGGAGCAGCGGCTTGGGGCGCGGCTGTTGACCGCGGCGGGGTTCGCCCTGTTCGCCCTCGGTCTCGGACTCAGCGCCTGGCAGACGCCGCAGACCGATTTCGCCGGCATGTTCTGGCCGCAGGTGATCCGTGGCGTTGCGATCATGTTCTGTCTGCTGCCGCCGACCCGGCTGGCGCTCGGCAACCTGGAACCGCGCCGGGTGCCCGACGCGAGCGGGCTGTTCAACCTGATGCGCAACCTCGGCGGCGCCATCGGCATCGCGCTGATCGACACGGTCATCTACAGCCGCTCGGCGACGCATGGTTCCGAGATTGCGCGCGGCCTGCTGGCCGGGGACACCGAAACGGCGCGCGACATCGGCCTCCCGCTCGACCTGTTCGCCGCCGCCGACCCGCTCGACCCGGTCACCCAGGCGCTGGTGCAGCCGTTGATCGAGACCGCCGCGCTGGCCCGGGCCATTGCCGACGCCTGGGGGCTGATCGCGGCGTTGACGATCGCGGCGCTGATCTGCGTGCCGTTCGCCCGGCGCGCGCCGGCACAGCCGGTGGGACCGCCTGGCTAAGCAGGCTTTCGCTGGTCAGCCCACGGATGCATTTGCAAACATCTTGCAGGCGAAAGCCGGCTTAGCATTCAGCAAGAGCGCAAACCTGAGAGGGTTTGCTTAGCGCGACACGGCACTGCGTAGTTTCCGACCCTGGCCGACGACAGCGAACGGCCCCTAGCGTGACCCTGCCAAGGCGGGGCGAAGCCGGCAGCGGCGATGGCTCGTGGGTTTGAGCGCCGCCGTTAGACACCGGCGCCGGCCCGGTTGAAACAGAGAGTGCGGGAAGAATGGACATCGGCAGCAAAACAGATTTCCCGGTGATCTGCGTTGGAGGTTCGGCCGGAGGACTGGATGCCTATGTCCGCCTGCTCAAGCACCTGCCGAGCGACACCGGCGCGGCTGTCGTCATCGTCAATCATCTGCGCACGGTGGCAACGCAACTCCACGAGATCCTTCCCTCCTGCACGAAGATGTCGGTCGAACTGATCACCCAGGGCCTGCGCATCGAACCGAACCATGTGTTCATCATCCCGGCCAATCGCGACCTCCATGTGCGCGACGGGGCGTTCGAATTGCGCCCGACGTCCAAGCCGCGCGGTTGGCCGGATGTGATCACGGTCTTCCTGCACTCGCTCACCACCTATTGGCACGGCCAACTGATCGCGGTCATCGTCTCCGGCTACGATGGCGATGGGGCGGATGCGCTGTGCGGCATCCGCGACGTGGGCGGTATCACCATCGCGCAACTGCCGGAGACCGCCGCGCATCCCGACATGCCGGGATCAGCCATTGCGAGTGGCTGCATCGATTTCATCCTCTCGCCCGAACAGATTGCGGCCAAGATCTCGGCCATTGCGCGCGACGTGGCAGCGGTGAAGCGCAAGCCGCAGAGCAAGCAAGGTTCCGGCCGCGAACAGGCGCGGGAGCGTCCGCCGGCTTAGGTGCTTGCCCACCATCGGGAAACTTTGATGCCTTCGCCCCTCTCCACGGCTTTCGAGGCCGATCACGGTCTGGCCTCGACCTTCGTTGTGTCGGACGCTATGCTCAATGGGATATATCGCTTACCCTGAGCGGTGTCGCCTGTCCGGCATTCCGGCAAGACAGGCGGTGGCGGGTGACGAACGAAGGAGAGGTTCCATGCGAATTCTGCTGCTTGTGGTCATGTTGATCGCGCCGCTGCCGGCGCTCGCCCAAAATCTCACGATGTTTGCCGCCGCCAGCCTGACCGATGCGCTGAAGGACATCGCGGCGCTATGGGTAAAGGCCGGTCATCAGCCGCCACGCCTGTCGTTCGGTTCCAGCTCGACATTGGCGCGCCAGCTGGAACAGGGCGCGCCGGCCAACCTGTTCGCCTCGGCCGACGAGAAATGGGTCGACTATCTCGCCCAGCGCAATCTGCTGGCGGCCGATACGCGCACGTCGCTGCTCGGCAATGATCTCGTCCTGATCGTGCCGGCGGACCGTGGGCGGCAGGTCAGGGTGGACGCCACGCTCGACATTGCCGGACTGCTGGGGCCGAACGGTCGGCTTGCGACCGGTGATCCCAAGCATGTGCCGGTCGGGATCTACGCTGAGCAGGCGCTGCGCAAGCTGGGGCTGTGGGACATGGTGCAGCCGCGGCTGGCCAGCACCGAGGACGTCCGCGCCGCCCTGCTCCTGGTCGAGCGCGGGGAGGCGCCGGCCGGGATCGTCTATGCGACCGATGCCGCGGTCTCCACGGGTGTCGTGATCGCCGGTGTGTTCCCCGAGGACAGCCACGAGCCGATCGCGTACCCCTTCGCCGTGACCAGGGCCGGGGACACCGCCGAGGCCCGGGCCTTCATGGCGTTCATCATGGGGCCCGACGCGCGCGCGGTGTTCGTGCGACGGGGCTTCAAGGTTCGGTAGCGCGCGGCTTTTTTCAAAAAAGAAGCGCTTGCCCTCCTATTCGTCGACTGGCGAGCAGGCGGTGGCGGCGGCGCGGGCGAGGGTGATCATGCGTTGGGCGGCGACGGATGCGGCGGCGGCGTCGCCGGCGAGGCGGGCCATGAGGGAGGCCGGCAGGTCCCCGGGGAGGACGCCGCCGGACAGCAGGCTGAGGCCGTTGCCGACGACCCGGTGCAGGTCCGGGTCTTGCAGGATGCCGGTGACGGCCGAGGTGACGCCGGCGTTGGCGACGCCGACGCTGGCGGCGGAGAGCAGGGTGCGGCGGAGCAGGATGAGGGCGCCGAGTCCGCTCGGACGCAGCCCGTGCAGGGCGGCGATGTCGAGGACGAGTTGCCAGCTGCGCCAGAGCACGATGAGCATCTCGATCGCCGGCGAGGGCATGGCGGCGGTCATGCCGGCGACCTGCCAGGCGGCGCGTTTGGCCAGCGCGGTGACCTGAAGCTCGATCGTGGCGCGGGGGCCGGCGCGCAGGATGCGGCGGATCTCGTCGGCGGAGTCGGCAGTTTCCACTGCGCGGACGGACTGCGGGCTGGCGGCGATGGATTTGAGCCAGGACAGGGCGGCGGCGCGGGTGGTTGCGGGGTTGGCGAGGTCGGCGCGGAGCCGGTCGACGTGACGGAGTTGCCGCAGGCTGCGCAGGCCGCGCCAGAGTGCCGCTGCGATCAGTCCGACGCCGGCGGCGGCCACCGCGATTGTGGCCCAACCGAGCAGCGGCGCGCGGGCGAACTGGTCGATGACCAGGCCGGCGAGGAGCAGGAGGAAGAGGCCGCCGAGCAGGATGGCGGTGCCGAGCGCGGCCAGCCGGAACGGGTGGAGCGGCGGCAGCACCGGAACCGGCAGAGTTTCGGCGGTGGCTTCGAGGCGGGCGGCGTCGGTCTCGAGCACGACGATGGCGGGGCCGATACGGGTCTCGCTCACAGCACGTCCTCCAGCAGGAAGGCGAAGAGCTCCTTGAGGCCGATATTGGGGATGCCGTTGCCGCCGGAGGCATCGAAGCGGACGGGCTCGAATTGAGGTACCTCGAGGAAGGTTTCGTTCCACGGCCGGTCATCGGCGAGGCCCGGGTTCACCTGGCCGGGGAAGAAGCCGAGCATCTGCCGGTTCACCCGGCCGCGGACACCGGAGACGATGACGGTGGCGTTGCCGTTGCCGAGAGGGATGGTGCAGTCCTCGGTGCAGCGCACCGCGGCGACGGCGAAGGCGCGGCTGATGGCCTGGCCGCCGGTCGGCGTCATCCGGCTGACGAGTTCCTTGAGATTGTGGCGCTGGGCGTCGCCGACATGGTCGGCCTTGCTGGCGACGAAGGCGACGCGGCGGATGCCGCCGAGCGGCAGCAGGTTTGCGATCCGCTCAGGAATGATCCCCGGCGTGTTGCGCCAGCGCAGCGACTCCGCGACCGTGGCGAGGGCGGCGCGGACATCGCGGAAGGCGGTTTGCCCGGCGTGAAGGGCGGCCAGGACGTCGGCGAGGACGACCATGCGGTCGATGCGGGCGAAGGAGGGTTGCGACAGCTCGGCGCGGACGGCGCGGACATAGGCGTCGTAGCGTTCGGCCAGCAGGCGGGTGAAGGGGCCGCTGCGGTCGAACGGGAAGAACTTCATGTAGGGCGGCTCGTTGGCGGGCGGGGTGGTGCCGCCATCGGGCAGGACGGTGCCGTGGGGCGGCATCAGGAAGCGGCCGGGTTGCAGCATGGAGAGGTGCTCGGCCTGGGACAAATGGCGCAGCAAGGCGCGGTAGCGGCGGCTGCCATCGGCGGCGAGACCCTCCTCGGCGCCTTTGCCGCGCTCGATGGATTGGACGAAGTCAAGGAAGTCGCGCGCCGCGGGGATCGGTTCCAGGCGGGTCATCACCTGCTCGGACCAGTCGGCGTAGGAGGTATGGAGCAGCGGCAGGTCGAGCAGCCATTCGCCGGGGTAGTCGAGGAATTCGAGGCGCAGGCGGCGATCCGGGCGCAGGCGGCCGCGGCGGAAGGTCAGATCGAGGGCGAGCAGCGAGATGTCGCTGGTGCGTGCGGGCCAGGCGGGGGGATCGGCCGCCATTGCGCTTGCATTGGCGGCGGCGTCGAAGCGCGCCAGGGTGGCGGCGCCGGCGGGGGCCTCGGAGATAAGGTCGGGCGCCGGGTCGAGGAGTTTGCCGGCGAGCAGGTTGGTGGCGACCGAGGTCAGGAAGCTGGTCTTGCCGGCGCGGGCGAGGCCGGAGACGGCGATCCGCACGGTGGTGCGGAGCGGATCGACGTCGCGCAGCCGGGGCAGGATCGGCATCGGCTAGGCCCGTGCGATGCGGCGGCGGCCGGGGTCCGCCGCGATTGCGACGGGGGGGATGGCGGCGCGCGGCCTCGGGTGCAGGTGGCTCATGGGTGCGGCGGCTCCGGGCTGGGACGCACGAGCAGCATGCCTTGCGGGGGAGGGATCGGCAAACCGGCGGGTCTTGCCAGGAGCGTGTGGTGGGGCGAGTCTGGGGGGAAGGAGTTCCGAGATGACCGATGCAACTGCACGTCCCCCTGGGACCGATGTGATCCCGCGTCCGGCTGCCAGCCTGCTGGTGCTGCGCGGGGGTGGACCGGAGGTGCTGATGGGCATGCGGGGGGCGAAGCACAAATTCATGCCGAACCGGCTGGTGTTCCCCGGCGGTGCGGTGGACCCGGCGGATCATGGGGCGGCGGTGGCGTCGCCGTTGCGCGGCGACGTGGTGAGGCGGCTGGAAAAAGCGGCGAGTCCGGAGCTGGCGCATGCGCTGGGGGTGGCGGCGGCGCGGGAGCTGGAGGAGGAGACCGGGCTGTCGCTGGGCGGGCCGCCGGCGTTGCATGGGCTCGATTATTTGTGCCGGGCGGTGACGCCGGCGCCCTCACCGGTGCGGTTCGATGCGCGGTTCCTGGTGGTGGAGGCGGCGCATGTGTCTGGCGTGCTGGCGGGGTCGGGCGAGCTCGACGATTTGCGCTGGTGGGGGATCGAGGAGGCGCTGGCGATGGATCTGGCGGGGCCGCAGCGGCTGGTGCTGGGCCGGCTGCAGCTGTGGTTGGCGATGAGCGAGGCGGAGCGGCGGGGGCAGAGCGAGGTGCCGGTGCTGTACCAACGCGCGTGGGAGTTCGAATAGGGTCATACCGGCCACCGTTGACCCATGAAGCATGGGTCAACGGTGGCCGGTATGAGTCTCTTTC
>CAIYSR010000143.1 GCA_903928895.1 uncultured Rhodospirillales bacterium | reverse complement strand
ATGGCCTGCGGCGCAAGCAAGATCGGTGTTTTCAACTGAAGGTCGCTGATCCAGCCGCTGAATGGAACGGGTTCAAAGGGCCCGCGGCCCTTTGCCGGCGGAGCCTTGATTGTCTTGCCTGCCTTCACCCGATTGCCCTGGGGCTCGCGGGGGCCGGTTGTGAGGAAAGGGGCGGTGTGATAGGCGTCGTCTTTCCAGCCCACCTGAATGAAACGGATCCGCTGTGTTCAAGCGCCGCAAGCCCGACGAGCCGCAGGTTCCCGAACCCCCGCCGCTGCCGACCGCCCAACCTGCCCAGCAGGGCACTGGCGGCGATACCGGGCTCGGCGTGCCGCCCTATCGCCCCGCCCAACCGAAGGAGCCTCAGAACATGAGCCGTGCCCCGTTCCCCGGCACACCCACCGCTCCTGCCGCGGCCACCCAGCAGCGGCCGGCCGGCACCCCGGCGCGCGTGACCGCCGAGCGCCGCACCCTGGTGGTCGGCAAGGGCATCGGCGTGACCGGTGTGATCTCGGATGCCGAGCGGCTCATCGTCGAAGGCACCGTGGAATCGGAGGTGCTGCGCGCGGTCGAACTCGTGGTGGCGCCGGGCGGGTTGTTCCGCGGCACCGTCGAGGTTGAGGATTCCGAGATCGGCGGCACCATCGACGGGACCATCACCGCGCGTGGCAGCCTGATCGTCAGTGCGACCGGCAAGGTCATCGGCACGGCGCGCTGCCGCCGGCTCAAGGTGGAGGATGGCGGGCAGATCACCGGGACGATCGAGATGATCACCGAGGCACCGCGGGCGCCCGAGACCGGCCGCGCCCCCGACCAGGCCGACTGAGCGATCCCATGATGCGCGACAAAGGCTGGGTGTTCGCCCTGGCCTTGGCCCTGCCGGCCGGCTGCGCCACGCCGCCGCCGGCCGATGTTGACCGCGCTGTCGAAGCACCTAGGCCGCAGCGCAAAGGGCCGGAGCGGGTCGCGCAATTGCTCGACATGCCGGCCGACAGCCTGGTCGCGGCGCTGGGCAACCCGGTGCTGCGCAAGAGCGAGAACGGTGGCGAGGTGTGGCTCTACGCCCATGCCAACGGGTGCAGTCTCGACGTCGTGCTGTTTCCCGCCCGCAAGGTGCTCACCGTGGCGCATGCCACGACGGAGACGCCGGCCAGCCTGTCCGAGTCGGAGTGCTTGAGCGCGATTGGCAATCTGGTGCCCTGAGCAGGCGGCGCCTGTTCTTGTTTCCTTAACGCATTGGGTGAATGATCTGCGGCGCCGTTCGGTTCGGAGATGGCATGCAGGTCCGCGACTTCCTGGCTGCCCAGCCGTCGTCCATCGTCGAGCGGCTTGCGCTGGATGATGCACGGCGGTTCCGCCGCAACGAGCCGCAACAGGTGCGGGCGTGGGAGGCGGCGGTGGGTTGCCTGCACGATGCGTTGTCCGGCTGGGACGCGGCGGCGGGGTGGGAATTGGTGCTGGAATACGAGATGCGCCGTCTTGGCCGGCGGATCGACGCCGTGCTGCTGACGCCGCGCGCGATCGTGGTGCTGGAATTCAAGGCCGATGCGGCCACCTTCCAGGCCGAGGATCGGCGGCAGGCGGAGGATTATGCCCTCGATCTGCGGGATTTCCATGCCGCAAGCCGGCATCATCCGATCATCCCCGTGCTGGTCGCCACTCGCGCCAGGCCGGGCGCCATCGCCTGGCCGTTGCTGCTTGGCGGCGAGGTGACGCCGGTGCTGGACGCCAGCGCCGCGACCCTGCCCGCCCTGCTGCGGGATTTGTGGCAGCGCCTGCCGGTGCCGTGCGGCCTCCTTGATGTGGGCGCATGGGAGGCGGCAGCGTATCGTCCGGTGCCGGGCATCGTCGATGCCGCCTGCACCCTGTATGGCCGCCACGGGGTGGCTGATATCGCGACGGCGCGGGCGGATACCGGCAATCTCACGACCACCAGCGCGGCCATCATCGGCACCATCGCGGCGGCGCGGCGCGAGGGTATGCGCTGCGCGCTGTTCGTGACCGGCATCCCCGGCGCCGGCAAGACCTTGTGCGGGCTCAATACCGTGTTCGGCGGCGGTCACGAGGCCAAGGCGGTGTTCCTGACCGGCAATCCGACGCTGGTGCATGTGCTGCGCGAGGCGTTGGCGCGGGACGAGGCGCGTGGCGAGGCGGGCCGGCTGCGGATGGCGCGCCAGCGCACCAAGAGTGCGATCCAGGCCCTGCCGGCGTTCCGCGACGACAACGTCAACGCCGTCCTGCCGCCGCATGACCATGTGATTGTCATCGACGAAGGCCAGCGGGCCTGGTCGGCCGCCCATGCCATCCGCAAAAGCCGGGACCGGCCGGTGCGGCTCAGGGATTCCGAGCCCGGCCATCTGCTCGACATCATGGCGCGCCACGCCGATTGGGCGGTGGTGGTCTGCCTGGTCGGCGGCGGGCAGGAAATTCATGATGGCGAGGGCGGGCTCGCGGAATGGGGCACCGCGCTGGCGGCGCGGCCGGGCTGGAAGGTGCACGCCGCGCCCGCCCTGCGCGAGATCGGCGATCCCCGGCAACGCCTGCCGGCGACGCTGGCGGTGACGGCAAATCCGGCGCTGCATCTCGACGTGCCGATCCGCAGTCTGCGTAACCCGGCGGCCGCGGCATGGGCCGATGCGGTGCTGGCGGGGGATCATGCGGCGGCGGGGCGCATCGCCGCGGCCGCACCGCCGCCGTTTCGTCTGACCCGCGATCTCGCCGCGATGCGGGCGCATTTGCGCGCCGAGGCCCGCGGCCTGCGTCGGGCCGGGCTGGTCGGCAGCTCCGGCGCCAAGCGCCTGCGGGCCGATGGGCTCGGGGCCGAGTTGCCGCACATGGACGCCGAGGCGGTGGCGCACTGGTTTCTCGACCGCTGGCCCGGGGATGTCCGTGCCTCCAATGCGCTGGAGGTAGTGGCCACCGAATTCTCCTGCCAAGGGCTTGAGCTCGATCTGGTCGGGCTGTGCTGGGGTGGCGACCTGGTGCGCGGACAGGGCTGGGTCGTCCGCAATTTCTCTGGCACCGACTGGCAGACCGCGCGCGCCGGGGAGAAAATCGCCAACCGGTTGAACACCTACCGCGTGCTGCTCACCCGCGCCCGCTACGAGACGGTGATCTGGGTGCCGCGGGGCGATGCCGGCGACCGGACCCGGGCGCCGGCCGAGTTCGATGCCATCGCCGATTTTCTGCGGGAGTGCGGGGTGCCGGAGCTGGAGGCTGCCCGAGCGGATGCAACCGTCCCGCCGCGGCAGCCGGCGCTCCTGTGAGCTTCCGCCCTGCGGGTCGCGCTGTTACGCTGAGCGACGTCATGCCCGGGAGGTGCCGATGATTTTCCGCCAATTGTTCGATCAGACGTCCGGCACCTATTCGTATCTCCTGGCCAGCCGCCGCGGCGGCGAAGCGTTGATCATCGATCCGGTGCTGGAGAAGGTCGACCGCTACCTCCAGCTCATGCGGGAGCTCGATCTCAAGCTGGTCAAGGCGGTCGATACCCATCTCCATGCCGACCATATCACTGGGCTCGGGGCGCTGCGCGATCGGACGCACTGCATCACCGTGATGGGCGAGCAGAGCCAGGTCGATGTGGTGTCGATGCGAATCGCCGAGGGCGACCGGCTGACCATCGAGGGGATCAGCATGGAGGTGCTGTACACGCCCGGGCATACCGACGATTCCTATAGTTTCCTGATGGCCGATCGGGTGTTCACCGGCGACACGCTGCTGATCCGGGGCACCGGGCGCACCGATTTCCAGCATGGCGACCCGCGCGCGCAGTACGACAGCCTGTTCAACAAGCTGTTGAAACTGCCTGAGGAGACGCAGGTGTTTCCGGGCCATGACTACAAGGGCGACACGGTCAGCACCATCGGCGAGGAGCGGCGGTTCAATCCGCGGCTGCAGGTGACATCGGTGGACGACTACGTGCACCTGATGAACAACCTCAACCTCGCGAACCCGAAGATGATGGATGTCGCGGTGCCCGCCAATATGCGGCAGGGCCTGATCCAGGCCGAGATCGCGCGGCGCGGCTGGGCGGTGGGGGTGGCGGAGGCGAAAGAGCTGATTGGGCGGAGCGATATCGTGCTGGTTGATCTGCGCGAGCGGGCGGAGCGGGAGCGGCATGGCACGATTGCGGGCGCGCTGCATGCGCCCTACCCCGATCTCCAGGAGAACATCGCGCCGGGCGGCGTGCTGCACGAGCTGGCGCAGGCCACCGGCAAGCGGCTGCTGTTTTTCTGCGCGTTCGGGGAGCGTTCGGCAATGGCAGTGCAGGCGGCGCAGGATGCCGGGCTGACCGGGGCGCGTCACATCGAGGGCGGGATGGGCGCGTGGAAGGCGGGGGGATAGGTAGTCATAAACCCGTTGGGCGTGTCCATCTAATGCACCGGCTGTTCTGTCCAAATATGTCCGGGCTTCGTGAATCCTCGCGAACGTACCCTCGACGTGAACATATCGCCGTTATCATTTCACCAAGTCGAGAATGCACATAGTGAAAAGGGCCGTCTCGACCGAGCTCTGACGACAGCCATCTAATGTAATTATGCTGCTCGGTGTGAATGACGTCCCTAATAACGTCGTGTGAATCAAACACCTGCCCCATCTCATCGATTGATCGAACAACCGCTGTGTCATCAATCATCGCACTCAACCTTTACAACACATCACACCTAGGCCGAAAAACATACCGCACTACAGCAGAAACCAAACGACTTGTTCGATATCCACTCCATTCACTTCAAACGAAATCACGCGACCTGTCCACCCATTATCCTCCGCCGATCTTCGGGATCAGGAAAATCTCGCTGTCCGGCGGCAGTTGCAGGCCGTAGGCGTCCTGATGGATTTCGCCGTCGATCGCTACCGCCATGGTCTCCTCGACGTGTTCGCCGAGGCCGGGGAAGCGGGCGTCGAGTTCCTTGATCAGGCGGCGGAAGCTGGTGGCCTCCACCTCGAACTCGGTCTGCTCGCCGATGAAGGGACGGCAGCCCGAGCCCGAAATGGAAACCTTTGGCATCAGGCCTTGCCGTCGATGGCGGCAAGAATCTTCGGCGGCGACATCGGCAGACTGTGCATGCGCACGCCGATAGCCGCCTTGATGGCGTTGCCGACGGCGGCCAGCGGCGGGATGATCGGCACTTCGCCGACGCCGCGCACGCCGAACGGATGGCGCTTGTTCGGCACTTCGACGACGACTGCTTCGATCATCGGCAGATCGGAGGCGACGGGCACCCGGTAGTCGAGGAAGCCCGCGTTGTCCATGCGGCCGTTCTTGTCGTAGAGGTATTCCTCGTTCAGCGCCCAGCCGATGCCCTGCACCGCGCCGCCCTGGATCTGCCCTTCGACATAGGACGGATGGATGGCACGGCCGACATCCTGGACCGCGGTGTAGCGCAGCACCTTGACGAAGCCGGTCTCGGGATCGACCTCGACATCGCAGATATGGGCGCCGAAGCCGGCTCCCGCGCCCTGCGCGTTGATCGAGACTTCGCTGCCGATCGGCCCGCCGGTCTTGCCGGCCTTGGCCGCGATGGCCGCGAGCGGCATCGGGTCGAAGCCGCCGGCATTGGCGCCGGCGGGAACGGCTTCGCCGTCCTTCCAGTCCACCGCCTCGGGCGAGATGTCCCAGATCATGGCGGCGCGCTTCTTGAGCTCGTCGACCACTTTCTCCGCCGCCTGCACGGTGGCCATGCCGGTGGCGAAGGTGACGCGGCTGCCGCCGGTCATGCCGGTGATGCCGATCTGCGCGGTGTCACCGACGATCGGGCGAACCTTCTCGTAGGGTACGCCGAGGACTTCGGCCGCCATCATCGCCATGGATGCGCGCGAGCCGCCGATGTCCGGGCTGCCGGAGACGACGCTGATGGTGCCGTCCTCGTTGACGAAGACCGAGGCCGAGCTGTCGCCGCCGATGTTGAACCAGAAACCGGTTGCCACGCCGCGGCCCTGGTTCGGGCCGAGCGGCGCGGACCAATGCGGGTGCGACTTGGCGGCTTCGAGCACCTGCTCGAAGCCGATTTCGGGGAACACCGGGCCATAGGCGGCCTTGGTGCCGGCCTTGGCTGCGTTCTTCTCGCGCAGCGCGATCGGATCCATGCCGAGCTTGGTGGCGAGGTCGTCCATCGCGCTTTCGACGCCGAAGGCCGAGATCGGCGCACCGGGGGCACGGTAGGCGGCGATCTTGCTGCGGTTGCTCACCACGTCGAACCCGGAGGCGCGGACGTTCTTGAGGTCGTAGCAGGCGAAGGCGCACATGCAGGCAGGGGCCACCGGCGAGCCGGGGAAGGCGCCGGCCTGGAGCGCGATGTCGATGGTGGCGCCGGTGATGGTGCCGTCCTTCTTGGCGCCGATCTTGACCGTCATCACGCCACCCGAGGTCGGGCCGGTGGCGCGGAAGACTTCCTCGCGGTTCATCACCATCTTGACCGGCTTGCCGGCCTTGCGTGAGAGGGCAACGGCGAGGGGCTCAAGATAGACGAGGGTCTTGCCGCCGAAGCCACCGCCGATTTCCGCCGGGGTGACGCGGATGTTGGCGATGTCCATGGCCAGGATCTTGGACACGTATTGCCGGATCATGAACTGACCCTGGCTCGACGCGAAAATCTGAGTCTGCCCGTCCGGGTTGACCGAGGCGATCACGGCGTGCGGCTCGATGTAGCCCTGGTGCACAGCGGTGGTCTCGTAGCGGCCCTCGACCACCACGTCGGCTTCGGCAAGGCCGGCATCGGCGTCACCGAGCTTGAACTCGACGCGCTTGGTGATGTTGGAGGGCTTGCCGTTGTACTTGATGTCGTCATGCAGCAGCGGCGCGCCGTCGGCCATGGCGGCCTCGACGTCGATGACGAAGGGCAAGACTTCGTACGTGATCTCGATCAGGGCGGCCGCGGCGTCGGCGATCGCCTGCGAGGTGGCGGCCACGGCGGCCACGGCATGGCCCTCGTAGAGCACCTTGTCGCGGGCCAGGACGTTATGGGCCATGTGGCGGAAGTTGACCGCACCGTCGCCGGCAGCGGCCTCTTCCGAGGAGATCTCGGGGAAGTCGGCCGCGGTGATGACGGCCTTCACGCCCGGCAGGGCCAGGGCCTTGGAGGCATCGATGGCGACGATGCGGGCATGGGCGTGCGGGCTGCGCAGCACCTTGCCGGTCAGCGTGCCGGCCATGGTGAGGTCGGCGCCGAACATGGCCTTGCCGGTCACCTTGTCGATCCCGTCCGGACGAACCGGGCGGGTGCCGACGACTTTCAGTTCGCTTTTGTTGGCGACGAAATTCATGCGTGTTCCCCTCGCATTTCGGCGGCCGCGTCCATCACGGCCCGGATGATCTTGTCATAGCCCGTGCAGCGGCACAGGTTGCCGGCGAGCCAGAAGCGGGCTTCGGTCTCGGTCGGGTTCGGATTGGCGTCGAGCAGCGCCTTGGTGGCGACGAGCAGGCCGGGCGTGCAGAAGCCGCACTGCAGGGCCGCATGTTCGAGGAATTTGCGCTGCAGCGGGTGCAGCTCGTCCCCATTGGCGAGGCCCTCGATGGTGCCGATGGTCTTGCCCTCGGCTTCGACGCCGAGCACCAGGCACGAGCAGACCAGACGGCCGTCGAGCGTGATGGAGCAGGCGCCGCAGTCACCGGAGCCGCAGCCCTCCTTGGATCCGGTCAACTGGAGCTTGTCGCGCAGCACGTCGAGCAGGCTCTCCTGCGGTTCGCAGAGGAACTCGGCCGGCTCGCCGTTGACGGTGGTGGTAACGTGGATCTTGCTCATCAGCGGGCTCCCGCGCGGTCATAGGCGATTTTGGCGGCCCGGCGTGCGAGCACGCCGGCGATCTTGGTGCGGAACTCGATGGTGCCGCGCTTGTCGGTGATCGGGTTGCAGGCGGCGCGCGCCGCGGCGTCGAGCGCGGCGAGGGCGGCGTCATCGAGTTTGGTGCCGATGATGGCTTTGGCGGCGGCCTCGACCACGACCTGGGTGGGCGCGACGGCGCCGAGCACGATGCAGGCGGCGGTGATCACGCCGTTGGCGTCGAGCGTGAGGTTCACGCCGCAGCCGACGACCGCGATGTCCATCTCGGTGCGCGGGATGAAGCGGAGATAGGCGTCGGACTGCTTCGCCTTGGGCTTGGGCAGGTGGAATTCGAGGATGAACTCCCCCTTCGCCAGCGAAGTGCGGCCCGGCGCGATGACGATCTGCCCGACCGGCACGTTGCGTTGGCCGTTCGGGCCGACGACGACGGCGACCGCGCCGGCGGCGATTAGTGCGGGCACGCTGTCGGCGGCCGGCGAGGCGTTGCACAGGTTGCCGGCCAGCGAGGCGCGGCCCTGGACCTGGGTCGAACCGATCAGGTTCGTGCCCTCGACGACGCCGGGATAGGCGGCGACCAGGGCGGCGTTCTCGCCGATCTCGGCCCCCGAGGTCGCGGCGCCGATGACGAAGCCGTCTTCGGTTTCGCGGATCCCGATGATGCCGGGGATCTTTTTGGTGTCGACGATGAGTTCGGGCCGGGTCCGGCCGGAACGCAGTTGCACCAGCAGGTCCGTGCCGCCGGACAGCACTTTCGCGAGACCTTCGGCCCCGGCGAGCAGCTTGATGGCGTCAGGCACGGATGCAGGTGCTGCATAACTCAGTCTAGGCATGTTCGCTCCCGGGTTCTTACAGACAAAGGGCTTCGATCAAACGAAAGGATATTGCGTCCATCACGTGGGGATGGTCGCGATCGGCGCAAGGTTAGGCCGGTCGGGGTGGTTGGTCGAGCCCCCCCGCCGTGACATCTGGATCAATCGGCGATCGCTCCGTAAACGAGGCCGCGAAAGCTGTTGCCGGCGTTGCGCGATTGCAGCGGCGCCTGGATCAGCATGATCGGCACCAGGTGCTCCCTCGGGTCGACCCAGAACTTGGTGCCGGCGTAGCCGCCCCAGTTGTATTCGCCGACGCTGCCGGGGACGCTCGCCTGCCCTGCCTCGGTGCGGACGGCGACGGTGAGGCCGAAGCCGTAGCCCGGGCCGGGCAGGTAGTTGGGGCCGGGGCCGACGCCGGGCGGGAGGTGATTGGCCGACATCAAGGCGACCGAGGCGCGCGAGATCAGGCGCACACCTTCGAGCTCGCCGCCATTGGCCAGCATCAGCGCGAACTTCATGTAGTCTGCCGCCGTCGACAGCAGCCCCTCGCCGCCGCCGAGGAAGAGGCGGGTCTTGCTGACATCGGTCAGCGGCTGGGGCCGGCCGGTATCGGGGTCCAGCCCCGACTCCGCCATGCGCGGCAGTTTCTCGGCCGGCAGGTTGAAGCTGGAGTCGACCATGCCAAGCGGCTTGAAGATGCGCGCCTCGTAGAACGCATCGCCGCGATGCCCGCTCACCGCCTCGACGACCGCGAGCAGCACATCGGTGGCACGGCTATATTGCCATTGGGTGCCGGGCTGATAGAGCAGCGGCAGCTTGCCGAGTTCCTCGACCACGCGCTGATCGGTCCATTTGAGCCGCATGTCGGGTTCGTTGAGACCGGCGGTTTTCATCGCCTGGTCGACCAGGGAGTTGCCGAAGACGCCGTAGCTGAGGCCGGCGGTGTGGCGCAGCAGGTCCAGAATGGTGATTTCGCGTTCGGCCGGCACCGTGGTGGTGCGATGCTGGCCCTGGGCGTCGATGGTTTCGGTGATCACCTTGGGCGATTTGAGCGCCGGCAGATAGCGCGACACCGGATCGGCCAGGCGCAGCTTGCCTTCCTCCATCAGCATCAGGATGGCCACCGCCGTCACCGGCTTGGTCATCCAATACATGCGAAAGATGCTGTCCTTCTGCATCGGCGCGCCGGTTGCGGGGTCGCGCACGCCGAAGGCCTCATGGTAGGCGACCTTGCCGTTGCGGGCGATCATCACCACGGCCCCGGGCAGGCGCTTGGCCTCGGCTTCGGCGCGAAAATAGGAACCGATCCGGTCGAGATGGCCGAGCCCGACGGATTCGGGCTTGGCGGTCGGCAGCTCGACGGCGCCGGCGGCGCTCGCCAGCAGGCAAAAAGCGGCGGCAGCCAGACTATGGCGCATGGCGGTTCTCCCCATATATTTCTAGCCTTGCCCATGCGTCAGATGCCTGACGAAGGTGGCCGGATCGGTATTGGTGCCGCAGAGAAGCACGCCGACCCGCCGCCCGGCAATGCGTTCGCGCAACGGAAACAGCGCGGCGGCGGTGGCGGCGGCACAGGCCGGCTCGGTGGCGAGCTTGAGCTCGGCGAACAGGACGTGCATGGCGGCGCGCAGTTCGTCGTCGCTGACGGTGACGAGGTCATCGATGTTGGCGCGGCAGAGGCCGTAGCTGTAGGCCTCAGTATGCGGGGCCATGAGGCTGTCGGCGATGCCGGTCATGGAGCCCATCTTGACCGGCCCGCCGGTGGTGAAGCTCTGGGCCATGCCGGTGGCCCCCTCGGGTTCCACGCCGTAGATGGTCAGGTTCGGCATCGCCTGCTTGAAGGCGGTGGCGACGCCGGCGGCCAGGCCGCCGCCGCCGATCGGCAGGATCAGGGCATCAAGGCCATCGGCGAACTGCGCGGCCGATTGCTCCGCCCATTCCGCACCCAGCGTCGCGGTGCCGAGCACGGTGCGGTGGCCGTTGAAGGGATGGACGAAATAGCGGCCCTCGCGCGCCTCGATTTCGTGCACCATGGCGAAGCCGGTGGCGCCGTCCTCGGCCATCAGGATCTCGGCTCCGAAGCCGCGGCACAGCGCGACGCGGGCCGGATTGGCGGTTTTCAGCATCACCACCTTGGCCGGGATGCCGAGCTTCATCGCGGCATAGGCGACGGCGACGGCGTGGTTGCCGGCGGAAATCCCGGTGACGCCGCGGGCGCGCTGGCCTGCGTCGAGCGCAAGCATGTTGGAGAAGGCCCCGCGCGCCTTGAAGGTGCCGCTGGCCTGGAGCAGTTCGAACTTGAACTCCAGCGTGGTGCCGGCGAGCGGGGCGATGTCGTCGCGGCGCAGCAGGGGCGTGACACGGGTATAAGGGGCAAGATCGTGGCGCAGCGCCGCGATGGCGGCCGGGGTGGGGGTTGCGATCCCGTCGATTTCCAGGGGCAGTTCAGGCATGGGCGGTCTCCGGCACCGGGGGTTGACGGACGGGCGGCGGGCGCCCGCACAATGGCGGCATGCAAACCAGGGGACGGGCAATGGAAATCAACGTCAAGGGCCAGCGGGTCGTGGTCGCCGGCGGCAGCAAGGGGATCGGCCGGTCGATCGCGCTGGCTTTCGCCGAGGCAGGGGCCGCGGTGTCGATCTGCGCCCGCGGCGCCGCGGCGCTGGAGGCCACCCGCGCGGAGCTGGCCGCCTTTGGCGGCATCGCGCATGCCGCAAGCTGCGATTTGTCGCTTGAGGCCGACATCGCCGCCTACATCCCTGCCGCCGCCGCCGCGCTCGGTGGCATCGACGTGCTGGTCAACAACGCCACCGGCTACGGCATGAGCGATGACGAAGCCGGCTGGGAGCAGAGCCTGACGGTCGACCTGATGGCGGCGGTGCGGGCCTCGCGCGTCGCGCTGCCGATTCTGGAGCGGAGCGACTATGCCTCGATCATCAACATCGCCTCCGGCTCGGGGCTCAACCCCTCGGTGCGGACACCGGCCTATGGCGCGGCCAAGGCTGCGGTGATCCATTATACCCGCACCCAGGCGGCGACCCTGATCGGCCGCGGCATAAGGGTGAACTGCGTCGCGCCGGGCTCGATCGAATTTCCGGGCGGACTGTGGGAGAAGCGCAAAACCGAGGCCCCCGCCGTTTACAACGCGGCGCTCGCCGCCTGCCCGGCGGGGCGGATGGGACATCCCGAGGAGGTCGCCAATCTGGTGGTGTTCCTGGCCTCGCCGCTGGCAAGCTGGATCACGGCGCAGATCATCAGCGTCAATGGCGGCCAGGGACTGCCGCGGTAGCGCGTTGACCGGTCCGATGATCCGCGGCGGCATGTGATTCCCCCTGCGGCAATCCTGTTCTAGACTGGGCCGTCACGCAGCAAAGCCGCCCATAGCGCGGCAAACACAAGGACATCAGGGAGAGCATGGGTCAGGTTCAGGACAAGGTCGCCTTTGTCACCGGCGCGGCATCGGGGATTGGCGCGGCAACCGCGGAAACGCTGGCGCGCGAGGGCGCCAAGGTGATGGTCACCGATTTCGACGATACGCGCGGCGAGGCCGTCGTCGCCGGCATCAAGGCGGCGGGCGGCGAGGCCAGCTTCCTGCACCAGGATGTCACCGACGAAGCCGCCTGGCCGGCGGCCATCGCGGCAACGCTGGAAAAATACGGGCGGCTCGACATCATGGTCGCCAATGCCGGCATCGCCGTATTCGGCCCGGTGCAAAACATGTCGCTGGCCGAATTCCGCCGGCAGAACGCGGTGAACATCGACGGCGTCTTCCTCTCGGTGAAGCATGCCGCCGAGGCGATGCGCAAGACCGGCGGCGGCTCCATCATCGTGATGTCCTCGGTCGCCGGCCTGCGCGGGTCGGCCAACCTGGCCGGCTACAGCGCCTCCAAGGGCGCGGTGCGGTTGTTCGCCAAATCGATGGCGCTGGAACTCGCGCACGAGGCGATCCGGGTGAACTCGGTGCATCCCGGGATCATCGTCACCCCGATATGGGAAAAGGCGGCCTCGCCTCTCGGCGGCGGGCTGAATGCGCCGCTCGATCCCGCGGTGCTGGGGGCGGCGGTGCCGATCGGCAAGCCTTCGGCGCCGCAGGAAATCGCCAATGGTGTGCTGTTCCTTGCCTCGGATGCGTCCCACCACATGACCGGCGCCGAGCTCGTCATCGATGGCGGCATGACGGCCGGCGGCGCGCGCCGGGTGACGACCTGACACGACGGACGGCGCCCCTCAGGGGCGCCGTTCACCCCGCCGCGAGACCCATGTCCCAGAACGCCGCTTCCAGCCGTGTCGCGGCGATGAAGGTCTTGAGCAGCCCGTCATACCGCGCCTCCGCCCCCCGCGCCGCGCCGATACGGTCGAGCCGCGCGATCGCCGCCGTCACCGCGGCATGATATTCCGTGCCGGAATAGGCAGCCATCCAGGCCTCGTAGGGGTTGCCCGCGCGCTGGGTAGACGGGTCCTCCAGCAGGCGCGCCACCGCCTCGGCATAGCCGACGACGCAGGGCGCGAGCGCCGTCTCTAGGTCGAGCCGATCGCCGGAGAGGCCGCAATCCAGCACGAACCGGGTGTAGGCCACCGTCTCCATCGCCTCCGGCTCGGCCGCCATCTGCGCCTCGCTCAGACCCCAATCACGGCAATACGCCACATGCAACGGCATCTCGACGTCGACAATATTGGTCACCGCCGCCGCCGCCCCACGCAAATCCTCCAGCGTGTCGCTCTTCACCGCGGCCAACGCGTAGGCGCGGGCGAAATGGATCAGGAACAGATAATCCTGCTTGAGGAAATGCTGGAATGCCGGCTTCGCCAACACGCCACGGCCGAGCTGGCGTACGAAGCCATGGTCGACATAGCGCGTCCACTCCACCCCGGCATCGCGCCGCAGCCGCCCGAACAAGCCCTGGTCGAGAGAAAATGCGTCCATCGCGGCGAGACTCCTATCCTGCGGCATTGCCTGTAACATGGTCCGAAGAATCGGGAGGATGACGATGACCAAGGGACCGCTCAAGGGCCTGCGCGTGGTGGAATTCGCCGGCATCGGCCCCGGCCCCTTTGCGGCCATGCTGCTCGCCGACATGGGCGCCGATGTCGTCCGTATCGACCGCCCCGACACCCGACCGCGCAAAAACGACGTGACCCTGCGCGGCCGCCGCATCGTGGCGATGGATCTCAAGCAGGATGCCGCGAAGGCCCTCGAACTGCTCGATCGCGCCGAGGTCCTGATCGAAGGTTTCCGCCCCGGCGTGATGGAACGCCTCGGCCTGGGCCCGGACGTCGTCCTCGCCCGCAACGCTGCCCTCGTCTATGGCCGGATGACCGGTTGGGGCCAGTCCGGGCCGCTCGCCCCCTATGCCGGCCACGATATCGACTACATCGCCATCACCGGTGCGCTCGCCGCCATCGGCCCCGCCGCTAAACCCGTCCCGCCGCTCAATCTGGTCGGCGATTTCGGCGGCGGTTCGCTCTATTTGGTGATGGGCATCCTCGCGGCCGTCCTCGAAGCGCGTCGTTCCGGCAAGGGCCAGGTGATCGACTGCGCGATCTCGGACTGCGTGGTCAACCTGATGTCGATGTTCCACGGCATGATGTCGGCCGGCACCTGGACCACCGAGCGCGAGGCCAACATGCTCGATGGCGGCGCCCCTTATTACGGCACCTACACCTGCGCCGACGGCAAATTCCTCGCCATCGGCTCCCTCGAGCCCCAGTTCTACGCCGCCCTGCGCAGCCGTGTCGGCCTGTCCGACCCGTTCTTCGACCCGCAGCACGACCGCAGCCTCTGGCCCGCGCAAAAGGAGCGCTTGGCCGCCATCATCGCCACCAAAACCAGGGACGAATGGGCCGCCATTCTCGATCTTTCCGACGCCTGCGCCGCCCCGATCCTGACCATGGAAGAAGCCCCCGACAACGCCCACCTCAAGGCCCGTGGCAGCTTCGTCAGCCGCGACGGCATCACCCAGTCCGCGCCTGCCCCTCGCTTCGAGGGCACCCCTGGCGAGGTACCGCCGCGCCCCGTCCCCGCCGCGGTCGCGGACATTCTCGCTGGCTGGGCGGCATGAGCGAAGACCTCCCCTTCGCCGGCCTCAAAGTCATCGACTGCGCAAGTTTCATCGCCGGCCCCGCGGCGGCCACCGTGCTCGCCGATTTCGGCGCCGATGTCATCAAGATCGAGCCCCCGGGCGCCGGCGATCCCTACCGTGCCTTCTCCGCCATGCCGGGCCAGCCGCTGAGCGGGCATAACCATGGCTGGCTGATGGACGGGCGCAGCCGCCGCAGCCTCGCCTTGGACCTCAAGGACCCCGCCGGCCGCGACGTGCTCTACACCCTCGTCGCCGGTGCCGATGTCTTCATCACCAACTACCCCCAACCCGTCCGCCGCCGGCTCGGCCTGGCCTTCGAGGACCTCGCACCAGGAAACCCCCGCCTGATCTACGCCGCCCTCAGCGCCTACGGGGAAACCGGCCCCGAAGCTGAAAAAACCGGCTTCGACGCCACTGCCTACTGGGCCCGCTCCGGATTGATGGATGTCGTCCGCGCCGACGCCTTCACCCCTTTCGCCCGCTCCACTCCCGGCATGGGCGACCACCCCACCGCCATGGCCCTCTACGGCGCCATCGTCACCGCCCTCTACCGTCGCGAGCGCACCGGCAAAGGCGGTTTCGTCGCCTCCTCCCTGCTCGCCAACGGCCTGTGGGCCAACGCCTACATGACCCAGGCCCGCCTTTGCGGCGCCGACCTCCCGCCCCGGCCCAAGCGCGCCGATTCCCCCAACGCGCTGGCCGCCATGTACGCCTGCGCCGACGGCCGCTGGTTCCTCCTCGTGATGCTTTCGGAGGACCGCCAATGGCCCTCCCTCGTCCGCGCCATCGGCCGGGACGACCTCCTCGAGGACCCGCGCTTCCTCACCTCGCCGCTCCGCCGCGCCAACGCCACCGCCCTGCTCGGCATCCTCGACGCTGTTTTCGCCGCCCACCCCCTCACCCATTGGCGACCCCTGCTCGACGGCGCCGGCCTGACCTTCGGGCTGGTCGGCACCACCGACGAAGCCGCCGTCGACGACCAGGCCCGCGCCGCCGGGATGCTCCCCGCCTTCGCCTGTTCCGATCTGCGCACCATCGACAGCCCGCTCCACCTCGACGGCGTGACCAAAGCCACGCCACGCCTCGCCCCCGAGGTTGGCCAGCACAGCCGGGATATCCTCGCCGAAGCCGGCATCCAGGATGCCGTGATCGACCGCCTGCTCGCCGCCGGCATCGTGTCCAGCCCCTGACTTTTTGCCTCCCGCCAATGCCCTGCCTATAACTCCCCCCTCATCGCCCGGATCGGACCTTCGCCGCCATGCCCACCAAGGATGCCACCGGCCCGCTCAAGGGCCTCCGTGTTCTCGACCTCACACGCGTCCTCGCCGGGCCGACCTGCACCCAGATGCTTGGCGATCTCGGCGCCGAGGTCATCAAGATCGAGCGCCCCGGCGCCGGAGACGACACCCGCGGCTTCGCCCCCCCGGCCATGCCCGGCACCGACCAGAGCGCATACTTCGTTGGCGTCAACCGCAACAAGCGCTCCGTCACCGTCGATATCGCCGCCCGCGAGGGGCAGAAGATCATCCGGCGCCTGCTTGAGGACACCGACATCCTGGTCGAGAACTTCAAGGTCGGCGCGCTGGCCAAGTACGGGCTGGGCTACGACGACGTGCACGCAGCCTTTCCCGGCATCATCTATTGCTCGATCACCGGCTTCGGCCAGACCGGCCCCTATGCCCCGCGGCCCGGCTATGACGCCCTGATCCAGGCGATGGGCGGGGTGATGAGCCTCACCGGCGACATCGCCGGCGAGCCGCAAAAAGTCGGCATCCCCGTCGCCGACGTCTTCGCCGGCCTCTACGGCTGCATCGGCATTCTCGCCGCGTTGCGCCACCGCGAAAAAACCGGCCAGGGCCAGCAGGTCGATATCGGCATGCTCGACACCCATGTCGCCTGGCTCGCCAACCAGGGCATGAACTACCTGGCCACTGGCGAAAACCCGCCCCGCCTCGGCAACCAGCACCCCAACATCGTGCCCTATCAGGTCTTCCCGACGGCCGACGGCTATATGGTCCTCTCCATCGGCAACGACCCGACATTCAAGCGCTTCTGCGAGGCCTTCGACCTCACCCACCTGCTCGATGACCCCCGCTTCGCCACCAACCCCGCCCGCGTCGAAAACCGTCAGGTCGTCACCGACACGCTCACCCCGACCATGCGCGCCCGCACCACCAAGGAGTGGGTCGACAAACTCGAGGCCCTGAAAATCGGCTGCGGCCCGATCAACACGCTCAAGGAGGTCTTCGCCGACCCGCAGGTCGTCGCTCGCGGCATGGTGATCGAAATGGCCCACACCTCCGGCGTCCCCGTCCAGGTCATCGCCAACCCGGTCCGCCTCTCCGAGACTCCGGCAGACTACCGCGTGCCGCCGCCGACGCTCGGCGAACATACCGAGGAAATCCTGCGCGACCTCCTCGGCGTCAGCGCGCGGGAGTTCAACAAGCTCCGCGAGCAGGGCATCGTCTAACCGCAGCGCTTCACCGGGCCTTGAGGAACCGGGAGAACGCGGCCAGCGTGGTATCGGAGACATGGTGCTCCATGCCCTCCGCATCCTGCTCCGCCGCCTCGGACGGCACGCCGACGGCCCTCAGCAGTTCCACCACCACCAGATGCCGCGCTTTCACCCGGCCGGCCAGCGCCTCGCCGGCCTCGGTGAGAAAAACCCCGCGATAGGGCCGCGCGGTGACCAGCCCCTCGCGCTTGAGCCGCGCGATGGTCTTGATCGCGGTGGCATGGGAGACGCCGAGTCGCCGCGCGATGTCGGTCGGCCGCGCCTCGCCACCGCTGGCGAGCAGATCGGCGATCAATTCGGCATAGTCCTCGAGCAATGCCGAGGCCTGCGCCGTGCGCGCCTTGCCGAAGCGGCGCGCCTGGGTGGGCTCCTCCGGCATCGCATCGTTATGGTCCGACTCGGGATGGTCCGGCTGTGGATGGTCCGGCTGTGGTCTGGGCGAAATCACCCTCGTCCTCCGTGCTTGCCACCGCAGCAAGAGCAAACGCCGGGCGGATTGACAAGCGGCATGTACGAACCACATCTTAGGCAGCGATTTGTAGCCAAGGCTACACTTTGGAGCCAATGCCGCAAAACTCGCCCCCCCGCCCCGAGGAAAACCGGATGAGCGCCACGACCGGCCGAGCCACGCTTTCCACCCGCACCACCGCCGCCGGGCGTGACACTCTGGCCGGCCGCCGCCGCGGGCTCGCCGCCTTCCTGCCGTTCGCCGGCCCGGCCGTGATCGCCTCCATCGCCTATATGGACCCGGGCAATTTCGCCACCAACATTCAGGCCGGCGCGCGCTACGGCTATGCCCTGCTCTGGGTCGTCGTGCTGGCCAACCTGGTCGCGATGCTGTTCCAGTCGCTGTCGGCGAAGCTCGGCATCGTCACCGGCCAGAGCCTCGCCGCCCATTGCCGCGCGCGCTTCCCCCGCCGCACCCGCCTCGCCATGTGGGCTGCGAGCGAACTTGCCGCCATGGCGACCGACCTCGCCGAGTTTCTTGGCGGCGCCATCGGCCTCTCGCTGCTCCTCGGCATCGACCTCATGCTCGGCCTCGTGATCACCGGCATCCTGACCTACGCTATCCTGCTGCTCGGCAACCGCGGCTTCCGCCCCATCGAAATCGTCGTCGCCGGCTTCGTCGGCCTGATCGGCCTGTGCTACGCTATCGAGCTGTTCATCGCCCCGCCGGACTGGCACGGCGTACTGCGCGGCATCGCCGGCCCCCATCTCCCGGACGCCGGCGCCCTCTCCCTCGCGGTGGCGATCATCGGCGCCACCGTGATGCCGCACGCGATCTACCTGCACTCGGCGCTGATGACCGACCGGGTGCCGGTGCACAACGATGGCGAGCGCCGGCAGGTGTTGCGCTTCTCCAACATCGAGGTGCTGTGCGCGCTCGGCGTGGCCGGAATCGTCAACATGGCGATGGTCGCCATGGCGGCGGCCACCTTCCACCCCGGGCACAGCGACGTGGCCGAAATCGAGACCGCCTACCGCACCCTCACGCCCCTGCTCGGCGGCGCGGCGGCCATCGTTTTCATGGCCTCGCTGCTGGCCTCGGGCTTTTCGAGCTCGGTGGTGGCCACCATGGCCGGGCAGACCATCATGCAGGACTTCCTGCACCTGCGCACCCCGCTGTGGCTGCGCCGCGCGATCACCATGGCCCCCGCCTTCGTCGTGGTCGGCTTGGGCCTGAACGCGACCGATTGCCTCGTCTACAGCCAGGTCGCCCTCAGCCTCACCTTGCCGGTGCCAATGCTGGCCTTGCTCCTCCTCACCAACGACCGGGCCGTGATGGGCGCCTTCGTCAACACAAGGTTCATGCGGATCATCGCCACGTCCGCCACCGTGCTGGTGCTGACGCTCAACATCCTGCTGCTGTTCTCGCTCGCCGGCATCGACATCCCGATGCCGGTCGGCTGAACCGCCGTCCCGGTTTCGTCGCGGCGGCGTCGGGGCTCAGATCACATGGTTGAGCCGCAACCCGGGCACCGACCAGTCACCATCCACCCAGTCCATGGCGATCAACTCGCCCGGACCTGACAGCGTGAGATACGCGGTGCGCTGGTCGGCCCCGCCGAAGGCGATGTTCGTCGTCATCGGATCGCCGGTCATGTGCTGGCGCAGGACCTGACCCTGCGGCGAAATCACGGTGATCGCCCCGGTCACCAGCGTCGCCATACAGATATTCCCCGCCGCATCCACCTTCAGGCTGTCGAACATCTGGTAGCCGCCGAGTCCGGCGATGAACCGCCCGCCATGCGGTGCGGGTGCGGGATGCTTCTTCGCCACCCCGGGCGCCTCCAGATCGAACGCCCAGACCCGTGCGGTGCGCGTCTCCGCGACATACACAGTCTTGCCATCCGGCGAGAGCCCGATCCCGTTGGGCGTGATCAGCGGATAGGCGAGTTCCACGATCGCCGAGCCGTCGGCCTTGGCGTAGTACACCCCGCCATGATCCATGTCCCGGGCCCGGCTCTTGCCGAGATCGGTGAAATAGAACCCGCCATGGGCGTCGAACACGATATCGTTCGGCCCGCGCAGCCCATGCCCGCCGCACGCGTCGTACAGCACCGTCACCGCCCCGCTCGTCGCATCCACGCGCTCGATCCGCCCGCCGCTATAGTCCGACGGCTGCGGCCCCGGCCGCAACTGGTCGCCGAGCTTGTTCCAGGTGAACCCGCCATTGTTGCAGACGTAGAAGTTCCCATCCGGCCCCACCGCCAACCCGTTCGGCCCGCCCCCGGTCTCCGCCAGCACCCGCACGCTGCCATCCGGCCCCACGATCGTCACCGTCTGCCGCTCGATCTCCACCAGCGCCACCGATCCGTCCGCCATCCACACCGGCCCCTCCGGAAACCGCAACCCCGTCGCCAGCACCCGCACGCCCATGGTCTATTCCTCCCGATGTCTTGTTGAAGGGGAGCCTAGCGCAAAGCCCAGGGCTGCGCACAACACCTCCCACCGGTCGGGGACGCATGCTAGACGACCGCAGGGGAGATCTCTGATTTTGCTGCACACGTTGTACCGCGAGGCCCTGATGCGTCGACTGCTGCCGTTCCTTCTGCTGCTCCTTGCGGCGCCCCCGGCCTACGCCGGCGCCGTGCTGGTGATGAACTCCGGCGAGGCCAGCCTCTCCGTCATCGACATGACCACCCGCCAGGAACTCAAGCGCATCCCCGTCCTGCGCGAACCCCATCACAACATGCTGACCCCCGACCGCAAGGAACTGCTCGTCGGTGACACCGTCGGCAATGAGCTCCTCGCCTTCGACCCCACCACCTTCGAGCTCAAGCGCCGCATCCCGATCGCCGACCCCTACCAGATCGGCTTCTCGCCCGACGCCAAATACTTCGTCGTCAACGGCCTCGCCCGCGCCCAGATCGACCTCTACGACCCCGCCACCTTCAAACTCATCAAACGCTTCCCGCTGAAATCCATGCCGAGTCACATGGCGTTCGCTCCGGACTCGTCCGCCGTCTTCATAACCCTGCAAGGCACCGCCAAACTCGCCGCCATCGACCTCAAAACTCTCTCCGTCCGCTGGATCGCCGAGACCGGCCCCGCGCCGGCCGGTGTGCTGTGGAACCAAGGCCGCCTCCTCGTCGCCAACATGGGCGGCGACGACGTCTGGGTGATCGATCCCGCCACCGGCAAAACCGAACGCAAAATCCGCACCGGCAAAGGCGCCCACCAGCTCTTCCCCTCGCCCGACGGCAAACGCATCTACGTCAACAACCGCATCGACAGCACCTCCGTCGTGCTCGACGCGACCACCCTCAACCAGGTCACCAGCTACAAACTCCCGGGCGGCCCCGACGACATCGAATTCGCCCCCGACGGCCACGTCTGGTTCACGCTGCGCTTCGTCCACAAACTTGCCGTCCTCGATCCCGCCACCGGCACCTTCGACACCATCGCGGTCGGCCGCTCGCCCCACGGCATCTTCCTCAATGCCAAGGCCACCCCGAAGTGATCGCACTCCTCGACCAGACCGCCGGCTGGCTCCAGGAAAGCCTCCTCCTGCCCCTGCTCTACGCCGTCGGCCTCATGGAATGGGAGGATGTCTCCTTCGGCTGGGCGCTCTTCGCCGTCTACGGCGTCATCCAGGTGATCGTCACCTTCGCCCTCTGTCTCCCGCTCGAACGCTGGCGCCCGGTCGAATTCTGGCCCGACAGCAAAGCCGTCGCGGTCGACATCCTTTACACCATGATCTCCCGTATCGGCCTGCTCCCGCTCGTCACCTTCGTGCTGTTCTACAAGCTCCAGGTCATCCTCAATGGCGCCATCGCCGACCAAGGCTGGGTCCCCCCCACCCTCGAGCGCCTGATCCCCGGTCTCCTCGGCCAGCAGGTCCTGACCTTCTGCCTCTACATCATCATCCTCGACTTCGCCGACTACTGGCGCCACCGCCTCAGCCACGTCTTCGACTGGTGGTATGCGCTCCACGCCGTCCACCACGCCCAGCGCCAGATGACCTTCTGGTCCGATGACCGCAACCATTTGCTCGACGACATCATCGGCTTCATCTGGCAAACGCTCATCGCGCTGCTCATCGGCATCCCGCCGATGCAATTCCCCCTCCTCATCCTGGTGCTCCGCTTCCTCGAAAGCATGAGCCACGCCAATGCCCGCCTCTCCTTCGGCTGGCTCGGCGAACGTCTCCTCGTCTCACCGCGCTTCCACCGGGCCCACCACGGCCTCACCGCCGCCGGCCAGCACAGCCTCAACTACGGCGCCATCCTGCCCTGGTGGGACATGCTGTTCCGCACCGCCGACTTCAGCCGAACCTTCGTCGCCACCGGCGACCCCACCGCGGAGGAAGAACTCGCCACCGGCAGCTACCTCGTCCAGCACACCACCGCCCTGCGCCGCATGCTCCGCGAACTCACCAGCCGCCGCACGGCGTGAAGCCGCGCAAGACAGCAGATTGACCATCGAGCCAGCGAGAAGATTGCCTCTTGCGCCTCCCTGCATGCCCGCCGCTGCGGTCAATCTGTTTCCGTGCGTCCCCGAGCGAGTTGCCAACGCCGCCCACAAGCCTGAAACTCCCCTCAAGGAAACGCCCCATAACGAGGCCCACGCCATGAGCCTGCTGCCCAAATCCGTCACCATCACCGACGACACCATGCGCGAGGGTCTCCAGATCGAAAGCGCCGGCATCCCCGTCGAGGCCAAGCTGCGCCTGCTCGACGCCCTCGGCGAAACCGGCGCCAAGACCATCTCCATCGGCTCCTTCGCCCACCCGAAATGGACCCCATCGATGGCCTGCATCGACGAGATCGCCGAACGTTTCGTCCCCAAGCCCGGCATCCTCTACACCGCCGCCGTCTTCAACAAGCGCGGCTTCGACCGTGCCGACGCCTACTACCCCAAGATCGACGTCCGCCGCCGCGGCCAGCATTTCGGCACCCATGTCGAACTCTGCGACAGCTTCGCCCGCCGCAACTACAACCGCACCCAGGCCCAGCAGATCGCCGCCATCGACACCACCATCGCCGCCGCCAAGTCCGCCGGCGCCGAGCGCGCCTCCATCGGCATCGGCAACCCCTTCGGCTCCAACTTCGAAGGCCCCTTCACCCACAAGCAACGCATGGACCTGCTCGCCCTCATGATCGGCAAATGGGACGAAGCCGGCATTCCCGTCACCCGCGTCTCCTTCCTCGAAGCCATGGGCTGGAACCTGCCCCACCTCGTCCGCGAAACCATCACCGCCATCCGCGACCGCTGGCCAGGCATCACCGACTTCCACATGCACCTGCACAACCAGCGCGGCGCCACCATCGCCAGCTACTATGAAGCCCTCCTGCTCGGCGCCCGCGAGTTCGACACCTCCCTCGGCGGCGTGGGCGGCTGCCCCTATTGCGGCAACGGCCGCGCCGCCGGCCATGTGCCGACCGAGGATTTCGTCGATCTGTGCCACGAGATGGGTATCGAGACCGGCTACAACCTGGACAAGCTGATTGAAGCCGTCGCCGTTGCCGAAGAGGTCGTCGGCCACCCTCTCTGGGGCCACGTCTCCAAATCCGGCCCCCGCCCCCGCGCGCCGAAGCTCTACCCGATCGAAATGCCCTTCGTCGAAACCCTCGCCGAAGCCGCCCATTTCCGAGTCGGCCCCGCCGCCTACGAGGGCCAGATGTCCCCCTGGAAGGACGACGATGCCCTGCTCCGCGCCTGATCCGCGATGAGCACCCTCGACACCAAAGTCAACCGCCGCGACCAGGCCCACCAGCAGAACCGCGCCGACATGCTGGAAGCCATCGCCCAGCTCGACGCCCTCCACGCCGAAGCAGCCGAAGGCGGCGGCCCCGACGCCATCGCCCGCCTGCGCAAACGCGGCAAGCTCCCTTTGCGCGAACGCATCTCCCTGGCACTCGACCCCGACTCCCACTTCCTCGAAATCAGCCCGCTGGCCGCCTGGCGCTCCAACTTCACCGTCGGCTCCGGCTTCGTCGTCGGCATCGGCGTCCTATCCGGCGTCGAATGCCTCATCCTCGGCCACGACCCCTCCGTCCGCGCCGGCGCCTTCAACGCCTTCAACTCCAAGAAACTCATGCGCGGCCTGCAGATCGCCCGCGAAAACCGCCTCCCCTACGTCCAGTTCGTCGAATCCGCCGGCGCCGACCTCCGCGGAGACTCTGGCACCGGCGACCCTGAAGCCGCCCTCCGCCGCGAAACCAACCATTTCGCCGAGTCCGGCCGCCTCTTCTACGAAATCACCGAGCTGTCCAAACTCCGCATCCCCACCATCTCCGTCGTCTTCGGCGCCAGCACCGCCGGCGGCGCCTACCAGCCCGGCATGTCCGACTACAACATCCTCATCCGCAACCAATCCAAGGTCTTCCTCGGCGGTCCCCCCCTCGTCAAAATGGCCACCGGCGAGGACGCCGACGAGGAAAGCCTCGGCGGCGCCGAAATGCACGCCGCCATCTCCGGCCTCGGCGACTACCTCGCCGAAGACGAGCCCGACGCCATCCGCCTCCTGCGCGACGTCGTCGCCCATCTCAACTGGCGCAAACACGGCCCCGGCCCCACCCTGGCGCCCGACCCGCCGATCCACGACCCCGAAGATCTCCTCGGCCTCGTCAGCCGCGACCTGCGCCAGCCCTTCGACATCCGCGAAATCATCGCCCGCCTCACCGACGGCTCCCGCTTCGAGGAATTCAAACCCCTCTACGGCCCCACCCTCGTCACCGGCTGGGCCTCCATCCACGGCTTCCCAATCGGCATCCTGGGCAACAACGGCGCGCTCCTCTCCGAATCCGCCGAGAAATCCGCCCAGTTCATCCAGCTCTGCAACCAGATCGACGTCCCCCTCCTCTTCCTCCACAACATCACCGGCTTCATCGTCGGCACCGATTTCGAGCAGAACGGCATCACCAAGAACGGCTCGAAAATGATCAACGCGGTGGCCAACTCCACCGTCCCCCACCTCAGCGTCATCGTCGGCGCCAGCTACGGCGCCGGCAACTACGGCATGTCCGGCCGCGCCTTCGGCCCCCGCTTCACCTTCATCTGGCCCACCGCCAAAATCGCCGTCATGGGCCCCAAGCAAATGGCCGGCGTGATGACCATCGTCCAACGCACCGCAACCGAACGCCGTGGCGAAACCTTCGACGAGGAAGCCAACGCCAAACGCGTCGCCTCCGTCGAGCACTGGGCGGAGGAACGCAGCAAAGGCCTCTTCGCCACCTCCCGCGTCAGCGACGACGGCATGATCGACCCCCGCGACACGAGAGACATCCTCGCCATCGCCCTCTCCGCCTGCCACAGCAACAGCGTCGCCGGCACCAAGGAGTACGGCACATGGCGCATGTAGACTCGATACAAAATGGGCAAAAGTTTTTTGTTTCTTTTTTTCAAAAAAGAAAGCGCTTTCTTTTTTTGAAAAAAAAGAAACAAAAAAACTTCACCCATAAGAATTTCAACCTCCCATGACCGCGATCACCCGCGTCCTCGTGGCCAACCGGGGCGAAATCGCGCGGCGCATCTTCCGCACCGCCCACCGCATGGGCATCGCGACCGTCGCGGTCTACGCCGACGGCGACACCAACGGCCCCCACACACGCGAAGCCGACACCGCCATCGCGCTGAACGGCGAAACCGCCACCCAAACCTACCTCGACGCCACAAAAATCATCGACGCCGCAAGGCGATCCGACGCCAACGCCATCCACCCCGGCTACGGCTTCCTCTCCGAAAACCCCGATTTCGCCCAGGCGGTGCTTAACGCCGGCCTCATCTGGGTCGGCCCCTCGCCCGCCTCCATCCGCGCCATCGGCGACAAACTCTCCGCCAAATCCATCGCCCGCGCAGCCGGCGTCCCCACCCTCGAAGCCCACGCCCTCACCGAACACGAGGACGCCACCCAACCCGCCGCCCGCATCGGCTACCCCGTCCTCATCAAAGCCAGCGCCGGCGGCGGCGGCCGCGGCATGCGCGTCGTGACCGCCCCCGCTGGCCTCCCCCAGGCCATCGAAAGCGCCCGCCGCGCGGCCCAGGCCGCCTTCGGCAACGGCACCCTTTTCCTTGAACGCTACCTCCAACACGCCCGCCACATCGAAATCCAGATCCTCGGCGACCACCACGGCAATCTCGTCCACCTCTTCGAACGCGAATGCTCGATCCAGCGCCGCCACCAGAAAATCATCGAGGAAGCCCCCTCCCCCGCCGTCACCCCAGACCTCCGCGCCCGTCTCGGGGCCGCCGCCCTCGCCGCCGCCAGCCGCATCGAATACCACTCCGCCGGCACCGTCGAATTCCTCCTCGCCGGCAACGATTTCTTCTTCCTCGAAGTCAACACCCGCCTCCAGGTCGAACACCCCGTCACCGAAGCCATCACCGGCCTCGACCTGGTCCGCGAACAACTCCGCATTGCCGAAGGCGCCCCCCTCGGCTACACCCAGGCTGACCTCACAATCACCGGCCACGCCATCGAAGCCCGCCTCTGCGCCGAAGACCCGGCAAAGGACTTCCTCCCCGCCCCCGGCCACATCGCCGTCTGGCACCCCCCCGAATCCCCTGGCCTGCGCATCGACTCCGGCATCGAACAAGGCTGCACCATCGGCACCAATTTCGACCCGATGATCGCCAAATTCATCGCCCACGCCCCCACCCGCCGCGAAGCAGCCGCCCTCCTCGCCCGCAGCCTCGAACAAACCCGCCTCCAAGGCCTCACCCACAACCGCGACTTCCTCGCCGCCACCCTGCGCACCCAAGCCTTCCTCGAAGCCGACACCACCACCGATTTCCTCACCCGCATCGCCCCCACCCGCACCCCATCCGAAACCGAACACCACCACGCCTGCATCGCCGCCGCGCTCCACGCCCGCGCCCGCCGCCGCGCCACCACCAAACTCCTCCCCACCCTCCAGGGCGGCTTCCGCAACTCAGTCATGCCGCCGGAATCCGTCCGCTACCGGATCGGCCCCGCCACCCACAGAATCACCTACCGCCCCCGCCGTGACGGCACCTTCGCCCTCACCATCAACGGCGCCGAAACCACCGCCCGCGTCGAAGCCACCACCGACACCACCATCACCCTGACCATCGGCCGCCAACGCCACGCCTTCACGCTCGCCACTTCCGGCCCCACCATCCACCTCCACGGCCCCCACGGCGACCTCGACCTCACCGAACTCCCCCGCTTCCCGCCGCCGGCCACCACCGAAGCCACCGGCGGCGTCCGCGCCCCCATGCCCGGCCGCGTCCTTGCACTGCACATCACCCAGGGCCAGCACGTCACCCGCGGGGACCTCCTCCTGATCCTCGAAGCCATGAAAATGGAACACCGCATCACCGCCCCCACCTCCGGCACCGTCACCACCCTGCACGTCGCCCTCGGCGACCAGGTCCACAACGGCGCCGCCCTGGTCATCATCGAACCGACGGAATCCTGACGATGCTCGAAGCAACCCTCTACGAAGTCACCAACGGCGCCGCCTGGATCACGCTGAACCGTCCCGCCGCCCGCAACGCCCTCTCCCCCGCCCTCGTCGCCGAACTCGACGCCCACCTCACCGCCGCCAACGCCGACCCCGCCGTCCGCTGCATCGTCATCACCGGAGCCGACCCCGCCTTCTGCGCCGGCGCCGACCTCAAGGCCCCGCGCGGCCAGAACCCCCTCGGCACCATCCGCGAAGTCACCTTCCCCGACGTCCTCCAGCACATTCTCGACAGCGACAAACCCGTCATCGCCGCCGTCAACGGCGCCGCCTACGCCGGCGGCCTAGGCATCATCGGCGCCGCCGACATCGTCATCGCCGCCGAGGACGCCCCCTTCTCCTTCTCCGAAGTCCGCATTGGCGTCATCCCCGCCATCATCGCCGTCACCTGCCTGCCCAAACTCGGCCCCCACCACGCCATGCGCCTCTTCCTCACCGGCGAACGCTTCACCGGCACCCGCGCCGTTGAACTCGGCCTCGCCCATCTTGCCGTCCCCAAGGCTGGCCTCCGCGACGCCGTCGAAAAGGAAGTCGCCACCATCGCCCTCGGCGGCCCCCAGGCCGTCATCGCCGCCAAGAAACTCGTCCGTGCCGTCCCCGCCCTGCCCCCCGCCGAAGCCTTCGCCACGATGGCCAAACTCAGCGGCTCCCTCTTCACCTCCCCCGAGGGCCAGGAAGGCATGGCCGCCTTCCGCGAAAAACGCCCCCCCAGCTGGGTCAAACCGTCATGACCGATCTCGACAGCTTCCGCACCGAAGTCGCCGCCTGGTTCGAAGCCAACCGCCCACCCGAACCGGACTTCCTCCTCCCCGAATCCTTCATGGAAGTCGGCACCGACCAGCAATTCGACTATCTCCGCGCCTGGCAGCGCAAAATCTACGAGGCTGGCTATCTCGGCATGGCCTGGCCCACCCAATACGGCGGCGGCGGCAAGCCCCAGGCCTTCCAGGACATCGTCAACGCCGAAATGACGCGCCAAAAGGTCCCCTTCGTCCCCAACACCATCGGCCTCAACTGGGCCGGCCCCCTCATCCTCGCCATCGGCACCGAAGCCGAAAAACAACGCTACATCAAAAACATCCTCTCCGCCGAAGACATCTGGTGCCAAGGCTTCTCCGAACCCGACAACGGCTCCGACCTCGCCGCCACCACCACCCGCGCCACAAGCGACGGTGACCACTACATCCTCAACGGCGCCAAGATCTGGACCAGCCTCGGCTCCTACGCCAAATACATGATCCTCCTCGCCCGCACCGAACCCGGCTCCACCCGCTACGCCGGCCTCTCCTACTTCCTCTGCCCGATGCACACCCCCGGCATCGAAACCCAGCCCATCCGCAAACTCACCGGCGAATACGGCTTCACCCAGACCTTCTTCCGCGACGCCCGCATCCCGGCGGACTGCCTCATGGGCCGCGAAGGCGAAGGCTGGAAAATCGCCATGATGACGCTAACCTTCGAGCGCGGCGCCACGGGCGGCCAGGCCGGCGGCATCGCCCGCCAAGCCCTCAACGTCCACGACGTTCTCGAACTCGCCCAAACCGCCCGCCGCGACGGTCGCCCCGCCATCGAAGACCCGCTGATGCGCGACCAGCTCGTCCGCTTCCTCATCGAAGACCAGGGCGACCGCCTCACCGCCACCCGCGGCACCATCCCGGCCCTGTGCACCGAACGCCCCCACGCCATCCCCCTCTCGCAAAAACTCCGCACCTCCGAACACCGCCGCCGCCTCCTCCAATTCGCCCTCACCCTCCAGGGCGCCAACGCGCCGCGCTGGGTCGGCGACGCCAACACCTTCGAGGGCGGCAAATGGCAACGCGCCTACTTCAACAGCTTCTCCAGCACCATCGGCGGCGGCACCTCCCAGATCCAAGCCAACATCGTCGCCGAACGCGTGCTCGGCCTGCCGAAGGACTGACCGCCATGGCCGCCCTCAACCAGCGCATCGCCTTCACCGACGAGCGATCGATGCTGCTCGAAACCGCCGTCGCCTTCTGCCGGGAGAAATCGCCCATCCGCGCCGTGCGCGACCTCCTGGCCAGCGAGACCGGCTTCGACCCCGCCGTGTGGGACGAAATGACCGCCCTCGGCTGGTCCGGCATCGCCATCCCGGAACGCCACGGCGGCAGCGGGCTGACCCTTGCCGAAGCCGCCACCATCGCCGAGCCAATGGGCCGTCATCTCCTGGCAACGCCCTATGCCAGCACCCAGATCGCCGTGCAGGCCCTCCTCGCCGGCGCCAATGCCGCGCAACAAGCCGAATCCCTGCCCCGCATCGCCCAGGGCGCCATCGCCACCGTGGCCGTCTTCGAGTCCGAAGGCGACTGGGACCTGACGCACATCGGGTCCACCGCGACCATTACCCACGGCACCGCCCGCCTCGACGGCCAGAAGTCCCTTGTGGTCGACGCGACCGTCGCTGACCTCCTCCTCGCCTCCGTGATGCTCGACGGCGCGCCCGCTTTGGCCATCATCGACACCGCCGCCCTCCCCCCCGGCCGCCTCCGCCCCGAGTCCATCATCGACGAAACCCGCCGCAACGCAGGCCTCGATCTGACGGGCCTGGACCTCCCCGCCACCGCCCTCATCACCGGCCCCGCCGCCCTGACCGCCATCCGCGACGCTGGCCTCCTCCTCGCCACCGCCGAAGCCTGCGGCGGCATCGCCGGCGTGCTCGATGTCACGGTGGATTACCTCAACACCCGCAACGCCTTCGGCCGCAAAATCGGCAGCTACCAGTCCCTCAAGCACACCTGCGCCGACATCCTCGTCGGCCTCGAACGCAGCCGCTCGCACCTCTTCCACGCCGCCACCCTATGCGCCGCGAACGAACCCGCCGAGATCGCCCTGCGCATGGCCAAAGCCGAGTCGTCCGACGTCTTCGCCCATGCCGGCGACCGCGCCATCCAGTTCCACGGCGGCTTCGGCTTCACCTGGGACTGCGACGCCCAACTCTACCTCCGCCGCGCCCTCTGGCTCCAATACAGCTTCGGCGATGCCCCTCACCACCGCCGCAAGCTCGCCGACCTCCTCCTCGGCTGATCCGAACGGTCGCCCAACGAATCGGACTCAGAATTTATTCCCAATCCTGCATGCGATTGACGCATGGTTGCTGCCCGATACAAATATTAACTTTTTTTATGGACATCCGAAGCAGGAACGTTGCAATCTCACAGCACGATAGACCCGAGCCACTTTCGAGACACACTGCCACGCCGCCGCGCCGTTTCTCATTTAGCGAGCATCGATCGTGTCATCCTCCCGTGCCGCTGCTTCGCCACCCCCTCCAACTCCCAACGCCGATGCCCCGCCGCGGCCCCTCGACGCGCCGCCGCACGACCCGCCCACCCGGTTCGACCTCGCCGCCGCCCGCGCCCGCGCGCGCTATTCGGCAGAGGAATGGGTCCTGCTTGACCCTGGCAAGCGCTCCACGGCGATCTACGCCGAGCTCCGCCGCATCGACGGTGCCTACAGCCGCTGACCCCGCCGCGCGCCGGCCGCGGCAAAACACGTCTCCCTTGCGGCCAAAACGCTGGCGCCCCCGCGCGCCAACGTCCATCCTGGCACCATGAACCCGGCGCCCTCCTCGCCTATCCAGATCCGGCAGACCGACGACGGCACGCTGACCTACCTGGTCGCGATGCCGCCCGAGGCACTGCCCGCGGTCCGCGCCCGCGATATCGAGGCCGCCTGGCACCACGCCCGAGGTGCCGCGCTGAGCGACCAGTGGGGAGACCTGCGGGTCTTCCACTTCCTGCGCGCCGACGGCAGCCGCACCGATTTCGCCCTCACCGACCCTGACGCCGCCTGCTGGGCCGCCGCCGCCGACCGGGTGGCCGGCCTCGGCACCAGCTACGGCCTCGCCCTCTGCCTGCGCCTGCTCGCCCTCGTCGCCCTGCTCGCCCAGGCCCGCTGGACCGCCGCCTTCTTTGCCCTCGAACGCGACGGCGCCCGGCTCGACCCCACCTTGCTCGCCACCGCCGCCGCCCTGCCCCTCTCGCCCGATGCCGCGTTCGACGCGGACGCCTTCCGCGCCCGCCTGGCCACCACCGAACACCGCGCGCCCATCAAACTCCTTGGAACCCCGGCATGACCCCTCGCTTGCTCACCCACTCCCTGCTCCTCGCCACCATCCTCCTCGCCGGCTGCGCCGCCCCCGCGCCCGACAAGGCCTCCGCCGCCCAGCGCGCCGCCTGCAACCAGCGCGCCGACGATGTCTTCGCCCGGCGCAACCCGGGCGACAAATACCGCACCGACCTCTACGTCTCCAGCCAGCGCGACGCCCCCTTCGGCGGCAGCGTCCCCGCAGATCCCACCGCCGATCTCCAGGCCCGCTACACGCGCGGCCAGATACTCAACGACTGCCTGCGCCGCTCCACCGCCCAACCCGCCTCCTGACCCCGCGCCCCGGGGGATGACGAGCCAACCCGCCTGACCATGGCCAACCTCGCCGCCATCCGCAGCGTCCTCGCGCAGCGCAATACCCGCATCTTCTACAGCTGCAGCGCCCTCTCCTGGACCGGCCTGTGGATCCAGCAGATCGCCACCGACTGGCTCGCCTGGACCCTGACCCACTCTGCTTTGTGGGTTGGCATCCTCGCCTTCTGCAACCTCGGCCCCTCCGTCATCGTCTCCCCATTCGCCGGCGCCGTCTCCGACCGGGTGGATCGCCTGAAACTCACCATCGCCACCCAGCTCTTCACCGCCGTCCACGCCGCCACCCTCGCCACCCTGACGATCACGGGCCTGATCCGCATCGAGCACATGGCGATCCTGCAAGTCCTGCTCGGCATCTCCCAATCCTTCGCCCAGCCCGCCCGCCAAAGCCTGGTCCCCGGCATGGTCAGCCGCGCCGACCTCCCAGGCGCCGTCGCCCTGAACTCCCTCACCTACAACATCGCCCGCTCCGTCGGCCCCGGCATCGGCGGCATCCTGGTTGCCACCGGCGGCGTCGTCCCCGGCATGATCATCAACTGCATCGGCTACCTCATCGCCTCGGCCACCATGCCGATGCTCAAACTCTCCGACGAAATCCGCCACGGCCACAAACCCACCGGCCGCAGCGTGCTGCGCGAGGCGATCGACGGCATCAGCTACGTTGCCGGCCACGCCGGCATGGGCCCCCTCTTCATCTACGCCGCCCTGATCGGCATCTTCGCCCGCAGCGTGCCCGAAATGCTCGCCCCCTTCGTCGCCGGACTGTTCCACCGCGGCCCCGAAGGCCTCGCCACCCTGGCCACCACCATGGGCCTCGCCGCCCTCGCCGGCGGCACCTTCATCGCCGCCCGCGGCAAACTGCGCGGCCTGAGCGAATACGCCATCGGCAGCGGCCTGGTGATGGCCCTCGGCACCGGCCTCTTCGTTGCCACCCACTCCTTCCCCTTCGCCGTCATCTGCGCCATCAGCCTCGGTGCCGCCGGAACCCTCCACGGCATCTCCGCCCAAACCCTCCTCCAAAGCGGCACCCCGTCGCACATGCTCGGCCGTGTCCTCAGCCTCTGGGGCATGATCACCCGCGCCGCCCCCGCCATCGGAGCCCTCCTCTACGGCGCTGCCACCGAATTCGCCGGCCTGCAAATCCCCGTCCTCATCGGCACCATCTGCGCCGCCGCCGCCTCCGTCTGGGCCGGCCGCCGCCTTCCCCAAATCGTCCGCGCCCTCGAACGCCCCACACCTGCACAGCATTGAGGAAGCGCTTCTTTTTTTCGTAAAAAAAGAAGCAAAAAAACTTCCATACTTGCGGCCGAAGCACCAACCTTCAGTTGATCGCTTCGTCCTTGCCTTGCGCGGCAGGCATCAATCCTCCAATCCCCGCACCATCTCATCCCCAGCGAAGAATTGATGGCTTCGCCACTCTCCACCCCGACAATCAAGCCCTCATCCGAGAGGCCATCGCCCCAGCCGCCAGCATGGATGAAAAGTTTTTTGCTTCTTTTTTTCAAAAAAGAAGCGCTTGACTTCCCTACAAAATAAACCGGCTCAAATCCCCCCGAGCCGCCAACGGTGCCACCCGCTCGTTCACATAAGCGGCGTCCACCACCACTGCCTGCCCGCTCCGGTCCGACGCCGAAAAGCTGATTTCTTCCAGCAGCTTCTCCATCACCGTCTGCAGCCGCCGCGCCCCGATATTCTCGATCCGGTCATTGATGTCCGAAGCCAGCTCCGCCAGTGCGTCGATCGCATCCTCCGCGAAGCTCAGGCTCACCCCTTCCGTCCCCAGCAGGGCCACATACTGCTTCAGCAGGCTCGCCTCCGGCTCCACCAGGATCCGCCGCAAATCCGCCCGCGACAGTGGCGCCAATTCAACCCGGATCGGCAACCGCCCCTGCAACTCCGGCAACAGGTCCGACGGCTTGGCCAAATGAAACGCGCCGGACGCAATGAACAGGATATGATCCGTCTTCACCGGCCCATGTTTGGTCGTCACCGTCGTCCCCTCGATGATCGGCAGCAGATCCCGCTGCACCCCCTCGCGCGACACATCCCCCCCGCGAAACCCGCCATCGGTCGTCCGCGCGCACACCTTGTCGATCTCGTCAAGAAACACGATCCCGTGGTTCTGTGCATGCGCCACCGCATCGCGCACCAGCGCCTCTCCGTCGAGCAGCTTGTCCGCCTCCTCCCGCTCCAGCGCCACCCGCGCCGCCACCACCGTCATCTTGCGCGTCGATTGCGGCCGCGGCCCGAACATCCCCTTCATCATCTCGCCAAGGTTGATCATCTGCCCCGGCGGCATCCCCGGAATATCCATCTGCCCCACCGGATTGCCCGGCGCCTCCGTCAGGCTGATTTCGATCTCCTTGTCCTCGAACGCGCCGTCGCGCAGCATTTTGCGGAATTTCGACCGCGTGTCCGCCGCCGCCTGTTCCCCGCACAGCGCCGTGATCAGCCGCTCCTCCGCCGCCACCTCAGCCTTCACCTGCACGGCACGCCGCTGGCTCTCGCGCAGCATGGTGATCGATATCTCCACCAGGTCCCGCACGATGCTCTCCACATCGCGACCGACATAGCCGACCTCGGTGAACTTGGTCGCCTCCACCTTCAGGAACGGCGCCTGCGCCAGCTTCGCCAGCCGCCGCGCGATCTCGGTCTTGCCGCACCCGGTCGGGCCGATCATCAGGATATTCTTCGGCACCACCTCCTCGCGCATCGCCTCCGGCAACTGCTGCCGCCGCCACCGGTTGCGCAACGCAATCGCCACCGCCCGCTTGGCATCGTTTTGCCCGACAATGAAACGATCGAGCTCGCTCACGATCTCGCGCGGCGAATAGGTCGGAACATCCATGGGGTCAGCCGATCGTTTCAACAATGACGTTGTAATTGGTATAAACACAGATATCCGCCGCAATCTTCATCGCCCGGCGCGCGATCTCCTCCGCCCCCAGCCCGTCGACCGTCATCAACGCCCGCGCCGCCGACAGGGCGAAATTCCCCCCCGACCCGATCGCGATCACCCCATCCTCCGGCTCCAGCACATCGCCATTGCCGGTCAGCGTGAAACTCCGCTCCCGATCCGCCACCGCCATCATCGCCTCGAGCCGGCGCAAATACCGGTCCGTCCGCCAATCCTTGGCCAGCTCCACGCAGGCCCGCTCCAACTGCCCCGGAAACCGCTCGAGTTTCGCCTCCAGCCGCTCCAGCAATGTGAAAGCATCCGCCGTCGCCCCGGCAAACCCCGCCAGCACCCCGCCCCCGACGCCAATGCGCCGCACCTTGCGGGCATTGCCCTTCACCACCGTGTTGCCGAGCGAAACCTGCCCGTCCCCCGCCATCGCCACGACCCCAGCGCGGCGGACACAAAGAATGGTGGTGCCATGCCAGCCCACCGGATCATGCGGAATACTTGTGCTCATTGCCGCTAGATGGCGCGATCCCCACCGGCGGGCAAGCACCCCGGCCGAAAAGGGGAGGCAGCCAAGGCTCCGCCGGCCAAGGGCCGTGAGGCCCTTGGAACCCTCGACTGCTCGCGGCTGAACAGCCAGCCTTCAATTGAAAACCCCGTCCTTCCCTTCCTTGCGCCGCAGGCAACAACCCGTCGCGCCGCTCGATCAATGGGCTTCGCCCGAGGCCCCACCAAAAATCGCGCCCTCACCTGAAGGCCATCGCCTCAACCGCGAGCATCGATGGGTTCTAAGGGGCCACTGCCCCTTAGCCGGCGGAGCCTTGCTTCGCCTTCCCTGCCCCCCCGTTTTCCGCTACTCACCCCCTCATCATGACCCGCAGCGCCACACTCACCCGCACCACCTCCGAAACCGACATCGCCCTGACCCTCGAACTCGACGGGACCGGCAAGGCCGACATCGACACCGGCATCGGTTTTCTCGACCACATGCTGACCGCGCTCACCCGTCACGCCTTGTTCGACCTCACAATCCGCGCCAAGGGCGACCTGCATATCGACGACCACCACACCACCGAGGATGTCGGCATCGTCCTCGGCCGCGCCCTCACCCAGGCCCTCGGCGACAAGCGCGGCATCGCCCGCTTCGGCCACGCCGTCGTCCCCATGGACGAAGCCCTGGCCGAAGCCGCCATCGACATTTCCGGCCGCCCCTTCCTCGCCTGGTCCGTCACCTTCGCCCAGCCCAAGGTCGGCACCATGGACACCGAGCTGTTCGAGGAGTTCTTCCGCGCCTTCGCCACCAACGCGCTGATCACGTTGCACGTCACCCAGAAAGCCGGCACCAACACCCACCACGTCGCCGAAGCCTGCTTCAAGGCCCTCGCCCGTGCGCTGCGCATGGCCGTCGCCCCGGACCCCCGCATCGGCAACGCCATCCCCTCCACCAAGGGCGCCCTGTGAGGGCCACGTGAAGATCTACACCGCCCACGTCGCCGATCGGGCCGCCCCGGAGCTGGTCGTCGAGGGCTTTGCCTGGGGTGCGACGGTGTTCGGCCCGCTCTGGTTTCTCGCCCATCGTGCCTGGATCCCGGCCGCGCTCTCGGCCTGCGCCACCGCGGCGCCCCTGCTGCTGCCCGATCCGGCACAGACCCTCCTCGGCCTCGTCCTCGCCTGGGCGCACGGGCTGTTCGGGCACGACCTGCTGCGCTGGTCGCTCGAACGCCGCGGCTTCCAGGAGCAGCACGTCCTCGCCGCCCGCGACGAGGAGGCTGCCTATGCCCGCCTCATCGCCGCCCGCCCCGACCTCCTCGCCGAGGCCGCGACATGAAGGTCGCCGTCATCGACTACGGCAGCGGCAACCTCGCCTCCGCCGCCCGCGCGCTCGCCCTCTCCGCCGAGCGCGAAGGCCTCGCAGCCGAAATCGTCATCACGTCCGACCCCGATTTCGTCGCCGGCGCCGACCGCATCGTCCTGCCCGGCCAGGGCGCCTTCGCCGACTGCGCCCAAGGCCTCGCCGCGATCGACGGCCTGCGCGAAGCGGTGATCGCCCGCACCGAAGCCGGCCACCCGTTCCTCGGCATCTGCGTCGGCATGCAGCTCATGGCCGAGCGCGGCCTCGAACACGCCATCACCCCGGGCTTCGGCTGGATCAAGGGCGACATTGCCGAAATGCAGGTCCCGGCCTCCTACCGCCTGCCGCAAATGGGCTGGAACGAGCTCGATTTCGCGCCCGGCGCCCACCCCCTCCTCGCCGGCATCGGCCCTGGCGACCACGCCTATTTCGTCCACAGCTACGCGCTGACCGGCGGGGATCCTGCCGAAACCATCGCCACCACCGACTACGGCGCCCCCGTCGTCGCCATGGTCGCCACCGGCAACCGCGCCGGCACCCAATTCCACGTCGAGAAAAGCCAGGATGTCGGCCTGCGCATTCTCGCCAATTTCCTGCGCTGGACCCCCTGACCATGCCGACCACCTCGCCTGCCCAAACCGTGGAGCGCATCAGCAGCTTCACCCCCGAAGAACTCGCCGATCTCTGCGAAGCCACCGACGCCGCCATCATGGATGGTGGAGGCTTCGGCTGGATCACCCCCCAGGGCCGGCAGGCCCTGGAACGCTACTTCAAGGGCCTGCTGCTGGTCCCCGAGCGCGAACTCTTCGTCGTTCGCCTCCACGGCCGCATCGTCGGCTCCGGCCAACTCGTCCGCCCGCCCCGCAACAACGAGGCCCAGGCCTTCGCCGCCCAGCTGATGCACGCCTTCATCGCCCCCTATGCCCGCGGCCACGGCCTCGCCCAGCTCCTCACCCAACGCATCGAGGACGGGGCGCGGGCCATGGGCTATCAGGTGCTCAACCTCGACGTCCGCGAAACCCAGACCGCCGCCATCCGGCTGTACGAGCGCATGGGCTACATCCGCATGGCGGTTCACCCCCATTACGCCCGCGTCGGCGGCAAAACCGTCCGCGGCATCTTCTATTACAAGCTTCTGCAATCCAGCAGCCGTATCAGCCAGTGACCCTCACCCTCTACCCCGCCATCGACCTCAAGGACGGCGCCTGCGTCCGCCTCAAGCGCGGCGAAATGGCCGACGCCACCGTCTATTCCGACGACCCCGGCGCCCAGGCCCGCGCCTGGCAGGACGCCGGCTTCCACTGGCTCCACGTCGTCGACCTCAACGGCGCCTTCGCCGGCCGCAGCGTCAACGGAGCGGCCGTCGCCGCCATCCGAAGCGCCTCCACCCTGCCAATCCAGCTCGGCGGCGGCATCCGCGACCGCGCCGGCATCACCCGCTGGCTCGAGGCCGGCATCACCCGCGTCATCCTCGGCTCCATCGCCGCCCGCAACCCCACCCTGGTCCGCGAAGCCTGCCGCGAATTCCCCGGCTGCATCGCCGTCGGCATCGACGCCCGCGACGGCCGCGTCGCCGTCGAAGGCTGGGCCGAAACCTCCGACCTCCTCGCCACCGACCTCGCCGCCCGCTTCGAAGACGCCGGCGCCGCCGCCATCATCTACACCGACATCGCCCGCGACGGCATGCTCGGCGGCCTCAACCTCGACGCCACCCTCGATCTCGCCTCCCGCCTCACCACCCCGGTCATCGCCAGCGGCGGAGTCGGCGATCTCGCCGACCTGGCGGCCCTCAAATCACGCGCCACCCCATCCATCGACGGCGTCATCGTCGGCCGCGCCCTCTATGACGGCCGCATCCAACCCGCCGCCGCCCTCGCACTGCTCGCCACCTGACCGGATAACTCGTCAGGTCATCCACCGCAGACCAGCCATCACCGCATTGACTCGATAGTTTTACTTGCGTGGCCACTTCCCGCGCCGCATGAACCACGGTTCAACCCGCCCGGTGGTACCGCGTGCTCAAGCTCCGTGTCATTCCCTGCCTCGACGTCAAGGACGGCCGCGTCGTCAAAGGCGTCAACTTCGTCGCGCTGCGTGACGCCGGGGACCCGGTGGAACAGGCCGTCGTCTATGACGCCGCCGGCGCCGACGAACTGACCTTCCTCGACATCACCGCCAGCCACGAAAACCGCGACACCATCCTCGACGTCGTCTCCCGCACCGCCGCCCGGGTCTTCCTCCCGCTCACCGTCGGCGGCGGCATCCGCGCCACCGACGACATCCGCCGCCTTCTCCTCGCCGGCGCCGACAAATGCTCGATCAACTCCGCCGCCGTCGCCCGCCCCGAACTGGTCCGTGAAGCCGCCCTCAAATTCGGCAGCCAATGCATCGTCGTCGCCGTCGACGCCAAGCGCGTCCATGACCACGAATGGCACGTCTTCACCCATGGCGGCCGCCGCGACACCGGCATCGACGCCGTCGCCTGGTGCCGCCAGGTCACCGCGCTCGGCGCCGGTGAAATCCTGCTCACCAGCATGGACCGCGACGGCACCGGCATCGGCTTCGACCTCGACCTGCTGCGCGCCGTCTGCGCCGCCGTCCGCGTCCCCGTCATCGCCTCCGGTGGCGTCGGCACCCTCCAGCACTTCGTCGAAGGCGCCCAGGCCGGCGCCACCGGCCTCCTCGCCGCCAGCGTCTTCCACTTCGGCACCTTCACCATCGCCCAGGTCAAAGACGCCATGCACGCAGCCGGCCTCCCGGTCCGCCTCCCTCGCGCCCGCGCCGCCTGAAGGATCCCCGCATGGCAAAAGCAACCAAAAAAGCGGCCACCAAAAAGGCCACCGCGAAAAAAGCCACCTCCAAGAAGGCCGCCACCCCCGCCATCGCCACGCCGGAACCCCTCGCCGCGCCCCCGCCGCGCGCCATCGGCGCCTCCGCCGCCGTGCTCGACCGCCTGTGGAACGTCATCGAAAGCCGCAAAGCCACCGACCCGAACCTCAGCCACTCCGCCCGCCTGCTCTCCCGCGGCACCGCCAAAGTCGCGCAGAAATTCGGCGAGGAAGCCGTCGAATGCGTCATCGAAGCCGCCCTCGGCAACCCCGCCGGCCTCGTCGCCGAAAGCGCCGACGTGATCTACCACCTGCTCGTCCTGTGGGTCGACGCCGGCATCCACCCCGCCGACGTCTGGGCCGAACTGCAACGCCGCGAAGGCGTCTCCGGCATCGCCGAAAAAGCCTCCCGCGCCCGCAGCCTGCCGCTCGAAATGAAACTCGGCACCCGCAAAATCCCCTGACCCCCAGCCCCGAGCCCCCCATGCCCGTCCCCGGCCTCGCCCCCTACGACCCCAACAACATCTTCGCCCGCATCCTGCGCGCCGAAATCCCCTGTCGCAAAGTCTTCGAAAACCAACACGCCCTCGCCTTCCACGACATCAACCCGCAAGCGCCCACCCATATCCTCGTCATCCCCAAAAACCCCTACGTCTCCATCGCCGACTTCACCGCCCTGGCCTCCGACGCCGAAATCGCCGGCCTGCTCCGCGCCCTCACCCACATCGCCCGCCTCCTCAACCTCGACACCACCGGCTACCGAATCCTCGCCAACATGGGCCACCACGCCGGCCAGGAAGTCCCCCACCTCCACTTCCACCTCTTCGCCGGCCACAACCTCGGCCCCATGCTCGCCAACGCCGGGTAGACGGCGGACCCAGGAAGGCAAGCAAGGCCAGGGCTCTGCCCTGGACCCGCTGGGGGCTCAGAGCCCCCAGACCCGCATCCGTTGAAGAGGTTCTTGAATGAGAGAGGGGCTCAACCCAGACCGATCAAGGTCTGGGT
>CAIYSR010000142.1 GCA_903928895.1 uncultured Rhodospirillales bacterium | reverse complement strand
TACGGGATGCGGTATCTCAGCGCGGAGGAATTGCGGTCCTACAACGTGGTGACGAACTGATTTCGTTTTTATAACGGAACAAAATCGGCGCAGGAAGGCCGCAGGGGCTAGCGGGCTATTGAAAAGATGGGGTGGTTGAGGGTGAGGGGTTCCGCCCGCGGCGGTGGCGAAGCGAGCGGAGGGTTGGCGGGTTTGGCGGGTTTCGGGGGCCGTGGCGGTTTGGGATTGGGTAGGGGTGGGTCGTCGGGCATCTGGATGCCGAGGGATCGGGCCAGCGGGCGGAGGATGCGGTTGGCGCGCGGGACTTCGGCGAGGAAGGCGATGCATTCGGGGGTGGCGAGGAAGTGTTGGAGTTGGAGGGCGTGGCCGCGGGCGTTGTAGTGGTCGACGTTGCGGATGAGCCATGATTTTCCGCTGGGGAGGCGGGGAGTGGTTCGGGTTCGGGCGGGCGACGGGCGCAGGGCGCCCGCGCCGGATCGGGCGGGGCGGGGCTTGCATGGTTTGGGCAGGGTGTTGTCGCGCCAGCGGGTGACGAGGGTTTCGAAGCGCTGCATGGTGCGGTTTAGGTGGAAATAGATGCGGCCGAGGATTTGGTCGCGGTCCGGGTTTTTGGCCGCGACGATGCCGATGACGGCCTGGAGGCCTTTGAGGATGGTTCGGAACTGGGTGGCGAGATCGGTCATTCGAGTTCGTTTATATAATTGACAATTAACCGCGTCAATGAGGGAAATGGGGAGAGATCTTGGGCGCCCCCCCTCACCCCGGCCTTGGTCTTCTTCGCAGCCCAAGCCCCCCGAGCGGGGGGCGAGGGAGGGAGCCTCGGGGGAAGGAATGCGAGAGGATGGAAGTTTTTTGGTTCTTTTTATCAAAAAAGAACGTGCTGGCTGCCTTACTTTTTGACGAGGGCTTCGACGGGTCCGCCGGCTTCGCGGAAGGCAGTGAGGCCGCCCACGATGTCGGCGACATCGGCGAGGCCCATGTCCTGGGCGGTTTTGGCGGAGAGGGCGGAGCGCCAGCCGGCGGCGCAGAAGAAGATGAACTTCTTGTCTTCGGCGAAGATGGGCTTGTGGTAGGGGCTGTCGGGGTCGATCCAGAATTCGAGCATGCCGCGGGTGCAGCGGAAGGCGCCGGGGATGGTGCCTTCGCGTTCGATTTCGCGGGGGTCGCGGATGTCGACGAAGACGACGCCGTCCTGGCCGACCATTTTCACGGCTTCGGCAGCGGGGATGCGAGCGATTTCGGCTTCGGCTTCGGCCAGGAGGTGTTTGATGCCTTTTTTCATGGCGGCGTGTCCTCGGGTTGTGTGGTTGGCCTATTGATCCGCCGCGCGGGGGGCAGACGTCAAGTTGTTGGCGGTTGATCCTCGTTAGGCGTTGGGGGAGAAGGCGGCGACGATCCACTGCGAGGGCGGTTTTCATGCGCTATGTTTCGACCCGCGGCCGGGCTCCCGTGGCCGATTTTACCGAGGTGTTGCTGGCGGGGCTGGCCGGGGATGGCGGGTTGTATGTGCCGGAATCCTGGCCGCAGTTCGTCGATGCGGATTGGCGGGCGTTGCGCGGGCTGCCCTATGCGGAGATGGCGGCGCGGGTGATGCGGCCGTTCGTGGGGGATACGATCCCGTTCGCGGTGTTGCAGCGGTTGTGCGGGGAGGCCTATGGCGGGTTCGGGCATCCGGCGGTGGCGCCGATGATCCAGCTCGACAGCAATTTGTGGACGATGGAGCTGTTTCACGGGCCGACCCTGGCGTTCAAGGATATGGCGATGCAGCTGCTCGGGCGGTTGTTCGATCATGTGCTGGGGGAGCAGGACCGGCGGGTGACGATCGTGGGGGCGACGTCGGGCGATACCGGGTCGGCGGCGATCGAGGCGTGTGCGGGGCGGGAGCGGGTGGATATCGTGATTCTGCATCCGCATGGCCGCACCAGCGAGGTGCAGCGCCGGCAGATGACAACGGTGATGGCGCCGAATGTGAGCAATCTGGCGGTGGAGGGGACGTTCGACGATTGCCAGGATTTGGTGAAGGCTATGTTTTCAGACGCGGCCTTCCGCGGCGAGATGAAACTGTCGGCGGTGAATTCGATCAACTGGGCGCGGGTGGCGGCGCAGATTCCATATTACGTGGCGGCTGCGCTGGCGCTGGGGGCGCCGGACCGGGAGGTGGCGTTCGCGGTGCCGACGGGGAATTTCGGCAACGTGCTGGCGGCGTGGGCGGCGCGGCGGATGGGGCTGCCGGTCAAGCGACTGGTGATCGGGTCGAACCGCAATAATATTCTTTCGCGGTTCTTGACGGCCAATGACATGTCGATGCTGCCGGTGGAGCCGTCGCTGTCGCCGAGCATGGATATCCAGGTGAGTTCCAATTTCGAGCGGCTGTTGTTCGAGCTGCTGGAGCATGACGGGGCGGCGACGGCGTCGGTGATGGCGCGGTTCCGGGCCGAGGGGAAAATGCCGGTGCCGGAGGCGGCGTGGCGGCGGGCGGCGGGGCTGTTCCGGGCGTTCACGCTGGATGACGCGGGGACGCTGGCGGAGATCCGGCGGCTGCATGCGGCGTCGGGCTATTTGGCCGATCCGCATACTGCGATCGGGATCGCGGCGGCGCGGGCCTGCGCGGACCCGGTTGTGCCGATGATTGCGATGGCCACCGCGCATCCGGCGAAGTTTCCGGATGCGATGGAAATGGCGACGGGGATTCGTCCGGGTTTGCCGGCACGGCTGGCCGACCTATATGACAGGGAAGAGAAATACACCGTCGTCCCCGCCGACCTGGCAGCGATAGAAGCCAAGGTCCGCGCTTTTGCCCATAGGAATGCCGCATGACCGAGAGTCTCATTCGCCTGACGCGCCTGCCTTCGGGGCTGACGGTGGTGACGGAGAAGATGGATCGGGTGGAGACGGTGTCGCTCGGCGCCTATGTCGCGTCGGGGACGCGCAACGAGACGGCGGAGGAGAACGGGGTTTCGCATTTCCTCGAACATATGGCGTTCAAGGGGACGGAGCGGCGGACGGCGACGCAGATTGCCGAGGAGATCGAGGCGGTGGGCGGGCATATCAATGCCTATACCGCGCGCGAGCAGACCGCGTTCTACGTGAAGGTGCTGAAGGAGGATGTGGCGCTGGGGACGGATATCATCGGCGATATCCTGACGCATTCGACGTTCGATCCGGATGAACTGGAGCGGGAGCGCGGCGTGATCCTGCAGGAGATCGGGCAGGCCAATGACACGCCCGACGACATCATCTTCGATCATTTCCAGGAGACGGCCTATCCGGTGCAGCCGATGGGGCGGCCGGTGCTGGGGACGGAGGAGGGCATTCGCGGGATGAAGCGCGATGTGCTCACGGGCTACATGAAGCGGCATTACGCGGCGGCGAATTCGGTGGTGGCGGGTGCGGGGGCGCTGGAACACGAGGATTTCGTGCGGATGGTGCAGACCCATTTCGCCGATCTGCCGCGCCTGCCGGCGTCGGCAGCGGTGCCGGGGATTTATGGCGGCGGGGAGTTCCGCGAGGATCGGGACCTCGACCAGGTGCATATCGTGCTGGGGTTTCCGTCGGTGGCGTATGGGGATGCCGATTACTATCCGGCGATGCTGCTTTCGACGCTGCTGGGCGGGGGGATGTCGTCGCGGCTGTTCCAGGAGGTAAGGGAGAAGCGGGGGCTGGTGTATTCGATCTACTCGTTCAACGCGCCTTATATGGATGGCGGGTTGTTCGGGGTTTATGCCGGGACCGGGGAGAGCGAGGCGGCGGAGTTGATGCCGGTGGTGCTGGAGGAGTTGCGCAAGGTGCAGTCGGAGATCAATCCAGCCGAGATGCAGCGGGCGCGGGCGCAGGTGAAGGCGTCGCTGCTGATGTCGCTGGAAAGTACGGGCAGCCGGTGCGAGCAATTGGCGCGCCAGGTGCAGGTGTTCGGCCGGGTGGTGCCGACGGTGGAGACGGTGGCGAAGATCGAGGCGGTGACGGCGGAGGATATCGAGCGGGCGGCGGCGCATATCTTCCGCGCCGCGCCGACGCTGGCGGTGATGGGGCCAGGCGACAAAGTGCCGTCGATCGGGCGGATCGCTGAACTGCTGGCAGCATAAGGGACGTGGTCATGGATTCGCGGGAACTGCTGGCGGACTTGATCGCCCGCGCGCGGGCGGCCGGGGCGGATGCGGCGGATGCGATCCTGGTGTCAGGCACGTCGTTGAGCGTGCAGCGGCGGCTGGGGCGGGTGGAGCATCTGGAACGTGCCGAGGGGCGCGATCTTGGACTGCGCGTGTTCGTGGGCAAGCGGGCGGCGATCGTGGCGTCCAGCTCGGCCGATCCAGCGGGGTTTGCGGCTCTGGCGGAGCGGGCAGTGGATATGGCGCGCGTGGTGCCGGAGGACCCGTATGCGGCGCTGGCCGACGAGGCTTCGATGGAGGAGGCGTGGCTTGATCTCGATGATCCCGCGGAGCCGGATGCCGCGGCACTGATCGCGCGGGCGGCGGTGGCCGAAGAGGCGGCGCTGGCGGTGAAGGGGGTAACGAATTCGGAGGGGGCCGAGGCGGGGTATGGGCGCACCGAGGTGACGCTGGTGACTTCGGCAGGGTTCGCAGGCCGTTATGCGCGGACGAGCCATTCGTTGTCGGCCACCGCGCTGGCGGGCAGCGGCACCGGGATGCAGCGGGATTACGACTATACCTCGGCGGTGCATCTGGTTGATCTGGAGGGGGCCGAGGGGATCGGGCGGTCGGCGGGGGAGCGGGCGGTCTCACGGTTGGGGCCGGTTCGGGCGAAGACGGCGACGTTGCCGGTGATTTTCGATCCGCGGGTTTCGGCGGGGTTGATCGGGCATCTGGCCGGCGCCGTGAACGGGGCGTCGGTGGCGCGGGGGACGAGTTTTCTGCGCGACAAGATGGGGGCCAGGATTTTCCGGGCGGGGGTGCGGATTGTGGATGATCCCAGGCGGATGCGGGGGTTGCGGTCCAAGCCGTTCGATGCCGAGGGGGTGCCGACGGGGGCGCTGGTGCTGGTGGAGGATGGGGTGTTGCGGAGCTGGGTGATGGATGTTCGCTCGGCGCGGCAGTTGGGCTTGAAGACGACGGGGCATGCCTCGCGGGGGACGGGGGGGCCGCCTTCGCCGGGGACGACGAATTTGTATCTGGAGGCGGGGGTGTTGAGCCCGGCGGCGTTGATGGCGGATATCAAGGAGGGGCTTTATGTCACCGAGTTGATCGGGATGGGGATCAATGGGCTCACCGGGGATTACAGCCGGGGGGCGGCGGGGTTCATGATCCGGGATGGGCAGTTGGCCGAGGCGGTGGCGGAGGTGACGATTGCGGGGACGTTGCAGGAGATGTTTCTGACGTTGACGCCGGCGAATGATCTGGTGTTTCGGCGCGGGGTGGATGCGCCGACGGTGCGGATCGATGCGATGACGCTGGCGGGCGCATGACGGGCGCGTTTTTGCAGCCGGAGGAGGCGACGGCGGCGGAGGCGATTGCGGCGATTGCCGATGAGCTGGCCGTGTTTGATGACTGGATGGAGCGGTATCAGTACATCATCGAGTTGGGGCGGAAGTTGCCGCCGTTTCCGGATGTTTGGGCGGATGATGCGCATCGGGTGCCGGGGTGTCAGAGCCGGGTGTGGATGGAGGCGGAGGTCCGCGAAGGGCGGTTGTATTTCGCCGGGGCTTCGGATGCGGCGATCGTGTCGGGGCTGGTTGCGTTGTTGTTGCGAGTTTATTCGGGGCGGACGCCGGGGGAGATCGGGGCGACGGACCCGGTGTTCCTGAAGGACCTTGGGCTGCTGGAAGCGTTGTCGACCAACCGAGGCAACGGCATCGCGGCGATGGCGCGCAAGGTGCGCGAGCGCGCGGCGGTTGCTTAATGGCTAAAAGTTTTCGCTCTTATTGCGGCACCTGTTGAGACCTGCGATTCTACCGTTGGCGCTTGGGGAGGACGGCCGGATGGAGAATGGGGCATTCGCGCGATGGCTTGCCGTGATCGGAGATCTGGATGCCACACAACGCGTGCGCGCG
>CAIYSR010000141.1 GCA_903928895.1 uncultured Rhodospirillales bacterium | reverse complement strand
GGGCGGGGCGCGCGGCCGGGGCCGGCCGCGCCTGCCCGGCGGGCGGCGCGGGCCGCTGGCCGTTCGGAATGAAATAGTCCTGGCTCTGCGCCAGGGCCGGCGTTGCAAGCGCCAGCATCACCATCGCCAGGATGGCGAGGGGGCGAAAAACGCGTGTCATCTGCTTTAAAACCTTGTGCCGAAGCCAAGCCGGAACAGCTGGGTCTGATCGTACTTCTTTTTGACCAGGGCCTGCGCCAGATCAATGTTGATGAGGCCGAACGGCGTCTTCCACGAGATGCCGACGCCGGCGCCGACGCGTGGTGCGCCGTCATTGGAGAATGGCTGCGGCACCCCCTTCAGCATCAACTGCTGGACCTGCGACAACGAGCCGATATCCACGAAGGTCCGTCCGGAAATCCCAAGATCGGCCGAAACCGGAAGCGGGAAGCGCAATTCGGTCGACTGGGTCCACATGAAGCGGCCGCCGATCGAGTCGCCGCTGCTCGTCGCGTGCGGGCCGACACCGCCGGTTTGGAAGCCGCGCAGGTTGTCGCCGCCGAGGAAGAAGCGGTCGATGATTTTCTCGTTCTTGCCGAACGAGACAAGCTCGCCGACGCTGCCGCTGATCGCCAGCACCCAATCATTGTCGCCTGTCAGACGCTCCAGCGGGATGTAATAGGAAGCATCGAGCTTCGCACGCAGGAACTTGGCGTCGCCGCCAAGACCAGCGTAATCGGTCCCGAGACGGACCACCCAGCCCTTATGGGGTTCAAGCCGGCTGTCACGGAAGTCAACCGTGGTGGACTGGCCGAACTGCGACAGCAGCGACTGGCCGCCGGAGTCGACGACATAGACCGATGCCAAAGGGCCGATGTCATACACATTACGCTGGACCACCGAGTAGGTGAGAAGCTGGCGTAGATGCTCGCTGAACTGGTATCCGAGCCGCAGCGTCATACCGGTCCGCCGCTCGCGATACTGTGCGATGTCGGTATTGTTCTGGACAATATGAAACAGATCGATCCCGGCGACGAGGTTGCGATCAAGGAAATAGGGGTCGGTGATACCGATATTCACCTGGGTCTGCTTCTGCGCCAAGATGCTGTTGATGCCGGCATCGATGCCGGTGCCAACGAGGTTCTTTTCGCGCAGGCCGATGCTTGCGAGGGCGCCGATGTCGGTCGAATAGCCACCACCGAGAGTGAACTGCCCAGTCGCCTTTTCCTCGACACCCGCAGTCACGACGACCTTATCCGGGGCCGAGCCGGTCTGCGCCTGGATGTCCGTCTTGGCAAAATAATCGAGGTCCTCAATGCGGGTCTTTGACAGACGCACCAGCGAGGCGTTGAACGGATCACCTTCGGCGAGGCGGAACTCGCGGCGGATCACCTTGTCCATCGTGCGCTGGTTGCCAACGATGTCGATGCGCTCGACATAGGCGCGCTGCCCTTCAGCGACGTCGAGCACCACCGCGATCTCGTGCTTCGACGAGTCGCGCTGCACTCGCGGCTTGACCTCGACAAATGGGAAGCCGCGGCCTTGCAATTCCTCGACCACCCCATCGGTCGTGCGCCCCACCGCGTCGCCATCGTACCAGTCGCCCGGCTCGAACGGCATCTGCGAGCTGATCCAGTCCGGGTCAACGCCCTTGAGGGTAATGTTGAATTCAGCCTTCGAGACGGTGTAGCGCTCGCCCTCGTTGATGGTGAAGGTCAGGAAAAAGGCGGAGCGATCCGGCGCGAGCTCGGCATTGGCACTGACGATCTCTACATCGGCGTAGCCCTTCGAGAGGTAGAAGCGACGCAGTTGCTCCTTGTCGTAATTCACACGGTCCGGGTCGTAACCATCCGAGGTCGACAGAAATCGCCACCAAGCCTGTTCGCGTGACGCGATGACCTCGTTAAGCTTGTTCTCGCTGAAGGCATGATTGCCAACAAAGGCGATGCGCGCGGTGAGCGTACTGGAGCCCTCGTCGATCTCGAACACGACATCGACCCGGTTTTGATCGAGCTGGATGACCTTGGGCTCCACCTGCGCGGCGTAGCGGCCCTTCCGGGCGAACACGTCGAGCAGCCGCTGCCGGTCAGCGCGCGCCGTCGCTGCGGAGAAGACGGCGCGCGGACGGAGTTGGAGTTCAGGGCGCAGCGTCTCGTCGGTAATCTGGTGGTTTCCCTCGAACGCGATCCGGTTGACGATTGGGAACTCCGCCACCCGCACAATCAATGCATTACCGTCACGCCGCAGCGTCACGTCGCTGAACAAGCCGGTCGCGTAGAGGGTCTTGAGGCTACGGTCGAGCTGTTCGGGGTCGAACCTGTCACCGGGTCGGACCAGCATATAAGAGCGGATCGTGCTCTCCTCGATGCGCTGGTTGCCGGTTATGCGGATTCCCCCGATGGTGCCGCCCTGAAGCTGCGCGAGCTGGACAGGCTGGCCCGCCTCTTGCGCAAACAGGGGCAGGGCGGCAAGGGCGAGAACGGAGCCGATGGCGGCGAAAAACACAGCACGCATGCGAGTCAAAGCGATTACCTCTGGTTGCGGCACCGTCCCGCCGATCAAGACAACTGGCCACTTGGTGGCAGAGAATAGCCCCCCGCGCCGCCGGGCGCTACCCGCGGCGGCGCGGCATGATGAATCGGATCAGCCGATCAGCGTCGCGAACCATCGAAAGACGCCGATATGGCTAAGATCGTTCCAGGTCGCGAAGACGAACAGGCCAACCAAAAGGGCGAATCCGGCGCGATACCCATAGTCCTGCGCCCGGTTCGACAAGGGTCGCCCGCGCAGCGCTTCGGCCAGAAAGAACATCAAATGGCCGCCGTCGAGCACCGGAATCGGGAACAGGTTGATCAGCCCAAGATTGACCGACAGGAGGGCGACGAAGGAAACCATGCTGGAAAATCCGAGCGTTGCGACTTGCCCCGACATCTCGGCGATACGCAAGGGGCCGCCGAGATCGTCGCCGCCCTTGCTGTGCACGATCATCGCCCAGACACCTTCGAGAGTCTGCACCGTGATGTCCCAGGTCTGGGTGACGCCACCGATCATGGCCTCGCCGACGGAGACCGGTTCGAACGCGGTGCGCCCGCCGCGCACGCCGAGCCGGCCGGTTGGCTTGCCGCCGGCCGAGACCACGCTCTCGGGCACTGCGACCAGATCGCGCGGCGAATCCGCGCGCACGACGTGCAGCACGATCTGCCGACCGGGATTGGCCTGGACGATGCGCTGGATCTCCTCGAAGCGTTGGATCGTCGTGGAATCGATGCCGACGACCCTGTCGCCTGCCAGCAAGCCGGCCTGCGCCGCGGCCGAACCGGGCAGCACCTCGCCGATCTCGGCCAGCGTCACCGGTCGGCCAATGGCAGCGAAGAGGGCAAAGAACAGCACAATCGCCAACGCGAAATTGGCGATCGGCCCGGCCGCGACCACGATGGCGCGCGAAAGCACCGACTTCTCATGAAACGTGTGGCCTTGCCGCCAGCGCGCGCGCACTTCATCAGGCACATCCTCAGGCCGCTCCTGCCCGTGCAGTTTCACGTAGCCACCGAGCGGCACCCAGGCGATCATCCAGACGGTGCCGAGCCGGTCGGTCCAGGAAAACAATGCACGGCCGAAGCCGATCGAGAACGCCTCGACATGCACGCCCCGCCACCGAGCCGCCAGATAATGGCCAAGCTCATGGACGAACACGAGCACGCCGAGCACGACGACAAAGGCTACGACCGAGCGCGGGAAGACAGGAAGGAAATCCAGCACGTTAAAGCCTTTCAACAGCCACGGCGGCCAGACTTGGCCATCCAGGTGATAGTGCCATGTAGACGCAGAAGGATGGTCCGGGCAATGCGACCCGTCAGGCCGCCGGGCGGACGCGTCGTGCACAGTCCTCGGCGGCCCGGCGCCGGGCCTCGTCGTCAAGCGCCAAGACTGCATCGAGCGTCTCGGCTGGTGGGGCACCCATGGCATCGAGCACCCGGCCTGCAATCGCGGCGATATCGAGGAAACCGATCCGCCCCGCCAGGAATGCCTCGACCGCGATCTCATTGGCGGCGCTCAGGATCGTGGGCGCGCCGCCACCCGCCACCAGCGCTTCGCGCGCCAGGCCCAGTGCCGGGAAACGGTCCAGATCAGGTTCGGCGAACTCCAGGGAACCGAGCGCCGCCAGATCCAGTCGGGCCGCGGGAGTGGCCATGCGGGCGGGCCAAGCCAGGGTGTGGGAAATCGGCACCCGCATATCGGGGCTGCCGAGCTGTGCCAACACGCTCCCGTCCCGATAGTATACAAGGCCGTGAACCACTGATTGCGGGTGCACCAACACGCCGATGGCCTCGTTGGGCAGGCCAAAAATGCGCGCCGCCTCGATGAGTTCGAGCCCCTTGTTCATCATCGTCGCGCTGTCGATCGAGATCTTGGCTCCCATCGACCACACCGGATGACGCAGTGCGGTGGCCGGATCGGCGCGTGCCATCTCATCACGGGTGGCGAGCCGGAACGGCCCTCCCGATGCGGTGAGCACGATCTTCTCGACCGCGCTCCTGTTGCCGTCTGCCATGGCCTGGAAAATCGCATTGTGCTCGCTGTCGACCGGCAGCAACGTGGCGCCATAGCGGCGAACTGCATCGAGCATCACTTCGCCGGCGCTGACCAGGGCCTCCTTGTTGGCGAGCGCGACCGTTCTCCCCCCCTTGATCGCCGCCAGCGTCGGCTCGAGTCCGGCCGCGCCAGTAATGGCAGCCATGGTCCAGTCGGCCGGCTCAGCCGCGGCCTGGATCACCGCAGCACGCCCACCAGCTGTGCGCACGCCACTGCCGGCAAGCAGGGCGGCCAACTCACCGTGCAGTGCGGCATCGCTGATCACAGCCAATTCGGCACCGAGCGCGCGTGCCTGCGCGGCCAGCAGCGCGACATTGCGGCCACCCACCAGCACGCGCACCTTGAAGCGCGCCAAATCGGCCGCAAGCAACTCTACCGTCTGGGTGCCGACACTGCCGGTCGAGCCAAGCACCGTCACCGACTTCGTCGCGTTCATCGCCACAACTCCACGCCACGCCACGCCACCAGCACCGCCGCCACCGGGGCGGCCGCGAGCACGGCATCCAGACGGTCCAGCAGGCCGCCATGTCCGGGGATCAGACTCCCGGAGTCCTTTACGCCGAAATGGCGCTTTACCGCTGATTCCAACAAATCCCCGGCCTGTGCAACGAGCCCCATCCCTCCGGCGATAGCCGCCGTCGTTGCCAGCGGCCCGCCCGCGATCCAGGCCGCCCCAAGCCCGACCAGGACAGCACAGAGCAACCCTCCGACGGCACCGGATCGGGTCTTGCCGGGCGAGATCCCCGGCGCAAGCTTGGATCCGCCGATCAGCCGGCCGACCATGTAGGCACCGATGTCGCTGGCCCAGACCACACAGAACACGAACAGCACCCGGACCAAGCCGCCCTGCCCCTGATCGCGCAGCCAGATCAAAGCCGCCACCGCGGGCATAATCCATAGCCCTCCCGTCACCAGCAGCGGCAAAACCGACCAGGACCGCGCCATCGCGGACCATTCGCGCATCATCAGCAAGCCGGCCAACAGCACGACAAAAGTCCATACCAACTCACCCGCCCACAGGCACACCAGGAAGACCGGGATCAGCACTGCCGCGGAGGCGACCCGCACGCCAAGATCGCGCCAGCGCCCGTTCGTATCGGCGTCCATCTCAGCCCGGACGCGCGCCGAAGCGCCGCTCGCGCCGGGCAAATTCTGCCAGCGCTGAATCGAACGCCTCGGGTCCGAAATCAGGCCACAACAGGTCGAGAAATACCAGTTCGGCATAGGCGCACTGCCACAGCAGGAAGTTCGACAGACGCTGCTCGCCGGAGGTGCGGATGATGAGATCGGGGTCGGGAATGCCCGCCGTGGACAGGAATCCGGCGAATTTATCTTCGTCCAGCGCCGCCGGGTCGAGAGTGCCCTCGGCGATAGCGCGCGCCGCCGCCTGGGCCGCGGCGGCGATCTCGGCCCTGCCGCCATATGACAGCGCCAGGACGAGGTTGAGCTTGGAGTTATGCGCGGTATCGCGCTCGGCGGCGCCGAGGTCGATCTGGATGTCCCGCTCGAACCGGGCTCGGTCCCCGATGAAGCGCAATCGCACACCCTGCGCCTTGAGTTCGGCGATCTCGCTTCTCAGGAAATGACGCAGCAGCCCGGTCAGATCCAGTACCTCGGCGAGCGGGCGGCGCCAGTTCTCGCTGGAAAAGGCGTAGAGCGTCAGCCATTCCACCCCGAGTTGAGCGGCCGTCTCGATCGCCCGGCGGACCGCCTGCACGCCAGCCCGATGGCCGGCGACCCGGGGCAACCCTCGCGCGGCGGCCCAACGGCCATTGCCGTCCATGATGATCGCGACATGACGCGGCACGGTACGGCTCTCGGCGGCCTGCTCTCCGCATGCCACGGCCATCGACTGAACACCGCCCGCGACACCGACCACCCTATCAGACCTGCTTGATTTCCTTGTCTTTCTCAGCCAAGGCCTCATCGATCTTTTTGATGTACTGGTCGGTCAGCTTCTGGATCTCGTCGGCCCAGCGCTTCTCGTCGTCCTGGCTAATCTCATGCTTTTTCTCGATCGCCTTGGTCTGCTCCATACCGTCGCGGCGCACGCCACGGATCGCCACCTTGGAGCCCTCCGCATACCGGTGGGCCGCCTTGGCGAGTTCGTTGCGGCGCTCCCCGGTCAATTGCGGGATCGGCACCCGCACCAATTGGCCGTCGGCCGCCGGGTTGAGGCCAAGGCCGCAGTCGCGGATCGCCTTGACCACGTTATTGACGAGGCTGCGGTCCCAAACCTGCACCGTCAACATCCGCGCCTCCGGCACGGCAATCGTGCCGACCTGGGTCAGCGGCGTTTCGGTGCCATAAGCCTCGACACGCACCGGTTCGATCAGCGCGGGACTCGCGCGTCCAGTGCGCAGGCCGGCGAACTCTCTCCTGAGTGTCTCGATCGCACCGTCCATCCGGCGTGTAAGATCGGACTTCAGCGTACTCAGATCGGTTGCCATGGCAACGCTCCCTGTTGCGGACGATGCCCCGCCGTCACTTCGGCTCGACGATCGTCGTGAACTTGCCTTCGCCGCGCATAACAGCGGCGAAGGCCCCTGGCTTGCGGATATTGAAGATGATGACCGGCACGCCATTCTCACGGGCCAGACTGATCGCGGCCGCGTCCATGAACTTCAGGTCGCGCGCCAGCACATCGTGGTAGGTCAGTTCGTCGAAGCGCTCGGCGTCGGGATGTTTGCGCGGATCGGCGGCGTATACGCCATCGACCTGGGTACCCTTCAGCAACGCGTTGCAGCCCATCTCTACCGCACGCAGCGCCGCGCCGGTATCGGTGGTGAAGAACGGGTTGCCGGTGCCGGCCGCGAAAATCACCACCCGCCCCTTCTCCATGTGGCGCATTGCGCGCCGGCGAATATAGGGCTCGCACACGGTGGCCATCGGGATCGCGGACTGCACGCGCGTCTCGATGTGTTGTTTCTCGAGGGCCGCCTGCATGGCCAGCGCATTCATCACCGTCGCCAGCATGCCCATGTAATGGGCCTGCGCCATGTCCATTCCGGTCGCAGCGGCCGAAATTCCCCGAAAGATGTTTCCGCCCCCAATGACGAGGCAGACCTCGGCACCCATCCGCACGACATCGCCAATATCAGCGGCGATCGCATCGAGCGTCGCCGTGTCGAGACCGTACTCGCGCGGCCCCATCAGCGCCTCGCCGGACACTTTGAGCAGAACGCGCTTGTACGTCGTCTTGGCGGTCATCTGATCCCGGAAAGGCATGAGGCGGTCAACACAGAGCCCGACATATCCAGCCCGAACGCATCCGGGCGGACGGCACCGTAGAGGCCCCGCCCGCCTCGAACAAGAGAGACAGATGAAAAATCAGGCGGATGCGGTGGGCTTGATCCCGGCGGTGGCGGCGACCTCAGCGGCGAAGTCCCCGGTTTCCTTCTGAATGCCTTCGCCGAGATGGAAGCGGGCGAACCCGGACAGCTTCGCCCCGGCCTTCTTCACCACGGCACGCACCCGGCTTTCGCCGTCATGCACCCACACCTGCTCCAGGAGTACCACTTCCTCATAGTATTTGCGGATCCGGCCCTCGACCATCTTTTCGATAATGGCTTCCGGCTTGCCCGACGCGCGCGCCTGCTCGGAGAGCACTGCTTTTTCCCGATCGAGCGCTGCCGGATCGACTGAGTCAGTGTCCAGCGCCTCGGGGCGGGTGGCGGCAACATGCATGCCGACCTGTTTTCCCAGTTGCTCAAGGGCCCCAACTTCGCTGGCGCCCTCGACGGCCACAAGAACGCCGATCTTGCCGAGCCCGGGCCTGACCGACTGGTGCACGTAGCTGGCCACGGCACCCTGCGGCACCGATAGGACCTTGGCGCGGCGGATGTTCATGTTCTCGCCGATGGTGGCGACGAGGTGAATCAGTTCCTCAGCGACCGTGCGGCCGGTACCAGGATAGGGCGCGGCATTGATCACGGCGAGATCGTCGCCGACCTGAAGCGCGACCTTCGCCACCTCCGCCACGAAGGCCTGGAACGACTCGTTGCGCGAGACGAAGTCGGTCTCGGAGTTAACCTCAACCATCGCGGCCTTGGCTGGCACCGAGGCGACGCCGACGAGACCCTCGGCGGCGACCCGGCCTGATTTTTTCGCGGCAGCCGAGAGGCCCTTCTTGCGCAACCAGTCGATCGCGGCCTCGATGTTGGCATCGTTCTCCGTGAGCGCCTTTTTGCAGTCCATCATTCCGGCGCCAGTCCGCTCGCGCAGATCCTTCACCAGGGCAGCTGTGATTTCAGCCATTGGTATCTCCAAGCCTGAGGGGGGCTGACCGCACGAGGCGGTCAGAAGTCAATCGTCCGAGGTCACTCGGCCGCCGGCGTCGCGGCAACCTCTTCCTCCGGCAACACCTCGATCGGCAAGTCCTCGGCCGCGCCGATGTCCTGGCCCGAGGCCGCCATCTCGGCGCTGATGCCGTCAAGCACGGCGCCAGCGATGAGGTCGCAATACAGGGTGATGGCGCGGATCGCGTCGTCGTTGCCCGGGATCGGATAGGTCACGCCGGTCGGATCGGAATTGCTGTCGAGCACCGCGATGACCGGAATGCCAAGCTTGTTGGCCTCTTCAACCGCGAGCTTTTCCTTGTTGGTGTCAATGATGAACAGGATATCGGGGAGCCCGCCCATCTCCTTGATCCCGCCCAGCGCCCGCTCCAGCTTCTCGCGGTCGCGCGTGATATCGAGCACCTCTTTCTTGGTCAGGCCCGAGACTTCGCCGGCCAGCATCTCGTCGATCTGGCGCAGACGCTTGATTGAGCCGGTGATGGTCCGCCAGTTGGTCAGCATACCACCGAGCCAGCGATGGTTCACATAATACTGGCCGCAACGCTTGGCTGAGTCGGCCACATAATCCGCCGCCGCCCGCTTGGTGCCGACGAACAGCACACGGCCACCAGCCGCCGTCACATCGCGCACCGCTCGCAGCGCGCGATCGAGCATCGGCACGGTCTGCTGCAGGTCGATGATGTGGACCTGGTTGCGAATACCAAACAGGTACGGCGCCATCCGCGGATTCCAGCGCCGCGTATGGTGGCCGAAATGGACGCCAGACTCGAGCAGCTGGCGCAAAGTGAAATCGGGCATCGCCATCGGCGTGCTCCTTTCCTCGTATCCGGTTGAACCTCCGCGGGACGATCGCCTTGCGGCACCGGATTCTGGCCTTCATAAGGCCGGAAAGGCGCCCCGCGTGTGAATTACCCGCGACACCTGTCGTGGGCGGGCCGGCATATGGCGCAAAATCGCTGCCATGACAAGCGCTCGCGCGCGATCTACCGGGGCGCGCGAGCACGCAAGACCCGACTCGTTTTTTTCCTGAGGAAGAACAATCACTTGCCTCCTTGTCTCCCCGATTGCCCGCCAGCATTGCCCATGTTGAAATCACAACCGCCTGCCCGCGGTTTGGCGTCCGTTTTCAGCGAGGACCGTATCATATGCGCCTGTCACATCTCTCGATCCTGTTTTTCACCCTCCTGCTCGCCGCCTGCGCCGGCGACGTCGCGACACCCGTGGCGGTCAAGGCACTCGACATCGGGCCGAAAGCTGAACTGCGGCTCACCGATGTCACCGCCGAGGTCAAGACCGGCGTGGTGATGACCCCAGGGGACATCGCTCGCATCGTCGAGCAGGTGCGCGCCGAGATCAGCGGCAAATATCCCAACGCCTTCGCCGCACCGACCGGCGGCAATGCCAAGGCACGGCTGAAGATGGTTTTCACCACTTATGACGAGGGCAATGCCTTCGCTCGTTTCATGCTGGCCGGGCTCGGGCAGATCAAGGTGGAGGCAGACGTGCTGGTCCTGGCGGAGGACAGCGATCAGGTGCTGGGACAGTACAAGGTCGCCAAACAGTTCGCCTTTGGCGGCATCTATGGCGGCACCACCACGATCACAGATGTCGAGAAGGGCTTCGCTCGTTCGGTCGCCGAAGTGCTCAACGACAAGCTATGATCGTCGCGCGCGCGGCCTAGGGTTCGCCGGTGGCGAAGCGGGCCATGGCGTCGCCGAACAGCGTGTCGAACTCCGGTTCGTAGCTGCCCATATGGCCGGCGGGAAGGTTGGGGCGTTCGATGTGCAGCAACCGCATGCCTGCGCGCCGAGCCGCCTCGCGCGCCATCGTACCGCGCTCGACCGGATCGGGATCGAAGGGGTCGTCGTTGAACTGCGTGAGCGCCAGGCGCAGCGGACCGCGCGCGGCGGCCAGGCGGGCAGCGAAGTCGGCGATCGCCTGGCCGCGGCGCTCCGGCCGGGTTCCATGCGCTGCAGGGGAGAGCAGGATGGCGGCCTCGATCAGATCGGGGCGCGCCAACGCCACCATGCCAATGAAGGCACCACGCGAGAAGCCAGCCAGGATCACCCGCCGGTAACCAGCGGCGTGCAAGGCTTCAAGCCCACGGATCGTGCCGGCCTCGCCTTCGTCCAGAGGGTCATGGCCGGGGGTGCGGTTATACCGCCAGACATCCCAACCTTGTGCGGCAAGCCGGCCAAGCCAGGGCGGCGCCGGCTGGCCGTCGGGCGTGTCGGGGCCGGTGAACTGGCCAGGGCTAACGCCGCCATGCAACCACAGCACCGCGCCGGTCGCGGTGGCCGGACCGCTCGGCGGGTAGACCGCCGAGGGACGCAGCGGCGGCACCTCGGGCAGCAGTGCCGACTGCCCGGGTGGCCCCGCGGCTCCCGTGAGGAGCACCGCCAGCAGCAGCACGATCAGCCGAAACATGCCTGTATCAGCTGGGCAAATGCGCGGGCGCGGTGGCTGGTCGCCTGTTTGCGGGCGGGATCGATCTCGCCGTAGGTACCGGTCTCGCCCGCGGCCAGGAACATCGGATCATAGCCGAAGCCCAGCGTGCCACGCGGCGGCCAGACGCAGACGCCGTCGACGCGGCCCTCGAAGGTCTCGGTGTGGCCGTCGGGCCAGGCCAGGCACAGGGCCGAGATGAACCAGGCCGTACGGTCCGCCGCCGCGCCCATCTCGCGGATGACGCGCGCCATGGCGAGGCCGAAATCCTTGTCCGGACCAGCCCAGCGCGCCGAGACCACGCCGGGCGCACCGCCGAGGGCGGACACGCAGAAGCCGCTGTCATCTGCCAGGGCCGGCAGGCCGGAGGCGATGGCCGCCGCCAGTGCCTTGATCCGGGCATTGCCGGCGAAATCGGGTGCGGGCTCCTCGGGCTCCGGCAACCCCAACGCACCGGCGGAAATCACCTCGACCCTGTGAGGCGCCATCAGCGCCTCGATCTCACGCAACTTGCCGGGGTTGTGGCTGGCGAGCACCAACCGTGCACCCGCCGCCAGCCGCCGCGCCATCAGGCCGCCTCAACCGCCGCAAGCTGCATTTCGAACAGCCGCGCCGTGCCGAGCTTCGCCAACCCCATAAGTTCCAAGAACTGTGCCTCGGAGAACGCCGACTTCTCGGCCGTGCCCTGGATCTCAACGATGCCACCGCCGTCGGTCAGTACGAAATTGGCATCGGCCTCGGCGTTGCTGTCCTCGTCGTAGTCGAGATCGAGTACCGCGGTACCCTCGTACAATCCGCACGAGACCGCCGCCACCTGACCGCTGAGCGGGATGGCCTTGAGAACATTCATCTTTACCAGATGCTTGAATGCGATCGATAACGCGACCCAGGCACCCGTGATCGAGGCGCAGCGGGTGCCGCCATCGGCATTGAGCACGTCGCAATCGAGCGTGATCGACATTTCGCCCATCGCCACACGGTTCACCACCGCGCGCAATGACCGCCCGATCAGCCGCTGGATCTCCTGCGTCCGGCCCGACTGCTTGCCACGGGCGGCTTCGCGATCACCGCGCGTGTGGGTCGCACGCGGCAGCATGCCATATTCTGCCGTCACCCAGCCCTGCCCCGAGTTGCGCAGGAACGGCGGCACCCGCTGCTCCACGCTGGCGACACACAGTACCTCGGTGCGCCCCATTTTGATGAGGCAGGAACCCTCCGCGTGATGCGAGAAGCCGGTGGTGAATGACACTTCGCGCAGCATATCGGCGGCGCGGCCTGAAGGACGCATGGGACTCACTTTCGTGACCTGTTCGCCTGCCCTATGACGGCCCACGACAATCGGCGCAAGGGCAGGATGGCAAAGATGACGGCAATCGGAGGGGACCAGATCGGACTAGGGGTAATCGGTGCCGGCATCATGGGTGGGCGCATGCTGCACGCTGCCCTCGGCCATGCCACGGAGAGCGTGCGCATCGTCGGCGTATGGGATCCTTCCGCCGACGCATTGGCCCGGATCGGAGCCGAACTTCCCACCGTCGCGCATTTCGACTCGGTCGCCGCCCTGATCGCAGCCGCCGACTGTGTCTACATCGCGTCGCCACCAGCCTCTCACCTGGCTCTCGCCGGGCAAGCGCTTGCGGCCGGCAAGGCCGCCTTCTGCGAGAAGCCGCTCGCCTCTGATGTCGCCGCCGCGGCGGCCTTTGTCGCCGCCCATAGCGGCGCCCGCGCCGCGGTGAATTTCCCGATGGCGACCTCGTTCTCCGCCGAGCGCATCCGCGCCTGGCTCAATGACGGCGCCGTCGGTTCGCCGTCATCCCTCGAAATCGACGTCGCCTTCGCCAACTGGCCGCGCGGCTGGCAGATGGCGGCGGCTTCGTGGCTCGATGGTCGCGCCGAGGGCGGCTTCACGCGTGAGGTGGTCTCGCATTTCCTGTTCCTGACCCATCGCCTGTTCGGCGCACTTTCCCTGCTCGAATCCACCGTCGAGTTCCCGGTTGATCATCGCAGCGAACGCCGCCTTGCTGCTTCGCTCACCGCCGGCGGCTTGCCGGTCACGCTCAGCGGCGCCATCGGCACCACACCGAAGGACGATCACAACACATGGACGCTGACCGGCGACCGCGGCGCCATCCGCCTGCGTGACTGGGCCTTTGCGGAGCGGTTGGTCGAGGGCGAATGGCAACCCGACCCAGAAGCCTTGCCCAACGAGCGCGCTCGCCCCCTGGTTTTGAAGCGGCAACTCGCCGGCGTCGCAGATCTCACACGCGGCAAAGAGCATCCACTGGCGACCTTAAGCGAGGCCTTCGCGGTCCAGCGCGCAGTGGAAGCAATCCTTGGCGGTTAAGCAAATTCCTTCGGGTTTGCGCCCTTGCTGAAACCTAAGTCACCCCGAATTTCGCGGATGAGTGTGGATCCTTTGTAAAGGACGGCCGATGCTAAGGCAGTTCTCCTTTTTTGGAAAAAAGGAGCAAAAAACTTTTATCCATTAGAGGGTTGGCTATTTTTGTTGCTATTGCGGAACAATAAGCGCGTGCAGAGGGGGGGTGTTCAGGCGACGGAAAAAATCGCGTGGTCGGGCGGGGCGCAGGGTTGATAGGGGCTTCGCGGGGCGTTGGGGGAGCGATCGACCGGGTGGTCCGGCGACGGGTCGACCGGGTGGTCCGGCGACGGGTCGACCGGGTGGTCCGGCGACGGGTCGACCGGGTGGTCCGGCGACGGGTCGACCGGGAAGACCGGCGACGGAGATGCCGAACATGCGGCAGAGCGGGTGGAGGAGGGGCTTTGATTGCGCGGTGGCGGCGATGAGGTCTTGGCGTTGGCTGGCGGCGCGGCGGGCTTGCGTGCGCAGTTCGCCGATGCGCCGGGCGTTGCGGCTGGGGAGGTGGAAGGGCGTGGATTTGGGGGTTGGTGGGGGTTGGGCGCGGGCTCGCACTCCGACGACGCGCGCAGAGCGCCGGCGCCTGGCAGGGTGTTGGTGCGCCAGAGGGTGAAGAGGTGGTCGAGTTCGGCGAGGGATTGCGCGATGTGGTTCCAGAACAGGAGGAGCGCTGCCGCGCGTGCGCGCTCGGCCGCCGCGCGGGGGCTGAAGGAGGCCAGGATCGCGCGGACGGTGGTGGTGAAGCTGTGCATTGATGTTAGTTATATATATAACCTAACTTTGTGTCAATGGCTTTTCTTTGGAGAGGCCTGGAGGCCGTCCGCGCCGGCATTGCGATCCGGGAGCGCGTGGCGGGGCGGTTCGAGGCTCATTTTTCGGGGGGTCAGAGCGGGTGCGTGGCGATGCCGAAATGGGGGGCGGCTTCGGCGAGCACTTCCGGGTCAAGAGCCTCCAAAACTGTTTCAAGACCATCGAGGAGAATCAGGTGCCGGTCGATGGCTACCTGACGATCTACATTACCAAGCGGCCGCATCAGGGATACGGCGTGAATGGAAGAACGCCAACTGTAGCGTTCGGCGACCGAATCCCAGAGCAGGCCAAGAAGGTGGACGAAGGGAGTCTCAGAAACGCGCAGCCTGCCACCTCAGCCAGAGTCGGAAAAAGTCAGAGGTTCATCATATCAACACAATCTCAGGCGGCGGAAAACATCGGGAGTGAATCGTCCCGAGCGTCGGGACTACCGCCTATCCTCCCAAATTTGTTTCATTTCACGTCCTAGACCATCGAGATCCGGAAAAACGACCGACTCAGTGACGCCCATGTCCCGAAGTTCCGTCCTAAGGCTTGCCTTAGCGCTCCCGCTCACAACAATCTTTCGCATCGGAAAGTCAGGCTCTTCCGACTTCGTTGCGAGCCATGCAGGTGAACTGCCGAACACCATGAAGCGGCTTCGCTGAGCCGCCACCCGCCGAGTTATGTGCGGGAACTCCAAAAGCAATGGAGCCGATGGGATAGGAAAATTGGTGTCAAAATCTCGTGGAAGATACAGGCGCTCCCATTCATCATTTGATAATTCTTCGTCTGGATGGTAATCCACGTATTTTTTCCAATTCCATTCCGATTTTTTTGTTTCAATCATTGAATTTATACTATTTTTTACCCCATCAGGTTCCATTACGTAGACGATCGCATCGCATTTGTCGTGGGATCTGTCCCTCACTGCAAAATGCAGAGCAACCAAGGCCCCATCCGACCAGTCGAGCAGGCGGGTTGGTGCATTGTGGTGCTGCATTAGAAAATAGGAGTCCCAATCCCAATTATCGTCCTCGTGTCTCTCACTCGAGAGCTGAACAGCTCCGCGCCGAAACGCTTGATATAATTCATATTCAATCGTTAGCAATTCCTGGATTTTCTTCATGGATCGAGGAGGACATTCTGGCCGTGCGCGATAGAGTTCGGGAGATAGGAAGGACCCGTACTTTCTTGCTTCCCCACGGTACCAAAGCTCCTGGTGGTTCTCTCGCATCCACTCATTCCGCAAGTCCCCGACGCGATTAACAAATTCACCGAGGCGGGTCACCATTTGTTCCGGTTTCTTTTCAATCGTCATACTGTTCTATCCAAGCTGTACGTGACCGTCATAGGGGGAACGAACGCGCGTTCCCTGGGAGAGTTGGCGTTACCTTGATCCAGCGACATCCAAGCGGCAAGGACGATGTTCCGACCTGTCTATCATGTCGATGTAAAATTGATAAAACTTGATCGTAGGGCAACTGCGGGCGTATGATTGTGCTGTCTAGACCGATCTCGTGGCACGAAGTTATTAGAGAGACAAATTGAATGGCGCAATTAGGCACGAAATCATCGGCAATCGGACTTGCAATTGCAATTTCACTAACTTCTTGCGGGCCCGTAGATGTAAAGCCCATTCCCGAATCTGATATCCCTCACATGGACGTGTTCACAGGGGATATACAGAAGATCATCGGTGCAGCGCAGGTCTCGTTTGCACCATCCAGTGGCAATTGGGTCGGGTGTTCCACAACGAAGTCAGTAGCTTACGATCCGAAACTGGCATCGGTTAATTCATATGTAAGCGTATGTGGCACAGAGGCAATGGTTTCGACCGCCAATGGACTAGAATATGTCGTGCACGCACTTAGTGCGGGACAACCATCTCGCCCAGTGGACGCTTTGATGAAGATAGCAATCGATCGAGTTGGTCGTGCAACGGGATTTACGGCCTTTCAAAATGGTATTTACGACACTGAATTAGCCGGTGTAACTGAGAAATATTATATTTACCCGATGCCTTTCAAGGAAGGCGGGTATCGGCAAGGTGAAGTTGTAAGATTAATATCCGGCCGAATGTGGATGAAAGATGACAGCGCGAGCGGTGATATTGCTCTGTATTTAAGTGGGCAGTCGCTGATTGACGGGCGGCCTGTTTACGTTGTGAAATCAGATATTTCTACAATATATAAATCTCAATTGAAGGGATTTGTCAAAATTTCATTCTACATTGAGCAGGCGAGCGGATTGATAGTCCGTTCGGATGCCGAGGCTGTTTTTCGGCTCAACGACGGTCCGCCCATAATGGCTATGGTCACTAGTCAGAATTACCGCCTTCGATGATGCCGATGTCCGGGATAATTCGATCTCGACCATTTTATGCGCTATATTGCGGTTAGTTTTATATCAAATCGTGAAACTGCTATGGCTTCCAATTTACTCACAGCCTTTGGTGGGTCGAGGGAGAAGGCCCATTTTCCTTGCTGGTGGGGTTGGTGGATCGGGGGGATCAGTTCGGTCACCGAGTGGACGGGGTCGGCACAGGGTAACGGAAGGGCAAGGTCGTGCGTCGCGCTTATCTTACGCACCCTACGCCTTAATGGGTGAAAGTTTTTTGCTTCTTTTTTTCAAAAAAGAAGCGCTTGCCTTCCTTTTCCTTAGCTGAATTTGCCGGATTTCGGGAAGCCGTTGGGGGGCATGCGGCCGGTTTGGGCGCGTTCGCCGAGCCAGGGGCGGAGGTCGGTTTCGGTGCGGGTTTTTTCGCCGAGGCGCCAGGTGAGGCCGTCGGTGGCGCGGAAGACTTTGATGTCGCCGAGGGTGCCGTCTTTGTATTTCTGGAGCATGACGCCGGCGCCGCGGGTGAGTTCGGGGATCTGGTCGAGGGGGAAGATCAGGAGTTTCTTGTTTTCGCCGATGATGGCGACGTGGTCGCCTTCGGCGGGGATGCAGAGGCGGGCTTCTTCGCCGGGTTTGAGGTTGAGGACGGTTTTGCCGGTGCGTTTTTCGGCGAGGAGGTCTTCGGATTTGACGACGAAGCCGCGGCCGACGTTGGAGGCGACGAGGTGGCGGGTGGCTTCGCGCCAGATGAAGAGGGCGGCGATGTCGTCTTCGTTTGTCATTTCGGCGAGGAGGCGGAGCGGTTGGCCGTCGCCGCGGCCGCGGGGGAGGTCGGCGGCTCGGAGGGTATAGGCGCGGCCGTTGGTGGCGAAGAGGCAGAGGCGGTCGGTGGTTTCGCAGGGGACGAGTTGGCGGAGGCGGTCGCCTTCCTTGAATTTCTGGGCGTCGGGGTCGATGGCGTGGCCTTTGACGGCGCGGATCCAGCCTTTGTCGGAGAGGATGACGGTGATGGGTTCTCGTTCGACGTAGGCTTCGTTGGAGACTTCGATTTCGGTGGGGGCGTCGCCGAGTTCGGTACGCCGCGCGCCGAGGGGTCCGGCGCCGAATTTGGTGCGGGTGTCTTCGAGTTCGGTGGCGATGCGGTCCCACTGGCGGGTGGTGCTGCCGAGGAGGGTTTGCAGGTCCTTGCGTTCCTTGGAGAGGTTTTTGTGTTCCTTGCGGATTTCGAGTTCTTCGAGTTTGCGGAGCGCGCGGAGGCGCATGTTGAGGATGGCTTCGGCCTGGGCGTCGACGAGGGTGAAGGCGCGGATGAGTTCGGCCTTGGGTTCGTCCTCGTAGCGGATGATGCGGATGACTTCGTCGAGGTTGAGGTAGACGGCGAGGAAGCCTTCGAGGATTTCGAGGCGGCGTTCGATGGCGGCGAGGCGGTGATTGGAGCGGCGGACGAGGACGATCTGGCGGTGGTCGAGCCACTGGCGGAGGACTTCGCGCAGGGAGAGGACGCGCGGGGTGCGGTCGGCGGTGAGGACGTTCATGTTCAGGGGGAAGCGGGATTCGAGGCCGGTGGCGCGGAACATGGTGGCCATGAGCATGTCGGGTTCGACGATGCGGGTTTTGGGTTCGAGGACGAGGCGGACGGTTTCGGCCGATTCGTCGCGGATGTCGCCGAGGAGGGGGAGTTTCTTGTCTTCGAGGAGTTGGGCGATTTGTTCGATGAGGCGGGATTTCTGGACCTGGTAGGGGATTTCGGTGATGACGATGGACCAGGTGCCGTGTTTGGCGCGTTCGACTTCCCATTTGGCACGCAGGCGGAAGCCGCCGCGGCCGGTTTCGTAGGCCTGGATCATGGAGGCGCGTTCCTCGATGAGGAGGCCGCCGGTGGGGAAGTCGGGGCCGGGCATGTGGTCGAGGAGGTCGGACGTGGTGGCGTCGGGGTGGCGGATGAGGTGGATGGCGGCGGCGCAGACTTCGCCGGCGTTGTGGGGGGGGATGGAGGTGGCCATGCCGACGGCGATGCCGGCGGCGCCGTTTGCCAGGAGATTGGGGAAGCCGCCGGGGAGGACGACGGGTTCGGATTCCTCGCCGTCATAGGTGGGGCGGAAGTCGACGGCGTCGTCGTCGATGCCGGCGAGGAGGGCTTTGGCGACTTCGGTGAGGCGGGCTTCGGTGTAGCGCATGGCGGCGGCGTTATCGCCGTCGATGTTGCCGAAATTGCCCTGGCCGTCGACGAGGGGGTAGCGGGCGGCGAAGTCCTGCGCGAGGCGGACCATGGCGTCGTAGATCGAGGCGTCGCCGTGGGGGTGATATTTGCCCATGACGTCGCCGACGATGCGGGCGCATTTCTTGAAGCCGGCGGCGGGGTCAAGCCGGAGCTGGTGCATGGCGTAGACGAGGCGGCGGTGGACGGGTTTGAGGCCGTCGCGCACGTCGGGGAGGGAGCGGGACATGATGGTGGAGAGGGCGTAGGCGAGGTAGCGCTCGCCGAGGGCGTCGGCGAGGCGGGTTTCCTCGATTTTGCCGATAAGGTCGTCAGGCATCAGGGTCAGTCTCCGGAGTCGGTTCGGCCAGTGCGGTGACGCGGTCGTACAGTGCCAGGCGGGCCTGGGGCAATGGCTTGTGGTGCAGGCCGAAGGCGTCCCGCGCCAGGAAGTGGCCGGTGAGGCGCAGGCCGTCGCGCCAGTCGGCCGCGGTTGCGGGATTCTGGGTGGCGAGGAGGAAGGCGGGGAGCGGGAGGAGGCGGTCGCGCCATGGGCCGGCGGCTTCGGTGGAAACGGCACGGCCGGATCGGGGGGAGACGAAGGCGAGGTCGCCGGTGGTGCCGGTGACGGCGCAGGAGGTGAGGTCGAGGCCGTAGCCGAGGTCGGCGAGAACAGTGAGTTCCCAGCGGATCAGGTCGGAGAGGACGATGGGGCCGCGGGGGAGGTTGGCGAGGAGGTTGAGCAGGCCGTCGAAGACGCGGGGGTGGGGCTCGCGTTCGGGCAGGGCGCCTTCGGTGACGGCGCAGGCGCTGCGGAGCATGGCGAGGGCGAGGGGATCATCGAGGGCGAGGGCGGCGGCGGGGTGGATGAGTTCGGCGGTGAAGGCGCCGAGGTTGTCGGAGAGGCGGGCGATCCAGCGGGTTTGCACCAGGTTGCCGGGCTGCCAGAGGGAAGCGCGGGTGCGGGACTGGCCGCCGCGGGCGAGGCCGCGATGGGCGCCGTGCTCCTCGGTCATCACGGTGGCGAGCACATCGGTCTCGCCGAAGGGGCGGACGTCGAGGACGATGCCGGGGGCTTCCCATTCCATGCGGTTCGGTCCTGATGCTTGACAGGGGGCGGTAGCGGGGCGGCACACTCCGGCCCACTCAAAGCCCCGCGACAGGGGCATCGGCAAGGGAGATATCAGGATCATGCAAGGTAAAGTCCAGGGGCGGGTGGCGCTGGTCACGGGTGGCGGGCGCGGGATCGGGCGGTCGATCGCGCTGAAGCTGGCGGGCGAGGGGGCGCATGTGGTGGTCAATGATCTCGATGCGGCGCCGGCCGATGCGGTGGTGGCGGAGATCAAGGCGATGGGGGGGGAGGCAGTGTCGTTTCCGGGCTCGGTGACGGTGCCGGAGTTCGGGGAGATGTTCATCCAGAAGGCGATGGATACCTACAAGTCGGTCGATATCATCGTGAACAACGCGGGCTACACCTGGGACAACGTGATCCAGAAAATGGATGACGAGCAGTGGTATGCCATCATCGACTGCCACCTGACGGCGCCATTCCGCATCCTGCGGGCGGCGCAGCCGCGCATCCGCGACCTGGCGCGGGCCGAGGCGGCGGCGGGGACGGGGTTTCATCGCAAGGTGGTGAACATTTCCTCGGTGTCGGGCACTGGCGGGAATGCCGGGCAATCCAACTACGCGGCGGCAAAAATGGGGATTGTGGGGCTGACCAAGACGCTGGCCAAGGAATGGGGGCGCTACAAGGTGAACGTGAATGCGGTCGCGTTTGGGTTCATCAAGACGCGGCTGACCGAGGCGACGGCGGATTCGGGGGCGCGGATCGATATCGAAGGCCGCCAAATCCGCGTCGGGATCAATCCCGACAACGCCAAGGACATCGAGGCGCGCATCCCGCTCGGGCGGGGCGGCACGCCTGACGAGGCAGCAGGCGCCGTCTATCTCTTCTGTATCCCGGAATCGGACTACGTCTCGGGCCAGCTCCTGGTTTGCGGCGGCGGCACCGCTCCGGGTTGAAAAGCCCGCCGAGGGTCCGAACCTCTGGCGAGGCCGCGCAAAATTGGAGGGCTAGGGTCGTTCCCTAGCCCTCCGAGACACCCGACGTCAGTCTGCCGTCAGCCCGTCTGCGACTTGCCGCCCGGCAATGCGCGGAGCGCCGGGCGTGCGACGATGCGTTCGATGCGTTCGTCGAGCGTGGCAATGTTGAACGGCTTGCGGATGATGGTGTCCGGCGAAACCGCGATGTCTTCCTCCATCTCGGCATGGCCCGTCATCAGCAAGGTGCGCAGGCCGGGGCGGCTCGTCTGCAGCAGATCGACCAGGGTCATGCCGTTCACGCCGGGCATCACATAATCCACCAGCACGAGATCGAAGGCGCTGTCGTGCTCCAGCACCGCCATCGCCTCCTCGGCACCGGCGACCAGTTCCACCGAGTAACCGCGCTCGATCAGCATTTCGCCCGTCATCTGGCGGACATCGTTATCGTCATCGACGACCAGGATGCGCGCGCGGCGGCGCGGTGCGTTGCGGCCGCCAAGCGGATCCTGCCGCGCGACCGGCATAGAGGTCGCGCGGGGCATCAACAGTGTCACCGTCGTGCCATGGCCAAGCTCGGTCTCGATACGGATATCGCCGCCGGACTGCTTGGCCAACCCATGCACCTGCGACAGCCCCAGGCCCGAACCGCGACCGGGGCCCTTCGTCGTGAAGAACGGTTCGAACACACGAGCCAGCACATCCGGCGTCATGCCAGTGCCGGTGTCGGTCACGCGAACCGCGACATATTCACCGGGCGCCATCGTGCCCCCGATATCGTGCGTCACGTTGCGTGTCGCGATCGTCAGCACCCCGCCGTCGGGCATCGCGTCGCGGGCGTTGATCGCAAGGTTGATAATAGCGGCCTCGATCTGGCCGGAGTCGATCATTGCGGGCCACAGGTCCTGAACCAGATCCGTCTGGATACGGATGGAGCGGCCGAGGGTGCTTCCAAGCAGGTTGGAGAGTGCGACGACGGTCATATTGAGGTCGGTCGGCGTTGGCATCAGGCGCTGACGGCGCGAGAATGCGAGCAACTGGCCGGTCAGCTTGCCCCCTCGTTCCGCCGCTTGCAGCGCATTGTCGACGAGGCGGACCAGACTCTCCTGGCCCTGTGGCATGCGGCTGCGCATCAGATCGAGCGCACCGACGATCGCGGTCAAGAGGTTGTTGAAATCATGCGCAATCCCGCCGGCGAGCTGACCAACCGCCTGAAGCTTCTGCGCCTGACGCAGAGAAGCCTCGGTCTTTTCGCGCTCGACCATCTCGACCTGGAGGCGGTTGCGGCTCTCGGAAAGGTCCAGAGTGCGCTCTGCCACCCGGGCTTCGAGGGTCGTGTTGAGCGCCTCGAGTTCCTTGCGCTTCGTGTCAAGCGATCCCGCCATGGTATTAAACGCCAGGGCCAGACTTCCGAACTCGGAACGCGGCGATTCACGAAGCCGGGCCCGTGCGGACAAATCCCCTGCCGTCCAACGCTTGGCCGCACCCAGCAGCGCCTCGGTCGGGCGTCGCACGAAGCGCTGGCTGACGAACAAGGCCAGGATCAGCGACAGCAACGCACCCGCCGCGATCAGCAGCGTCCCTTGCATGGTCGTGCGGTCAAGCTCAGCCAACATGCCGGGCAAATACATACCGATGGAGACGAACATGCCGACCGGCCCGTCGCCGACCGGCACGAATCCAATCAAGCGCTCCTTGCCGTCATAGCCCATCACGACGGCGTTGCCGCGGGTGGTGGCGTTCATGTAGGGCCGCACCGCCGGCGGGAACAGCTTGCCGACGAACTTGTCGTGGTCGGGGAAGCGGGCAACGGTAGTGCCGTTGCGGTCAGCGATCCCGATCGTACTGTCCGCGGGGCGCTTGAGCTCGCCTAGGTGAGCGCCGAGCCAATCGAGGCTTAGCCCGAGGACCACGACGGCCTGCCGACCCGAGGCCATGGTGAACGGAAGGCAGAGCGGTATGATCGGACCGCGGCTGGCGGTCGCCGGCACAAAGGTTCCGACATCGAAGCGGCCATGAGTCAGGATATCACGCACATGGGCGACTGCCGCTGCATCGACGAATGCAGGCGCGGCGGGCTCGGTCGAACAGATCATCTGACCGTCGGCTCCAACCACCGCGATCATGGTGTAGCTGGCGAGGTCGGCCCGCAGGTGCTCGAGATCACTCCGGCAGGCGACGTCCCCGTTGGCGACCGACGTGAAGTGCGAGATTGCGAGGCTCAGCTGCCGGGCGCCCTCGACGACATTGATCATATCGGCGTTCAGCAGTTCAGCCTGACGCATCGACTCCGCAGCAATGCGGTCGCGCCCCTCTTCGCGGAGATTGTGCTGCATATACGCCATGACCAGGACGGCTGGCAGGGTTGCTACTGCCACCAGGATCAGCAGTCGCGTCAGAAGATTGGTTCTCGACACTAAATTTCCCCTCGCATGTGCCAGTCCCCCGGCGCCATCCCCGATCGTCACGTTCGCAGCGTTCTGCATGGCCCTGTCGCCTTCCAAACGGAAATCAAGATTGCGCGAGCAATGTCAAGAAAGTGACAACGCTCCCCCGGCCGGTCACGGCCCGCCGATCTGGTGCGAGAGGGGGGATTCGAACCCCCATGACTTTCGCCGGTCGATTTTGAGTCGACTGCGTCTACCGTTCCGCCACTCTCGCATCCGATGCATCCCAGGCCAGCGCGAACCGAAACCAGCATGCCTTCCTGTATATAACCTATTGTTGCGTATTGAACACCCCTTCAACGCGATCGGGAAAAGAGGGGTTTACAGGGAGCAAACGGCTTGGCTATAGGGAGCCCGCGCGCTGATCCCGGATAGCTCAGTTGGTAGAGCTAGCGACTGTTAATCGCTCGGTCGTAGGTTCGAGTCCTACTCCGGGAGCCAATTGCTCAACACACCGACGCCGCAGAGCCACAAAAATGGCCTGCGGCGTTCGTGCTTGAAGAACGGGCTATGCGGGCACCGTCATCTCAGGCGATCTGCCCCGTCGGCAGCAAGCCAGGCGATACGCCCGGCCGCGATGGTCGCGACCAGACGCGGCGTGGGTCCTGTCGCATCGACCACAACGAGATCCGCACGTTGGCCGGGGGCGATCGTGCCGCGATCGGGGAGGGCGGCGGCCGCGGCGGGGTTGGTCGTGATCAACGCCCATGCTCCGGGAAGGTCCAGAATGCCACGACGCGCCAGGATGTAGGGGGCCTCCAACAGGCACGGATAGAAGTAATCGCTCGACAGCACCGTGCAAAGGCCGGTCTCGGCGAGGTTGGCGGCCGAAGCCCAGCCCAGATGCGAGCCGCCGCGCACCACGTTGGGACTACCCATCACCACCGCATCGCCGGCTTTGCGCGCCGCAGCGGCAACCGCCTCGGCCATGGGGAATTCGCAGATGCGGGCGCCGCGGGCCCGATAGGCATCGCGCGTGGCCGCCGTGTCATCGTCGTGGCTCGCCATGGGCAGGCCCGCCGCACGGGCGGCTGCCGCAATCCGGTCGCGGCCGGCGGCCACGTCGCCCTCACGGGCGCCGACGCGGGCGGCGAGGGCCCGGAATTCGTCGAGCGGCATGCCTGCGCGGTCACTGTACTTCGTTGCCTTGAGCGGGTCTGACATGCGGCGCAGGATCGCCGGTGTATGGTCGTTGAAGGCGAGCAGGTGGACGCGCCCGGCGGCGATGTCGGCCAGCGCGGTATCCAAGGCGTCGAGGTTGTATTCCTCCCAACGCAAATGCACCCGCATGTCGCAGGTCCAATTTCCGGCATCGAGGCCATCGAGGACGGCGCGCCAGGTTTCGACGCTCCGCAGACCAGGCTCCCAGGAAAGGGTAATGCCGTGGAACGCGGTGGTGATGCCATTGGCCAGAAGCTGGCGTTCCGTCTCCTGGAGCGCCAGTTGGACCGGGAAGCCGATGCCTGGACGCGGCTGGAGCTGGCGCTCGAAGGCGTCGCCGTGGATGTCGACAATGCCGGGCAGAACCTGCAGGCCGCGCGCGTCGAAGCGAGCCGCATCGGCGTCGGGGTGATCGACGACATGGCCACCCGCCAGATGAACCGTGCCGTTGGCAAACCCGGTCGCCGTCAGAACCTCACCGCCCGAAATGACCAGTGGTCGCATGCCGTCTCCTATGTCTCAAAAACGATTTGTACCCGTGGCGTGGGATAACGTGCGATGCCGAATTCCACCACGGCGCCGTTCTGGTCGACGTTGATGCTCTCGGTGATGAGGATGGGGCGGCTGCGCGTCATCTGGAGGAGTTCGGCCTCGTGTGGTTGCGGCATACGAGCGGTAACGCGGGTGATCTGGCGGCGATAGTCGGAGACACCGGCATCGGCCAGTGCCTCGGAAATCGTCGCGGCACGCTCCAGGCGGGTCAGCAGACCAGGAAAGCGGGCAGCGGGGAAACAGTGGGTGCCGAGGGTAATGGCGCGTCCGTCCGCCATGCCGAGCCGTTCGAGACGGACGACGCGGGCGCCCGAACGCAGGCCCAAGGCGAAGCAGGTGCTGGCATCTCCAACGATTTCGCGCAGGCTCAGCACGCGGCCCGACGGTTCACGATTGTGGCGTCGGATGGTCTCGGAGAAACGGGTGCGAGCGGAAACTGCGTAGTCGAGCACGTCTTCGGTGACAAAACTGCCCCTGCCCTGCTCCACGCGGACGAGCCCCTGGCGTTGGAGGTCTTCCAAGGCGCGGCGAACGGTATGGCGATTGACCGCGAAGCGGGTGGCCAGTTGCGCCTCGGTCGGAAGCTGAGCCCCGGGCGGGGAGGTACCGTCGGCGATCTCGATCTCCAGCGCGGTCGCGATCTGACGCCACAGCGAGACGCCGGGCTGGCGCGACGAAGCACTCCGCGAGGGAGGGCCATCTGGCGGATCCGGGAGGTCGGGTGTCATGTTTTCTTCATCCACCTTGGCCTCAAGGTCGTGCGAGGTGGATTGACGCTACGCTGGCTGGAGGCTACCTGTCTAGACATCTAGACAATATTCGGCAGCATCATGGCCCCTGTAAACGCCGACCCACGGATTGTCGCACGTCAGCAATGGATGGCGGTGCTGGCACGTGCCTCCTCGAACGACATTGCCGCGTGCCTGGAGACTGTGTCGCCCTTGGTCGAGCCGGTCGTTTTGCGTGGTCCCGAGCAGGGGCTCGTGATGGTACGTGGGCGGATCGGTGGCGGCGGGGGGGCTTTCAACCTCGGCGAGATGTCGGTGACGCGCTGCACCGTGCGGGCGGGCGCCCAGGTCGGCCATGCGACGGTAATCGGCCGGGATGCGGCACTTGCCTTGCTCGCCGCACGCGTGGACGCGGCCCTGCAGGATCCGGGGCAACATGAGGCGTTGCAAACCGCTGTGATCGCGCCCCTGGCGGCCCACCAGGCGGCGGCGAAGGCAGCCGAAGCAGCGCATGCGGCAGCGACCAGGGTCGAATTCTTCACCCTCCAGACAATGCGGACCTGAGCGCATGAGCATTGACCTGCCCGGCTTCGCCGACCCGGTGCTTGGAGCTCAGGCCTGCTTCCGCGCCGTGCTGACGGCAATGTCCCGGCCCGGGCTGATCCAGAGGACGGGCTTGGACCTTACCCCCCCTTCCCCGCTGGCGCCCGCCACCGCGGCGGTGCTGTTGACGTTGGTGGATGCGGAGACGACGCTGTTGCTGGCGCCGAGCCTTGCGGCGTCGGCAGAGTGGATCGAGTTTCACTGCGGCGCCCGGCAAGGTGATGCAGCGGCGGATTTTGTGGTGACAGATTCGCTGCCGGATCTGGCGGCACTGGAGAGCGGAAATGACGAGTGCCCGGAGCGCTCGACGACCGTGATCCTGCAACTCGCTGCCCTCGGCCAAGGCACCGCCTACACGTTGGCCGGTCCCGGCCTTGCAGCGCCGACGCGGTTTCTGGCCGAGGGGCTGCCGGCTGATTTCCTGGCGCGCTGGGGGGCGAACCACCGGCTGTATCCGCGCGGGATCGACCTTATTCTCTGTGCTGGTACCGACCTGGCGGCCCTGCCGCGCAGTGTCGCCGCAAGCGAAGGGTGACGCATGGCCTACGTTGCGGTCAAAGGCGGTGAACGGGCGATCGACAATGCCCATGCTTGGCTTGCGGCAACGCGGCGCGGCGATCCCGCGGTCACTGATCTCGGGATCGACCAGATCCGCGAGCAGCTCGGCCGGGCGGTTGACCGGGTCATGGCGGAAGGATCGCTCTATGACCCCGAACTCGCGGCGCTGGCGATCAAGCAGGCGCAAGGCGATCTGATCGAGGCCGCTTTCCTGCTGCGCGCCTATCGCACCACGCTGCCACGGTTTGCCCATTCGGAGCCTGTCGATACTGCAGCGATGGCGATCCACCGACGGATTTCAGCGGTGTTCAAGGACCTTCCTGGCGGGCAGGTGCTGGGGCCAACCTACGACTACACCCATCGGCTGCTGGATTTCGGCCTCGAGTCGGGCGATGTTCCTCCGCCGCCCGCCGAGGCGCCCGTGGATGGCGGGCCAATGCAACGGGTCAATGACTTCCTCAAGCATGAGGGCCTGATAGAGGCTGACGGCCCGGCTCATGAGACCCCAGGCGACCTCACCCGCGAGCCACTGAGCTTCCCGGCCTCCCGCGACGTTCGTCTCCAGGCCCTGGCTCGCGGCGACGAGGGCTTCCTGCTGGCGATGGGCTATTCCACCCAGCGCGGATACGGCGGCAGTCATCCCTTCGCCGGTGAAATCCGTATGGGCACTGTCAAAATCGAAATCGAACCAGCTGAGCTCGGTTTCGCGATCGATATCGGCGATGTGGTGCTGACCGAATGCCAGATGGTCAACCAGTTCAAAGGGTCCAGGACGACGCCGCCGCAGTTCACCCGCGGCTATGGACTCACGTTCGGACATGGCGAGCGCAAGGCGATGGCCATGGCACTGGTCGACCGGGCGATGCGGGCAGAAGAACTGGGCGAGGACGTCACTGCCCCGGCGCAGAACGTCGAGTTCGTGGTCTACCACAGCGACAATATCGAGGGGACCGGGTTCGTCGAGCATCTCCAGCTGCCGCACTACGTTGATTTCCAGAGCGAACTCGAGACCATCCGGCGGATGCGGGCCGAGGCGGGAGTGAGCCAATGACCAGCGCGGCGGGTTATAATTTCGCCTATCTCGACGAGCAGACCAAGCGGATGATCCGACGGGCCCTGCTCAAGGCCGTCGCCATCCCCGGCCACCAGATCCCGTTCGGTTCGCGCGAAATGCCGTTGCCCTATGGCTGGGGCACCGGTGGCATCCAGGTCACGGCCGCCGTGCTGGGGCCAGACGATGTGCTGAAGGTGATCGACCAGGGCGCGGACGATACCACCAACGCGGTCTCGATCCGTCGCTTTTTTGCCCGCACCGCTGGGGTCGCCACCACGACCGACACGGCTGCGGCCACGCTGATCCAGACGCGCCACCGGATCCCTGAGAAGCCGCTTCGCGAAGACCAGATCCTGGTCTACCAGGTGCCGCAACCCGAGCCGCTCTCGCGCCTGGAGCCATCGCGCGCCGAGACGCGGCGCATGCATGCGCTCGCGGAATATGGGCTCATGTACGTCAAGCTCTACGAGGACATCACCCGCTTCGGCCACGTCGCGATCAGCTATGACTACCCGGTGATGGTCAACGGGCGCCATCTCATGGCACCGAGCCCGATCCCGGCCTTCGATAACCCGAAAATGCATAGAATGGCCGCTCTCCAGTTGTTCGGGGCCGGGCGCGAAAAGCGCATCTATGCGGTGCCGCCCTACACCTCGGTGGTGAGCCTCGATTTCGACGACCACCCCTTCCGCACCACGCGGGCGCCGCAATGCTGCGGGCTGTGCGGGGCAGACAGTTCCTACCTCGACGAGATCGTCGCGGACGACAAGGGTGGCCGCCTGTTCGTTTGCTCGGATACAGATTTCTGCGAGGAGCGCCGCGCCGCCGGCCATGTCGGTCCCGAGGGAGTGGCCGCATGAACCTTGATGACGCACCGCTGCTGACAGCCCGCGGGCTGAACCTCTCCTTCGGGGCCATTCCGGCGCTGGTCGACGTCGATGCTGATCTCTGGCCTGGCGAAATGCTGGCCATCGTCGGGGAATCAGGCTCGGGCAAGACCACGCTGCTCAACGTGCTCTCAGGCAAGCTGGCGCCGCGATCGGGCCAAGTGTGGTATCGCGATCCTGATTGTATCCAGCACGATGTGCATGCCATGCCGCAGCCCGCCCTGCGCGCCCTGCACCGCTCCGACTGGGGCTTTGTGCACCAGAACCCGCGCGAGAACCTGCGCATGGCCGTTTCAGCCGGCGGCAATGTTGGCGAGCGGCTGATGGCCCAGGGCCGACGCCACTATGGCGACATCCGGACCGCCGCCATTGACTGGCTGGGGCAGGTGGAAATCGACGCCGACCGTATCGACGATCTGCCCCGCACGTTCTCAGGTGGCATGCTCCAGCGCCTGCAGATCGCGCGTACCCTCGTCACCCATCCGCGCCTCGTCTTCATGGACGAGCCGACCGGGGGCCTGGACGTCTCCGTCCAGGCGCGCCTGCTCGACCTCATCCGCTCCCTCGTTCGGCGCCTTGGCATCGCCGCCGTGCTGGTGACGCATGATCTGGCTGTCGCCCGGCTGCTCGCCGACCGTACCATGGTGATGCAGCGCGGCGAAGTCGTGGAAGCCGGGCTGACCGACCAGGTACTGGACGATCCGCGCCACCCCTACACGCAGCTTCTCGTGAGTTCGGTGTTGCAGGCATGATCGCCCCCCCCGTGATGCTCCGAACCGAGGGACTGGCCAAGCGCTTCACCCTGCACCTGCAGGGCGGCTTGCAGCTCAACGTGCTCAACAACGTGGACCTCGAGGTTCGCGCCGGCGAATGCATCGCCCTTGCCGGACCTTCGGGCGCCGGCAAGTCCACCCTGCTGCGCTCGCTCTATGGCAACTATCGCGCCGATGCCGGGCGCATCCTGGTGCGGCACAACGGCGGCTTCGTCGATATTGTATCGGCCTTGCCGCGTCATGTGGTGGCGGTGCGCGAGGAGACGCTCGGCTATGTCAGCCAATTCCTCCGCGTCGTACCCCGGGTCTCCGCCCTCGACATCGTCGCCGATGCCGCGCGCGGATTGGCACCGGACGCGGCGCGGGCCGCTGCGGCCGCCCTCCTGCACCGGCTCAACATCCCGGCTAGCCTGCACATCCTCCCGCCCGCCACGTTCTCCGGCGGCGAGCAGCAGCGCATCAACCTCGCCCGCGGTTTCATCGGCGGCCATCCGATCCTGCTGCTTGACGAGCCGACCGCCTCTCTGGACACCGCCAATCGAGACGTCGTGATCGCCATGATCCGCGAGGCGAAAGCCGGTGGCGCTGCGATTGTCGGCATCTTCCATGACGCCTTCGTGCGTGACGCCATCGCCGACCGGCTCTATCAGATCGCCCCCTACCAGCAAGCCGCGTGAGTACAGCATGACCGAGACGATCCTGACCAACGCCCAGCTCGTGCTGCGGGACGAAGTGCTCGACGGCACAATCGTGGTCCGCGGCGCCACCATTGCGGAGGTCCAGCCCGGTCGGTCCCATGTGCCTGGTGCCACCGACTGCGGCGGCGACTACGTGATGCCTGGGGTGATCGACCTGCACACCGACAATCTCGAACGCCAGGTGATGCCCCGTATCAGCGCCCGCTGGCCGTCGCGCTCGGCCATGTTTGCGCATGACGCACAATGCGCGGCGGCCGGCGTCACCACCGTGTTCGACTCGCTCTGTCTTGGCGACCTCGGCTTCGACAAGGACCGACTACGCACTTTCCGCGAAGGCGTGGCGGACCTCGAGGCGCTCGATGGCACCGACGCGCTGAAAAGCGAGCATTTCCTCCATTTGCGCTGCGAAATGCCGGCGCTCGATGTGCTCGATCTGCTCGATCCGGTGGCCGACCGAAAGCTGGTGCAGATGGTCAGCCTGATGGACCACAGCCCCGGCGTGGGCCAGTACTCCGACCTCAACCGCTACCGCGCCCTGAAACAACGCGAAGGCCTGTCGGAGTCGGACATCGAGCGCCGCATCAACCACCTCAGCGACCAGCGCAACCGCATGCGTGCCCCTAACAGGGCAGGTATCCTGGCGCGCGTCGCCCATCGCGACATCGCGCTCGCTAGCCATGATGACGAGACAGAGGCGGAAATTGCCGCCAATATCGCCGACGGCATCATGATCAGCGAATTTCCAGTCCGTCTGATCGCGGCACATGCAGCAAAGGCAGGTGGGATGACGGTGATCGCGGGCGCGCCCAACATTGTCCGCGGCGGCAGCCATTCCGGCAACGTCAACGCCGCAGATTTGATCCGCGCCGGCACGGTCGACGCCCTCGCCTCTGACTATGTCCCGGCGGCCCTCATCGAGGCCGCCTTCATCAGCGCTGCCACCTGCGGCATCACGCTGCCGCAGGCCATTGCCATGCTCACGGACAATCCCGCCAGCATGGGCAAGCTCCACGATCGCGGCCGCATCGCGGCCGGGCTGCGCGCCGATCTGGTTCGTGTGCGGCCACATGACGGTTTCCCCGTGGTCCGGGCCGTGTGGCGCGCCGGCGAGCGGGTGGCATAACGGTGCGTGTCGCCTTCTACTACGCGCCGGAGTGCGATGACCCGCTCACCGCCGCCGCCACGGCGTGGCTCGGCCGGGATACGTTCTCTGGCGCTGCGCAACCGCAGCCGGACCTGCCTGACATCGCCGCCGTCACCGCCGACGCACGCAGCTATGGCTTCCACGCCACACTGAAGCCCCCGATGCGCCTGCGTGAGGGGACGCATTGGGCAGACGTGCTGGACACCGCGCTCAGCATCGCCGAGAGCGTGCCGGCCTTCGACATGCCGTCGCTTCACGTTGCCGATTTGCACGGCTTCCTCGCCCTGCGCGAGGCCGTGCCATCGCCAGAGCTCCAGGCCTTCGCCGACGCCTGCGTGGCCGGCGCCGACCACCTCCGCGCGCCGGCGACCGACGCCGATCTGGCCAAGCGTCGACGCAACGGCCCCCTGTTGGCGGCACAGGAGGCGAACTTAGTACGCTGGGGCTACCCCTACGCCTTCGCGACGTGGTTCTTTCACATGACCCTGACGCGGCGGTTGACGGCCGACGAGAGGGCGATCTACCTGCCCGCCGCCACGGATCATTTCCAAACCGCGATCGCCGTGCCGCGGCGCGCGGTGTCACTCTGCCTGTTCACCCAGCCCGCGGCCGATGCGCCGTTCCTGCTCGCCGAACGCCTGCCGCTGTCCGGTTGAACGCCGCCGTCGGCACAGCGGATCAGGGCGCGCCGGCCAGCACCGCCAACACCGCCGTGACCCCCTGATCGACCGCGCCGACATTCTGCACCGTCACGACGTCGAGCCCCTGCGGCAGCGGCACCGCCCGCGTCAGTCGCGCGGCGATATCAACCTCGCTCTCGCGCCCGCGTGCTGCGAGCCGCCGGGCAAGGATATTGACTGGGGCAGTGATCTCCAGAACACGCACGGGAAAGCGGCATGCGGCCTCCACGAGCACGGCGCGCGAGACATTGGCGATCACCACCCGTCCGATCGAGATATCCTCCGCGATGTCGGCCGGGATGCCGTAGCCAAGGCCATGTGCCTCCCAGGACAGGGCGTATCCGGCCGCCGCGCGACGGGTCATAAAAGTATCGAACGTCACCGCGCGGTGCTCCTCGCCCCCTGCCTCGGCGGGACGGGTGATATCGCGCTGGACAAATCGATACCGGGGATCACCGGCAAGGCGTGCACGCGCGCCCGCCATGAGCGTATCCTTGCCGGCGCCCGAAGGCCCAACCACGAGAACCAGCATGATCCGTCCTCCCCGCGACAGCGTGACCCGGTATCGGCTGATTCGCCGCGGCTTCCAACTGATCTGCGCAAGCGTATTGGCTCTGCTACTCGGACGCACTGCCATCGCCGCAAGCGTATTCGATCCTGCCCGCGTCGGTCCGCCCCGCAGCGGCGCCACCGCCGAGTTGTTCCGACCCGAGGGCACGGGTCCCTTCCCCGCAATCGTTGTGCTGCACGGGTGCGACGGTATCGGGCGGCACTACCGGGACTGGGCACGCCGCCTGGTGAATTGGGGCTACGTCGCCTTGCTCGTCGACAGCTTCACCCCGCGGGGGCATCGTAGCGTCTGCAATCAGGGCCGGCTTGTGCCGCCAGAAACCCGTGCGGAGGATGCCTTCGCCGCCAAGGCATGGCTGGCGACGCAGCCCTACGTGCGGCCGGAGCGGATCGGCGTGATCGGTTTCTCCCACGGAGGCTGGACCGTGCTTAGGGCGGTTCTGGCAGGCGATCGCCCCGCCCCCCCCTTCGCCGCCGCGGTCGCCTACTACCCCGGCTGCCAACGCACGGCGACGCCACTGGTCACAGACACGCTCATCCTGATCGGCGGTGCCGATGACTGGACCCCAGCCTCCTCTTGCCGAGGCTGGGCTGAGCATGTTGACCGGGCAGGGCATACGGTAGACCTCGTGATCTATCCCAATGCGCACCACGGCTTCGACAGCCGCCAGCCTCCGCATCGTTATGCCGGCCATCTCGTTGGGCGAGACGATTCAGCTGCTGACGCCTCCATCGCAACGACGCAGATCTTTCTCGCGGCGCGGCTCGGCGCGCCGTGACGCGCTGCCTTAATATGGTATTTGGATACCACGACCTTGGCCGATCGCATGGTGACGATGATCGAAGCACGGCCACGGCCTCACCCATATCCGTGTCTCTGAGCTGCAAGCGCCGCCATCATCGGCCAAGCCGCCGCGTCTGTAGCAGCAAATATGTCATCCGTGGCACAGCGCCCTTATCCGACGTCAGGAGCGAGGTTTCTAGACGCGGTATTCGAATACCTCATTCAAATACCCTTGACGCGCTGCCCAGCCGACGCCATAAGCCGCTTCCTGTTTGAAGGAATCCCCCGGATGAAGACGACCCTCTCGCTGAAGCCCGCGGAGGTGCAGAAGGACTGGGTGCTGATCGATGCGGAAGGCCTGGTTCTCGGCCGCCTCGCAGTGATCATCGCCAACCGGCTGCGCGGCAAGCACAAACCCACATTCACCCCGCATGTTGATTGCGGCGACAACGTCGTTGTCATCAACGCGGAGAAGGTCGCCCTCACCGGCAACAAAACCGAAGACAAGGTATTCTACTACCACACCGGCTACGCCGGCGGCATCAAGGGCCGCACGGTGCGTGAGCGTCTCGCCTCGGCCAACCCGGGCAGTGTGGTCACCAAGGCGGTGGAGCGCATGATCACCCGTGGTCCGCTGCAGCGGGCGCAGATGAAGCACCTCTATGTCTATACGGGTGCCGAGCACCCGCATGCGGGTCAGCAGCCCACGCCGCTCGACATCGCGGCGCTCAATCCCAAGAACAAGCGAGGCTGAGCCCTATGTCTGGAACACAGTCCCGCACGCTGGCGGACCTCAAGGAGCTCGCGGTTGCGACCGCGCTGCCCACTGAAAAGGTGAAGGTCGAACCGAAGCGCGACACGCTCGGCCGCTCCTATGCCACCGGCCGGCGCAAGAACGCGGTTGCCCGCGTATGGATCAAGCCCGGCAAGGGCGAAATCATGATCAACGGCAAGCGCGTAGGCCAATACTTCGCCCGCCCGGTATTGCGCATGCTGATCACCCAACCCTTCCTCGTCGCCGACCGGTATAACCAGTTCGACGTTTATTGCACCGTCGTCGGCGGCGGTCTCTCGGGTCAGGCCGGTGCGGTGCGCCACGGCATCAGCCGCGCGCTGACCTACTACGAACCTGAACTGCGCGGCATCCTCAAGATCGCCGGGTTCCTCACGCGCGACAGCCGTGTGGTCGAACGCAAGAAATACGGCCGCGCCAAGGCGCGTCGCAGCTTCCAGTTCTCTAAGCGCTGATACGCCTACCGACAGGATGCACTGAGGGGCCGCGGACATGTCCGCGGCCCTTCTTGTTTCAAAGCTATGCAACGAATTTAATGATAGCGCCGCATGCCGATTCAGGCCCAACCACGATGGCATCTCCGGTCAGCGCATAAGGGACCGCCGCTAACTGTAAATGCAGCGCCGTGGTGGCCAGGCTCGCAACCCGCAACGCCACCCCCGCGAGACGCGGCGTAACCGCCGCCACTCCCGGGGCGACGCCGCCGGCCCATGCTGTGATAGCGTCCTCCGTGGCGATCCGCAAAACATGTCGCCCCAGTTTGACCGCGGTTCCGTCGATGTTCTCTGCTCCCACCAGCCGGGTATAGGCCCGGGCCGTTGCCGCTGGATCGGTGGCCAACGCCATCACCTCCACTACGCCCGTCGCACCGTTGGGGTGGCGCTGCCATTCCGGCCGCCACACCAGGTCGCGCGTGAAGTGCTGGCAGAAAAACATGGGTGCCACCGGCGTCACGACCTCCGGCAGATAGGCTGCGGCGAACCGCGCCTCAGCCAAGCCGCCATCCACCTCGACGGGGCGCGCGAAATACGACACCGCAGGTGGGTTCAAACCCCGCGCTCTCAACGCCGCCATCGACGCCTCCGCATCCGCGGTTGCCAGGGCGATCCCGGACACCCCCTCGCGATCCGCCAACACCGCCTGCCAGCGGAGGTTGTCCGCGCCCGGATGTTCGACGCCGATGAGTTCGAAGTAGTCATGCGCGAACATGAACAGGTGATTATATGTGCCGAGTTGCGCATGATGCCCGCGGTCCGTCGGCGTGAACCCCAGGCGCCGGTAGGTTTCCACCGCCCGATCAAGGTCCCGCACCGCGGCGATCACGTGGTCGATCCCGCTCACCAGTCCGTCCATGCTCCGCCCCTTCCGTGCCCACGGTGGCATCCTCCTCCTTCCATATTGACCGCGGCAAGCGCCTTGGCGATGTTGCCCGCAACAACACCCGCCGGGAGAAAACATCGTGAAGCTGCACCAGGAGGACCAAACGGTCCTCGACCTCATCAAGGCCGCTGGTCGGCCGCCGCTGTACTCGCTCTCGCCGGTCGAGGCGCGCGCCGCCTCGGCCGCTTCGCGCACGGTGATGCAGGATGCGCCGCCCGACGTCGCCGAATGCCGTGACCTCAGCGGTGCCGGCGTGCCACTTCGACTCTACCGCGGTATCGGCACCACTGCCGACGCGGTCCTGCCTTGCCTCATCTTCTACCATGGCGGCGGCTGGGTGATCGGCGATCTCGACAGCCATGACGTCGTCTGCCGCCAACTCGCCAACGCCACCGGCGCCTGCGTTATCGCGGTCGACTACCGGCTTGCCCCCGAAGCCAAGTTTCCTGCCGCGGTCGACGACAGCAAGGCTGCCACCGCCTGGATCATCGCCAATGCGTCCGCGCTGAAGGTGGACGCAGCCCGCATCGCGGTCGGAGGGGACAGCGCCGGCGGCAACCTCGCCGCCGTGATGGCGATCATGTCGCGCGACGGCGACCTGCCGCCGATCGGCTACCAGATGCTGGTCTATCCGGCGACCGACCTCGGGGCCGTTCATCCATCCTATGACCGCATCGTCGACGGCTATCTGCTCACCACCACCACGATGAAGTGGTTCCGCGACCACTACCTCAACAACGCGGCCGAGCAGTCCGACTGGCGCGCATCTCCGCTTCGGGCCGCCAACCTGGCCGGCACCGCAACCGCCTTTGTCGTCACGTGCAGCCACGATCCGCTGTGCGACGAGGGCCGCGCCTATGCCGAGCGCTTGGAGAACGAGGGCGTCCAGGTGACGGCGATGCATTTCTCCGACCACATGCATGCCTTCTTCACCATGGGTAAATTCATCAAAGCCTCGCGCCAGATCATCCGCGCGATGAGCGGAGCGCTGCGCGCCCACTGGGGTATCGCATGACCCTCCTCCTTGAAGGTAAGTCGGCGCTCGTCACCGGCGGTGCGTCAGGCATCGGCCGCGCCACGGCCGTGGCCCTTTCCCGCGAGGGGGCACGGGTTCTGGTGCAGGATCGTGCCGAGGCCGGCGCACAGGAAACCGTGGGCCTGATCAATGCCGCGGGCGGCCAAGCCGTGTCCATCGGCGGCGATGTGACCAACGAGTCCGATGTGCAAGCCATGGTCGCGATGGCGGTCGCCTCCTTTGGCCGGCTCGATGTCGCCTTCAACAATGCCGGCATCTCACCTGCCGCCGCCAATTCCGCCCTCCAGCGTACCCACGAGCTCTCGCTGACGGCCTGGCAGAAACTGATCGACGTCAACCTCACCGGCGTTTTCCTGTGCATGAAGCACCAGATCCCGCACATGCTCGCCGGCGGAGGCGGTGCCATCGTCAATACCGCCTCGGTCGCCGGTCTCGTCGGTCTGCCCACCGCGGCGGCCTACGTTGCCGGAAAACATGGTGTGATCGGCCTGACCAAGACGGCGGCGATGGAATACGCCCGCGAGGGCATTCGTGTGAACGCGGTCTGCCCCGGCTATGTGCTCACGCCGATGACCCAGGATGGGGTCGCCCGGCGCGGCGAAGAGTTGCTCAACAAGGTGCCAATGCACCGCCTCGGCCGGCCGGAGGAGATTGCCGAGGCGGTGGTGTGGATGAGCTGCGAACGCGCCAGCTTCGTCACCGGCTCGTTTTACACGGTGGATGGCGGCTACTACGCCGCCTGAGGGTTCAACCGAGGCCGCGGCCGGACTTTCAGACCTTCCTGAAGTCGGCCGCGGCGTAGGTACGGTTGAACATCGCCGCATTCAACGCGGCAATCGTCTCACCCACGGGCCTGGCCCCTCGCCCGCTCTGGTTCAATTGGACACGATGGCCGTTGATCTCGATGGTCGCGAAACCGGTATTGCTGACGATGGCATCAGCCATGAAATTTGTTACCGCGCTCTGCCCCTCGTCGATGCCACCGCCGACATAGCGGGTCGCGCTGTCCGTGGTGTACTGGAAATCGTTGAGATAGCCCCGATAACGCGAAGCGGGCGGGCTCGCGAGGCCATGGCCTTGCAGGGCAAGCTCCTGCAGGGCGGCGTTTTTCTGAATGGTATGCTCCAGCGCCTCATAGCCGCGCAGGAACATGGGCTTGCTCGCATCAATGCCCAGCGTGGCTTGGTTGATCGCCATCGCCCCGGCCATCGCGTCAATGCTGCGCTGGATGTCCTCGCGATAGATGCGCTGATACAGGAGCTTGGCCCGGCTCAACCCGGTGTTTTCGAAGACCGCCTCCGCATTGCCCTCCAGGCGCTGCCAGGCGGTGAGGCTCGCGCCCTGCCCAGCCAGCATCGTCGCGTAGTAGCCCTTCCACTCTGCCGCGAGATCGGCCGTCGTGTGGAACAGACCGGTGCTGTCAGCGGTCCAGACATGAGGCGTGATGGTGATGGTATCGGCGATGACGTCACCGTAGAGCGTGGCGATCTGCCCCGCCCCGACGACCGGCGCCATCGAGGCATGGACCATGGCCTGGAACGGCGAGATGTAGGTATCCACCCCGGAGGCTGCGGTCGTGCTGAAATCAGTGGCACGATAGACTCGGCCGAACATCGTATCGTCGAGTGCTACGACACCGGCTTCAGCCGTGTTCTCGTTGGCGCCGTTCTGGTTGAGCTGGATCAGCTGCCCGTTTTGCCACACCACCGGGAACGGAAGATGAGAGATGATGCTGTCGTCGAACAGGTCGGCGATCGCCTTTTCGTTGAAATTCAGACCGCCACCCACAAACAGCGTTGTCTGGTCGACGTTGTTCTGGAAGTCGTTCGTATAGCCGCGATAGCGCACTGCCGGCGGATTATTGAGCCCGTGCCCCTGCACCGCGAGTTCCTCCAGCGCCGGGGTCGACTGCAAGGTGCGCCCAATGTCGATATAGGCATTCAAAGTCAGCGCCTTGGTCGGATCGATGCCATAAGTCACCTGGTCGATCTGGATGGCCGCTGCAATGGCGTCAAACTCGCGCTGTGCGTCCTCCCGATCACGGGCCTGATCGGCGGCCGACAGCTTGGCGAGCCCGGTGTTCTCGAACACCGCTTCCGCATTGCCCTCCTGGCGTTGGGTCGGTGTCAGGCTGCCACCATTGCCCGCCAACATGGCGCGATAGGCCGCCTGCCACTCGTCGGCCAGCGCGGCAGTGGTATGGAACTGGCCGAACGCATCGGCCATCCAGACATGGCCGTTCACCGTCATGGTGTCGGCGATGATGTTGCCGTCCAGTGTTGGCACCTCATGCATATCGTTGCGAATAAACATGGAAGCATCGACAGCCGCGGTAAACGGCGAGACATAGCCGGCATGCGCGGTCGACGCGGTCTGCGCGAAGTCGCTCGCCGTGAATACGCGCCCGTAGGCCGCATCGTCAGCGGCAATGATTGCCTTCTCCAGGCGGTCCTCGGCGTTGCCGTTCTGGTTGAGTTGTTCGAGATGTCCGTTCTGATACACGGTCGGGAAAGGCGCATGTCCCAGCACCACGTCATCGAAGAAGGCCGTCAGCGCGTTCTCGTTATTGTCGAGTCCGCCGCCGACGAACAGCGTCTTGCCATCCACGCCGTTCTGAAAGTCGTTCGTGTAACCGCGATAGCGGAGCGCCGGTGGATTGTTGAGGCCGTGCCCCTGGTTCGCCAGTTCCTTGAGGGTCGGGTCAGTCCAGATCGCCCGTTCCATCGCGAGATAGGAGGCCTTCGCGAACGGCGCGGCTGGGTCGTAACCCAGCGCAGCATCACGCTGCAGAGCCACTGCCATCGCGTCATATTCGCGCTGGACATCCTCGCGGTCAGCTTTCAGCCGGGCCGCGCTCAGCTTGCTGAGACCGGTGTTCTCGAACAGGGCCTCGGCATTACCTTCCATGCGCTGAATCGCCGTCAGCGAGGCCCCCTGGCCAGACAGCATCGCCACGTAAAAGCCTTTCCACTCCGCGGCCAAATCCGTCGTGGTGTGATACAATCCATTGCCGTCGGCCACCCAGCGGTGCGGCGTGAAATCCAGCGTGCGGGCGACCACGTCGCCGTAAAGTGTCGACATCTGGCCCGCGCCGGTCGCCGCTGTGGTCATTGAGGCCTCGACATAGGCGGTCACCGGCGCAATGTAGGCGTTGTTGGCCGAGGACACGGTGACGCTGAAGTCGGCAGCCGAATACACCCGGTTGAACATCGCATCGTCGAAGGCGATCACCGCGGTATCGACATGGTCCTCCGCGTCGCCGTTCTGGTTGAGCTGTTCGAGATGTCCGTTCTGGTACACAACCGAGAAGGGCTCGTGGCTCAGCACCACGTCATCGAAGAAAGCGGCGAGCGCGTTTTGGTTGTTGTCGAGCCCGCCGCCTATATAGAGCGTCTTGCCATCAACATTGTTCTGAAAATCATTGGTATAGCCCGCATATTTAGGCGCGGGGGGATTGTTGAGCCCATGCCCCTGCAGGGCCAATTCCTGCAGCGCCGGCGTCGCCTCGATCGTTCGCTCGATTGCGATATAGGCGTTCAAGGTCAACGGCTTGGTCGGATCAATCCCCATCGTCTGTTGGTCGATCTTCATCGCCGCGTCGATCGCGTCGTATTCGCGCTGGACATCCTCGCGATCGCGCGCCTGCTCCGCCGCGCTGAGCTTGGCGAGGCCGGTATTCTCGAACACCACCTCGGCGTTGCCCTCCAGGCGCTGAATGCCGGTGAGCTGGTCGGCGAGGCCGGCCATCATCATGTCATGGTAGTGGCGCCATTCTGCGCCGAGATCAGTGCTGGTGTGAAACTTGCCGTCCCCATCGGCGGTCCAGTCGTGCAGCGTCAGCCCGCTGAGCGTTCCGGAGACCGTATCTCCATATAAAGTTGTGACCGTCGCTGCATGTGCCGGAATGCCGTTGATATCAGCGGGAAACATAGGCTGTGTCATCGTTCGGTATCCTTGAAATGAATGACGCCGTCACTGTGTTGTGGCGTCATTCATCGCAGGATCAATCAAGAGAAACGAAATAAACTCGACGTGATCGCGATTAACAAAACGTGAAGTCGGCCACCAATCGGGCGACGCCGGGGGCGGCCTTCCTCCCCCGGCCTCGGCAGACCATCAGGCCCCGGTGCCCTCGATGATGTCACCGAAAAGTTTCCAACTGCCGCCGTCCCATTTCGACAATTGCATCTGGCGGATCGGGTGGAAGTTTTTAGGGTTGGTGTTGGGCTGGATCCCGGGCAGCAGGACATCGCATTCGTGCGGTTGCAGGTTGCCGGCCTGGTGCATGATGTTCTCGCGCGAGAGGTCTTTGCCGCACTGCTTGAAGAGCTGGACCATGGTCTGATCGAGGCCATAGGCGGCGAGGTATCCGCCGTCGGTCTGGTCGGCGCCGGGCATGTACTTGTCCATCCAGGCGCGCCACTTCTTGATGCCGGGGTCGTTGGCCCATGTTGGGTCAGTGGAGTCCTTGATGTAGGCGGAGGTAATGATGTCCTTGGCCTTTTCGACGCCCGCGGGTTTGATGACCGAGCCGACCGACGCCGAGACGTTGGAGAGGAAGTGCATCGGCTTCCATTCCATGTCGGCGACCTTGCGGATCATCTGGGCTGCAAATTTCGGGGTCGCCGCGGTGACCAGGACGTCGGCGCCGGAGGCCTGCAGCGTGACCGCCTGGCTGTCGATGGTGGCGTCCGTGATTTCGTAGGAGACCTCCTTGGCGATGAATTTGGCATAGTCGGCGCCGAGTGCGTCTTTGAGGCCGATGAGGTAGTCCTTTCCGAAGTCATCATTCTGATAAAGTACGGCAAGCTTGGCGTTGGGTTTCTCCTTGCGCATGTATTTGGCATAGATTTGCGCTTCGGTCCGGTAGCTGGGCTGCCAACCAATTGTCCAGGGGAAGTGCTCGGGATCGCCCCACTTGTCAGCGCCTGTAGCAACGAAGAGTTGCGGTATTTTCTTCTGGTTCATGTATTTCTGGATCGCCGTATTATTTGCGGTGCCCAGCGGCGAGAACAAGAAGGAGACTTGGTCCTGCTCGACGAGCCGGCGAACCTGTTCGACGGTTTTGGGCGGCAGGTAACCATCATCGAGGCTGATGAAATTAACCTTGCGGCCGGCAACGCCGCCCTGCTCGTTGAGCATCTTGAAGAAGGCGGTGTGGGCGTGGCCGATCACACCGTAGGCCGAAGCGGGGCCGGAGTAGGGAATGGTGTGGCCGATGCGGATTTCATCGGCGGTGACGCCGGGCCACTGGGCGCGGGCAATGTGGGGGGTGGCGAGGAGGGCGGTGGAGCCGATACCAGTCAGTAACGTACGACGACGCATGGGCGTGTTCCCTTTTTTCTGCGTGTTCTTGTTTGGACGTCTCTCCGTAGCCGCAGGCAGGCAAGGCGGCGGCGCGGGGGATACCCGCACCGCCCATGGTTGAGTCGCCGGGACTACGCCCCGGTGCCTTCGATGATTTCGCCGAACAGCTCCCAGGTCTTGCCTGTCCATTTCTGCAACTGCATCTGGCGGATCGGGTGGAAGTTGGTGGGGCTGGTACTGACGGTGATGCCAGGCAGCAGGGTGGGGATGTAGAGGTCCTTCAGGCTGGTGGCCTGCTTCATGACGTTCTCACGCGAGAAGTCGGTGCCGCACTGCTTGAGCATCTGCATCAATGTGGTGCAGACGCCGTAGGAGAACACGTAGCCGCCATCGGTTAGGTCGCCGGTGGGGATGTACTCCTTCATGAAGGCGCGCCACTCGTTCATGCCAGCATCGTTGGCCCAGGTCGGATCGGTCGGGTCCTTACCGTAGGCCGAGGTGATGATGCCAACGGCGCGCTCAGGGCCGGCCGGGGTGATGACGGCGCCGACCGAGGAGGAGACGTTGGTGAGGAAATGCAGCGGCTTCCAGTCCATGTCCGACACCTTGCGGATCATCTGGGCGGCGAACTTGGGGGTGGCCGCGGTGAGGATCACATCCGCGCCGGTGGCCTGCATGGAGACCGCTTGGCTGTCGATGGTGGCGTCAGTCACCTCGAAGGAGAATTCCTTCACCACGTATTTGGCATAGTCCTTGCCGAAGCCATCCTTGAAGCCGGTGATGTAATCCTTGCCGAAATCATCGTTCTGGTAGAGCACCGCCACCTTGGCGCCGGGCCGGTTCTTCATGATGTATTTGGCGTAGATCTGCGCTTCCGTGCGGTAGGACGGCTGCCAACCGATGGTCCAGGGGAAGTGCTCGGGATCGCCCCATTTGTCAGCGCCGGTGGACAAAAAGAGGTGGGGCACCTTCTTGCTGTTGACGTATTTCTGGATGGCGGTGTTGTTCGGCGTGCCCAGCGTGTTGAACAGGAAGGCGACCTGGTCCTGCTCGACGAGGCGGCGGACCTGCTCGACCGTCTTGGGCGGGGCGTAGCCGTCATCGAGCGAAATCAGGTTGATCTTGCGCCCGGCGATGCCGCCCTTGTCGTTCACCCGCTTGAAGAACGCCGTGTGGCCTTGGCCGATCACGCCGTAGGCGGAGGCGGGGCCGGAGTAGGGGATCGTGTGGCCGATCTTGATCTCGGTATCGGTGACGCCGACCAGGGTGGCGGCGTGGGCGGCGGGAATCCGGGAGGCGGCGAGGGCCGCGCCGGCGGTGGCGAGCAGTGAGCGACGTTTCATCATGTAGGCTCCGTTTGGTGTCGAGGGTCGGCGCCGCCCGGGATAGGGCGGCCGCAGGTCGGGCAGAAGGGGTCAGGCGGTTCGCTTCTTGCCACTCAGGATGCGGATCAGGCTGGCAAGCCCGCCCGGCAACAAGAACATGAAGGCGATCAGCAGCAGCCCGTAGACGGCGCCAGGGGCGGCCTTGGATATCTCGTCGGCGATGTTGGGGATGAACTGGATGAACAAAGCCCCCATCACCGCGCCGCCGATGGAGGCGCCGCCGCCGACCACCATGCCGACGAAGAAGGTCAGCGAGAGCGGCACGCCGAAGGCGTCCGGGGCGACGAACTGGATGGTGATGGCACCGAGCGAGCCGGCGACGCCTGTGAACATCGCCGAGAGGGCGAATGTGCGGGTCTTGAACATGGCGATGTCAATGCCCATCGCCTCAGCGGCCAACGGTTGGTCACGGATGGCGCGCATGGCACGGCCGATGCGGCCGCGCACCAGGTTCATCGCCAACGCAAATAGCAGGGCACCGACGGCGAGGCAGAACAAATACAGCCACTGATCCTGGCTGAGCGGGAGGCCGAATGGCGCATCAGGCTTGTCGAGCACGACACCCTGGACACCGCCGGTGTAGTTCTCGAAGGCCTTATATTTCAGCAATTGCGGCGTCGCCACCGCAAGCGCGAAAGTCGTCAGCGCCAAATACATGCCGCCCAGACGCAGGGCGGGCAGGCCGATGAGGAAGCCGACGCCGGCACAGATCACCGCCGAGAAGGGCAGGGTGGCCCAATAGGGCAGGCCCAGCTTGTCCATCAGGATCGCCGTGGTGTAGGCGCCAATGGCGTAGAACGCGCCGTTGCCAAGCGAAACCTGACCATTATAGCCGGTCAGCAGGTTCAGGCCGAGCACGGCAATGGAATAGACCACCACCATGGTGAGTTGGAACAGCCGATAGTCCGAGGCAAACAGCAGGGGCAGCACGACGGCGGCGGCGAGGAACAGCCATGGGAAGGCCCGTGAGGTGAAGAATTGCATGAGCGGCTACACCCGGCTGACCAGCGTCTTGCCGAACAGGCCCGCGGGCTTGACGGTCAAAACGACGACGATGATGAAAAGTGCGGTGGTGAGCTTGAGCTCGGTGCCCACCACATAGGCGCCCCCGAGGTTCTCGATGATGCCGACAATGAAGCCGCCGATCACCGCTCCGAGTGGATTGGTGATGCCGCCGAGCAACGCGCCGGCGAAGGCGTAGAGCAGCACCCCTGCCATCATGTTGGGATCAAGGAAGATCACCGGCGCCACCATCATGCCGGCAATCGCGCCGATGCCGGCGGCGAGCCCCCAGCCCAGCGCCAGCATGCGCGCCACCGGGACGCCGACCAGCCGGCTCGATACAGGGTTGAAGGCCGCCGCCCGCATGGCCAGGCCGAGCTTGGTGAAGCGGAAGAACGCCCAGATCGAGAGCAGCACCACCAGGGTGATGGCGGTCGAACCTAGCTCGTGACGCGAGACAAAGCCGCCGAACAGCGGCTTGCCTTCGCCAAACGGAGTGGGAAAGGGCTTCAATGTGTAGGTGAAAATCCAGCCCGCCACCGAGTTGAAGGTGAGAAGCAGGCCAATGAAGACGCCGACCGAGGCCAGCACCGGGGCCTTGGAGAGCGGCTCCATCACCACGCGCTGGATCAGGGCGCCGATGACGAAGGAAACCGGCACGGTAATGCAGAACGCGGCCCAGTAGGGCAGGCCGGCCTGGATCAAGGTGAGGGCGATATAGGTTGAAAACATCGCCATCTCGCCCTGGGCGAAGTTCACGTGGTGGGTGGCCTGGTAGATCATCACCAGGGCCAGGGCGACGGAGGCATAGATGCCACCCGAGGCGATGCCGGAGATGATCTGGTGGATGAAGCCGTCCATGCGCGTCTCTCCTCAGTAGCCGAGATAAGACTTGCGCAAGGTCTCGTCCTTGCGGATGTCCTCGGCAGCGCCGGACATCACGAAGCGGCCGGTTTCCAGCAGATACGCCCGGTCGGCGATGGCAAGCGCAAGACTGGCGTTCTGCTCGACCACCAGGATGCTCAGCCCGGATTCGCGCACGATGCGCCCCAAGATCTCGAAAATCTCGCGCACGATCAGAGGCGCAAGGCCGAAGGAGGGCTCGTCGAGCAGCAGCAGCTTGGGACCGAGCAGCATGGCGCGCGCGATGGCGAGCATCTGCTGCTCGCCGCCCGAGAGTGTGCCGGCCTGCTGGTGGAAGCGCTCTCGGAGGCGGGGGAAAAGGTCGAACATCTTCGCCAGATCGGCGGCCACGCCCGCCTTGTCGTTGCGGGTGTAGGCGCCAAGACGGAGATTTTCCTCCACCGTCAGCTCCATGAAGGTGCCACGGCCGTCCGGCACGTGGGCGATGCCAAGGCCGGCGATGGCCTCGGTCGCCATGCCCTGGATCGGCTTGCCCGCAAACAAGATCTCGCCCTGGGTCCGGATCATGCCGGAAACGGCGCGAAGGGTGGTGGTTTTGCCGGCACCGTTGGCACCAAGAAGCGTGGTCACGCCGCCCTCTTCGACGACGAAATCGAGCCCATGCAGGACCTTCGATTCGCCGTAGGCGCCGTGCAGCCCCTTTACCTCAAGCAGCATGGTCATCAGCGGCATCACCCAGATAGGCGCGGATTACTTCCGGCTCGTTGCGGACCTCGTCGGGCGTGCCCTCAGCAATCTTCATGCCGAACTCCAGCGCCACCACCTTCTCGGAGACACTCATCACCAGCGCCATGTGATGCTCCACCAGCAGAATGGAAAGTTTGAAATGATCGCGGACCCGGCGGAACAAATCGCCAAGTTCGGCCACTTCGCCGTGGTTGAGCCCGCCGGCCGGTTCGTCGAGCAGCAACAGCTTCGGCCGCCCGATCAGGGCACGGGCGAGCTCGATGCGCTTGCGGGTGCCGAACGGCAGGCCACCGGCGGGCTGGTCGGCCACGCTGCGCAGATCAAGAAGATCAAGCAGTTCGTCCATGCCGTCATAAGCAGCGGCCTCCTCGGCACGGCTTTGGCCCGTGCGCAGCGCGTTGGCAATGAAGCCGGAGCTGCCACGATGATGGGCGCCAACCAGCATATTGTCGCGCACCGTCATCGAGTTGAAGAGCGCGACGTTCTGGAACGTGCGCCCGATCCCGAGCCCGGCCATACGGTGGCGCGGCAACCCGGAGGTCGACCTTCCCTCGAAAACGATGTCGCCACGGCCGTGCCGGTAGATCCCGCTGATACAATTGAACATTGTGGTCTTGCCCGAACCGTTCGGCCCGATCAGCCCACAAATCTGCCCTCGCTCGACATCAAACGACACGCCCCCGAGAGCTACGATGCCGCCGAAACGCATCACCAGGTCGGTCACCCGCAACAATGGCCCGGTGCCGCGATCGGGATGAGTCGGCATCAGCGGCACATCGCCGGACGAAGTGCGCAGTCGGGTACCGGTCGACACCGGCAGGATGGGCTTGCCACGTTACACTCCCTCAGGATTGACGACAGCCCCGCAGGCCAAACGTCGATTATCATTGAGACAGCGCTGGGCCGCCTTGAGTCCTCAACCTAGCCGCGCCCCAAAGGTGATTCAAGCGGCGTTCGGCGCCTTTGTCAGATATGCAGCAGTGGAATCCCGATCAGCAGCAACGCGGCCAGTGAGATCGCGCCGACGATCGCCCCCAGCCCCCAGAACGCCGCCGGCCGGATATACCCACTGTTGTAGTACGGCAGCGCCGCCCCGGTCGCATAAGGGCTAATCACCCCCATGATCCCGGTGGTCAAGGCCAGCGCCAGCGCCAGTTTCCCAGCCGGAATGCCCTCGATGCCCATGCCAACGCCGAGCATCACCGGGAACATCGCCGAGGTGTGCGCGGTCAAACTGGCGAACATATAGTGCGAAACAAAATAGATCGTCACCAGCAACATGATCATCAGCGTCGGATCGAACCCGCCGACATGGCGGGCCACGAAATCGGCGAACCACTTGATGAAGCCCACCCGCCCTAGCCCACCGGCCATCGTCACCAGGGTCGCGAGCAGGATGATCGTGGTCCAGGCTGAATCGTTGCGCGCCATGTCGCGCCACGAGAACACTCCGAACACCAGCATCAGCGAAACCGCGGCAAAGGCGGCAATCGCGCCATCCATCCAGGTGTCGCCGAAAATCCACAGCAGCACGGCGCCGACCACGAGCAGGGCGAGGATCAGCTCCTTGCGGCTCAGCTTCCCCATCGCGACCAACTCCCGTCCGGCCCATTCCGGCACCTCCGGGCTGTGCCTGATCTCGGGCGGGTAGATCAGATAGATCACCAGCGGCATAACGACCAGCAGCGGCAACGCGAAGGGTGCGGCGGCGGCGAACCAATCCCACCAGGTGACGTTCACCTTAGCGATGGTCCGCGCGAAATTCAGCGCGAGGAAATTCGGCGCACATCCCGTCACGAACAGCGAACTCGTGATCGTGTTGGCAGCAAACGCGGTGTAAAGCACATAGGCCCCGATCTTCCGCGACGACGGATCATGCGGCCTGCTGCCGTAGATCGGCGGAAGGCTGTTCAGCACGGGGAAGATAGTGCCTGCCCCGCGCGCTGTATTCGATGGCGTGCATGTTGCGAGCAATGTCTCTGCCGCCGTCGCGGCATAGCCCAGCATCAGCGTACTCTTGCCCAGCGCGCGCACCAGGAGAAGCGCGATACGCCGCCCCAGCCCGGTCTTCTCGTAGCCCATCGCGAACATGAACGCGGCGCCCACGAGCCACACCGTATTGCTCGCGAAACCCGAAAGCGCCCAGTTCACCGCGTCGCTGGTCGGGTTGAACCCCGGCTTGGCAAGATCGGCCGGCGACTGCAAAACGTAGCGCCCCAAAACCGCCACCGTGGTGATTCCGATCAGCCCGACCGCTGGATTCGGCAGCGGTTCCGCCACCAGTGCTGCCACCACACCTGCGAAAATCGCGAAATAGTACCAGGCATGCGGCGCCAGGCCGGCTGGTACCGGCAGCAGCACCAGACCGCCAGCCACCGCCAAGGGGAGCACAATGCGCCACACCGCGACACCCGCTTTATCCTTGCTCATCGTCCGGCCTCCCGACCTTTAGGCACCGATCATGCACCGTACAGACAACGAATGTGATGGACTTCCGAACCGAAGACTGGTGTTCCCCTCAGCCCGGCCGGCAATCGATGCCGCCCATGTCGGACAGCGCCGCGCGGATCGCGCCGAGCGCACCCTTCATCTCCGCCGTGCCCAGCCGCCCGATGCAGCCGATCCGGAAACTCGCGGCCACCGTCAGCTTGCCCGGATAGATCACGTAGCCCGCGGCACTCAAGCGGTCATAAAAGGCTGGGAAGTCGAAGCGCGGATCGGCCGGCATCTTCACCGTCACGATGATCGGCGCCTGAATATCGTCCGCCAGCAGTGTCTCAAACCCGAGCGCCCGCAGCCCTTCGACCAGGATGGCACAGTTGGCGCGGTAGCGCCCGCCGCGGCCGGCCACACCACCCTCGGCAAGGAACTCCTCGATCGCCTGGTCCAACGCGAGCATACAATGCACCGGCGGTGTAAATCGCCATTGCGCGGTCTTCTCCATCGTCACCCATTGGTCGTACAGATCAAGGCTCAGCGAGGGCGAGTTGCCCGAGCACGCCGCCAACGCTGACGTGCGGGCGAGACAGAACCCCATGCCGGGCGCCCCCTCCAGACACTTGTTGCTCGAGGCGACCACCGCATCGAACCGGATTGCGCGGGCATCCACCTCCAGCGCCCCGAATGCACTCATCGAATCGATCAGGAGGCGCCGCCCGTGCTTCGCCACGACGGCGCCCAACGCCGCGATCGGGTTGAGCACCCCCGAAGTGGTCTCGCAGTGCACCACCACCACATGGGTGATCGCCGGATCCGCCGCCAACCGTCGATCGAGCGCCGCAGGATCACATGGCACGTTTTCCGGCGTCTCCTCCACCACAACGTCACGCCGGGCGTAGCCACACATCCGCACAATCCGATGCCCGTAGGCCCCGTTCACCAGCACCAGCAGGCGCCCGTCAGGGGGCACGAAGGTGCCGATCATCGCCTCCACTGAAAACGTGCCGCTCCCTTGCAATGGCACGCAGGTGAAATCGCCGCCGCCGTGGATGATCTCGACCAGCCGCTCCCTCACCCGCGCATTCAATGCGATGAAGCCTGTGTCGCGTGACCCCAGGTCATGCAGCATCGCCTGCTTCACCGTGAGCGAGGTGGTCAGCGGTCCCGGGGTCAGCAGAAAGGGGTCACCGGTGGGCGAGAGGGCGCGAGTGGCATTGTCCATGGCGGCGGCTCCGATGCGACGTGTTGCCACTCTAAGGCCAGACCGATTATCATAAATCAAATCGATATATTCTATGGACCCCATAGATCATGCCCATCAACCACGCCCAGATCCGTGCCTTCCACGCTGTCGCCGCCGCGCGCGGCTTCACCCGTGCGGCGGAGGCCTTGCACGTTACCCAACCCACCCTCTCTGCGCAGGTAAGCGATCTGGAAGCGACCTGGGGCGTCCGCCTGTTCGAACGCGTCGGTCGCCGCATCGAGATCACCGAAATCGGCCGCACCCTGTTCGCCCTGACCTCCCGGCTGGCTTCGCTTGAAGCCGAGGCGGAACAACTGCTTGCCTCCGCCCGTGGCCTGCTCCGTGGACAGTTGCGAGTCATGGCGGACGCCCCGCATCACATCATCCCCCTGCTCAAGCCGTTCAGCGCCCGCTACCCCGCCATCCGCTTCAGCCTGACCTTCGGCAACACCACCGAAACCCTGGCGGCCCTGCTCGACCGCAGTTGCGACGTCGCCGTGCTCCCCGACCTGCCGCCCGACCCGCGGCTGCATCAGACTGCCTTGCGCCGCGACCGCCTCGTCCTGTGCGTACACGCCTCCCATCCCTGGGTCCGCCGGCGGGCGATCCACCTCACCGAACTCGAGGGCGCGCGCGTGGTCCTGCGCGAACCCGGCTCAGCCACTCGCGCCTTGTTCGAAAACGCCCTGGCTGCCGCCGGCGTCCGGCTCGGTGAAACCATTGATATTGGCAGCCGCGAGGCGGTGCGCGAGGCCGTAGCCGCTGCCCTCGGCATCGGCGCCGTACTTGCCAGCGAATTCGGACATGACGAACGTCTCCGCCGTCTGCATCTGGCAGGTCCGCCAATCGAGAGCACCGAATACGCCGCATGCCTGCGCGAGCGCCTCTCGGTGCGCACCGTGCAGGCATTCTTCGACCTCCTGCCCGCCGCTTGATCGTCCGGCGCCGACGCAAGATAATCCGATCAACTGGAGGACCACGCACGATGACCGACTGGCTCGCCCCTGCCGTTGCCTACATCCCGCAATGGCTCGATTACCAGGTCGCGCAGCTCGGCTTGCCCGGAGCCTCGCTCGCCATCGCCCAGAACGGCGCCGTGGCCCTCGCCCATGCTGTCGGCGTCGCCGACCTCAACACCGGCGCGCCTTTGACCCCGGCGCACCGATTCCGCGTCGCCTCGCACTCCAAGACCTTCACCGCCGCCGGCATCCTGCGCCTTGTCGACGCCGGGAGGCTCCGCCTCGACGACCGGGCCGGCACGCATGTCGCCGGCCTGCACCCCGAGATTGCACGCGCCACCGTCAGCCAGCTCCTGAGCCATACCGGCGGCATCATCCGCGACGGCGAGGACGCCGGTCAGTGGCTGAACAGACGTCCCTTTCTCGACGAGGCCGAACTCCGTGCCGCCCTCGTTGCACCGCCGACCCTGCCGCCCAACACGCGGATGAAATACACCAACCACGGCTTCGGCCTGCTCGGCCTCATCATCGCCGCCGTTACGGGCGAGCGTTACAACAGCTGGATCGCCCGCGAAATTGTCGCCACCGCGGGCCTGGCGGAAACCTGCCCAGATGCGCCTCTGCCCGTCGGGGCCCCGCTCGCCAGCGGCCACGCAGCCCCTGCCATGCTCGGCCGACGGTTCGTCGTCCCCGCCGATACCTGCACGAACGGCCTCGCCTCGGCCACCGGTTTCGTCTCCACGCCGTCGGACCTGACGCGTTTCTTCAGCCAGCTCACCACCACCTCCTCCAGCGCTCTGCTGTCGCTTGAGAGCCGCCGCGAACTTGCCCGCCCGCTCTGGCGTATTCCGGGCCTGACCGCCACGCGCCACTACGGCCTGGGCACCGCCCACGGCGAAACCGGCCCTTGGACTTGGTTCGGCCACGGCGGCGGTTTCCCCGGGGTACGCAGCTTCACCGTGGTGGTACCGGACCAGGCTATCGCCGTCTCGGTCTGCCTGCACGCCACCGACGGCGAGCCGCAAGCGATGGTCGAGAATATCCTGCGCATGCTCCAGACCTTCGCCGAGCGCGGCCCCGCCGACCCGGCACTCTCCGGCTGGGCTGGCCGGTTCTGGTCCCTCTGGGGGGCGTCGGACTTCGTCCCCATGGGCCGCGAGGTGGTGGTTGCCCAACCCAGCCAAGGCAATCCCTTCGCCGATCCCACCGTACTCGCCCCCAGCGGCCCCGACACCGCAACCATCATTGAGGCCAACGGCTATGGCAGCTACGGCCAATCTGTGCGCCTGATCCGCGACACCTCTGGCAGCGTGACCGAAGTCCTTTTCGCCGGCTCGCTGCTCAAACAGCGCGAGGCCGCAGCCGAGGAGGCCCGTGCGCGCTACGGGGCGTGATTGTCGAGACCGGGACCAAGCGCTAGATTCTCCCTGACCGGAGCATCCGGCCGGGAAATGTCTCGATGAAACGACCACGCGAAGACCCCGACCCGCAGCACCTCGCGCGCGCCGACCTGCCCCGACGGGGCCGCGTCGAGCCCAAAGGCCGTCAGGTGGCACCCGCCACGCTCGACACCATCGCCGCCCTGCTCGGCGAGCGCGTGCCACCCCGTGACCGGCTGGTCGAGCATTTGCACGCCATCCAGGATCGATATGGTGAGATTTCGGCGGTTCATCTTGCCGCCCTGGCCGAACTGATGCGCCTCTCCCAGGCCGAGGTATTCGAGGTCGCCAGCTTCTACGCGCATTTCGACGTGGTGAAGGAGGGCGATCCGCCGGCCGCCCCAATGACCATCCGGGTCTGCGACAGCCTCTCCTGCCAGTTGGCGGGCGCCGAGGCGCTGCTGGCAGAGGTCGCCACCAAGGCGCCCGACTGGGTCCGCGTGCTGCGCGCGCCCTGCGTCGGCCTGTGCGATCGGGCGCCAGCGATTGCGATAGGACATAATTTTATCGCCCCCGCAACTACCACGCGCGCGCTCGAAGCGGTGGCTGCCGACGAAACTCATCCCGCCATCCCGCCCTACCCGGACCGCGACGCCTATATCGCAGGTGGCGGATACAAGCTGCTGAACGACCTGCGCGACGGCTGCCTGGATGGCGAAGCCATCCTTACCGCCATTGACGCCGCCGGCCTGCGCGGCCTCGGTGGCGCCGGCTTCCCCACCGGCCGCAAATGGCGCTCGGTGCGCGCCCAGCCGGCCCCTCGACTGATGGTGGTCAACGCAGACGAAGGCGAGCCCGGCACCTTTAAGGACCGCCATTTCCTCCTCGCGGACCCGCACCGCTGCCTCGAAGGCGTCCTCATCGCCGCCCATTTGGTCGAAGCGTCCACTGTGGTGATCTACCTGCGCGACGAATACCCGGAAGCCCATGAAATTCTGACCCGCGAGATCGCCAGGCTGCCCCCGAACGGCCCCGCGATCGACCTTCGGCGTGGCGCCGGAGCCTATATCTGCGGGGAAGAGTCGGCGATGCTGGAAAGCATCGAGGGCAAGCGCGGGCTGCCCCGCCACAAACCGCCTTTCCCCTACCAATCCGGCCTGTTCGGCCGGCCGACGCTGATCAACAACGTCGAGACCTTGTGGTGGGTGCGCGACATCGTCGAGCGCGGGCCGGACTGGTGGAAGGCCCATGGCCGCCACGGGAGCACCGGTTTGCGCAGCTATTCGGTCTCGGGACGGGTGCGCACGCCCGGCGTGAAGCTGGCCCCGGCGGGGATCACCGCACGCGAGCTCATCGCGGAATTCTGCGGCGGCATGGCCGACGGTCACCGCTTCGCCGCCTACCTCCCCGGCGGCGCCTCGGGCGGCATCCTGCCGGCCGCGATGGCCGACATCCCGCTCGATTTCGGTACCTTGGAACCCCACGGCTGCCTGATCGGTTCGGCCGCGGTCATTGTCTTGTCCGACCAAGACGATGTGAGGGCCGCCGCCCTCAATTTGATGCGCTTCTTCGAGGCCGAAAGCTGCGGCCAGTGCACCCCCTGCCGGGCCGGAACGCAGAAGGCACGAATGCTGATGGAGCGCTCCGTCTGGGACCAGGCGCTGCTCGCCGAATTGGCCGTGGCCATGCGCGACGCCTCGATCTGCGGTCTCGGCCAGGCCGCCCCCAATCCTGTCGTCAGTGTCATGCGTTATTTCCCCGCCTTGTTCGCGCCGGCCGCGTCATGAGCGTTACCTTCGACCTCGATGGGGTTACCGTCACCGCCCTCCCCGGCGAGAGCATCTGGCAGACTGCCCAGCGGCTTGGCACCAATATCCCGCATCTCTGCTACACCCCCGCCCCCGATTACCGGCCGGACGGCAATTGCCGCGCATGTATGGTTGAGATCGAGGGCGAGCGGGTCCTTGCCGCCTCCTGCATGCGCGCGCCAGCGGCGGGGATGAAGGTCCATTCGGCCAGCAAGCGCGCCGAATCGGCCCGGCGCATGGTCATGGAGCTCCTGGTCGCCGACCAGCCCGCCCCCGGCATCGCCCATGACCCGGACTCAAAGCTTTGGACCTGGGCGGCACACGAAGGGATCACCGCAAGCCGTTTCCCCGCCGGACCGCGCCCCGCGACCGACGCCAGCCATCCCGCCATGCGGGTCAATCTCGATGCGTGCATCCAATGCGGCCTGTGCGTACGCGCCTGCCGCGAAGTGCAGGTCAACGATGTCATCGGCATGGGCTATCGCGGCGCCGATGCCCGCCCGGTGTTCGATTTCGACGACCCGATGGGCGCCTCGACCTGCGTCGGCTGCGGCGAATGCGTGCAAGCCTGCCCCACCGGCGCGCTGATGCCGGCCGCCTATCTCGACGCAAAGCAAAAGAAGGTGGTGACGCCGGATCGCAGCGTCGCCTCACTTTGCCCCTACTGCGGCGTCGGTTGCCAGGTCACCTACCACGTCGCGGACGAGCGCATCGTCTATGCCGAGGGTCGTGATGGCCCGGCCAACCACAACCGGCTCTGTGTCAAAGGCCGCTTCGGTTTCGACTACATCCACCATCCGCATCGCCTGACCGTGCCCTTGGTCCGTCGCAACGCGGTGCCCAAGAATGCCAACGACACCGTCGACCCCGCCAATCCGTGGACCCATTTCCGAAGGGCCAGTTGGGAAGAAGCCTTGGAGCGCGCTGCCGCGCCCCTGGCGAGGATCCGCGACATCCACGGGCCCCGAGCGCTTGCCGGCTTCGGATCGGCCAAGGGATCCAACGAGGAGGCCTACCTGTTCCAGAAGCTGGTGCGCACCGGCTTCGGAACCAACAACGTCGATCACTGCACCCGCCTGTGCCACGCCTCGTCAGTGGCGGCGCTGTTCGAAGGGCTGCACTCCGCCGCCGTGTCGGCGCCGTTCGAAGCGGCAATGGAGGCCGAGGTCATCGTCATCATCGGCGCCAATCCCGCCGTGAACCATCCCGTCGCGGCGACCTTCATCAAGAATGCGGTGAAACAGCGCGGTGCCAAGCTCATCGTGATCGACCCACGCCGGCAGTCCTTGAGCCGGCTGGCGACGCATCATCTGTCGTTCCGGCCGGGAAGCGACGTCGCCCTGCTCAACGCGATGCTGCACACCATCATCGAGGAAGGGCTCACCAACCCCGATTATATTGCCACCTGGACCGAAGGGTTCGAGGAACTGCGCGCTGGCGTGCGCGCCTTCTCCCCCGAGGCGATGGCCGAGGCCTGCGGCGTGCCAGCCGAGGTCTTGCGTGAAGTCGCCAGGCTCTACGCCACCTCCCGTGCCTCGCTTGTTTTCTGGGGCATGGGCATCAGCCAGCACGTCCACGGCACCGACAATGCCCGCTGCCTCATCGCGCTCGCCCTCATCACCGGCCAGATCGGCCGCCCCGGGACCGGATTGCACCCTCTGCGCGGCCAGAACAACGTGCAGGGCGCCTCCGATGCCGGGCTCGTGCCGATGTTCCTGCCGGACTATCAGAATGTCGACCAGCCCGGACTGCGCAACCGGTTCGAAGCGGCGTGGGGGCGACCGCTTGACCCGGCGCGGGGCCTGACCGTGGTGGAGATCATGAAGGCAGCGCGGGCCGGTCAGATCAAGGGAATGTATATCATGGGCGAGAACCCCGCGATGTCGGACCCCGACCTTGCCCATGCCCGCGCGGCCCTGGCCAACCTCGAACACCTCGTGGTCCAGGACCTGTTCCTCACCGAAACCGCCTTCCATGCCGACGTCATCCTCCCAGCCTCGGCCTTCGCCGAAAAATCCGGCAGCTTCACCAGCACCGACCGTCGCGTCCAGCTCTCCCGGCCGGTACTACCGCCGCCCGGTGAGGCCAGGCAGGACTGGTGGATTGTGCAGGAAATGGCCCGGCGTATCGGCTGCGACTGGCACTACGAAGACCCGTCCCAGGTTTTCGCCGAGATGGCCACCTTGATGCCATCGAAGGCGCATATCACCTGGGAACGGCTGGAGCGCGAGGGCGCCGTCACCTATCCGGCCGAGCCCGAGGGCACACCGAGCCACGATATCATCTTCCGCGACGGCTTCCCCACACCCTCCGGCCGCGGCCGCATCGTGCCCACCGACGTCGCGCCCCCCGACGAACTGCCGGACGACGAGTACCCACTGGTGCTCTCCACCGGACGCGTGCTGGAACACTGGCACACCGGCGCCATGACCAGGCGAGCGGCTGTGCTCGACGCAATCGAACCCGAGGCGCTTGCCTTCATGGACCCACGCGAACTGCGCCGGCTCGGCCTGCACCCCGGCGACACGGCCCGGCTCCAGACCAGGCGCGGCACCATCACGCTGCGGGTGCGCGCCGATCGGGACGTGCCGGCCGGAATGGTCTTCATGCCGTTCTGCTACGCCGAGGCGGCAGCCAACCTGCTGACCAACCCGGCGCTCGATCCGTTTGGCAAGATCCCGGAATTCAAGTTTTGTGCCGTCCGGGTCAGCCCGCTTGCGGCCGAGAAGGAACACGCACCATGAACCTGTCCCTGGAGCGCGACGCCATCGTTGCCGGCCCCGGCTTCAACCGCTGGCTGGTGCCCCCGGCGGCTCTGGCGATCCATCTGTGCATCGGCATGGCCTACGGGTTCAGCGTCTTCTGGCTGCCGCTGTCGCGCGCCATCGGCATCGCCAAGCCGGTCGCCTGCCCTGACCTGACGCTGGCGGGCGCGCTGTTCACGACCCAATGCGACTGGCGGGTGGCGGATCTCGGCTGGATCTACACCCTGTTCTTCGTGCTGCTCGGCTCCTCTGCGGCGATCTGGGGCGGCTGGGTCGAACGCCAGGGCCCACGCAAAGCCGGCGTCGTCGCGGCGCTGTGCTGGTGCGGCGGCATGCTGGTCTCCGCCGCCGGGGTCGCCAGCCACCAGTTGTGGCTGATGCTGATCGGCTCCGGCCTGATTGGGGGCATCGGGCTCGGGCTCGGCTACATCTCGCCGGTCTCGACGCTGATCAAATGGTTCCCCGACCGCCGCGGCATGGCCACCGGCATGGCGATCATGGGGTTCGGCGGCGGCGCCATGATCGGCGCCCCGCTGGCGGAGCGGCTGATGGGGGCCTTCCGCGGACCCGACACCGTCGGCGTCTGGCAGAGCTTCGTGGTGATGGCGGCGATCTACGTCGTCTTCATGATGGGTGGTGCCTTTGGCTACCGGGTGCCGCCCGCGGGCTGGAGACCCCAGGGATGGGCGCCATCCGCTGATGCCTCCGCCAGCATCACCACCGGGCATGTCCATGTCCGCGATGCCCATCGCACGCGCCAGTTCTGGCTGATCTGGGCGGTCCTGTGCCTCAACGTCAGCGCCGGCATCGGCGTCATCGGCATGGCCTCGCCGATGTTGCAGGAAATCTTCGGCGGCCGGCTGATCGGCGAACCGGCGCTGGGTTTCGCTGCCCTGAACGACGAGCAACGCAAAGCCATCGCGGTGATCGCGGCCGGATTCACCGGGCTGCTCTCATTGTTCAATATCGCCGGGCGTTTCTTCTGGGCCTCGCTTTCCGACCGCATCGGGCGGCGGGCAACCTACGCGACCTTCTTCTGCCTCGGCATCGCGCTCTATGCCGGCTCGCCCTGGGCGGCCCATGTCGGCGGGCTGCCGCTGTTCGTCGCGTTCGTTTGTGTGATCCTGTCGATGTACGGCGGCGGCTTCGCTACAATCCCGGCCTATATCGCCGACATATTCGGCACCCAGTTCGTCGGCGCCATCCACGGTCGCATCCTGACCGCCTGGTCGACAGCGGGGATTATCGGGCCGGTCGTGGTCAATTATGTCCGCGAGGCCGAACTTGCCGCCGGAGTGCCGCGCAATCTCGTCTATGACGTGACGCTCTACATTCTCGCCGCCTTCCTGGTCTGCGGCCTGATCGCGACCTTGCTGATCCGCCCGCTCGACGCCAAATGGTTCATGTCGAAGGAGGAACTTGACGGATTGCAGGCCAAGTCCGAGATCGCGCACGCCGGCGACCATGACGTCGGCAACGGCCGCTTCGACCTGACCACCGCGCTCGCCTGGGCAGCGGTCGGCCTGCCCTTGCTGGCAGGCGCGGCCGTCACTTTGACGAGCGCGTCCGTACTCTTCAGGTAGAGGTCAGAAGTTCAGCGCGGTCGCCTGCATCACCAGCGGCAAGGTGCGAACCATCGCCAGCACCTCCTCCGGCACCGGCTCGTCCACCGAAACCATGCAGATCGCATCGCCACCCTGCTCGGATCGACCGAGATGGAAGGTCGCGATGTTGATTCCCGCGCCGGCCAAGGTGGCCCCAAACCGGCCGATGAAGCCTGGCTTGTCCTGGTTGGTGACGTAAAGCATGTGCCGCGCGAAGTCGGCCTCGACCCGGATACCCTTGACTTCAACGATGCGCGGGCGCGAGCCGGCGAACAGCGTGCCGGACAGCGCGCGGGTCGCCTGATCGGTCGCCACCGTGATGCGCACCAGGGTTTGGTATTCGCTCGGCCGGTCGTGCACCACCTCGGCCACGTCGATCCCGCGCTCGCGCGCCAGCACCGGTGCGTTCACCATATTGGCACCCTCGATCATCGGACCAAGCAGCCCCGCCAAGGCGGCGGCGTTGAGCGGTCGATGGTTGAGGTTCGCCGCCAGCCCTTCGTACTCGATGGTCACGCTCTTGATCGTCCCGTCGCGCGACTGGGTCAATTGCCCCGCCATGGCGCCAAGCAGCCGGCACAGTTCCATGTAGGGACGCAGGCGTGGCGCCTCCTCGGCGGTCACTGACGGCATGTTGATCGCATTGGCAACAGCGCCCGAGAGCAGGAAGTCGCTCATCTGCTCGGCGACTTGAAGTGCCACGTTCTCCTGCGCCTCGGTCGTGGCCGCACCCAGATGGGGAGTACAAACCACATTCTCCAGGCCGAACAATGGACTGTTGGTGGCCGGTTCGATCTCGAAGACGTCGAGCGCGGCACCGGCGACATGGCCGGATTGCAGCGCTTCGGCAAGCGCCGCCTCGTCGACCAAACCGCCACGGGCGCAGTTGACGATGCGGACACCCCTGCGCGTTTTCGCCAGCGCCTCCCTTGAGATCAGGTTGCGGGTGGCATCGGTGAGCGGGGTGTGAAGCGTGATGAAATCGGCCCGCGCCAGCAGTTCGTCGATCTCGACCTTCTCGACGCCGAGACCCAGTGCCCGCTTTTCCGTCAGGTAGGGATCATAGGCGATCACCCGCATCTTCAGACCCTGGGCGCGGTCGGCGACGATCGAGCCGATATTGCCGCAGCCGACGAGGCCGAGGGTCTTGCTGGTGAGTTCGACACCCATGAAGCGGTTCTTCTCCCACCTGCCGGCCTTGGTGGAGGCCGAGGCTTCCGGGATCTGGCGCGCGAGGGCGAACATCATGGCAATCGCGTGCTCGGCCGTGGTGATGGCGTTGCCGTAGGGCGTGTTCATCACCACCACGCCCCGCGCCGTGGCCGATTTCACGTCGACATTGTCGACCCCGATGCCGGCTCGGCCCACGACCTTGAGGTGCGGCGCGGCATCGAGCACCTCGCGCGTCACCTTGGTGGCGGATCGGATCGCCAGACCGTCATAGTCGCCGATGATGGCACGCAGTTCGGTCGGCGCGAGACCGGTCTTCACATCCACCTCGATGCCGCGGTTGCGGAAGATCTCGACGGCGGCGGGCGACAGCTTGTCGCTGATGAGGACTTTGACCATGGTTCAGACTCCGGCCATTTCGGTACGAATTTGGTCATGTGCCCAGTCGAGCCACGGAAGCAGCGCCGCCACGTCCGACGGCTCGACCGTGGCGCCGGCCCATAGGCGCAGCCCCGGGGGCGCGTCGCGGTAGCCGGCGATGTCGAAGGCGACGCCTTCCTTTTCCAGCAGCACTGCCATCTTCTTCGCGGCTTCGGCCTGCCGGGCCGCCTCGAGTGCGGTGAACCAGGGGGCTGCGATCGTCAGGCAGATTGAGGTGCAGGACCTTTGCGCCGGCACTTCGGCGAGGAACCTCGCCCAGTTCGAGGTTGCGACCCAACCGGTGACGGCAGCGAGCGAGGCCTCGCAGCGTGCGATCAGGCCTGGTAATCCGCCGACCTGCTCCGCCCAGCGCAGCCCGTCCACCGCATCTTCGGCGCACAGCATCGAGGGGGTGTTGATGGTTTCGCCCTTGAAGATGCCCTCGGAGAGTTTTCCGCCCGACACCAGGCGAAAGATCTTGGGCAGCGGCCAGGCCGGCTTGTACGTCAGCAACCGCTCCACCGCGCGGGGCGAGAGCGCCAACATGCCGTGCGCTGCCTCGCCGCCCAGCACCTTTTGCCAGGACCAGGTGACCACATCGAGCTTCTCCCATGGCAGTTCCATCGCGAAGGCGGCCGAAGTGGCGTCGCAGATCACCAGACCGTCGCGGCCGGCAGCGATGAAGTCGGCATGCTCGTAGCGCACGCCCGAAGTCGTGCCGTTCCACGCCAGCACCAGATCATGGGTCGGGTTCACCTGGGCGAGATCCGGAAGCCGACCGTATGGCGCGGTGAGCACGCGGGCATCGTCCAGCTTGAGTTGCTTGACGATGTCGTTGGCCCAACCGGCAGAGAAGCTCTCATGCGCCAAGATGTCGACGGGTCGGGCGCCGAGCAGCGACCACAGCGCCATTTCCACCGCGCCGGTATCCGACGCCGGGACGATGCCGAGGCGCCAGTCGGCCGGCATGCCAAGGATGGCGCGCGAGCGGATGATCACCTCGTTGAGCCGCGCTTTCGGAGCCGCGGCCCGATGCGAACGGCCGAGATGCGCACCCGCGAGGGCTTCGAGTGTGAAGCCCGGACGCTTGGCGCAAGGCCCCGAGGAAAAATTGGGATTGTGCGGACGCAAGTCCGGCTTGGCGGCGGATGCCATTTTATGGTTCCCCTTGCAGAGAAAAAGCGCCCCGGTGGGGGGACGTGACCCGCGTTCCTGTTAGCGCGCTGGCTTGTGCGGCGCAACCGTGTCGTCGGCCAACCTGGCCCAGCGCTCATGATCGCGCCAATCGCCGGCTATGCGCAGATAGCGGGGCGACACTCCCTCCAGCCTGAAGCCCAGCCGCTGCACCAGGGCTTTCGAGCGAAGATTTGCTGGCTGGATGTTCGCCTCCACCCGGTGCAGTCCGAGCGGCCCGAACGCCGCGTCGAGCACCCGCCGCACCCCCTGCGTCATCGTCCCCCGCCCCAGGCCGAAGCCGTAGTATCCCATATAGCAGCTGAGGAAAGGCCCGCGCACGATCTCATTGAGGTTGACCACCCCGGCAAGAACCCCGTCACGTTCGATCACGAACGCCTCCTTGCGCCCCTGGCCGACCTGGGCGAACCAGGAGTCGAACCCGGTCATGTCCGTAAACGGCTCAACCCAGGGGTGGAGGATCGCCTGGCAGGCGATGTGGGCTGCGATCAGCGCTGCGCCATCCTCGCGCCGCACCGCGCGGATGGTGACACCGCTCATCCCAGCACCTTGTGCAGCATCGCCGCCGGATCAGCCAGGAAGGCACGCGTCACCCGGACATGCTCAAGGTCGTTCCATGCCACCGCGCGCAGGCCTCCTGCCTCGGCCAGCAGGATCACGGCATCCGGCTGCGCCAGCAGGATCGGCGAATGGGTGGCAATGACGAACTGGCACCCTGCGGCGACCCGATCGGCGATCAGCGCCATCAGCGCCAGCACCCTCGTCGGCGACAGGGGCGCTTCCGGTTCATCCAGAAAATACAGCCCGTTCGGCACCAACCGCCGGCGCAGGACGGCGAGGAAGGTTTCACCGTGGGAGCGCCCGTCCGGATCGGCGCCATAGTACCGAACCAACGCACTGCGTTGGCCCGACACCGCGCCGACCGCAAGGCGCCGCCCGTAGTCGCCGCGCACCGAGGCCGCGAGTTCCACCGCGTCCTGGGACAACCCCTCCATGTCCGCGCCGACGCGCTGCGTGAAGCCGAACACATCCTCAGCGCGCAGAAACATCCGGCTCCGCGCATGCCGCCGGCGCACGAAGCGAAACCCGGCGGCGAATTCCCGTGCCGCCATCAGCGTTGGGTCCCGCGCCAGATCACGCTGCCCGGCCGCCACCGCGCCCATGCCCGCCGCCATCCCCTCCAGCAGCGTCGATTTGCCCGAACCGTTCTCGCCGACCAGAAACGTCACCGCCGCGGAAAACACGATTTCGCCGAGGTCATGCACCAGCGGCAATGACCAGGGGAATATCCCGCCATCACGGTTATGCTCAGGGTTCGGGTGAATCGCCGAAAGGAACTCCATGCCCCATCATAGCATCACAGCCGGCGGCACAACCGCCTGCATCAAGTCCAGCGGCGCCGAAATCTGCTCGCTCGTCAGCGCCGCCGGCACCGAGTTGATCTGGCAGGCCCACGAAGCATGGCCGCGCCATGCGCCCAACCTGTTCCCCATCGTCGGCACCCTGCGCGATAACCGCTATCGCCACAACGGCCGCACCTACGAGATGTCCCGCCACGGCTTCGCCCGCGACAGTCTGTTCCATTGGACCGAGCGCACTGCCACCACGGCCTGCCTGGTCTTGACCGACACCCCCGCCACGCGCGCCGTCTACCCCTTCGCCTTCCGCTTCGAGATCGGATACGCGATCGGAGCGGACGGGCTCGTCATCACCTTCACCCTCCGCAACACCGGCGACGAAGCCCTCCCCGCTGCCATGGGCGCCCATCCGGCCTTCAACTGGCCGCTGCGCCCCGGCGTCGCCAAGGAGGTCCACAGCCTGACCTTCGCCGCGATGGAAGGTGGATCGATCCGGCGCGTCGGCGCGGATGGGTTGCTGCGCCCAACGTTCCTGCCGTCGCCCATCGCCGGCCGGATCCTGGCACTGCATGACGGGCTGTTCGTGGAGGATGCCATCATCCTCGACCAGCCCGCCAGCACCGCGGTCAGCTTCGGCGCAGCCGGCACTGAAACTGTCACAGTGTCCTGGGAAGGCTTCACCCAGCTCGGCATCTGGACGCGCCCCGGCCTCGACCTGCTTTGCATCGAGCCGTGGCTTGGCTACTCGGATCCCGCAGGGTTTGACGGCGAGATCAGCGCCAAGCCGGGCATCGTGATCCTGCCGCCAGGGACATCGCGCAGCGCCGTTCACCGCATCAGCGCCGCGCCATGATCCGTTGGCGCAGCGTTGGGCGGCTTACGGAAACGTCAGCACAATTAAAGAGAAATCATCCTCCAACGGGCCTGGCCGCGCGGCATCGCGCACCGCGTTGTAGACCCGCTGCGCCTCGGTCACTCCATCCACCGGCACATCGCGGATCACTGTCACCAGATCGTCGATCGTCCAGCGCGCACCACTGCGGTCCTCGATCTCGAACGCCCCGTCACTGAAGATGTAAAGCGACGCCCCCGGCGGCACGAAGGCACGCCTCGCCACATAGCGATGCTCCTGCACGCTGCCGACCGCCGGATCGTCCGACGACAGCGGCACCAGCATCGCCGCCGCACGGTCCGAGAGCCAGGACGGATGGGTTCCGGCGGCGCAGTAGGAAAGCCTCCGGCTGGAGCGATGATACACCCAGTACCAGGCGTTGAAGGTCAGCCCGTCATGCAGGCGCATCGGGAAATTGTCGTTCAGTCGTGTCATCACGGCGGCAGGATCACGGAAATCGACCCCCAGCAGCCCCTCCTGGCGCAGCACATTGGCAACCGCGACCGAATGCATCGCCGCCCCCACCCCCTGACCGGTGACATCGATGAGATAGCCGACGTGGTAGCCATCCCCGAGATCGCGATAGCCGAAGGCATCTCCGCCAAGCCCGGTACACGGCACGTAGTACCATTCCGCCCGAACAGGCCCCTCGCGGATCGGCAGCGGCAGGATTGCCAGGACATGTTGGTTGGCTCGGCGCAACTCGCGCTCCAGCGCATCGGCCTCGTCAAGCTCGCGCCGCGCCCGCCGCTCGTAGAGCATGTGATGGCCACCGATCGAGAGCCGCGCCCCGGGCGAGAGCGCCACCGTCCCGGCAACGCGGGTGCCGTCGACGAAGGTCCCATTGGTCGAACCCAGGTCCGTCACCAGCACCTCGCCGCCGGCGATCACCTCGACCCCGACAAGGTCGATCTGGCAGTGCCGGCGCGAAACATGGCTGCCCGGCAGGATCAGATCGGCTCCCTCGGTGCGCCCGACCGTCATTGAGCCCGGCGCGAGGCGGATCGGCGGGGCCGAGCCGGTCGGTTGCATGATCAGCACATGCATCAGCTCGTCGCCCGGATCGGTCACCGGCATGAGCGAGTTGGGACGCCGGAACAATGTCCGTTCGCTATCGTCGTCGTCGCTGAACCCGGTCAGCGCCACGTGCACCACTCCCGCGTGCCACGAAAGCCGCGATCAGGTGATGCCATGCGCGCCTCCGTGCCAAGCTCCCCGCCCCACCGCGAAGGCCACAGCCGATGGTGGCCTTTCCGGCGGCAATTGCCAAGCTGGTTGGAACGGCAGGGTCTCACGCCAAGGCCGCCGGCCTGAGCCGCTCATGAATCGCCTGCAGCCCACCGACCGCATCGAATCGGGCCAGCATCGGGCCGAGCGCCGCCACCGCCGCCGCCACGTGGCCTGCCACGCCGGGCAGCGCCATGATCCGATCGTGCTCGGCTGCCACACGGGCGACCAGTTCCTCTGGCGGCGGCGCCAGCGTCGCGGCCGTCTCGGGCCCGTTCCAGGCAAAGAACAGCGCAAAATCACGCGACCACTCGGCATGGTTGTGCGCCGCGAGCGTGTCCCCGCGGGCCTTCTTGACCGAGAATTCCTCGAATGACTTGCTCCAGTAGTGGTTGATCCAGCCGCCCGCGCCACTCGCCGGCGGCATGCGCCAGACGCCATCGCGCGGCACCTCGCGCAGGTCGCTGTCGACGATCACGCCGCTGTCGATCACCTCCGGAAAATGCACCTGGCGCATGCACAGCGTGTCGGCCAGCCGCACCAGGCTCTTGAACCCGCCATGCGGACGAACATGCGGGAAGCGCCGCAGCACCAACCCGGGCTCCCAGGCATAACGGCCGCCGCTGACATGCCAACGCCAGTCGAACAGAATGCCAGAAGGCGGCTTCATCCCAGGCCGGCGGTCGACCTCGGCGAGCCATGCATCAAGTGTCATGCCGTCGGCCGGGATGAGAAACTCGTCGGCGTCGACAAAGAGCGCCCATTCGCTGTCGCGAAGCTCCGGCAGCAGGTGCAGCGCATGGGCATAGGCCTTGCGTTGTGGCGAGAATTCGAGGCTGACGTCGTTGCGGATCGGCGCAACCAGCCCATGCCCCGCGAGGCACTCGAGCAGGGCATCGGTGCCGTCGACGTTGTCGTTCGTGTAGATGAAAATCCGCTCAATCCCGATGCAGCGGTAATGCGCCACCCATTCGACCAGCCCGAGCGCCTCGTCGCGGATGGTGGCCACCACGGCCACCCGGGTGGTCGGCATCACATGACGCAGTTGCAGCATGTTGAGCCATTGCGCCGTGCTCCAGCCAGCGGCTCCCCCATCCTTCGCGAGCCCGTCGAACAGCCGGGGGGCACTGCGCGGCGTATGCCAAGCTGACTCCGCACCAGTCCCGGTCCGCATCCGGGCGCGGTCGTGTAACGCGCCGATCTGGGCCAGCACTGCGGCTTCAAGAGCCGAGCGCGGGGTAATATCGCGTGGGTCGGAGGCGTCGGACAAGGCGAAGCGCACCATCGCCGGAACCCGGTCCTCCGATGGTGCACGCGCCAGGAGCGCCTGTGTCAGCCGTCCTTCGTCCCTGCGGTGAAACAGGTCGGCCAAGGTGACAAAATCAGCCTCCATGGCACTCCTCCCGCTCAGCGTCGCAGGGTCAGCCGGCCCAGGATTCGGCCATCCTGCAAATCCACGAGCACCACACGGTCCGGCCCACCGCCCTGCAACTGGACCGCCAGCCGAGGCGCCTGGCCGCTGACGGCCACGATCCGAGTGCCCTCTGGTTCGTCGAGTTGGAGATCGCGCAACGTCGCATCGCGCCCGGGCACATCCCTGATCGACTCGCGCGGCACTTCCTGCGCCATGAACGTCCTCCTCGCGATGGTCACGCCGATGACCGCAACCCCGGCGACGATCAGGACGCCCATCACGATCACCGCGACCTGCAAGCCTCGCATCGAATTTCTCCCAAATGGCGGCGATCCGGGGTATCCCACCGCCATGTCCGATGCAACCGTCACACGAGTCCTCGCCCCGCCCGAAGCTGCCGGCGACCGGGTCGACCGCTACCTCGCCGAAGCCTTCGCCACCGCCTCCCGCGCCCGCATGAAATCACTCATCGAGGAACGCCGCGTCACCCGCGACGGCGTGGTCATCACACAACCCGCCGAAAAGGTGGTCGCCGGGGCCGAATACGCCGTGGTCCTGCCGCCCCCGGTTGCTGCCCAGCCGCAGCCACAATCCATCCCCTTCCCAATCCTCTACGAGGACGACGACCTCCTCGTGCTCGACAAGCCGGCCGGCCTCGTCGTCCATCCAGCTCCGGGCAACGAGGATGGCACCCTGGTCAACGCCCTGCTCGCCCATTGCGGCGACAACCTGCCCGGCATCGGCGGCGAAAAGCGCCCCGGGATCGTCCACAGGCTCGACAAGGAGACCTCGGGCGTCATGGTCGTTGCCAAGACCGAGCTCGCGTTGGCCAACCTTTCCGCCGCTTTCGCCACCCGCGATCTCGATCGCGCCTATCTCGCGCTGTGCTGGGGCATGCCGATGCCGTCCAGCGGCGAGATCGAGGGCGCCATCGGCCGCGATCCGCGCGATCGCAAGCGCATGGCCCTGGTGGCCCGCGGCGGCAAGGACGCGCTCACCCGCTACCGCACCCTCGCCGTCCGGCACCTCGCAGTCGCGCTGCTGGAATGCCGCCTCGCCACCGGGCGCACCCACCAGATCCGTGTCCACCTCGCCGCCAAGGGCCACCCCATTGTCGGCGATCCGGTCTACCTCAAGCGCATCCCGGTTGCCGCCAAAGCCCTGCCCGTCGACCTCAAGCACCTCCTGCTCGACTTCCCGCGCCAAGCCCTGCACGCCCACCGCCTGGGCTTCCGACACCCGCGCACCGGTCAGGAACTAAGCTTCACCACGGCGCCACCCGAGGACATGCAGGCGCTGCTGCGGGCGTTAGATATGGCAGAAACTTAATCCTGACTTAATTAGTCCTGTATATTGACGGCCAAGCGGCGGCGCGCTATCAATTGCGACAGGAATGAGGCGCTGCGTGGTCTGCCCGTTCCCAAGTCCGCCGCTGCGTTGCCACATCCGGAACGCCCGTCGGGACGTATATAAGGATAACCCAACGACGCACCCGGGCGCCTGACAGGAAGGGCATCGGGCCTGAACTGCCCCAACGAGGCCGACCGGCGTGCGCCAGCGTGGCACACCGCGGCCCCATCGACGAAAGGACGTAGGCGTGGCCGCAGCCGTCATCAATCTTGCCCCCGAAGGCAATCTCACCCGCTATCTCCAGGAAATCCGCAAGTTCCCGATGCTGACCGCGGAGGAGGAGGGCACGCTCTCCCGCCGCTGGCGAGACAGCGAAGACCTCGAGGCCGCCCACAAGCTCGTCACCTCCCATTTGCGTCTGGTTGCCAAGATCGCCATGGGCTACCGCGGCTACGGTTTGCCGCTCGGTGAGCTCATCAGCGAGGGCAATGTTGGCATGATGCAGGCGGTCAAGCGGTTCGACCCCGAGCGCGGCTTCCGCCTCGCAACCTACGCCATGTGGTGGATCCGCGCCGCAATCCAGGAATACATTCTGCATTCGTGGTCGCTGGTGAAAATGGGAACCACCGCGGCCCAGAAGAAGCTGTTCTTCAATCTGCGCCGCCTCAAGGGCCAAATGCAGGCGATCGACGATGGCGACCTCCAGCCCGAACAGGTTGCCAAGATCGCCCACGCTCTCGATGTGCCGGAGCAGGATGTCGTCAGCATGAACCGCCGTCTGACGGCGCCGGACCACAGTCTCAACGCCTCCGTTCGCGCCGATGGGGAGGGCGAGTGGCAGGACTGGCTGATCGACGACAGCGAAAGCCAGGAAACCGCCATCGGCGAGCGCCAGGAGCTCAGCGGCCGCAAGTCTCTACTGGCCAATGCACTGAAAACGCTCAATGATCGCGAACGTCACATCCTGATCGAGCGCCGCCTGAAAGAGAACCCCACCACGCTCGAGGATCTCTCGCAGCAGTACAACGTGTCGCGCGAGCGCGTCCGTCAGATCGAGGTACGCGCGTTCGAGAAGCTCCAGAAGTCGATGCAGACAGCCATCGCCGAGCAGCGCCGCAGCACGTCGGGCAACGGGCGGGACGAGCGGCTGTCCTGAGCCGACCCTGCCGCGAGCGGCGCGCGGCGGTTGGTGCCGCCACGCCGCCGCTTCGTGCGGGTCACCTCGTCGCTTTGCGCCGCGTGCGCAGCATCCTCAGCGCGGCAAGACCGACCAACAACACGGCTGGTCCCGGCGGTTCTGGCGCCGGCGCCGCGCTACCGCTCGTCGCCGCCAAGGGCAGGTCGTAGCTCAGGGACGCTGACAACAGCACATGGCTTGCGCCCGTTGTCACCGCTCCACCGCCAAAAGCGATCGAGAGGGTGTTGCTGAACCCGGGCAGCAACAGCACCGCCCCGCCGTCAGGACCGTGAGGGTCGAACTCCCCCGCATCGTCGTCCTCACCGCGCACCGTGCTGCCATTGAGCCTGAGTTCGCCGGCGCCAAACATCTCGAAATCGTCAACCCGCAACCGGATATTGGCGGCCCCGGCCGGCAGATAGAATGACTCGATCGCCACCAACCCGCCTGCCGCGAGGCACCGCCCGCCACCAGTGATCAGGCTGCCAGCCAGGCCGATGCCGTCACCCACCTGCACCAGTGGCGCCGCCACCGCACCGCAACCAAGCCCGCTCCAGGCTGCCGCCCGGCCCGCCGTGCCAAGTTGCACCACCACCGTGGCGAGGGCCGCGGCCGGTACCAGTGCCGCCAGCACCGCGCCCGCCAGCGCAGCCGCCACACGCCTGATGATCCTTCGCATTGCCGCGCTGCCCTTCCGACCAGGTCCGGCTGCGGAGCCTCGGCGCAGACAATGAAGAAAGACCTAACCTCGGTCCTATTTCAGCCGCGCCAGAGCCAGCCCTGCCCCCGCTCCGATGAGCAACCCCCCGGTGACCCGATTGCGCAGCCGCCCCTGTCGTGCCAACACCCCGCGCAGCCGCCCTGCGAGCACCGCCCAGCTCCCGTCGAGCAACACCGCCAACCCCACGAAGGTCAGCGACAACACCGCGATCTGCCACGCCAGATCGGCACCAGGGGTCACGAATTGTGGAAAAAAGGCGCCGTAGAACACGAGAGTTTTCGGGTTCGTCATCGACACGAGCACGCCACGCAGGAAAATCTCCCGGGCCGGCCGCCGCTCCGGCTGCGTCCGCGTCAAATCGATCGCCGGCGCCCGCCACTGCTGGACCCCAATCCACACCAGATACGCCACGCCGATCCAGCGGATCCACTCGAACCACTGCGCCATCACGCCGAGCAGCGCGGTCATGCCGAGTGCGAACAGCATCAACTGCACGATCATCGCCGCACTCGTGCCCGCCACCGTCAGCAGCCCGTAGCGGGTCCCGAACGCCACCGAATTGGCCACGATCAGGGCGACGTTCGGCCCGGGCATCAGCATCAACACCGAGGTTGCCAACACGAAGGCGAGATAGAGGTTGATACCCATGGCCGGCTGCTCCCATCCTGGATCGCGCCCAGTTGGGCAAATCCCTCCGGTCCGCGCAAGTCGCAGCTCAGAGCGAGGTCGAGTTGGCGTCCGGCAACAGCGGCAGCGCGGAGGGCGTCACAGACCCGGCCCCGGGCACCTGCGGCGCCGGCGCCACGGGTAGCTTCGATGGTGCGAGATCAATCGTATAGTCCGGCACGATCCGCGCCTGCGGGCCCGCGATCACCAGCACACGCTGGCCGATCGGCAGCTTGACCTCGTCCTTCTGGGTCACCGATACCAGTTCATGGTTCGGTTTTTCGACCACGTATTCAACCGCCGGCTGGTCCGCTGTTGCCTGCTCGACCGAGCTGCCGACGATCCCACCGATCAGACTCCCGCCAATCGCGCCCAGGGCCGAACCCACGCCGCCGCCCGGCGCCTGTGAACCAGCGACCCCGCCGACCGCGGCCCCCGTCACCGTGCCGGCAGCCCCCTTGGAGCTGATCACCACGTCGCGCAGCCCGACGATCACGCCACGCTCGACCTTGTTGGCCTGCTGCACCGCCGCCGTGTTGTATGTATTGGCGGAATAGTCGGGTCCGCAGCCCGCTAGGAGCCCAAGCACCAGCCATACCGGCACACGCCAGGAGGGCGCAAGGCGCGAACAAGAAGCCTTGGACCACAGAAAACGCCACATTCTACGCCCCGCGCCACAAACCCGGCCGTCACTTAACCAGTCGGCTCGTGCGTGTCATCCCGCACGAACCAGGCAGCAGCAAGGCAGGCGGTTACGGTGGGGTGTCAATGCGGTCTATCCTGTCCCGATGAGATCCCTCCGCGCCCGGCTTGCTGCCGCCTGGATGCTGTCGCTGCTGATGGCGGCACTCGTCGGCAGCATGCTGCTCGGGCTCTACGAACAATCCTCCAGCGCCCAGAGCGAACGCGCCACTGAAGCGACGTCCGCCGCCTGCGAGGCCATCGCCGACGGCTGGAGCTTCTTCGCCACCGGCTGGGCGGGCCCGGTCCCGCCTCCGGGCAGCGCCGCCGAGGCCGAACTCAAGCGCGAACTCGCCCCCCTCCTCAGCTTCGCCCTGGCCGGCCGGCCGCAGCTTGAGGGCGGCCTCTGGCAACCCGGGATGACAACTCCGCTCGTCGCCTCGCACCCGGTCGAGCCGGACATCCTGACCAGCGTGGCCGCCCTCGCCGCCGCCGCCGAGGAGGGCCGCGCCGGCGCCCGCCTGCTCTCCGGACGCACCTCCGTGGTCATCCAGGCTTGCGCCGCCCCCGGCCCGGTCCCGGGTCTCGCCGCCTTCGCCATCGCCCGGGTGCCGGAAGCCCCTGGCCAGCCGGCATTGATCCTTGGTGTCGCCGGGTTGTTCCTGCTGGTGCTGGCGATGACGGCGCTGCTGGGCTGGGCGATCATCGCCTGGACCCGACGCATGAGTATCCTGGAGCGCGCCCTCGCCGGCGCCAGCACTGACCGCCTGCCGCACCTGGCCGCCACCGGCGAGCGGGACCTCGACCGCCTCGTGACCGCCCTGAACGCCGCCGGCACCCGCCTCGCCGCCGCCCGGATCGAGGCCGCCGCCCTGGCCCAGCGCGTCGCCGAGTCAGAACGCCTGGCCGCCCTCGGGCGTGTCGCCGCCGGCGTCGCCCACGAGGTGCGCAATCCGGTCGCCGCGATGCGCCTGCGCGCCGAGAACGCCCTGGCTGGCGATGACGCCCGTCGGCGTACGGCCCTGGAGGCCATCCTCGCCCAGATTGCCCGCCTCGAACGCCTGACCGGCGAGCTCCTGACGATGACGCAGAGGCGCGTCCCCGAGCCGGCGCCGGTGGACCTCGCCGCGTTTCTCTCCGCCGCCGCTGCCGACATCCAGACCGCGAGCACGCCGATCGATGTAACGACGCCGGCCCTCACCGCCACATTCGATGCCCGGCTGCTGCGCCGCGCCCTCGACGAACTGCTGCACAACGCCCTGCGTCACACCCCCCCCGGCGGCCGCATCTCTCTCACGGCCGCCGCCGCGCCCAACGGCATCACCCTGACCGTTGCCGATACCGGAGCGGGCGTCCCCCACGCCCTGCGCGACACCTTGTTCGACCCCTTCGTCACCGGCCGCCCCGATGGCACCGGCCTTGGCCTCGCCATCGCCCGCGAGATGGTCGAGACCCTCGGCGGCCACCTCACCTTGGCCGCCGCCCCCCACGGCGCGACCTTCCGCATCGAGCTGCCATGCCCCAGGTCCTGATCATCGACGACGACGACGCCCTGCGGGCCGGCATCGCCGAAACCATCGCCGATCTCGGCCACATCGCGCTCGAAGCCCCCGATGGCGCCGCCGGCCTGGCGCTCCTGGACCGCGAACCGATCGACGCCGTGCTGCTCGACCTGCGCATGCCCGGGCTGGACGGCATCGAGGTGCTACGTCGCATCCAGGCCCGCCCGGCACCGCCCCCCGTCGCCATCCTTACCGCCGTCGCCACCGCCTCCAACACCATCGAGGCGATGCGTCTCGGCGCCTTCGATCACGTCGAAAAACCCGTCGGCCGCGGGGCTCTTGGTGCCCTGATCGCGCGCATGCTCCCCAGCCTCTCGCCAACCGCCACGCCCTCGCACCCAACGGGGGACAGCCTGGTCGGCAACTCGCCCGCCATGCGCGCTGTGCAGAAAGCGATCGGCATGCTGGCCGACAGCGACACCACCGTGCTCATCACCGGCGCAACCGGCACCGGCAAGGAGGTGGTTGCCCGCGCCATCCACCAGCATGGCCGCCGCGGGGCGAAGCCCTTCGTCGCCGTCAATTGTGCCGCCATCCCCGCCGACCTGCTGGAGAGCCAACTCTTCGGCCATGTCCGCGGCGCCTTCACCGGCGCTGTCACCGATCGCGCCGGCAGTTTCCGCGAGGCCGAAGGCGGCACCCTGTTTCTCGACGAGATCGGCGACATGGACCCGGCACTCCAAGCCAAACTGTTGCGCGTGCTGCAGGAGCGGGTGGTCAACCCGGTCGGCGGAAAACCGGTGGCGATCGACGTCCGCATCCTCGCCGCCACACACCAGGACCTTGGAACCATGGTCCGCGCCGGGCGCTTCCGGGAGGACCTCTACTGGCGCCTCGGCGTCGTCCCGGTCCACCTGCCGCCATTGCGCGAGCGCCTTTCTGACATCATCCCGCTCGCCGAGTACTTCCTCGGCCATGCCGCGCCGCCGCGGCAGCTCTCGGCCAACGCCGCCGCCCGCCTGCTTTCCCACCCATGGCCCGGCAATGTCCGCGAACTCCGCAACGCGATGGACCGTGCCGCCGCCCTCGCCCGGCGCGCAGTGATCGAAGCCGAGGACCTCGACTTCCTCCATTCCGCTACCGCCACCACCGCGGCCGATTGGCTGGCCGGCGACCTCCCCACCGCCGTCGCCCGCCTCGAACGCGCCATGATCCAGCGCGCCATGACCGGCAGCGGCGGCAACCGCGCCGACGCCGCCCGCCGCCTCGGCATCCATCGCCAGCTGCTCTACGAAAAACTCCGACGCTACGACCTCGATACGTCGGATATCCGGACATACCCTGTCGGAAAACCGGACGCCTGAGGCGGCTCTTGGCACATCAAATGACGTAATTTCAATAAGTTACTCTCTGGCATGGCCCTTGCGTTAGTCGGTTCAGCGCACCACCCCAGGTTCGCTCCCGAATGGAGACCCAATATGCCCCGCCTCAAACACAGCTTCCTCGCCGCCACCGTCCTGTTCGGACTTGCCGGCGCCGCCCTGGCGCAGAGCAGCCCGACCTACGACCCCGCCCAGCTCCCCGCCACCAAAGGCAAGGTCAGTCAGTACCTGCTCAACCCGCACGGCACCATCGACGGGCTGCTGCTCGACGACGGCACCGAGGTCCACGTGAATCCCATGCTCTCGACCGAACTCGCTTTCTCCGTCCGCCCCGGCGACGCCGTCACCATCCATGGCCTGAAAGCCAAGGCCTCGCCGATGGTTGCCGCGGCCTCCATCACCAACGACGCCACCGGCGCCACCATCACCGGCCGCATGGGACGCCCGGCACGTGGCCCGGAAAACCAGATGGAAGCCAGCGGCGTGGTGAAGGCCGCGCTGCATGAGCCCCGAGGCGGGATCGACGGCGTGCTGCTCGACAACGGTACCATCATCCGCCTGCCGCCGTCGGAGGCGAAAAAATTCGCCGCCCAGCTCGCGGTCGGCCAAAAGCTCTTCGTCCGTGGCATGGGCACCAGTTCGCCCCTCGGCAAGGTCGTCATCGCCCGCCAGATCGGCGCCGATGCCGCAAAGCTCGCCGATGTCGCGATGCCCCACATGGGCGGCCATGACGGCATGAAGGGCCATGACGGCATGATGGGCCACCGGCCCGGCCCGATGGGCGCGCCCCACACCGACGACTGATAAATCCTACCTGCGGGCTGCAATGAGCCGCTCGTAGAGCTTGACGTAGTCCTCGGCCATCCGCCGTGCCGTCCAGCGTTCCTCGAACCTGGCGCGCACGGCGGATCGGTCAATTTCGCCGAGCCGCGCACAAGCCGCCACTGCTTCGTCCACGGTCTCGACAATGTACCCGGTACGCCCCTCCTCGATCACCTCGGGCACCGACCCTTTGCCGAATGCAATCACCGGACAGCCGCACGCCATCGCCTCGATCATCACCAGCCCGAACGGCTCCGGCCAGTCAATCGGAAACAGCAGTGCCTTGGCGCCTGACAGGAACGCCGGCTTGAGGCTGTCGTCGATCTCGCCGATGAACTCTACGGCATCGCCCTCAAGCAACGGCGCCACCACCTCGGCATAGTACGGCGCGTCCTCCTCCCCTACCTTGGCCGCCACCACCAGCTTCACCCCGCAGGCCGAGGCGATCCGGATCGCCGCCTCGATCCCCTTCTCCGGAGAAATTCGCCCCAAGAACGCAAAGTAGTCCTGCCCCCCCGCAATCGGCCGCAGCAGATCGCGCGGCATGCCGTGCAGGATCGTCGCCGCGAAGTTCAGATGTGGCATCGGCTGGCGCTGCCGGTCGGAAATCGAGACCAGCGGCACCTCGGGAAACAAGTCGTAGATCTGCGGAATCCACCCCTGGTCCAGCCGCCCGTGCAGGGTCGTCACGAACGGGGTCGCCTGGCGCGAGAACACCGAGAACGGATGAAAATCGATGTGGAAATGCAGCACGTCAAATGCGTCCGTCTGGCGCCGCACCAGTTCGATCATCCGCGCATATGGCGCATTGTTGTATTCGAAATTCCGCGCGAACCGCTCCCCGACCGCCCGCATCGGCTGCAATCTGGCCGAGGTCCGGCTGTCCCCGGTGGCGAACAGGGTGACGTCATGCCCCATCCCCACCAGCTCCTCCGTCAGCCAGTGGACCACTCGCTCGGTACCGCCATAGCGGCGCGGCGGCACGGCTTCGAACAGCGGGGCGATCTGGGCAATGCGCATGGCGGGCCTCTTGGATTCGCACCCGGCTTGCCCCGTTCCACCCCCGCCCGTCAACGCCCCCGCCGTGCTATGCTGCGGATCGGCATCCGCCGTGCCCGATTTGAGCCGCAACTTCAGGCTAGCAGGACCTTATGAGCACCGCCCCTCCAAACGCCCCGATGACCCGCTTCCAGGCCCGCCCCCTGGCCTTCCTGTTCCACTACGTCGGCCGCCACAAACTCGGCCACACCATCATCCTCAGCTCCGTCATGCTCGCGGTGATCTGCTCGTCGCTCACCCAGTACGGCATGAAACTGCTGATCGACGTCGTCTCCCGCGGCGCGACAGCCCCCGGCGTCGTCGCCGCCTCATGGGGAGCCTTCGGGATCGTCTGCATGCTCATCGCCGCCGACAACTTCCTCTGGCGAATCGCCGGCTTCACCGTCGCCCGCGTCTTCGTCCGCGTCACCGGCGACGTCCGCACGGACCTCTTCCTCCACCTCGCCGGCCACTCGCCCTCCTACTTCTCCGAACGCCTCCCCGGCACCATGGCCAGCCGCATCACCGCCACCTCCAACGCCATCTTCCAGACCGAAAGCACCGGCACCTGGAACGTCATCCCGCCCTGCCTCGCCGTCATCGTCGCCATCATCCTGGTCGCCACCGTCAACCCGCTGATGGCCGCCTCCCTCGGCGCCGTCAGCGCGGGGATGTCCGCCATCGTCTTCTGGCTCGCCGAACGCGGCACGCCGATCCACCGCAACTTCGCCACCCACGCCGCCGGCGTCGACGGCGAGATGGTCGACATCATCTCCAACATGCATGTCGTGCGTGCCTTCGGCGCCACCTGGCGCGAGCGCGGCCGCATCGGCGCCAGGCTCGAAGGCGAAATGACCGCCCGCCGCGGCAGCCTCTACTACCTCGAAAAACTCCGCCTCCTCCATGCCGTGATGACCGCGCTCATCACCACCGGCCTCCTCGCCTGGGCCGTCATCATGTGGCAGCACGGGCAGGCCACCGCCGGCGACATGGTGCTCATCACCTCGTCGGGCTTCACCATCCTGCACGGCACCCGCGACCTCGCCGTCTCCCTCGTCGACCTCACCCAGCAGGTCGCCCGCCTCGAGGAAGCCATCACCTCGCTGCTCACCCCGCACGAACTCCCCGACGCCACCGACGCCCCCGCCCTCCCCCGCGGCCCCGGCCGCGTCACCTTCGAAAACGTCACCTTCGGCTACCCAAACCGCGCCCCGGTGCTGGCCGACTTCTCCCTGACCATCGAACCCGGCCAGCGCGTCGGCCTCGTGGGCGCCTCCGGCGCCGGCAAATCCACCGTCATCGCCCTGCTCCAGCGCTTCTACGACGTCCAGTCCGGCCACGTCCGCATCGACGGCGCCGACATCCGCGACATCACCCAGGAAAGCCTGCGCGAAGTCATGGCGATCGTCCCCCAGGACATCTCGCTGTTCCACCGCACCATCCTCGAAAACCTGCGCTACGCCCGCCCCGACGCCTCCCAGGCTGACGTGCTCGAAGCCGCCTCCATCGCCCGCTGCCGCGCCTTCATCGAGGCCCTCCCCGAAGGCTTCGACACCATGGTCGGCGACCGCGGCGTCAAGCTCTCCGGCGGCCAGCGCCAGCGCCTCGCCATCGCCCGCGCTTTGCTCAAGGATGCCCCCATCCTCCTCCTCGACGAAGCCACCTCCGCGCTCGACAGCGAATCCGAGCAAGCCATCCAGCAGGCGCTCGACGTGCTGATGCAAGGCCGCACCGTCATCGCGATTGCCCACCGCCTCTCCACCCTGCGCAACTTCGACCGCATCGTCGTCATGGACCGCGGCCGCGTCATCGACGACGGCACCCCGGACATCCTCGCCAACCGCCCCGGCCCCTACCGAGACCTCCTCATGCGCCAAATGATGACCTCCGACGAAGCGGTCACCAATCCCGGCTGATCGGGGGGCGGGCGAGGGAAGGCAAGGCTGGGCGCTGCCCAGACCCGCCAGGGGCCAAGTCCCTGGACCTTATCGATTTTAAGGAATGTTCTTGAACGGATGCGGGTCTGGGGGTCCTGAGCCCCCAGCGGGTCCAGGGCAGAGCCCTGGCTTTGCTTGCCTGCGCCTACCGTCCGATCTGCGGCATGGTGAACTCCGCGCCGGCGCGGATGCTGTTGGGCCAGCGTTGGGTGATGGCTTTGTAGCGGGTGTAGAATCGGATGCCTTCGGGGCCGTGGATATGGTGATCGCCGAACAGCGAGCCCTTCCAGCCGCCGAAGCTGTGGAAGGCGGCGGGGACGGGGATCGGGACATTGATGCCAACCATGCCGATTTTCACCGAGGCGGCGAAGCCACGGGCGGCGCCACCGTCGGCGGTGAAGATGGCGGTGCCGTTACCGAACTTGCCGGCGTTGATGAGGTCGATCGCGTCACCAAGTGAGTTTTTGCGGACGACGGAGAGCACCGGCCCGAAGATCTCGTCCTTGTAGATCGACATATCCGGGGTGACATCATCGAACAGGCTGCCGCCAACGAAATACCCGCCCTCGTAGCCTTGGAGCGTGAGTCCGCGCCCGTCGACGACGAGTTTGGCGCCCTCGCGCACACCGGCGTCGACATAGCCCGACACCTTCGCCTTGTGCTCGCTGGTGACAAGCGGGCCCATTTCGGAGTCCGGATCATTGCCCGGACCGACCTTCAACGCCCGCACCCGCGGGGCAAGTTTAGCGATGAGGCGATCACCGGCATCGCCCACGGCCACCGCCACCGAGACCGCCATGCACCGCTCGCCGGCGGAGCCATAGGCCGCGCCCATGAGCGCATCGACGGTCTGGTCGAGGTCGGCGTCCGGCATGACGACGAGGTGGTTCTTGGCGCCGCCGAGCGCCTGCACCCGTTTGCCCACATGGGTGCCGCCACGGTAGACCGATTCGGCGATGGGGGTGGAGCCGACGAAGCTGATCCCGGCGATATCGGGATGCGCGATGATCGCCTCGACCGCCTCGCGCCCGCCCTGGACCACCTGGAACACATTGGCGGGCAGGCCCGCTTCGGCCAGCATTTCGGCCAGGATCAGACTCGCCGAGGGGTCCTTTTCCGAGGGCTTGAGGATGAAGCAGTTGCCCGTGGCCAGCGCCACAGGGATCATCCACAGCGGCACCATGGCCGGGAAGTTGAACGGCGTGATGCCGGCCACGACCCCGAGCGGCTGGCGCATCGACCAGGAATCGATCCCAGTCGCCACCGCCTCGGTGTATTCGCCCTTGAGCAGATGCGGGATGCCGCAGGCGAACTCGATCACCTCGATGCCGCGCTGCACCTCGCCCTCGGCATCGGCCAGGGTCTTGCCGTGCTCGGCGGTGATGGCGGCGGCCATGCGCTTGGTGTTGCGCTCCATCAGCTCCTTGAACTTGAACATCACCCGCGCCCGGCGCAGCGGCGGGGTCGAGGCCCAGGCCGGCCAAGCCGCATTGGCGGCGACAACTGCGACATCAACCTCGGCGGCACCGCCCATGGCGACCTGCCCGGTGATTTCGCCGGTGGCGGGATTGAACACCGGCGAAGTCTTGCCGGTCCCGGGGACGACCTTGCCGCCCAGATAATGTCCAATATGGTTCATGGCGCGCGCCCTCCCTAGAATGGTCAACGGACCAAGGAGTAGAGCGGCGAGCGCTACGGCGAAAGGGGGTCAGCCCCCCGCCAGCAAAGCGGCGGCGATGCGTTCGCGGGTGAACGGCATGTCGCGGATGCGCGCACCCAACGCATGCGCCACCGCATTGCCGATCGCCGCCGCCGTCGGCCCCATGGTGCACTCCCCCACCCCCAGCGGCGGCTCATCCCCAGCATCGAGCAGCACGGTCTCGATCGGCGGGATCTCCGAAAATCGCAGGATCGGGTACTCGGCCCAGCTCCGCGAAGCGATCCCTTCCGAGCCCAGCCGCACCTGCTCCTTCAACGTCATCGACGCCGCCTGGATGATCCCGCCCTCGACCTGGTTGCGGATACCGTCCGGATTGATCGCGAGCCCCGCATCGACGCTGCACCAGATCCGCCGCAACCGGACCTCGGTATCGACCTCAAGCGCCACCGCCACGGCCGCGAACGCGCTCTTGTTCTTGTAGCGCCCAAGCCCGATCCCGAGCCCCGCCCCCGTCCCGGCCGGCCCCCGCCGCGCCCACCGCGCCATCTCCGCCGCCGCCACCAGCACGCGGCGCGCCCGCGCATCCGACAGGATCGACAGCCGGTACTCCACCGGATCGACCCCCGCCCGCTCCGCCAGTTCGTCCAGAAAACTCTCGATCGCGAAGACATTCGGCAACGCCCCCAGCCCGCGCAACGCCGAGGTCCGCACCGGCGGGCGCTGCACCAGGTGCACATCCACCCGGCACGGCCCGACATCATAGATCGGCACCGAATTCCGGCTCGCCCCGCCCCCGCCTTCGGGCGCCGGGTCCACCATCGCCACCGCGGCCGGCGGCTCCGGCAACGCCTGGAACGGCAACAGATTGGCCGCGAACATCCGCCCCACATGCGGCGCCGACCAGATCGTCGCCGTCCAATCCACCGGCCGCCCCGCCGCATCCAGCGCCGCCGCGATCTCCACCGACATCGCGGTCCCCACAGGCTCCTGGGCAAACTCATCCGCCCGCGTCCACAACACCCGGATCGGCCGCCCCGGATGGTGCAGCGCGAGCAAGGCCGCCTCCAGCGCCGCGTCATCCGCCCCGTTATGCCCGTAGCATCCCGCCCCCTGGGCATGCCGCACCGTGATCGCCGTCTCCGCCAGCCCGGTCAACGCGGCAACATGCCGCCGCAGCGGATAGGGCCCCTGGCTATGCGACCAGATCACCAGCCGCGCCCCATCGAACTCCGCGATCGCCACCGACGGCCCCAACGTCCCGTGCGAAATATAGGGTCGGGTATAGACCGCCCGAATCCGATCCCCTGGCGACGCCTCTCCGGCCACTCCGAAATGGCTATGGATCGCCTCGCGCCCCACCAGCCAGCCAGCCTCTTCCATCACCGGCCCGATCGCCGCCCCTCCGCTCCACACCGGCCGCGCCACGGCGAGGGCAGCCTCCGCCACCGCCGCACTCCCGGCCAGCACCGCGGCAAAATTGCCATGCTGGAACACGCTAGCCCCTGCCCGCTCGATGACCGCCGCATCCACCGCCTCCAGTCGCGCCCCGATCAGCGGCGGGTGCAACACGCGGGCATGGGCCATCCCGGGCAGCACCATGTCGTGCAGAAATCCGCCGCCGGACAGCTTCAACGCCAGATCCCGCCGCGGCATATCCGTCCCCACCAGCCGATGCGCCGATTGCGGCTTCACCGAAACCGCCCCCGTCGCCTCCCGCGCCAAAGGCACCGCCCCCGCCAAGTTCCAATAATTGAGCCCAGTCGCCACGGCGCCCGCCATCACCGCCCCATCCCGCACGCTCAGCCCGCTAACGGAACGCTCCAGCCGCCCGGCCGCCGCCGCCAGAAACAGCCCCCTCACCTCCGCGCACACCAGCCGCACCGCGCCGCCGGACATCTCGACCGACATGCTCCCCGTCGTCGTCCCCTCATCCGGCGCCGCCGCCGTATCCCCCGCCGTCACCACCAGCCGCCCCGGCGCGATATCGAGCTCCTCCGCCGCGATCTGCGCCAGCGCCGTCGTGATCCCCTGCCCGATCTCCACCTTCCCCACCCGCAGCATCACCCCCCCGCCGGGCAAAATCGTGATCCACTGATCCAGCCGCGGATTGTCCTGCAAGCTCTTCGGCAACGTATTCGCGATCATGGCGCCATCCCCTCCGCCGCGCGCAACACCGCCGCCACGATCCGCGGATGCGACCCGCACCGGCACAGATTCCCATCCAGCGCCGCCACCACCTCATCCCGCCCCGGCCGCACCACCCGCCCCAGCAAACCCGCCGCCGCGACGATCATACCCGACGAACAATACCCGCACTGCGCCGCCTGCTCGGCGATGAACGCCGCCCTGATCACTTCCGGTACCCCCTCCGCCGTCACCACATCACGCCCCGCCAACGTCCCCACCTCTCGCCCGCACGCATGTACCGCCACCCCATCCACCAGCACCAGACACGCCCCGCACTGCTCCTCGCCACACCCGTACCGCGCGCCCGTCAACCCCAACCCATTGCGCAACACATCAAGCAGCAACGCCGTCGGCGCCCCCTCGATCGTCACCGGATCGCCGTTCAACGTAAATGTGGTTGCCATGGTCACCTCTGCCCGAGAAATCTGGACGCACGATGGTAGCGTCAACCAGGCAAGCGGCGAAGGCAAGCGAGGCTCCACCGGCGTCGTGCGCAGCACGCCTCCGGCATGACGGGCCGTGAGGCCCTGAGAACCCATCCATTAAGCGGCTGTAGCAGCGGCCTTCAGTTGAGAACCTCGTCCTTGCCTTCCTTGCGCCGCAGGCAACAACCCACACCACCCCAAGAACCGATGGGCTTCGCCCGAGAACCCATCGAGATCGCGCCCTCGCCTGAATGCCAGTCCCCCAGCCGCAAGCAGTCGAGGGTTCTCAGGGTCTCACGGCCCTGAGCCGGCGGAGCCTTGCTTGCAAACCTCCGACCCTTGCCCCCCCACGCCCCCAATGCTGCAATGCCGCTTTCAGCCAAGGACCCCGTCCCATGCCGACCCATCCCATGCGCGGCCCCAATAAATTCAAGCTCGGCGTCTTCAGCGCCAACGCCGATGGCGGCCTCACCCTCACCCGCGTCCCCGAGCGCTGGCCCGCGACCTGGGACGGCGTCGTCGCCGCGGCCCAAATGGCCGACGCCGCCGGCATCGAGTTCTTCCTCCCCATCGCCCGCTGGAAGGGCTTCGGCGGCGAGATGAACTCCCGCGAGCACAGCTTCGAGACCTTCACCTTCGCTGCCGGCCTCGCCGGCGTGACGAAGAACATCGCCCTCTTCTCCACCGTCCACGTCCCCATGGTCCACCCGGTCTTCGCCGCCAAAGCTCTGGCAACGGTCGATCACGCCAGCCACGGCCGCGCCGGCCTCAACATCGTCTGCGGCTGGAACCCCGAGGAGTTCGACGCCTTCGGCCTCAAGCTCATCGATGACCGCTACGAGCAGGGCCTCGAATGGTTCGACATCATGTGCCGCATCTTCGAGGACAAGGGCTCCTTCGACTTCAACGGCAAATACTACCAGCTCAAAGCCGTCTCCGGCCGCCCCAAGCCCGTCCAGCAGCCCCGCCCCATCACCCTCAACGCCGCCTTCTCCCCCCCGGGCCGGGACTTCGCCGCCCGCGCCGCCGACTGCCTCTTCACCACCTTCACCGACATCGACAAAGGCCGCGACCAGATCGCCGACATGGCTGGACGTGCCGCCAAAACCGGCCGCGACGTCGGCGTCTTCACCACCTGCCACGTCGTCTGCCGCCCCACCCAGGCCGAAGCCGAGGCCTATTACGAACACTACGCTGTCACCATGCAGGACAGCGCCAGCGTCAATCACTACATGGGCGCCAAGGAGAAATTCTCCGGTTCCCACGACGCCGACGCCTACCGCCTCCACCGCAAGCGCTTTGCCGGCGGCGCCGGCACCTACCCCCTCGTCGGCACGCCGCGCCACATCGCCGATGAAATGATCCGCATGTCCGAAGCCGGTTTCGCCGGCACCACCGTCAGCTTCGTCAACTACACCGACGAACTCCCCTACTTCATCCAGACCGTGCTCCCGCTGCTCCGCGAAGCCGGACTTCGCGTCCAGTAACCGGCGCGTCCAGTAAAGGCCCCCCATGTTCCCCGCCCCCGACGCCCTCACCATCTGCTTCGCCCACGTCGCCTACCAGATGCAGGAACGCTTCACGCTCCGCGACACCGGCATCAAATCCATCCAGGTCCGCGGCCGCGAAACCCTCGCCGCCCGCCTCAAGGAAGCCGAAATCCTCGTCGTCTCCGGCCTCTGGCGCAACGAACTGCTCGAAGCCGCCCCCAAACTCCGCTTCATCCAATCCATCGGCGCCGGCACCGACCAGTTCGACCGCACAGCCCTCGCCGCCCGCAACATCCGCCTCGCCAGCGCCTCCGGCGTCAACGCCCGCGCCGTCTCCGAACACGCCATGGCCCTCATCCTCGCCATGGCCCGCCGCCTGCCCGAAGCCCGCGACAACCAGCACCGCAAGCACTGGCGCGGCATGATCGGAGACCTCTCCCAGCGCGAGGACGAACTGGGCGGCAAAACCCTCATCATCGTCGGCATCGGCCGCATCGGCGGCCGCCTGGCCCACCTCGCCAAGGCCTTCGACATGCACGTCATCGCCTTCCGCCAGAACCCCGCTGCCGGCCCCAACGGCGCCGACGAAGTCCACCCCCTCTCCGACCTGCCGAAACACCTCCCTTGCGCCGACTTCGTCGCCCTCACCTGCCCGCTGACCAAGGAAACCGAAGGCCTCATCGGCGCCGAAGCCCTCGCCGCCATGAAACCCTCCGCCTTCCTCATCAACGCCGCCCGCGGCCGCTGCGTCGACGAAGCGGCGCTGGCCATGGCGCTGATCGACAAACGCATCGCCGGCGCCGGCATCGACGTCGTCTATGAGGAACCGCTCGCGCAGGACTCCCCGCTCTGGACCCTGGAAAACGCCTTTATCACCCCGCACACCGCCGGCGAAACCCGCCGCTACGAAGACAATGTCCTCGACATCCTGATGGAAAACCTCATCCGCCTCCGCCGCGGCCAAGCCGAACTCCACAATCAGGTGGTGTGATATCAACCGGCGCTTATTTTCGCCGTCACGATTATGCGATTGGCGAAAGATAGGGTGGGAAAGCGGTTCTTTTTTGAAAAAAAGAACCAAAAAACTTCTATCCGTTGGCTTCGTACGCGTGCGGGAACATCGAGCCGGACGGATAGAATTTTTCTACTTCAATATCTAAAAACTACAGAACTGCCTTCTTTCCCTTTTCGGACTTGCGAAACGTCTCAACGTCGGCCTTGCTGATGAAACCTTTTTTGCCGATATCAATATCGGCAAAATACTTCACCACACCACGCATCTTGCCCTTCTTCGCCTGATCCAGAGTCAGCTTGCCATCATGTGTGATGTTCGCGCTGTCGAAGCGCTCGTCGAAGGTCGGACGCTTCGGCTTGGGCGCAGGCTTGGCCACCGGTGCCGTCGGCGGCTGCACCGCGGGGGCCGTCGGCGCGGTCGTCGTCGGCGCGGTCAGCGTCGTCTGGGCCAACGCCGGACCGGCGAGCAGAACAACAGCGAGGGCAGAAAGTATCAGTCGCATCGGCAATCTCCATCGAGTGACAACATTTTAGACGGTGATAATCCTAACCGATCAATATCCACAACGGCATCACGGCCCCTCGGCAACCACGGCGCGGATCACCGCAACCGCCTCCTCGATCTGCGCCGCCGACACGTCCAGATGGGTGCAGGCCCGCCCACGCCAAGTCATGTTGACCGAAAACCCGACCCCATGCTTGCGCGTCCGCTCATTGAGGGTCCAGGCATCGATGCCGGTGCCGGTGGTGTCGAAAAACACCAGATTGGTTTCCGGCGACTCCACTATAATCCCAGGGATCTGTGCCAGCCCGCGCGCCAGCAGCCGCGCATTGGCATGGTCCTCGGCGAGGCGTGCGACATGGTGGTCGAGCGAATAAATGCACGCCGCGGCGCAAATACCGCCCTGCCGCATCGCCCCCCCCATCCGCTGCTTCCAGCGCCAAGCCTGGCCGATAAACTCGCGCGACCCGGCCAGCACGGCGCCGAGCGGGGCGCCGAGGCCCTTGGTGAAATCGAGCCACACGGTGTCATAACCCGCCACCATTTCTGCCGGCGTGATCCCCGCGGCCACCGTGGCATTGGTCAGCCGTGCACCGTCCATATGCGTCACCATACCGCGCTCATGGGCGAAGTCGGCGATCGCGTTGAGTTCGTCCAGCGCCCAGACGGTGCCGCCACCGGAATTGGCGGTCTGCTCGACCTCGACCATGCGCTGCGGCGGCGAATGGCGCGATTTGGAGCGGATGGCGGCCCGCAAAGTATCCAGGCTGAACTGCCCGCGCGGCCCACGCAGCCCGGTGATCTGGGCCCCCGCCAAGGCAGCCGCACCGCTGCCCTCGCTGGTCAGGATATGCGCCGTCTCATGCGCCAGGATTTCGTCGCCCGGGCGGCATTGCGTGATGATGGCAATCTGGTTGCACATGGTGCCGGAGGGCAGGAACATCGCCGCCTCCTTGCCGAGGAAATCCGCCATCTTGTCGCACAGTGCGTTGATCGTCGGGTCGGTTCCGGCCTGCTCGTCGCCGACCTCCGCCTCCATCATCGCCGCCTTCATCGCCGCCGTGGGCTTGGACTGGGTATCCGAATAGAGGTTCACATGCACGGGCGGCAGACCGGTCGGCATCGGCGGCGGGGCGAAGGACATCGTGGGGAGTCTCCTGGCTGGATGCGGGCAGGAAAGCAGCAAGCGGCCGGCCGCGCCAGGGGGTGGCCAGCGGATCAGCTATGGTGCCGGTTCGATCTCCGGGCTCCCGAGGCCGAGGCGCCCGATATAGATTACTGGCCCAGCCGGCGCCCCGGTGGTCGATCCACCATCGGCCTCCAGGCTGATCTGCACGATCGCATCGGGCATCAGCGCCCCCCTCGGCACGGCAAGCACCAGTTGCCGGCCTGGCTCGGATGGCAGCACGCCGAGCGAGGTCGGCGCCGTCGCACCCGGCACGATCGACCACAAATGGAACGCCCGACCGCTCGGCGCTTGCAGCAGCCGCCCGGTGGTCGCCGCCAGAGTGGTCATGCGCAAACGCCCGGCCCGGTCGACCTCAACCAGAACGCCGGGCAGATTGCGGTCATTGCTCAGCACCGCAAGTACCCGCGGCTGCTCGCCGCGGGGATAGAGGATATAGCCTGCCAGCGCGGCGGCCAGCAGGCTCGCGACGATTGCCCAGCCCGTCCAGAGCCAACCAGCGCGCCGCCGCTGCCGCTGCTTCGGCGGTTCGGCCGGGGCGATCCGCTCGCCGATCCGGTCCCACAAGTTGTTGGGCGGCGTTTCCGGCCGGACCAGCAGCGCCAGCGGAGCAAGTCGCGCCTCCCACTGGGTGACTGCCTCACGCCAGGCCGGCTCGGAGACCAGTGCCGTCGCAACCCGCGCCGCGCTCTGCGCATCAAGGGTGCCGAGCACGTATTCTGCCGCGATTGCCTCGCGCCGCGCCGGATCGGTGACCAGACCGACCGCGGTGTCCGGCGGGCGGGAGACCGTCACGGCAGCGCCTCGCGCAACGCTGCGAGACCATGCCGAACCGCCAGGATTGTCTGTCCGATCGGCCGATCAAGCCGGGCGGCGAGTTCGGGCAGCGACAGGCCATGGACATGGGCAAGCACCAGCGCGCGCCGCCGCTCCGGCTCCAGCCCGAGCAGCGCCCCCCGCAAACGCTGCCCGGCCACCGTGGCCTGCAAAATCTCGAGCCCCCCCTCCGGATCGACACCGCAGTCATCGAAGCCCGGATCGAGCGGGCGCTCACGGCCGCGATGGCGCGCACCATCGAGCGCCGCGTGGCGAATGATGCCGGCCATCCACCCCTCCGCCGTCTCGCGCGCTGGGTCGAACCGCCTGGCGTCGCGCCAGATCGCCACGAAACCGCTCTGCAACGCATCCGCCGCCGTGATGCGGTCGCGCAGGATGGCAACCGCGAGGCCAAACAGACGGTTGGACTGGCGCACGTAGATCGAGCGCAAGGCGGCCCGGTCCCCCTCCGCGACCTGCACAAGCAGGGTGGCAAGATCGCTCCGCGCGGCCTCCTTGCGGCCGCTCATCCCCGCACCGGGGCCGGCACCACCTCGGGGTGGGACGGCGGCGGGCCATAGACCGCGCGCGCACGGGTGAGAAACGCATTCACCATGAGCTTCACCGCCTCGTGGAACACCATGCCGATGGCTGCCTGGAGGAGGCGGCTGCGGAACTCGAAATCAACGAAGAAGTCGACTTTGCATCCGCCCGGCGAACCCCCGGTCGGATCAGGCGCGAAGGTCCAGTAATTGTTGAGATATCTAAACGGACCCTTCTCATAGGCCACCGTCACACGATGAGGCCGATCCAGCATCACCCGGCTGGTGAAGCTTTCGCGGAACGGGCCGAACCCGATCGTCAGGTCGCAGATGGCCGCCGTATCGGTGCGGTTGCGCACTCGGGCACCCACGCACCACGGCAGGAACTGCGGATAACGGCCCATATCGGCGACCAGGTCGTACAACTGCTCCGGTGTGTAGGCGACCACACGAGATTCAGCATGGGTCGGCATTACCGATGCGCCTGCATTGACCGATGCGCCAGCATTAACCGCTGCTCCGGCATCATGTGGCGGCGCGCGCCGCGCGCAGCGCTGCGAAGTCGGAATCCGCGTGGTACGAGCTGCGGGTCAGCGGCGTGGCCGAGACCAGCAGAAATCCCTTGGCACGCGCCAGCGCCGCATACTCGGCGAACACCTCCGGGGTGACGAACTCAGCCACCGCCGCGTGCTTGACGCTGGGCTGGAGATATTGGCCGACCGTGAGGAAGTCGACGTCGGCAATCCGCAGGTCGTCCATCACCTGAGCAAGTTCCATCCGCGCCTCGCCCAGGCCGACCATGAGGCCCGATTTTGTGAAGATAGCCGGGTTCAGCCGCTTCACCGTATCGAGCAAGCGGAGCGACTGGTAGTAGCGCGCGCCCGGCCGGATCGCGGGGTACAGCCGGGGAACGGTCTCGAGATTGTGGTTGAACACATCCGGCGCCGCCGCGGCCAACACCTCGGCGCCGCCGGGCTTGCGCAGGAAATCCGGCGTCAGCACCTCGATGGTGGTGCCCGGCGCCGCGTCGCGCACGGCGGCAATCACCGCGGCGAAATGCGCGGCCCCGCCATCGGCAAGGTCGTCTCGATCGACCGAGGTGATCACCACATGCCGCAGCCCGAGCTTGGCCACCGCGTCGCCGACGCGGGCCGGTTCGGTCGCGTCGAGCGGGCCAGGTTGGCCCGTCCGGACATTGCAGAAGGCGCAGGCGCGCGTGCAGGTCTCGCCCATGATCATCATCGTGGCATGGCGTTGCGACCAGCACTCCCCGATATTGGGGCAGGCCGCCTCCTCGCAGACGGTGCTGAGGCCATGCCCACGCATCAGGTCCCGCGTCTCGTTGTAGACGGGGTGATTGGGCGCCTTCACCCGGATCCAGGCAGGCTTGCGTTGGATCGGGTTGTCCGGGCGGTTGGCCTTCTCGGGATGCCGCGCGGCGCGGTGATCCACGACGATACGGGTCTGGGTCATCGCCTAGAAGTGGATGACCCGCTGGTAGGCGTCAAGCACGGCCTCGTGCATCGATTCCGAGATGGTGGGATGCGGGAATATCGTGTGCATCAGCTCGGTCTCGGTCGACTCCAGGGTCCGCGCGATTGTGTAGCCCTGGATCATCTCGGTCACCTCGGCCCCGATCATGTGGGCGCCCAGCAGTTCTCCGGTCTTGGCGTCGAACACGGTTTTGACCATGCCCTCGGGCTCGCCCATGGCGATGGCCTTGCCGTTGCCGATGAACGGGAAGTGGCCGACCTTGACCTCGTGCCCGGCGGCCTTGGCCTTGGCCTCGGTGAGGCCGACGGAGGCCACCTGGGGGCGGCAATAGGTGCAGCCCGGGACATTGGACCAGTCGATCGGGTGGACGCCCGGGACATTGGCGATTTTTTCGACACAGACGACGCCTTCATGGCTGGCCTTGTGCGCGAGCCAGGGCGGGCCGGCGAGGTCGCCGATGGCGTAGACGCCGGGCTCGCCGGTGCGGCACCATTCGTCGGTGACGACATGGGTGCGGTCCACCTTCACCGCAGTGCCTTCGAGGCCGAGATTCTCGGTGTTGCCGACGATGCCGACGGCGGAGATCACCCGCTCGACCGTGATGTCCTGGGTCTTGCCGCCGGCCTCGATGGTGACGGTGACGCTGTCCGTCCCCTTCTTCGCCCCCTTCACGGCGGCCGAGGTGATGATCTTCATGCCCTGCTTCTCGAAGGCCTTGCGGGCGGCGGCGGAGATTTCCTCGTCCTCGACCGGGAGGACGCGGTCCATCATTTCCACCACCGTCACCTCGGCGCCGAGGCCGCGGTAGAAGCTGGCGAACTCGATGCCGATGGCGCCGGAGCCGATCACCAGGAGCGATTTCGGCATCGCGGTGGGCACCATGGCGCCCTTGTACGACCAGATGAGCTTCTCATCGGCTTCGATCCCGGCGATCTGCCGCGCCCGCGCGCCGGTGGCAAGGATGATATGCGGCGCCTTCAGCGTGGCGGCCGGCTTGCCGTCCTTCTCGACCGCGACGGTGCCCTTGCCGGCCAGCTTGCCGGCGCCGTCGATGACGGTGACCTTGTTCTTCTTCAGCAGGTGCGCCACCCCCGCCGAGAGCTGCTTGGCCACCCCGCGCGAGCGCTTGACGATGGCGCCAAGGTCGAACCGGATGTTGTCGGCGGAAAAGCCGTAGTCCTTCAGGTTGTGCAGCAGATGGTTGATCTCCGACGAGCGCAGCAGCGCCTTGGTCGGGATGCAGCCCCAGTTGAGGCAGATGCCGCCGAGATGCTCGCGCTCCACCACCGCGGTCTTCAGGCCGAGTTGCGCGGCACGAATGGCGGCCACGTAGCCACCAGGCCCTCCGCCGAGGACGATCAGATCGAAGGACAGGTCAGCCATGTCGGGGCTCCTTGAGAAGCAGTGCGCGTGTTCAGCGGCCTTCGGCGACAGCGGCAAGCGCCTCGCCGGTCAGGCGCTGGACCGTCCATTGATCCATCGGCCGGGCGCCGAGAGCCCCGTAGAACCTGATCGCCGGCGCGTTCCAGTTCAGCACCCACCAGTCCATCCGCTTGCAGCCTTCGGCAATGGCGCGGCGAGCCAATTCGCTGAAGATGGCCCGGCCGACGCCCCTGCCGCGGTACTCCGGCAGGACGAAGACATCTTCCACATAGAGCCCGGCCCGGCCGACGAAGGTCGAGAAGTTATAGAACCACAGGCCGAAACCGACATCGACGCCGTCGAGCTCCGCGAACATGGCGTGGCAGCGTGGCGTCGGGCCGAACAATGCCGCTGCGAGATCGCCCTCGGTGGCCTCCACCTCGTGCAGCAGCTTCTCATACTCCGCCAGCGCGCGGATGAACCAGAGCACCCGGCCTTCGTCGCCCAACACCGCGTCGCGGAAGGTGATGGTGCTCACCACAGGCCGCCGATCACAGCATCAGGCTCAATGGGTCCTCGACCACCCGCTTGAATTCGGCGATCCACGCCGCCGCCAGCGCGCCATCGACCACGCGGTGATCGACACTCAACGTGCAGGTCATCACGGTGGCCACCGCAAGCTGCCCATCCTTCACCACCGGCCGCTGCTGCCCGGCCGCAACCGCGAGAATGGCGGCCTGGGGCGGGTTGATGATGGCGGAGAAGGCGCTCACCCCGAACATCCCCATGTTGGAAATCGAGAACCCGCCGCCCTGGAACTCCTCGGGCTTCAGCTTGCCCGCCTTGGCCCGCCCGGCAAGCTCCTTCATCTGGTTGCTGATGGTGGCCAACCCCTTGAGATCGGCATGGCGGATGATCGGCGTGATCAGCCCATCCGGAATGGAGACGGCCACGGAGATATCGACATCGTCGAAAAACGCCATCGCCTCGTCCGTCCACGCCGCATTGACCTTCGGCACCCGCCGCAGCGTCAGCGCCGCGGCCTTGATGACGAAATCATTGACCGAGAGCTTATAGGCGCCAGGCCCATCCTTGGCTGACTTGGCATTAAGCTGGGTCAGCAGCCCCAGCATCGCGTCGATCTCGATGTCCATCGAGACATAGAAATGCGGGATCGAGGACTTCGCCTCGGTCAGCCGCCGCGCGATCACCTTGCGGATGCTGGTATGCGGTACCAGCGTATGCGGCGCCGCGATCGTCGTGGCGGCACGCGGCGGCGGCGCGGCAACGGCCGCAGGCGCCGCGACCGGCACCACCACCGCTGCGGCCTTCGCGCCGCCGCTCTGGGCGGCCTCGATGTCGGCACGAACAATCCGGCCATTGGGCCCGCTGCCGGCGATCACGCCAAGGTCAAGCCCCGCCTGCTTGGCCATGCGCCGCGCGAGGGGTGACGCGAACACGCGCTCACCGCCTGCAGCAGCGGGGGCTATGATGGCCGATGCGGGAGCCTGCGGGGCCGCCGTCGAGGCGAGCGGAAGAACCGCCGCGGAGGCAACCGGCACCAGCTTCGGAGCCGCCGCCGCAGCCGCCACCGGCACCGCTTCGCCGGCCTCGACCAGCACCGCAATCGGCGCGTTCACCTTCACCCCCTCGGTCCCATCGGCGACCAGGATCCTGCCGAGCACGCCCTCATCCACTGCCTCGACCTCCATGGTCGCCTTGTCGGTCTCGATCTCGGCGATCACGTCGCCCGCCTTGATCGCATCGCCTTCCTTTTTCAGCCAGCGCGCCAGCGTGCCCTCGGTCATGGTCGGGCTCAGAGCGGGCATCAGGATATTGGTGGCCATGGCGCGGTCCCCCCTTCTACGGTGGTGTTCAGAACAGCTTGCCGACGGCGCTCACAACCCAGTCGGGCTGCGGCAGCGCGAGTTTCTCCAGATTGGCGGCGTAGGGCAGGGGCACGTCAAGCCCATGCACCCGCGCCGGCGGGGCGTCGAGGTAGTCGAAGCAGTGCTCGACGATCTGCATGTTGATTTCCGCCCCGATCCCGGCGAACGGCCAGCCCTCCTCCAGCGTGACCACGCGGCTGGTCTTCTTGACGCTGGCCACCACGGTGTCGATGTCGAGCGGCCGCAGCGTGCGCAGGTTGATCACCTCGGCGCTGATCCCCTTCTCCGCGAGGATATCGGCGGCCTTCAGCGCCACGCCCACCATGATGGAGAAGGCCACCAGCGTCACATCGCTGCCCACCCGCTCGATCTTCGCCTTGCCGATCGGCAGCACGAAATCGGGATCGGTCGGCACCTCGAAGCTCTGCCCATAGAGGATCTCGTTTTCGAGGAAGATCACCGGGTTGGGATCGCGGATCGAAGCCCGCAACAACCCCTTGGCATCGGCCGCCGACCAGGGAGCGACCACCTTGAGCCCCGGGCAATGCGCATACCAGGAGGCATAGCACTGGCTGTGCTGCGCGCCGACCCGGCTCGCCGCCCCATTCGGTCCGCGAAAGACGATCGGGCAGCCCATCTGCCCACCCGACATGTACAGCGTCTTGGCCGCGGAATTGATGATCTGGTCGATCGCCTGCATCGCGAAATTGAATGTCATGAACTCGACGATCGGCTTGAGCCCGTTCATCGCCGCACCCACCGCCATGCCGGTGAACCCGTGCTCGGTGATCGGGCTGTCTATCACCCGACGGGCGCCGAACTCGTCCAGCAGCCCCTGGCTGACCTTGTAGGCCCCCTGGTACTGCGCAACCTCCTCGCCGATGAGGAACACATCGCCATCGGCGCGCATCTCGGCCGCCATGGCATCGCGCAACGCCTCGCGCACCGTCAGCGGTCCCGTCGCCCCCCATTCCTTCTCCGCCGCCATCGGCGCGGAGACCGGCTGCGCATGCGCCACCACTGGGGCAGGCGCCGCCAGCACCGGCCTCGGCGCCACCACCGCGACATCATCCGTCTCGCCGAGCACGGCAATCGGGGTATTCACCGCCACGCCCTCGGTCCCTTCCGGCACCAGGATGGCGGAAAGCTTGCCCTCGTCGACCGCCTCGACTTCCATGGTCGCTTTGTCGGTCTCGATCTCGGCGATCACGTCACCCGCGCTCACCATCTCACCTACTTTCTTCAGCCAGCGCGACAGCTTGCCCTCCGTCATCGTGGGCGAAAGCGCCGGCATCAGGATTTGCGTGGCCATCGCCTCAGCCCTCCTTCAGGATATCGGTCCACAGCTCGGACGGATCCGGCTCCGGGCTGGTCTGGGCGAAATCGGCCGCGTCCTGCACGATGGCCTTGACCTCGTCGTCGATCCGCTTGATCTCGGCCTCGTCGACATCGAACGCCGCCAGCTTGTGCCGCGCCGCCTCGATGCAGTCCCGCTCCGAACGCATCTTCTGGATCTCCTCGCGCGAGCGATAGCGCCCGGGGTCCGACATCGAATGCCCGCGATAGCGATATGTCTTCATCTCCAGCAGGAACGGCCCCTTGCCGGCGCGGCAATGCGCGGTGGCAATGTCAGCGGCATGCTTGACCGCATCGACATCCATCCCGTCGACCTGCAACGAGGCAATGCCCCAGGGGGCTCCATTCTGCGACAGGTCATGGCTCGCGGTTGCCCGCTCGACCGAGGTGCCCATCCCGTACTTGTTGTTCTCGATCACAAAGATCACGGGCAGCTTGAGTAGCGCGGCGAGGTTGAAGCTCTCGAACACCTGGCCCTGGTTGGACGCGCCATCCCCGAAATAGGTCACGCTCACATTGTCGTTGCCGCGATAGGCGTTGGAGAACGCGAGCCCGGTCCCGAGGCTCACTTGGGCGCCCACGATGCCGTGCCCGCCGAAGAAATTCTTCTCCCGGCTGAACATGTGCATCGAGCCGCCCTTGCCGCGCGAATACCCGCCGGAACGCCCGGTCAGTTCCGCCATCACCCCGCGCGCCTCCATGCCGGTCGCCAGCATGTGCCCATGGTCGCGGTAGGAGGTGATCACCTCGTCGCCCTGCTTGAGCGCGAGTTGGAGGCCGACCACCACCGCCTCCTGGCCGATATAAAGATGGCAGAACCCGCCGATCAGACCCATGCCATAGAGCTGGCCGGCCTTCTCCTCGAACCTGCGGATCAGCAGCATGTCGCGGTAGGCCCGCAGCAACGTGTCCCGGTCCAGTCCGGCCGGTTCATTCACGAGCCGGGCCTTGCGCCCTTTCCTGCCGTCCGCCGCCTGCGCCATGAAGCCGCCCCCTGTCCGGATTGCCGCCGATTATGCCGCAGAGGTAGCGACGCCGCGCCGATCCGACAAGCGAGCAATGGGAAAAAGGGTTATTGTGCAATGCAATAGCACCACTTAACCGATTTTGAGTTAAGTCTTTGTCGCAGGTTGATTCGCGGTTTCCTCTGATCTCAGCCGGTTGCCTCGAATCACGGAAACAAGAAATTTTATGTCCCGGCCGCCCGCCATTTCGCACGGACATTACGGGCCCGAATATCCCGGCCCGTCTCAGAACAACCGTTTGTTCTGCGGATAGAGGACCACGATGTCGGACGGATCGGTGAGATCGCGCACTGCCCGCGCCCGCTCGTCAAGCGTGTCGCGATCGATCGGGCTGCGCCGCATCGCCTGCACCCGCCGCTCCCAGATCGCCAGGTCCATCGCCGCCCGCTCAAGCTCGGCCTTGGCCGCGAGCACATCTCCCTGGCGCTGGTCCCAGGCCTTCAACCCGCGATCGCCCTGTTGCGCCTGCCAGACGAAATAGCCGGCCACGGCAAGCAGCACCGACGGCAATACCGCCGCACGTGCCTTTCGCTTGACCGAGACCATGAAGCTCATCGAGGTATCCCGCCGCCCGTCATGCCACTTCGCATGGTGAATCAGTAGTATGCGCGGGATACCTCAGATGTCAAAGCATCAACGGCGAAGGATCGTCCGCCCCGCATAGCGGGCCGAGGTGCCGAGCAGTTCCTCGATCCGGATCAACTGGTTGTACTTCGCCGTCCGATCCGACCGCGCCAGGCTGCCGGTCTTGATCTGCCCGCAATTCGTCGCCACCGCGAGATCAGCGATCGTCGCATCCTCGGTCTCGCCCGAGCGATGGCTCATCACCGCGCGAAACCCCGCCCGATGGGCCATTTCCACCGCCTCCAGCGTCTCCGACAACGTGCCGATCTGGTTGACCTTCACCAGAATCGCATTCGCCGTCCCGGTCTCGATCCCCTGGCGCAGCCGCTCGGGGTTGGTGACGAACAAATCATCGCCGACCAGTTGCACCTTCGCCCCCAACCTTTCCGTCAGCAGTTTCCAGCCGGCCCAGTCATCCTCGGAGCAGCCGTCCTCGATCGAAACAATCGGGAACCGCGCGCACAGCCCGGCGAGGTAATCGACCATCCCGCCGGCATCGAACTTCTTGCCTTCGCCTTCGAGATCATAGACCCCGTCCTTGAAGAACTCGGTCGCGGCGCAATCGAGCGCGAACGTCACTTCCTCGCCCGGGCGATACCCCGCCACCTCGCAGGCCTTGGCGATAAACGCCAGCGCATCCTCGGCCGAGCCGATGTTCGGCGCGAAGCCCCCCTCGTCACCCACATTGGTGTTGTGCCCGGCATCCTTGAGCTGCTTGCGCAACGCGTGGAAAATCTCCGAGCCCATCCGCACCGCATCCGCCATGGTGGCCGCGCCGACCGGCTGGATCATGAATTCCTGAATGTCGATCGGGTTGTCCGCGTGCTGCCCGCCATTGATGATGTTCATCATCGGCACCGGCAACGTCCGCGCATAGACGCCGCCGACGTGGCGGAACAACGGAATATCCAGCTCATTGGCCGCCGCCTTCGCCACCGCGAGGCTCACGCCGAGGATCGCATTGGCCCCGAGCCGCGCCTTGTTCGGGGTTCCGTCGAGTTCGATCATGGCTTCGTCGATGGCGATCTGCTCCGCGGCATCCATCCCGCCGATGGCTTCGAGGATTTCGACCTGGGCGTTGGCCACGGCCATGAGCACGCCCTTGCCGCCGTAGCGCGCCTTGTCGCCGTCACGCAACTCCACCGCCTCATGCGCCCCGGTCGAAGCCCCGGAGGGTACCGCCGCCCGGCCAACAGCCCCGGATTCGAGAAATACGTCGACCTCGACGGTCGGGTTGCCACGGCTATCCAGAATTTCGCGGGCAATAATATCGGCAATGGCGCTCATGGCGGCGGCTCCTGACTGATGCGCCCGCTGGGTAGCATTTCCCGCCCGCTCCAGACCAGAGACAACACCGAGCGCCGCCCATGCGTCGGGTGTGGGATCAGTGGTATTGTTCGAGATCGACCTGGATCGCGTTCTCACCCTCCCAGCTGAAGGTGATGCACCAGGGGCCGTTGACGTGAACGGTATACCGCAGGGGCCTGCCCTGCAGGCGGTGGAAGTTGAAGCCCGGGATATTGAGATCTTCCGGCCGGGTGGCGGCCTGAATCGCATCCAGCCTTCGACGCACGCGATCGAGCAGATCGGGCCGTATCCTGGAGGGATCGCCCTTTTGCCAGAGGCTGCGGAGATCACGGCTGCGGAATGACGAGATCATGCCTCGGTGTAGCGTCTTGCATGTCAATATGTCAATTGTAAGTTGACACACGACACGGTATCTGTCCATATTTTAGTGCAATCGCACTTAAGCTCCGGGAGGACCGACGATGGACGATGTGATCAACCGCCGCCCCGCCTGGCAGCCCACCCACCCCGGCGTCATCCTACGCGAGGAGGTGCTCCCCGCCCTTCGCCTGAGCGTGACCGATGTCGCCGCCAAGCTCGGTGTCTCCCGGCAGACGCTGCACCGCATCCTGGCCGAACAAGCCGCCGTCACTGCGGAAATGGCAGTGCGGCTGGGCAAACTCTGCGGCAACGGCCCGCACCTGTGGCTCAACATGCAGCAAGCGCTCGATTTATGGCGCGCTGAACGCGACCTGGCCGACGTGGTCGACAAAATCCCGCAGATGAACGCCGCCTAGAGCATGATCCCACGGAAAGGCGTGCGGATCATGCTCTAGGCTTTTGTTTTGTCGCGTGATTCACGCCACCGCGTGATTCCACCTTTGGCGATCACGCTTTAGCCCGCCTTCGCCAAATCGTCGAACGCCTTCAACCGCGCCAGCAGCGCCGGCATCTCCGCGAGCGGGATCATGTTCGGCCCATCCGACGGCGCCCGCTCCGGCGCCTCGTGGCACTCGATGAACACCGACGCCACCCCCACCGCCAGCGCCGCCCGCGCCAGAACCGGCGCAAACTCCCGCTGCCCGCCCGAGGACGTGCCCTGCCCGCCCGGCTGCTGCACCGAATGGGTCGCGTCGAACACCACCGGATACCCGGTCCGTGCCATGATCGGCAGCCCCCGCATATCCGACACCAGCGTGTTGTAGCCGAAGCTGGTCCCCCGCTCGCACAGCAGGATGGCCTCGTTGCCGGTCGAGGCGATCTTGGCCGCGACATTCACCATGTCCCACGGCGCCAGGAACTGCCCTTTTTTCACATTGATCGCCCGCCCGGTCTCGCCGGCGGCCAGCAACAGATCGGTCTGCCGGCTTAAAAACGCCGGGATCTGCAACACATCCACCGCCTCCGCCGCCGGCGCACACTGCTCCGACGCATGCACATCCGTCAGCACCGGACAGCCGAACCGCGCCCGTACCTCGGCCAGGATATCGAGCCCCTCCGCCATCCCGACCCCCCGCGCCGCCGACGCACTGGTCCGGTTGGCCTTGTCGAAACTCGACTTGTAGATCAACTTCACCCCGGCCCGCCCCGCGATCTCCACCAGCGCCGCCGCAGTCACCAGCGCATGCGCCCGGCTCTCGATCTGGCACGGCCCCGAAATCAGCACGAACGGCAGCTGGTTGCCGATCGCAACCTCCCCCACCCGGACCACCCTTTGATCAGACAAGACGGGCCTGCTTCACCGCCGCCGCAATGAACCCCCGGAACAGCGGATGCGGCTCGAACGGCTTGGATTTCAACTCCGGATGATACTGCACGCCGACGAACCACGGATGGTCCGGCCGCTCCACGATCTCAGGCAGCTTCCCGTCCGGCGACATGCCCGAGAAAATCAGCCCCGCATCCTCCAGCGTCTCGCGATACCCGACATTGACCTCGTAGCGATGCCGGTGCCGTTCCTGGATCTGCGCCAGCCCGCCATAGATCGACCGCACCAGGGACCCCTCGGCCAAATTGGCGCGATACGCCCCGAGCCGCATGGTGCCCCCTAGATCGCCGCCCTCGCGCCGCTGCTCCACCTGGTTGCCCTGCGTCCACTCGGTCAGCAGCCCGACGATCGGGATCGCACACGGCCCGAATTCCGAGGACGACGCATTGGGCATCCCCGCCAGATGCCGCGCCACCTCGATCACCGCCATCTGCATGCCGAAGCAGATGCCGAAAAACGGCACCTTGCGCTCACGTGCGAACTGCACCGCCGCGATCTTGCCCTCGGTCCCGCGCTCGCCGAACCCACCCGGCACCAGGATGCCATGCACCCCATCCAGCCGCTCCACCGCGTCCGGCTGGTCGAATATCTCGCTGTCGATCCAGTCGAGCCGCACCTTCACATGGTTGGCGATGCCGCCATGAGCCAGCGCCTCGGCGAGACTTTTATAGCTGTCGAGCAGGTTGGTGTATTTGCCCACCACCGCAATCCGCACCTCGCCCTCCGGCGCGCTGACGATGTCGACGATGCGCTGCCAGCGCGACACATCGGGCTCGACATCGTGCGGCAGCCGGAAATGCCGCAGCACCTCGCGGTCCATGCCCTCGTTGTGGTACGAAATCGGCACTTGGTAGATCGTCGCGACATCCTCCGCCGCGATCACCGCCTCGGGCCGCACATTGCAGAACAGCGCGATCTTGCGCCGCTCGTTCGGCGGGATCGGCCGGTCTGACCGGCACAGCAGCATATGCGGCTGGATGCCGACGCTGAGCAGTTCCTTCACCGAATGCTGGGTCGGCTTGGTCTTGAGCTCGCCCGCCGCGGGGATCCACGGCAGCAAGGTCAGATGCGCGAACATCACCCGCTCCTGCCCCAGCTCGTTGCCGAGCTGGCGGATCGCCTCCAGGAACGGCAGGCTCTCGATATCTCCCACCGTGCCGCCGATCTCGATCAGCGCGAAATCCGCCGGCTTGCCGTCCGGCCCTTCCATGTGCGCGGTGATCGCCTCCTTGATCGCATCCGTGATGTGCGGGATCACCTGCACCGTGGCACCGAGGAAATCCCCCCGGCGCTCCTTGGCGATCACCTCGGAATAGATCCGCCCCGTCGTCGCATTGTCCGCCTTGGTCGCGTGCACCCCGGTGAAGCGCTCGTAATGCCCGAGATCGAGGTCGGTCTCCGCCCCATCATCGGTGACGAACACCTCGCCGTGCTGCAACGGCGACATCGTGCCGGGATCGACGTTGAGATACGGATCGAGCTTGCGCAGCCGCACGGTATAGCCGCGCGCCTGCAGCAGCGAACCGAGCGCCGCCGACGCGATACCCTTGCCGAGAGAGGAGACCACGCCGCCAGTGATAAATACAAATCGCGTCATGGGCGGACACCATAACGCAGCATCCGAGTCGCGGGAAACCCGTGGGCCATGCTTCGCTCCCTGAGGGGTGGCCTGCGCCGCACGCAGAGCGCCCGGCCGGAGTTCAACGCCGAACGATCAGCGCGTCGGCACGCTCGGCCCTGCCGGCACCACCGGCGCCTGCGCCGCCGGCGCATCCAGCACCGAGCGGTTCGCCCCCACAGTACCACGGTTCATCAACGCCAAGGTCAGCGACAGCGCGAAAAACAGCGTCCCCAGGATCGCGGTCGTCCGGGTCAGCAGATTGGCCGTGCCGCGCCCGCCCATGAACGAGCCCATGCCCTGCGAGCTACCGATGCCAAGCCCGCCGCCCTCGCTGCGCTGGATCAGCACCACGCCGATCAGGGCGATGGTCACGAACAAATGGATGATCAGCAAAACGGTGGTCATGAAACGCCCCGGTGGAACTCGCCGCCGCCTTCTACAGTCCCCGCCCCGGATTGCAAAGCCGTGCCTGCCGGGAAGCTCCCCTGCCCCGATCCCGCCCCGGCTTGCCGTCCTCCCGGCGGCCGCGCCATCGTGTGTCCGCCAGCCACCCGGAGCCCCCATGCCCCTTCTCGCCTCCGTCGAACGCGTCCGCGCCGCCCTGCTTGCCGCCGGCCACCCCGACCGTATCACCGAATTCCCCGATGGCACCCGCACCGCGGAGGACGCCGCCGCCGCTGTGGGTTGCGCCGTCGCCCAGATCGCCAAATCCATCGTCTTCCGCGCCGGCGACCAGGCCGTTGTCGTCATCACCTCGGGTGCCAACCGGGTCGACCCCAAAAAGCTCGCCGCCGCCCTCGGCCGGCCGGTCAAACGCGCCGATGCCGAGTTCGTCCGCCACGCCACCGGCTTCGCCATCGGCGGCGTCAGCCCGTTCGGCCACACCAGCGCCGCCCTGCTGGTGTTCGACCGCGATCTCCTGCCGCTCCATTCGATCTGGGCCGCCGCCGGCTCACCCACCCATGTCTTCACCACCGACCCCGCAACCCTCGTCCGCCTCACCGGCGCCATTGTCGCCGACATCCGCCAGGACCTGACCCCAGCCTAAGCAAACTCCTATAGGTTTGCGCGCCTGCTGAAACCTGATACCAACGCTGCTAAACATTGATCTTCACGGATCGCAGAGAAGAAACAGCAGGCAGGAACGAAGCGTTTCTTTTTTTAAAAAAAGAAACAAAAAACTTTACACGTTAATTTTTCACTCATGGAGTGACAAAATCTAAAGGACAAAAGTTTTTTGCTTCTTTTTTCCAAAAAAGAAGCGCTTCCCTACCCCAATCAAGGGGGCATCATTCTTTTTCGGAGTTGGTATCAGCTGGTTTTCGCCAGCTCGATGTTTCCGTTTCCATCCGTGGTTCATCCGGCAAAAACCTGCCTAGCCGCCCAGCGCCATCTCCAGCGCGGGCGCAACATCGGCGTCGATCGGACAGACATAGGGATTGTCCGCCGTCCGCGCGGCATGGTCCAGCCGGGCCGCCGCGATTAGCGCCGGATCGGCGAGCGCATCGACCGCGGTCGCCGCCAGAATCTTGGCGGCATGGACCATGCCTTTGTGGGCGATGCCCGATTTTCCCTGGGCGGTCAGCTGCCACGAGTGACCGGGCGTGCCGATCGCATAGGTGGCGCCCCGGATCTGCGCGGTCGGCACCACCCAGGACACATCGCCGACATCGGTGCTGCCGACCCCGGAATTGCCGCGCGCGCCCAGCGGCACGATTCGGTCGGCCAGCGCCACGCCGCGATCGGGCTTCATCCCGAAGCGCAGGAACGCGCCGTCGATGTCCTCCGGCCGCAGGGTGGCACGGATCTGCGCGGCGAATTCTTGGTCGGCCGCGTCCCATTGCGGCGGCCCGAGCCGTTCGAGATTGGCGTGCAGCGCCTGTTCCAGCGGCGTGTTGCCGAGCAGGTTGGACATCCCGGCAATGGTCCGCGCCGCCACTGATGTTTCGGTCATCAGCGCGGCCCCCTCGGCGATCTTCTTGACCCGGGCAATCAGCGGATGCAGGTCCGGCAACTCCCGCGCCCGGATCACGTAGCGCACCTTCGCCGTTGCCTGCACCACATTCGGCGCGATCCCGCCGGCGTCGAGCAGCGCATAGTGGATGCGCGCGTCGGACGGCATGTGCTCGCGCATGTAGTTGACGCCGACATTCATCAATTCCACCGCATCCAGCGCCGAGCGCCCGAGATGCGGCGACGCCGCCGCATGGCTCGCCCGTCCGGTGAACCTGAAATCGATCTGCACATTGGCCAGCGAATTCGCCGGATTGACCGCGGCAAACGGCGCCGGATGCCAGGACAGCGCGATGTCGACGTCGGCAAAAGCGCCCTCGCGCACCATGAACAGCTTGCTCGCGCCGTTCTCCTCGGCCGGGCAGCCGTAATAGCGCACCCGCCCCTTGATCCCTTGCCCCTCCAACCACTGCTTCACCGCCACCGCCGCCAGCATGCTGGCCGACCCGAGCAGATTGTGTCCGCACGCATGTCCGGCGCCGCCGATCGGCCGGTGCTCCGCCACCCCCGCCTCATTGGACAGGCCGGGCAGCGCGTCGAACTCGCCGAGGATCGCAATCACCGGCCCCTCCTCGCCGGCCTCGCCGATCATCGCCGTCGGCAGCCCGGCCACCCCCTCGGTGACGCGAAACCCGTGCCGCCGCAACATCGCGGTATGTTCGGCGGCCGAGCGATGCTCCTGGAAACCCAGTTCCGGCATCTCCCATATGCGATCGGCAAAGGCCTCGAACTCGGCACGATGCCCCTCAACCAGGGACCAGACGGGGGCGGTGTTCTGCATGGGACTGCTCCTGTTTGCCCCAGTCTGGCCGCCCCCCGCGCCGCCGTCCACTGCGACAATTCCGGCCAACCGCCAGACTGAAATGCTAGACCTTGCCGCAGCCCGACAACGTCGCAATCGCATAACCCGCGACATCGCTGGGCTCCACCGTCAGCCGCATCACCAGGTTGTTGACCGCGATCTCCTGCCGCGCCGGCAGCCCGGCAAGCTTCAGCGGCTCCGCCACCCAGGCGCGGGTCACCACAACCGTGACATTGCGGCCAAACTCGGTGGCCCCGACCGGCACGAAAGCCGACACCTGCACCAGCCCGTCGAGCAGCGCGACCTCCTCGGCCGCCCGCCCGGCCGGCACGATGGCGAAGCGCCGCCGCGTCAACCGGGTCTCGCAGGGCCGCGCCGCCGCCGCCTCCTGCACCACCTGCCCCAACCGCGCCGCCGGCACACCCTGGGCCAGCCGCCCGCGCAGGGCGGCGAGCAGATCGGCCAGCTCGCCCTTCGGCACATCGGCATCATAGCGCGCCTGCAACGCCGCGTCGGCCTGCCGCATCTCGGCCAGTCCGGCCAGCACCCGGGCCTTCTCCAGGTTTGCGGTCTCCAGCTGCGCGCTCAGCGTGACCAGGCTGCGTTCGAGCTCCACCACCCGCGATTCCGCCAGCATCGTGCCGGTCTGGTAGGCCGAGTAGCCGAGCCCGCCGAGCACGCCGAGGCCGAGCAGCCACAGCGTTGCGCGGCCCATGAATTGGCGACGACGGCGGCTGCGGTCGCGGCTGAGCTTGCTGGTAAAGGCCATCTCAGGCCCGGGCGGCGCGGGCGATGCCCAGGAAATCCTCGGCCTGCAGGCTCGCCCCGCCCACCAGCGCGCCGCCGACCTCGGGCAGCCCCAGCAGCGCCGCCGCATTGGACGGCTTCACCGAACCACCATAGAGAATCCGCAGCCCGGCGCCGCCCTCGCCGAGCAGCGCCACCAGCCGGCCGCGAATGAAGCCATGCATCGCCGCGACATCCTCCTCCGTCGGCGTCCGCCCGGTGCCGATCGCCCACACCGGCTCATAGGCCACCACGCCTACGAACCCCTCGGGCAGGCTGCCGGCGAGCTGCCCGCCCACCACCGCATTCTGCTCGCCCGCCAGCCGCTGCGCCTCGGTTTCGCCAACGCAGACGATCGGCGTCAGCCCGGCTGCCGTCGCCGCGACCGTCTTGGCCCGCACCATCTCATCGCTCTCGCCGTGATCCGCGCGCCGCTCGGAATGACCAAGGATGACGTAGCGCGCGCCCGCATCGCGCAGCATCGCCGCCGAGATGTCGCCGGTATGCGCGCCCTCGCCCCTGGCATGGCAATCCTGCCCGCCGACCGCGACCTCCGATCCCGCCAGGATATGCGCCACCGTGGTGATCAGCGTCGCCGGCGGGCAGACCAGCAGATCGCAGCCGAGCCCGTCGGCGCCACGCCTGAGCGGCGCCGCGATCGCCGCCGCACGCTCCTGCAGCCCGTTCATTTTCCAGTTGCCGGCGATCAGTTGACGCATCAGGGCCTCCTTCGCATGGCTGCGCCTCTATCCGAATCCGCCTCCCCTGGCAAACCGGGGCCACCCCCCCTATGTTGCGCCGCCTCTGCCACGGGATGCCCTCATGCTCGCTCTGTTCCGCCGTCACCTCGACTCCTGGATCGCCAAGCTGTTCTTCGCGCTGCTCGTCGGAGTCTTCGTGCTGTGGGGCGTGGGCGACGTGATCCGCAATGTCGGGGTCGACACCTCGGTCGCCACCGTCGGCAGCGTCAAGCTCGAACTGCCCGAGGTCCAGGAAGCCTACCGCCGCCAACTCGCCAGCGTCACCCGCATGTTCGGCGGCAAGGTCGACCCCACACCGGAGATGCGCAAATCCATCGCCGGCCAGGCGCTCGAACAGGTCATCACCCAGACCGCCATGCAGATCGCGGTCGACAAGCTCGGCCTCGCCGTGCCCGACGAGGCGCTGCGCCAGGCGATCTACGCCATGCCCGCCTTCCGCGGCACCGCTGGCCAGTTCGACAAGAACGCCTTCATCGCCGTCCTGCGCAACAACAACCTCACCGAGGCACGCTTCCTGGCCCTGATGAAATCCGACCTCGCCCAGCGCCAGCTGCTCGACCAGGCCCGCGCCGGCGCAAGCACCCCCGATGTCCTCGCCCGCGAGGTCTTCGCCTTCCAGCAGGAAAAGCGCGTGGCCGAAGCGGTCGACCTGCCCTTCGCCGCCGTCCCCGCCCCCGAGGCGCCGAACGACGCGCAGATGCAGCGCTGGTACGACAACCACATCGCCCAGTACTCGCGCCCCGAATATCGCCGCATCAAGCTCGTCATCCTCGATCCCGAAATCATCGGCCGCGACCTCGCCGCATCCGAGGAGGACATCGCCAGCGCCTATGCCCAGAACGCCGCCGCCTTCCGCCAGCCCGAGCGCCGCAGCCTCCAGGCCCTGCTCGCCACCGACGAGGCCGATGCCAGACGCCTCGCCGCGATGTGGAACGACGGCGCCGACTGGGCCGCGATGCAGAAGGAAAACACCTCCGCCGTCGAACTGCCCAACGCCACGATCGAGGCCATCCCCTCCCCCGAACTGGCCACCGCCGCCTTCGCCGCCGTCCCCGGCGTGGTCGCCCCGCCGGTGAAGGGCGAGTTCGGCTGGCACGTCTTCAAAGTCACCGCGATCACGCCCGGCCTGGCCAAGACCCTGGCCGATGTGCACGACCTGCTGCGCAGCCGCATCGTCGCCGACAAGGCGGCCGATCTCGTGTTCGAACGCTCCGCCAAAATCGAAGACCTCCTGGCCGGCGGCACCCCGCTCGACGAACTCCCCGCCGATTTCGGCCTCGCCGCCGTCAGCGGCACCCTCGACGCCACCGGCCTGACCCAGGACGGCGCCGCCGCCCCGATCCCCGGCGCCGACGCCATGCGCCAGGCCATCATCGCCGCCGCCTTCGCCATGAAGAAGGACCAGCCACCCCATCTGACCGAAGCGCCCCGCGGCGCCGATGGCGGCCAGGGCTATTTCGCCATCGCCCTCGATGACATCATCCCCCCCGCGCCCAAACCCCTCGCCGACGTGGCCGACACCGTTCGCGCCGACTGGACCCGTGACGCCGTGCGCCATATCCAGGAGACCGCCGCAGCCACCATTCTTGCCGCGGTCAAATCCGGCAAGCCCCTGGCCGATGCCGCCCTCGGCCTCACGCCCCACCGCCTCCCCCCCGCCGGCCGCGCCACCGGCGCCGACGGCGTCCCGCCCCAGCTGGTCTCGCCCCTGTTCCGTCTCAAACCGGGCGAGCCCACCATGATCGAAACCCTGGACGGCTTCACCGTCGCCGTCCTCGCCGAGATCGTGACACCGGACGCGCTGACCGCCGCCACCGACTACGGCAAGACCCGCGACCAGCTCACCGAGGCCGTCGCCGGCGACATCCAGGCTCTGCTGACCATCGCGCTGCGCAAGCGCACCGAGCCCAAGATCAACACCGCCGTCTTCAACTCGATCGCCCAGAGCGAATAGCTCTGCGCGCATAGACCGAAGCGAACCGACCCATGAACACCCCGCTCCCCGGCTTCGCCGATTTCCGCGCCGACTACGAAGCCGGCCGCGCCCGCCTGCTCTGGACCCGCGACGTCGCCGATCTCGAAACCCCGGTCGCCGCCTTCCTCAAGCTCGCCCACGGCAAACCCAACACCTTCTTGCTCGAATCCGTCGAAGGCGGCGCCAGCCGCGGCCGCTACTCCATCATCGGCCTCGAACCCGACCTGATCTGGCGCTGCCAGCACGGCAAGGCCGCGCTCAACCGCAATGCCCAGGCCGCCCCCTACGCCTTCGTCGCGGACGACCGCCCCGCCCTGGACAGCCTGCGCAGCCTGGTCGGCGAATGCCGGCTCGACGTCCCCGCCGGCCTGCCCCCGATGTGCGGCGGCCTCGTCGGCTATCTCGGCTACGACATGGTCCGCCTGATGGAGCGCCTGCCCGACAGCAACCCCGACACCATCGGCGTGCCCGAGGCCCTGCTGGCCCGGCCCACCCTGTGGGCGATCTTCGACAACGTGACCGACCTGCTCACCCTGGCCGCGCCGGTCTACCCCCGCGCCGGCGTCAGCGCCGCCGCCGCCTGGGAACTCGCCCGCGCCCGGCTCGACGCCGCCGAAGCCGCCATGGCCCGCCCGGTCCCGCTCGCCGCCCCCCCGGTCGCACTGCCGCCGCTGGAGGAACCCTCGTCCAACTTCACCAAGGCCGGCTTCATGGCCGCGGTCAACAAGGCCAAGGACTATATCGCCGCCGGCGACGCCTTCCAGGTGGTGCCGAGCCAGCGCTTTGCCGTCCCCTTCGCTCTGCCGGCGCTGTCGCTCTACCGCGCGCTCCGCCGCATCAGCCCCGCCCCCTTCATGTTCTTCCTCGACTACGGCGGCTTCTCCGTCATCGGCTCCAGCCCCGAAATCCTGGTCCGCCTGCGCGACAACACCGTCACCATCCGCCCCCTCGCCGGCACCCGCCGCCGCGGCGCCACCCACGAGGAAGACCAGGCGCTCGAAGCCGAACTCCTCGCCGACCCCAAGGAACGCGCCGAGCACCTCATGCTGCTCGACCTCGGCCGCAACGACGTCGGCCGCGTCGCCGAAATCGGCACCGTGCGCGTCACCGAAAGCTTCGCCATCGAGCGCTTCAGCCACGTCATGCACATCATGTCCGACGTCCAGGGCACCATCCGCCCCGGCCTCGACGCCATCGACGCCCTCGTCGCCGGCTTCCCCGCCGGCACCCTCTCCGGCGCGCCGAAAGTCCGCGCCATGGAAATCATCGACGAACTCGAACCCGCCCGCCGCGCCATCTACGGCGGCTGCGTCGGTTACTTCGCCGCCGACGGCACCATGGACAGCTGCATCACCCTGCGCACCGCCGTCATCAAGGACGGCACCATGTACGTCCAGGCCGGCGGCGGCGTGGTCGCGGATTCCGACCCCGAAGCCGAATACGAAGAAACCCGCGCCAAAGCCCGCGCCCTGTTCCGCGCCGCCGAAGAAGCCGTCCGGTTTGCTGCCGGCAAAGGGGCGTAAGCGAGCGGTTCTTTTTTGAAAAAAAGAACCCAAAAATTTTTATCCTTTGGCTTTGTTTTCTCCCCAGGGAGAAGAAACTTGAACGGATAGAAAGTTTTTGCTTCTTTTTTCAAAAAGAAGCGCTTCCTTCCGCGATCGCCATGCATCGCAATCCTCTTGCCGCCGGCGCCCCATGGATATACGTTTTTCCCGTGTCTATCCCGAGGAGCCCGCCATGCTAGTCGCCAAATGGGGCAACAGCCTCGCCGTCCGTCTCCCCGCCGCCGTCGTCGAGGCACTCGCGCTGAAACCAGGCGACGACATCGAAATCCATGTCGCCGACGCCCGCAGCTTCGCCGTCAGCCGCCCCCCAACCCGCGAGGACAGCTTGGCCCGCCTGCGCGCCTTCCGCGGCCACATCCCCGCCGACTTCAAGTTCGACCGCGACGAGGCCAATGCCCGGTAGCTTTTTCGACACCAACATCCTGCTGCATATCGCCTCGTCCGACACCGCAAAAGCCGAGCGCGCGGAGGCCCTGATCCGCCACGGCGGCACCATTTCCGTCCAGGTTCTGAACGAAATCAGCCATGTCGCCCGCCGCAAGCATCTGCTCGACTGGGCCGAACTGCACGTCTTCCTCGGCCTGCTCCGCAGCCTGCTCACGGTGGTTCCGCTCACCACCGACACCCACGAACTCGGCCTGCGCCTGGCCGAACGGTATCGTTTCTCGACCTACGACGCGATGATCCTTGCCGCCGCCCTCCTCGCCGGCTGCGACACGCTATGGTCCGAAGACATGCAGGACGGCCAGATCATCGAAGGCCGCCTGCGCATCTCCAATCCTGCCCCCCCTTAGATCGCCCGCCCATCCATCGCCGCCAACAGCTTAGGCGGCGAAATCGGCAGCGACGTCATCCGTAGCCCCGTCGCCGCCTCGACCGCATTGGCGATGGCGGCCAGCGGCGGGCAGATGTTGGCCTCGCCCACACCCTTCACCCCATACGCATGCGCCGGATTCGGCACCTCCACGAGGATCGCCTCGATCGGCATCCGGTCCGACGCCACCGGGATGCGGTAGTCGAGGAACCCCGCATTCTCCAGCCGCCCGTTCTTGTCGTAGATATATTCCTCGTTCAACGCCCAGCCGATCCCCTGCGCCACCCCGCCCTGCACCTGGCCCTCGGCATAGCCCGGATGGATCGCGGTGCCCACATCCTGGGCCGCCACAAAGCGCAGGATCGTCACCTTCCCGGTCTCCGGATCGATCTCCAGATCGCAGAACTGCGCCGAGAACCCCGGCGCCTGGCTCGAGGGATTAACCGCGCCGGAGGTCGACAATGGCCCCCCCGTCGCCGCCGCCTTCGAAGCGATATCCTTCAGCGACAACGGATCGAAATTCCCCACATTGGCGCCCGCCGGCTTGGCCTGCCCGTCATCCCAGACCACGCCGTCCGGGTCCACGCCCCAGATCCGCGCCGCCCGCAGACACAGCTCCTTGGTCATCGCCTTCGTCGCCACATCCACCGCCATCCCGGTCGCGAACGTCACCCGCGAGCCGCCGGTGACATGGGTGTATCCGACCGACCCGGTATCGGCGACGATCGAGCGCACCTGCTCATACGGAATGCCCAGCGTCTCCGCCGTCATCATCGCCATCGCCGCGCGCGAGCCGCCGATATCCGGGCTCCCCGTCGCCACCAGCGCCGTCCCATCGGCATTGACCTGAAGCGTCGCGCCGGACTCGCCGCCGCCATTGAACCAATAGCCGCACGCCACCCCGCGCCCCTGGTTCGGCCCCAGCGCCGTCCCATAGGCCGGATGCGCCTTCAACGCCGCCAGCGTCTCGGCAAATCCGGCATGGTTCAGCGTGCCACCCGAAACATACGGCGTCCCGATCCGCGCCACGTTCTTCAGCCGCAGATCGATCGCATCGATGCCGAGCTGCTTGCCCAGCATATCCATCACCCCCTCGACCCCGAACGCCGCGATCGGCGAGCCCGGCGCCCGATACGCCGCCGCCTTCGGCCGGTTGCACACCACGTCGTAGCCGGTCACCTTCAAATTCGGGATCGCATACGACGAAAACGCGCACATGCACGCATTGATCACCGGCGAACCCGGAAACGCCCCGGCCTGGAAGCGAAACTCCGCCTCCCCCGCCACCACCGTGCCATCCTTCATCGCCCCGATCTTGATCCGCATCGAAGCCCCCGAGGTCGGCCCGGTCGCCTTGAACACCTCATCGCGCGACATCGTCAGCCGCACCGGAAACCCCGCCTTCTTCGACAACATCAGCGCCACCGGCTCCAGATACACCACCGTCTTGCCGCCGAACCCGCCGCCGATCTCGGCCGGGATCACCCGCAGATCCCCCTGCTTCATCCCGCACAACTGCGCCGTCAGCGCCCGCACCGTGAAATGCCCCTGGCTCGACCCCCAGATCTCCCCCTGACCATCCGCCTCATACCGCGCCACGCACCCGTGCGGCTCGATATAGGCCTGGTGCACCGCGGCCGTCTTGAATTCCTTCTCGATCACGACATCGGCCTTCGCGAACCCCGCCGCCACGTCGCCGATCGCATAAGTCGAAATCTTCGCCACGTTCGACGGGGTTGTCGGCGCTGGCTCCACGCCGCGCGTGATCATGTCCTCGAACAACAACGGCGCGCCGGGCGCCATCGCCGCGTCCACATCGATCACATGCGGCAGCACCTCATAGGTCACCTCGATCAGCCCCATCGCCTCCTCGGCGATGGTGGCGCTGATCGCCGCCACCGCGGCCACCGCATGCCCCTCGTACAACACCTTCTCGCGCGCCATGATGTTGCGCGTCGTGTGCCAGAAATTCACCGCCACCCGGTCCGGCCCGACATAGCCGAACTTCTGCTCCGGAAAATCGGCCGACGTCACCACCGACTTCACCCCCTTGAGCGCCAGCGCCTTCGAGGTATCGATCCTGACGATCCGCGCATGCGCATGCGGGCTGCGCAACACCCGCCCATACAACATCCCGGGCAGGATCAAATCAGCCCCATACTGTGCCCGCCCCGTCACCTTGGGCACGCCATCGGGCCGGATCGGGCTCGTGCCCACCACTTTGTATCTGCGCGGCTGTTCGGCAACGGTCACAGAATCGTTCACGGCCACCTCGGGATGTGCTTGGGGTGTTATCTGAGGTCAGTAAACTCGCGCGGCCCGCCGCCAATGGCAAGGCCCTGAAGGGCAGGCGGAAGGCAAGCAGGGCTCCGCCGGCCAAGGGCCGTAGGCCCTTGGAACCCGCCACTGCTTGCGGCTGAACAACCAACCTTCAGATGATACCGCCGTACTTGCTTCCTTGCGCCGCAGGCAACAAACCGCGACGCCGCGCGATCGATGGGGCTTCGCCCGAACAACCCCCAAAATCGCGCCCTCAACTGAAGGCCCGTCCCGCAACCGCAAGCAGTGATGGGTTCCAAGGGGATCGGGCGTACCGTGGCCGAAGGCCGCGTAAGCCGCCCGATGCCCCTTGGCCGGCGGAGCCTTGCCTCCCTGGCCCTCAGCGTCCCCAAGCAGTGCTACGATTTGTCACCCCCGCCCACTCGCGCCCCAAAAATTCCTCCGCTACGCTCCTTTCCGGATCGCGGCACCAAGCTGCGGCCAGGGAGGATGACGAACCATGCGGGCCTACCTGGTCCGGCGTCTGATAGCGCTGATCCCCACGCTGTTTTTCGCCAGCCTCATCGTCTTCACCACCGTGCGCATGATCCCCGGCGACATCATCGACATGATGATCGCGCAGAACGACATCGGCTCCAAGGTCAGCCGGGACGCCCTCGAGGCTGCCCTCGGCCTGGACAAGCCGATGTGGACCCAATACCTCCGCTGGATCGGCGGCATCCTGCTCCACGGCGATTTCGGCAACTCGCTGTGGCAGCAAAGCCCGGTTGGCGCCGAGATATTCTCCCGCCTGCCCGTCACTTTCGAACTCGGCATCATGGCGCTCACGGTGGCGATGACGGTCGCCATCCCGATCGGCATCATCTCCGCTTTGCGCCAGGACGGACTCGGCGATTTCCTCGGCCGCTCCTTCTCCATCCTCATGCTCGCCGTCCCCGGCTTCTGGATGGGCACCATGGTGATGGTCTTTCCCTCGATCTGGTGGGGCATCTCGCCCGAGGTCAAATTCGTCCCCTTCGCCGAGGACCCGATCGGCAACCTCATCCAGCTCGCCATCCCCGCTGTCCTGCTCGGCACCTCCCTCTCCGCGGTGACCATGCGCATGACCCGCACCATGATGCTGGAGGTCCTCCGCCAGGACTACATCCGCACCGCCTGGGCCAAAGGCCAGAACGAGCGCGGCGTCGTCATCCGCCACGCGCTGCGCAACGCCCTCATCCCGGTCGTCACCCTGATTGGCCTGCAGGCCCCGATCCTGATCGGCGGCGCCGTCATCATGGAGCAGATCTTCGTCATCCCCGGCATGGGCCTGCTCCTGCTCGAAGCCGTGGGCCGCCGCGACTACCCCATCATCACCGGCGTCTTCCTCATCGTCGGCGTCGCCGTGGTCCTGATCAACCTGCTGGTCGACCTCAGCTACGGCCTCCTCGATCCCAAGGTGAGGTACCGCTAGATGTCGGCTGCCATCGAAGTCGCTCCCGTCCGCCGCAACGCGTTTCTCGCCGGCCTGATCCGCCTGATCCGCGAAAAACCCCTCGGCGCCATTGGCCTCGCCATCGTCCTGGTCTTCCTCGTCTGCGGCATCTTCGCTGACGTCATCGCCCCCTACGGCATCAACCAGATCAGCCCGGTCAACCGCCTCAAGCCCCCGTCGGCCCGCTTCTGGTTCGGCACCGACCATCTCGGCCGGGACATGTTCTCCCGCATCCTCTACGGCGCCCAGCTCTCCGTCATCATCGGCCTCTCCGCCGCCACGCTCGCCACCCTGATCTCCGTCACGCTGGGCATCGTCAGCGGCTATTTCGGCGGCCGGATCGACATGCTGGTCCAGCGCGTGGTCGATGCCTGGATGAGCTTCCCCGAACTCATCATCCTCATCGTCGTCGTCTCCGTCGTCGGCCCCGGCATGTTCCAGGTCATCGGCATCCTCGGCCTCACCTTCGGCATCGGCGGCTCCCGCATCATCCGCGGCGCCGTCGTCTCCGTCCGCGAGAACATGTACATCCACGCCACCCAGTCGATGGGCGCCACCACCACCCGCGTCCTGCTGCGCCACATCCTGCCCAACATCATGGCCCCGGTGCTGGTCCTCTTCAGCACCCGCGTCGGCGCCGTCATCCTGGTTGAATCCGGCCTCTCCTTCCTCGGCTTCGGCGTCCCCCCACCGGCGCCGACCTGGGGCGGCATGCTGTCGGGCTCAGGGCGCACCTACATGTACCTCGCCCCCTGGCTGGCCCTTGCCCCCGGCCTCTGCCTCACCTGCGTCGTCTACGGCATCAACATGCTCGGCGACGCGCTCAGAGACCTGCTCGATCCGCGCATGCGCGGCAGCCGTTAAGGAGTCCCATCATGAAACACCTCATCTCAGCCACCGCCGCCGCCCTCCTCCTCGCCTCCCCCGCCCTGGCGCAAAAGCCCCAGTACGGTGGCGCCCTCGAAATCGGCACCGTCAACGCCACGATCTCGGCCCTGTCGTTCGACCCGGCCGACTTCGCCTGGAAACTCAACCACGACACCGGCCTGTATTTCGAAACCCTCTTCGCCGGCGATCTCTCGAAAAGCCTGCGCAACGGCGGCAAATTCAACTTCAAGCCCGACGCCTGGCTCCCCACCGAGTCCATCCGCGGCGAGCTCGCGGAAACCTGGGAATGGTCGCAAAACCCGCTGGCCGTCACCATCCACCTCCGCAAGGGCGTGATGTGGCCCGAAAAACCCGGCGTCATGGCCGCCCGCGAATTCACCGCCGATGACGTCGTCTTCAGCTTCAACCGCCAGGACAAGAGCCCGAAAAAGGTCCCCGGCTATTTTGACCACGTCGCCAAGGTCGAAGCCAAGGACCGTCACACCGTCGTCTTCGAGATGAAGGAATACAACGCCGAGTGGGACTACCGTTTCGGCTGGGGCTACTACTCGCAAATCATCCCCAAGGAAGTGGTCGACGCCGGCATCTCCAACTGGAAAAATGCCAACGGTACCGGCCCGTTCCAGATCACCGAATACGTCCAGGGCAACGCCCAGACCTACACGAAAAACCCGATCTACTGGGACAAGGAAAAAATCGACGGCACCGACTACAAAATCCCCTTCGTCGACAAAGTCACCTACCGCATCATCAAGGACGAAGCGACCCAGCACGCGGCGCTGCGCACCGGCAAGCTCGACATCCTCGAAGCCATCCGCTGGCAGGCCGTCGACCAGCTGAAAAAATCCGCCCCCCAGCTCAAATGGGCCAAATGGCTCGCGATGTCCGGCATCTACCTCGCCATGCGCGTCGACACCAAGCCCTTCGACGACATCCGCGTCCGCCGCGCCCTCAACATGGCCGTCAACAAGCAGGAAGTCGCCAAGGAATACTACGGCGGCAACGCCGAGGTCTTCGCCTTCCCGCAACACCCGGACTACACCGGCTACTTCCAGCCGCTCGCCGAAATGCCCGCCTCGGTCAAGGAACTCTTCGAATACAACCCGGAAAAGGCGAAAAAACTCCTCGCCGAAGCCGGCTACCCCAAGGGCTTCACCTTCAAGACCCAGGTCTGCTCCTGCTCGCCCGAAAACATGGACCTCCTCCCCCTCATCGCCGGCTACCTCGAACAGGTCGGCGTGAAAATCGAAGTCCAGCCGATGGAATACGGCGCCTTCCTCTCCGCCATGACCACGCAAACCAACGCGGCGGGCTACTTCATGGCCAACGGGCACACCAACCCCACCACCACCATCCGCAAGAACTTCGTCCCCGGCCAGGTCTGGAACCCGTCGCAGTGGAACGACCCCGCCTTCTCCGCCCGCGTCGCAGAGATGTACCGCACCCCCGACGAAGCCACCCGCCAGAAGATGATCAAGGAAATGACCATCGAAATGCTGGACAAGGCCCCCTACCTCTGGCTCCCCACCCCCTACGTCTACAGCGCCTGGTGGCCCTGGGTGAAAAACTACGACGGCGAACTCCGCGTCGGCGCGGTCAAGCCGGGACCCGTCTATGCCCGCATCTGGATTGACCAGGAAATGAAGAAAAAGATGGGGCACTAAGCAAGCGCTTCTTTTTTTGTAAAAAAAGAAGCAAAAAAACTTTACCCATAAGATCGGAGTCAAACATGCGCCTGACCTCGACCAAAAAATCCTTAATGGATAAAAGTTTTTTGCTTCTTTTTTTCAAAAAAGAAGCCCTCGCGTCCTTGCTTGCTGCCACCCTCCTCACCACCCCTGCCCTCGCCCAAAAACCCCAATACGGCGGCAACCTCGAAATCGGCACCGTCTACGCCACCATCTCCGCCCTTTCGTTTGACCCCGCCGATTTCGCCTGGAAGCTCAACCACGACACCGGCCTCTACCTCGAAACCCTCTTCGCCGGCGACCTCGAAAAATCCCTCCGCAAAGGCGGCAAATACAGCTTCAAGCCCGACGCCTGGCTCGCCACCGACTCGCTCAAGGGCGAGCTCGCGGAATCCTGGGCCTGGTCCGACAACCCCCTGAAACTCACCATCAAGCTGCGCCAGGGCATCATGTGGCCGGAAAAGCCCGGCGTCATGAAATCCCGCGAATTCGTCGCCGATGACGTCGTCTTCAGCTTCAACCGCCAGAACAACAGCCCCAAGCGCTTCCCCGACTACTACGACTACGTGGCAAAGGTCGAAGCCACCGACCCCCACACCGTCGTCTTCCACATGAACTACTTCAACGCTGACTGGGACTACCGCTTCGGCTGGGGCTACTACTCCCAGATCATGCCCAAGGAACTCGCCGACGCCGGCCCCGCCAACTGGAAAAACGCCACCGGCACTGGCCCCTTCCAACTCACCGAATACCTCCAGGGCAACGCCCAGGCCTACACGAAAAACCCGATCTACTGGGACAAGGAAAAAATCGACGGCACAGACTACAAGCTCCCCTTCGTCGACAAAGTCACCTACCGCATCATCAAGGACGAGGCGACCCAGCACGCCGCCATCCGTACCGGCAAGCTCGACATCCTCGAAGCCATCCGCTGGCAGGCCGTCGACAACCTCAAAAAATCCGCGCCAGGGCTCAAATGGTCGCGCTGGCTGAGCTACTCCGGCATCTTCCTTTCCATGCGGGTCGACACCAAACCCTTCGATGACATCCGCGTCCGCCGCGCCCTCAACTACGCCGTCAACAAGCCCGAAATCGTCAAGGAATACTACGGCGGCAACGCCGAACTCTTCGCCTACCCGCAGCACCCCGATTACATCGGCTACTTCCAGAAACTCGAGGACATGCCCGCCTCGGTGAAGGAACTCTTCGAATACAACCCCGAGAAAGCCAAAAAACTCCTCGCCGAAGCCGGCTACCCCAAGGGCTTCACTTTCAAGACCCAGGTCTGCTCCTGCTCGCCCGAAAACATGGACCTCCTCCCCCTCATCGCCGGCTACCTCGAACAAATCGGCGTGAAAATCGAGGTCCAGCCGATGGAATACGGCGCCTTCCTCTCCGCCATGACCTCGCTCACCAACGCGCCCGGCTACTTCATGGCCAACGGCCACACCAATCCCACCCGAACCCTCCACAAAAGCTTCACCCCGGGCCAGGCCTGGAACCCCTCGCAGTGGAACGACCCCGCCTACAACGCCAAAATGGACCAGGTCTTCCGCACCCGCGACGAAGCCACCCGCCAGCGCCTGGTCCAGGAAATGACCGTCGAAATCCTCGACCGCGCCCCCTACATCTGGCTCCCCGTGCCCTACTACTACACCGCCTGGTGGCCCTGGGTGAAAAACTACGACGGCGAACTCCGCGTCGGCGCCGTCAAACCCGGCCCCATCTACGCCCGCATGTGGATCGACCAGGACCTGAAGAAGAAGATGGGCCACTGATGCCACTCCTTTCCGTCAAAGGCCTGACCACCACCTTCCGCACCGACCGCGGTGTCCTCACCGCGGTCGACGACGTCTCCTTCGATCTCGAAGCCGGCGAAACCCTGGCCATCGTCGGCGAATCCGGCTCCGGCAAATCCGTCACCGCCCTCTCCCTCATGCGCCTCATCGCCCAGCCCGCCGGCCGCATCGCCCAGGGCGAGGTGATCTTCGAAGGCCAGGACCTGCTCAAACTCTCCGAACCCGAGATGCAGTCCGTCCGCGGCGACCGCATCGCCATGATCTTCCAGGAGCCGATGACCAGCCTCAACCCCGCCCTCACCCTCGGCGTGCAGGTCGGCGAACCCATGGTCCTTCACCGCGGCTCGACCTGGTCCAACGCCATTGCCCGCGCCGGTGACCTGCTCGACCGCGTCCGCCTCCCCGACGCCCGCGCCCGCGTCAACGCCTACCCCCACCAGTTCTCCGGCGGCCAGCGCCAGCGCGCCATGATCGCCATGGCCCTCGCCTGCCAGCCCCAACTCATCATCGCCGACGAACCCACCACCGCCCTCGACGTCACCGTCCAAGCGCAAATCCTCGCCCTCCTCAAGGAACTCGCGCGAGAACAAGGCACCGCCCTCATCCTCATCACCCACGACCTCGGCATCGTCGCCCGCTACGCCGACCGCGTCGCCGTCATGTACGGCGGCCGCATCGTCGAAACCGCCTCCGCCCGCAACCTCTACCGCACCCCCCGCCACCCCTACACCTCCGGCCTCCTCGCCTCGATCCCAAGGCTCGACCAGGTCACCGGCCGCCGCCTCATCCCCATCGACGGTCAACCCCCCGACCTCGCCCGCATGCCTCCCGGCTGCGCCTTCCGCCCCCGCTGCCCCCGCGCCACCCCCGAATGCGACACAACCCGCCCGGCGCTGACCGAAGCCGCCCCCGGACACTGGAAGGCCTGCCTCAACGATGTCTGAAACCCCGCTCCTCGAAGTGGACAACATCAAGGTCCACTTCCCCATCTACAAAGGCGTCATCGCCCGGCAAGTGGGCGCCGTCAAAGCCGTCGACGGCGTCTCCTTCTCCGTCAACCGCGGCGAAACCCTCGGCCTCGTCGGCGAATCCGGCTGCGGCAAATCCACCACCGGCCTCGCCGTCCTCCGCATGCTCAGCACCACCGCCGGCACCATCCGCTTCGACGGCACCGACATCACCCACCTCTCCCGCGCCGCGCTCCGCCCCTTCCGTCGCCGCATCCAGATGATCTACCAGGACCCCTTCGGCGCGCTCGACCCGCGCATGACCGTCGGCCAGCTCATCGCCGAACCCATGATCGTCCACAACATCGAACCCAACCGCGCCGCCCGCGACACCCGCGCGCGCGACCTCCTCAGCATGGTTGGCCTCCGCCAGGACATGGCCGAGCGCTACATCCACGAATTCTCCGGCGGCCAACGCCAACGCATCGGCATCGCCCGCGCCCTCGCCATGCAGCCCGACCTCCTCATCTGCGACGAACCCGTCTCGGCACTCGACGTCTCTATCCAGGCCCAGATCGTCAATCTCTTCCAGGACCTGCAAGCCCGCTTCGGCCTGACCTACCTCTTCATCGCTCACGACCTCGCCGTCATCCGCCACATCTCCGACCGCATCGCCGTCATGTACCTCGGCCGCATCGTCGAAATCGCCGGCCGCGAAGCCCTCTACGACCACCCCAAACACCCCTACACCCAAGCCCTCCTCGCCGCCGTCGCCATCCCCGACCCCGACATCGAAGCCACCCGCCCCCACATCACCGTCACCGGCGAAGTCCCCTCCGCCCTCAATCCCCCCCCCGGCTGCCGCTTCCACCCCCGCTGCCCCCTCGCCATCGACCGCTGCCGCACCGAAGAGCCCCAACTCCGCGACATGAGCAACGGACAATCCGTGGCGTGCCACCTGGCGTAGAAAGACAAGCAAGCCCTTTTTTTTGTGAACAAAAAGAAGCAAAAAAACTTTTTATCAATAAATATCAAACCTGTAGGATGGGTAAGCGAAGCGCCACCCATCACCCCCCAGCACTTCGCCATTCCCGACTCGCCCCCCTCCCGGCCCTCGTCCTTGCGAGGCGAAGCCGTGGCAATCCAGCCCCACCGCCCCCAAAGGCCGGCGTGGCGCCCCGAACCGCCACGAAAGCCCCAGGGCACCCCGACATCCTCTCCCCGCGCCTCATCCTCCGCCTCATGACCGGCGACATCGTCAACGCCTGCCTCGCGCCCGACCTCCCCCGGGCCGAAGCCCTCCTCGGCGCCCACATTCCCCCCGAACTCCTCGACCACGCCGCCAGCCTCCACTGGGCCAAGACGCGCCTCGACGAGGACCCCGCCTACCAACCCTGGTCCGCCCGCGCCCTCATTTTCCCCGCCATCCAAACCATGATCGGCCACCTCCGCTTCCACGCCCGCCCTGACGCGCCCGACCTCCACCCCTACGCCAGAAACGCCGTCGAATTCGGCTACACCGTCCTCCCCGCTCACCGCCGCCACGGCTACGCCACCGAAGCCGCCGCCGCCGCCATGCGCTGGGCCACCGCCACCGCGGGCGTTACCGCCTTCATCCTCACCATCGCCCCCCACAACACCCCCTCCCTCGCCCTCGCCACCCGCCTCGGCTTCCGCCGCGTCGGCCGGCAGATCGACGAAATCGACGGCATCGAAGCCGTCTACCTCCGCGAGGCCCCAGCACTTCCCAGACTCGTCTCCCTCCCGTCATGATGCCGCCATGTCCACGCTGCATCTCGTCCCGCCCGACATCCACGATCGCTTCCGGGTCAAGGAGTGGCGCAACGCCACCGGTGTCCTGACCACGGCCTGCCCCGACGAATGGCGCGATATCCTTGACGTCCTGCGCGGCTTCCGCCTGCTTAAATCCGAAATTGTCGTGGGCGGAGGCAACCGCTCGCTCGTCAGCAAGCGCATCGACACGGCCTTTTATGCCAAAGGCTGGGAAGAAAAGGGCTTCGCCACCTCCATCATCGTCGATGACCGGCGCGTCGAAAGCCCGACCCATGCCGTCGACTGCCTCAAGGGCGGCGTGGCGGTCGAAATGGAATGGAACAACAAAGACCCGTTCTTCGACCGCGATCTCAACAATTTCCGCCTCCTGTTCGATCTCCGCGCCATCCAGGTCGGCGTCATCATCACCCGGTCATGGGAGTTGCAGGAGATCTTCAAAAGCCTCGGCAAAGGCGCCTCCTACGGCAAGGCCACCACCCATCACGAGAGGCTCTGGCCCAAGATCGAGGGCGGCGGCGGCGGCGGTTGCCCGGTGCTGACCTTCGCCATCCGCCCCGCCGCCTACGAAGACGACGGAACCGCCGGCCTCGAAGCCCTCAAGGCCCGGCTCGCCGCCGAGAAGGCGCCCGGCAGAGCCCTGCAGTCTCTGGGTTTCAACTTCGACGAAGAGGACGCCTAAGCAAGCCCTCTCAGGTTTGCGCTCTTGCTGAAGGCCAAGCTGGCTTTCGCCTGCACGATGTTTGCAACTTCATCCGTCGTCCGTCCTGCGAAAGCCTGCTTAGCCCGCCTACTTCCCGCCCGCCAGCACACTCTGCTTCCGCTCGGACGCGCTGTTGTGGCCATAGGTATCCCATGTCGGCACGTAATCCTCGCTCGCCTGGTTCCCCCACACCGTCCAGCCCGGCCGAACCCCGCGCGCGAACAACTCAAGCCGCGGCCCCGGGCTGCACGCCTCGATGATGTCGTAGGCCTCATCCGGCTTGCGTGAATGCTCCCGCTTGCGCGTGCCCAGATAATTCACCTGCGTCCGGCCCGGCTGCAACGTCCGCGCATTCTTGCCGCGCACCCCGAACAACAACAACTCCGTCACGTTGCGAAAATAAAACCCCACCCCGCGCCCATCGCTCCCGCCATCCTTGCGGATCTTGTGCCAGACGATATTGGATTTGTAGTGGAACCCCCACGCCTTCATCACCTGCAAGCCCTCCGGCAACAATGCATTGGGTACCCACAAATACAAATGCGCCGTATCCGCGCTCACCTCGGCCACCGGCAGCGCGCAGATCGCCGCCACATCCATGGTGCCGTAGCGGTTCAACCGCTTGTGCTCCGGCGCCATCTTGCCGGTCCGATTGATGAACTGCCACGGCGGATCCGCCAGCACACAGGCAAACTGCCGCGCGCCGAGATCCGATCGGAAGCCCGCCACCGCATCTGGCGCGGCATTCAGTGTCATCACCCGAGTCCCTCACCGCCACCAACCGCCATCATCCCGCACCCCCAAGCCGGGGGCAAGCAATTGCGCGATAACCCATGGCAATCGGGTGAAGGCAGGCAAGGCAATCAAGGCTCCGCCGGCAAAGGGCCGCGGGCCCTTTGAACCCGTTCCATTCAGCGGCTGGATCAGCGACCTTCAGTTGAAAACACCGATCTTGCTTGCGCCGCAGGCCATCAAT
>CAIYSR010000140.1 GCA_903928895.1 uncultured Rhodospirillales bacterium | reverse complement strand
ATTGATGGCCTGCGGCGCAAGCAAGATCGGTGTTTTCAACTGAAGGTCGCTGATCCAGCCGCTGAATGGAACGGGTTCAAAGGGCCCGCGGCCCTTTGCCGGCGGAGCCTTGATTGCCTTGCCTGCCTTCACCCGATTGCCCTGCTTGCCTCCACCCCCGCTTGCCTCAGCCGATGCGGACCGGCATCGTGACCGGATGAACCCTGCACCCGACCGTCCGGCGCTGCTCGATGTCCGCGGCCTCAGCGTCACTTTCGATACCGAACGCGGCCCCGCCACTGTGGTGCGCGATCTCGACATGACCGTCGCGCCCGGCGAAACGGTAGCGATCGTCGGCGAATCCGGCTCCGGCAAATCGGTCACCGCGCTGGCCATCACCCGCCTGATCGACTACGCCGGCGGGCGGATCAGCGGCGGGCAGATCCTGTTCACCGATCGCACCGGGCGCCAGCGCGACCTCGCCATCGAACCGCCGGAGTCCATGCGCCGGCTGCGCGGGCCGGATATCGCGATGGTGTTCCAGGAGCCGATGACCAGCCTCAACCCGGTGCTGACGGTGGGCGCGCAAATCGCCGAGGCGGTGATCCAGCACCAGGGTCTGAACGAGAAGGCCGCGCGCGAGGAAGCCCGCCGCCTGCTCGAACGCGTTCGTATCCCCGAGGCCGCGCGGCAGCTCGACCGCTACCCGTTCCAGATGTCCGGCGGCATGCGTCAGCGCGTGATGATCGCCATGGCCCTGTCCTGCCGCCCGCGCCTGCTGATCGCGGACGAGCCGACCACGGCGCTGGATGTCACGGTGCAGGCTCAGGTCCTGCGGCTGATGCGCAGCCTGCAGCAGGAACTCGGCATGGGCCTGATTTTCATCACCCATGACATGGGCGTGGTTGCCGAAATGGCCGATCGCGTGGTGGTGATGCAGCACGGCAGGGTGGTGGAAACCGGCGAGGTGGTGGAACTCTTCACCAAGCCACGGCACCCGTATACGCGCATGCTGCTCGACGCGGTGCCGGTGCTCGGCGCGCTGGCCGAGCATCCGCTGCCGGCGCCGTTCATCATCGGCGATGCGCCCCATGTCGAGCAGGACACGGTGCGCCATGGTGCCACCCCGGTGCTCGAACTCGAAGGCCTCACCACGCGGTTCGATGTGCGGCGCGGCTTTCGTCTGGTCGGGCGCATCCATGCCGCCGAGCAGGTCAGCCTCACCGTCGCGCCGGGTGAAACCCTGGCCCTGGTGGGCGAAAGCGGCTGCGGCAAGACCACCACCGGGCGCAGCGTGATCCGGCTGGAACAGCCGCTCGGCGGCGTCATCCGGGTGAACGGGGAGGATGTCTCGCGCCTGAACCCGGCCCGCGAAAAGCGCATGCGCCGGGCGATCCAGTTCATCTTCCAGGACCCTTTCGCCTCGCTCGATCCGCGGATGACGGTGGGCTTCTCGATCGCCGAGCCGATCCACACCCACAAGCTCGCCCATGGGCCGGCGGTGCGCGAGCGGGTGCAGACGCTGCTGCGCCAGGTCGGGCTGCTGCCCGAACATGTCGACCGCTACCCGCATGAGATGTCGGGCGGCCAGCGCCAGCGCGTCTGCATCGCCCGGGCGCTGGCCAGCGAGCCGAGCCTCATCATCGCCGACGAGGCGGTGGCGGCGCTCGACGTCTCCATTCGCGCCCAGGTGGTCAACCTGATGATGGACCTGCAATCCCGGCTCGGCCTGTCCTACCTGTTCATCAGCCACGACATGGCGGTGGTGGAACGGGTGAGCCATCGGGTGGCAGTGATGTATCTCGGCCAGATCGTCGAAATCGGGCCGCGCCAGGCGGTGTTCGGCGACCCGCAGCATGCCTATACGCGCCGGCTGCTCGCCGCCGTGCCGGTGCCCGATCCGGCGCGGCGGTCGCGGCACGAGGGCCTGGACGACAGCGAGGTGCCGAGCCCGCTGCGCCGGCCGGACGACATGCCGGTGGTGGCGCCGCTGGTGCAGGTCGGCGCCGGGCATTTCGTCGCCCGCCACCGGGTCGGCGGCATGTACTGATCGTGATTCATGCCTGTTGCGCGCTGGGCGCATTTCCCGCATCGTCCTGTCCAACAGGAAACAAGGAGCAAGCGGCATGATCCGCATCCTCGCCAGAATGCTGTTCGCGGCAGCCATCGTCTTCGCAGTCCAGGGCGCGCGCGCCGCCGACCTTGTGGTCGCGGTGTCGGACAACCTCACCGGGCTCGATCCGCACGACCTCAACGACAACATCTCCCAGGCCGCCGCCCGGCTGACCCATGAAGGGCTGTTCAAGCTCGACCGCGACATGAAGCTGGTGCCCGCCTTGGCGGAAAGCTTCGAGGCCAATGCGGCAGCGACCGAATTCGTCTTCAAGCTGCGCCATGGCATCAGCTTTCCCGACGGCACCCCGTTCGATGCCAAGGTGGTGAAGTTCAGCTTCGATCGCGGCGGCAACCCGGCCAACAACCTCAAGCGCCAGTCGATCTACGTGATGATCGACCATACCGATGTGATCGACGATTTCACCGTGAAGGTGACGCTGAAATATCCGTTCGGGGCGTTTCCCAACAATCTCGCCCATCCCGGCGCGATGATCGTCAACCCGACGCTGGTGACCAAGTTCGGCAAGGAATTCACCCGCAACGCCACCGGCACCGGCCCGTATGAGCTGGTGTCGTGGGGGGCGGACACGCTGAAACTGAAGAAGAACGCCCATTACCGGATGGCGGGGCTGCCGAAGATCGACAGCATCACCTATCGCTCGGTGTCCGAGAACGGCACCCGTCTGGCCATGCTCCAGGCCGGCGAGGCCCAGTTCATCACCCCGGTGCCGCCGGAGATGATCAAGCTGGTGGAAAAGAACCCCGATATCGTGGTGTTCAACCAACCCTCGCTGCTCAGCCTGTTCTCCACCATGAACAGCCAGAAGAAGCCGTTCAGCGACCTGCGGGTGCGTCAGGCGCTGAACCTCGCGGTCGACAAGAAGGCCTATGCCAAGGTGATCTGGTCGGGCTATGCCGACGAGCTCGACAGCCCGATGGCGCCCGGCCTGCAGTACTACAGCAAGCAGAAGCCCTGGCCCTATGACGTGGCCAAGGCCAAGGCGCTGCTGGCCGAAGCCGGCTACCCGAACGGCTTCGAGGTCACCATCACCAGCGGCACCAGCACCCTGTCCAAGCGCTCGATGGAGTTCCTGCAGCAGCAGCTCGCGCTCGTCGGCGTGAAGGTGACGGTCGAATCGCTCGAAGCCGGCGTGCTGACCTCCAAGCTCTACACCAACCCGGCGCCGGAAACGGCGACGATCCAGATGCTGGTCACCGGATGGTCCTCCTCGACCGGCGATGCCGACTGGGGCATTCGTCCGTTCCTGTGGGGCAAGGGCTGGCCGCCGGTGCTGAACAACTTCGCCTACTACAAGAACAAGGAAGTTGACGACGCCATCGAAGCCGGGCTTTCCACCGTCGACCCCGCCAAGCGGGCCGCCGCCTATGCGATTGCGCAGAAAGTGGCGTGGGAGGACGCGGCGCTGCTCTATCTCGGCATGTCGCACAACCTGGCCGCCTACTCGAAGCGGCTGAAGGGCGCCTCCATGCGCGGCGACCAGCAGTTCCAGCTCGACGAAGACGCGACGCTGAACTGACGTGCTGGAGTATGTGTTCCGACGGCTGGCAGGCACCGTTCCGGTCCTGCTGGCCGTCAGCCTTTTCGTGTTTGCCTTCGTGCATCTGCTGCCTGGCGACCCTGCGCGCATGGTGGCGGGTCCCGAGGCGTCGCTGGAACAGGTGGAACGCACCCGCGCCGAGTTGTGGCTAGACCAGCCGATCTGGTCGCAATATGTGCGCTATCTCGACCAGATGGCCCATTTCGAGCTCGGCCGTTCCATCAAGACCCATGAGCCGGTGTCCAAGCTGATCGGCGAGCGCTTCATGCCGACGCTGTGGCTCACCGTCTGGTCGATGGTGTGGGCGGTGGTTGCCGGCATCGGGCTCGGCGTGCTGTCGGGCGTGCGCCGTGGTGGCTGGGAGGATCGGGCGGCGATGATCTTTGCCATCTCCGGCATCTCGTTCCCGAGCTTCTGGCTCGGCTTGATGATGATCGACCTGTTCTCGGTCCGGCTGGGCTGGCTGCCGACCGGGGGCTATGGCAGCTGGCAGCATTTCGTCATGCCGGCTTTCACCCTGGGCAGCGCGGTGGCCGCGGTGATGGCGCGCTTCACCCGCTCGGCCTTCGTCGAAGTCGCTGCCGAGGACTATGTCCGGACCGCCCGCTCCAAGGGTGTGACCGAACGGGCCGTGATCTGGACCCACACGGTGCGCAACGCCCTGATCCCGGTGATCACCCTGACCGGGCTGCAATTCGGCTTCCTGCTCGGCGGGGCCATCGTGGTGGAAACCGTGTTCGCCTGGCCCGGCCTCGGGCGGCTGCTGATCGACAGCGTGAGTTTCCGCGACTACCCCGTGATCCAGGCGGAAATCCTGCTGTTCGCGCTGGAATTCGTGCTCATCAACCTCATGGTGGACCTGCTGTACGGGCTGGTGAACCCGGAGATCCGGCTGAAATGAGTGCCACCACTGCCCCGGCTGTCCCGGCCACGCACACCGCCATCCGCACCCCGTTCGGCGAATTCTGGCGCCGTTTCCGCACCAAGCGCGTGGCCCTGGTGTCGCTCGGCGTCATCGTGGTGCTGGTGCTGGCCGCAGCCCTCGCCCCCTGGATCGCGCCCTACGATCAGGCGACGCCGGACTACGACGCGCTGCTCGAAGGCCCCTCCTGGGTCCACTGGGCCGGCACCGACACCTACGGCCGCGACATTTTCAGCCGCATGATCTGGGGCGGGCAGGTCTCGCTCACGGTTGGCTTCCTCTCGGTGGTGTTGGGCTGCGTCGTCGGCGTGGCGCTTGGGATCATCAGCGGCTTCTTCGGCGGCTGGCTCGATGGCCTGCTGATGCGCATCATGGACGTGATGCTGGCCTTCCCCGGCATCCTGCCGGCGATCGCCGTGGTGGCTCTGCTCGGCCCCGGCATCGTCAACGTCATTTACGCCATCGCGCTCTCCGCGGTGCCGGTGTTCGCCCGGCTGGTGCGCGGCACCACGCTGGCGCTCAAGCAGACCCTCTATGTCCAGGCCTCGCGTAGCATCGGGGTTTCACGCACCAAGCTGATGTTCGTCCATATCCTGCCCGGCACGATGCCGGCGGTGATCGTCTATGCCTCGCTGCGGATGGGGACCTCGATCCTGACCGCGGCGGCGCTGTCCTTCATCGGCCTCGGCGCCCAGCCGCCCAGCCCGGAATGGGGCGCCATGCTCTCGGATGGGCGCAGCTACCTTGGCGTCGCCGACCACGTGACGATTTTCCCGGGCATGGCGATCCTGATCACCGTGCTCGCCTTCAACCTGCTCGGTGACGGCTTGCGCGACGCATTGGACCAGAAGCTGCGGACCTGACTCACCAGGGCAGCGGCGGGTCAGGCCGGGCGCAGGGTTCGGGCGATCGCACGGTCGACCACCGCGGCCAGCTGCGGCGCCGACAGCGGCTTGGAGAGGAAGGCGTCCATGCCGGCGGCCAGGCACTCCTCCTCGTCCTCGCGGAACGCATTGGCGGTGAGCGCCACGATCGGCAGGTTCGACGCCGGATCGTCGAGCGCGCGAATGGCCCTGGTGGCGGCGAGGCCATCCATCTCCGGCATCATCACATCCATCAGCACCAGATCGTACGGCGCGGTCTGCACCGCGGCCACCGCCTCCAGCCCGTTGGCGACCGAGTCGACCCGGTGGCCCAGCATTTCCAGCCGGGCGGTGGCGACGAGCCGGTTGGTGGCGTTGTCCTCCGCCAGCAGGATGCGCAGCCTGCGGGAAGGCGTGGCGCCGGAAGCGGTGGGGGCCAAGGTCACCTCCGGCAGGACGGCGCTCTCGCGCGCGATTTCCAGGCGGACGGTGAAGCGGAAGACCGAGCCTTCATAGGGTGCGCTTTCGACGGAGATGGTGCCGCCCATATGTTCCACCAGCCCGCGGCTGATGGCGAGGCCGAGCCCGGTGCCGCCGAAGCGGCGCGAGATCGAACTGTCGACCTGGGAGAATTGCTGGAACAGTCCCTTTTGCGCGTCAAGCGGAATCCCGATCCCGGTGTCGCGCACGGCGAAGGCGATGCGCGCATGGTCTCCCTCGATCGCCGCGAGATCGACCTCGACGGTGACGGATCCGGCAGGCGTGAACTTGATGCTGTTGGCGATCAGGTTGAGCAGCACCTGGCGCAGCCGCCCGGGATCGCCGATCACCCTGCCCGGCACGTCCGGCGCGATCACCGCCGACAAGGCGAGCCTCTTCTCCTCGGCCTTGACCCGCAGCAGATCGACCGCGCTGCCGACGGCATGGCTCAGGGTGAAGGGCAGGTTCTCGAACTCCAGGCGGTCGGCATCGAGCTTCGAGAAATCGAGGATGTCGTTGATGATACGCAGCAGGTTCTCCGCCGCCTCGCGCAGGGTCTCGGCGTAGCGCTGCTGCACCGGGGTCAGCGCGCTGTCGAGGAGCAGTCCGGTCATGCCGATGACGCCGTTCATCGGGGTGCGGATTTCGTGGCTCATCATCGCCAGGAACCCGGTGCGCGCCCGGGTCGCGGCTTCGGCGGCGTCGCGGGCGGCGGCGAGGGCGTGCTCGGTGCGCTTGCGTTCGGTGATGTCGGTGTAGGTGCGGACCGCGCCGCCGTCGGGCAGGGTCTGGGTGCGGACCTCGAGCACCACGCCGTTGGGGCGCGCGCGCTCGTAGGCCTCGGGGCCAATTCCGCCGCTGAGAGCGAGATCGAGGATCGGGCTTTCCTGGCGCGGGCCGCCGCCGAATTCCTCCTGCTCGACCTGCCAGGCCAGGATATCCTGGAAGCTGATATCGGGGGGCGCCAGCGTCGCGGGCAGGCCCAGCAATTCGATCGCGCGGCGATTGATCACCGGCACATGGCCGGACGGATCGATCATCATGATGCCCTGGCTGATGTGCTCAAGCGTCGCTGTGAGCTCCGCGCGCGAGCGCAGCAGCCGCCGGCGCTGGAAAACCAGCAGCCCCCCCCCCGGTCAGCACCAGCGCCGTCAGGCCGATCGCCGCCAGGAAATAAAGTTCGCGGCTGCGGTAGAACGCCGCGAACACATCCTCGGGGGCGAGTTCGACCACCACGGCCAGCGGATAGGCGCCGAGGCGGCGATAGGTGCGAATCAGGTCGCCGCCCGCCGCCGGCTCCAGCAGCGCGATCGGCGGGCCGCCGGCGATGCGCGCCATCGCGGCCGGGTCGTAAAGCGCGCCGATGGTGCCCTCGGCCACGGGGGCGCGAGCACGGACCACCCCGTCGAGCCCGACCAGGACGACGGCGCCCCGGCCGATCTCGATCGATTCATAGAAGCGCGCGAGGTAATAGGGGTCGAGCGAGACCACGATCACGCCGGCGAAGCTGCCGTCGCGGTCGAACAGCTTGCGGGTGAACTGGATAGACCATTTGCCCGAGATACGGCCGAGCGCGGGCTTGCTGATGAACAGCCGGTCCTGCGCGCTGTCGATCTGGGCGCGGATATGCTCGCGGTCGGACAGGTCCACCCGCGTGGTGACCGGGCCGAGATTGGAGCCGGTGACGACGCCGGCGCGGTCGACGAAGGTGACTTGCAGGGTCAGAGCCCGGCGGAAGGCATCCGCCGCAGCCCAGCGGCTGAGCTCGGCGGGATCGGGATTGGCGGCATAGGCGGCGCGCAGCAGAAGCATGATCTGGTCGACCGACTCGATCATGCGGTTGACGTTCTCGCCGAAGCCGCGGGCGAGATTGCCGCTCTCCTGCTCGGCGGCGATGGTGTCGCGGCGGTATTGCTCGCGCAATTCGACCGCGAGCTCGGTCCAGATGCCGAGCAGGGCCAGGAGAACGACGAGGATCGATGCGGTCGGCAGGCGCAGGCGGAGGATCACGTTCCGAGCCATGCTGGCGATCCGTGACATCCTGGGCTGCGGCTCCGGGTTGGAAGGAGCGCCGATCCTACCGCCGCGCCCCGGTTTTGTCGCTGCCCCTCTTGCCGCGGGACCGGTTTGCACGTCACAACAAGGCGATGGACATCATCGCCGACAGCCTGCACGCGATCTGGTCGGCCGCGCATGGGTCTCCGCTGCTGCTGACGGCGGCAACGGTGGCCGGCGCCTGGGTGGCGTTGCGCCGACGCTAGGGCATGATCGGAACTGATACCAACCCTGCTAAATACCGACCTTTGCGGATCGCGGAAAAGGCACGGCAGGCAGGAAGGAAGGAAGCGTTTCTTTTTTTGAAAAAAAAGAAACAAAAAAACTTCACCCGCGGCTTCGCCATGGATGAAACGACCGACTCCAACGGACAAACGTTCTTTGCTTCTTTTTTCAAAAAAAGAGCTTTCCTGCCCCGCGCTTGCTTCCTCCCTCCGGTTCAAGCCGGCACGCGCAGCCCGGTGTCCGGCTGGATGACGCCGCCGCGCACCGCGCCGGACGCCGCCGATCCCCACAGGGTCTCGAATCCAGCCGGCAGCTCGCGGCTTTGCGGCGTGGCCAACCAGAGCCGAAACAGCAACCGGTCCTGCCCGGCAGATGCATCGTCGGCGTAGGCGGTGCGGCCGTGATAGATCACATGGTTGTTGAGCAGCTGGATGTCGCCGGCGACGAAGGGGGAATGCAGGCAGACCTCCTCGGCGACCGCCGCGAGCAGGTCGAGCGCCTCGTTCTGCGCCGCGGTCAGCCGGGGCACGCGGGGGACCTCCTGGGCCTGCTCGACATAGGTGCGTGAATACTGGCTGGTGATCCGGCCGCCAGCGAAACCAAAGACCGGCATGGCGAAGACATTGTCGGGCGAGATCCCGTCCTCATCGGCCGGGCGCATGCGCCAGTAGTCGTGGCAGAGCAGGTCCAGCAGGTCCGGACGGCGGCGCAGGATCTCGTGGTGGATGGTCGGGATCGAGGCGAGCTTGGAGACGCCGCCGGCCTGGGCGTTGCGGACGCAAAGCAGGCCGATCACGTCGCAACGGTCGGTGTGCCAGCGCAGCGGGCCGGTGGAGCGGGACCGGGCGCGGGCGGAGGCGACGCGGCCCTCCTCGGTCTCGGCATAGGTGCGCTCGGCAAGACGGGTCTCGTCGCGGACCTCGCCCATGATCTCGCCCCGCGCATTCTGGTAGACGGCGGTGCCGAGGTGCCGCCCGATGCCCCAGAAAATGCGGCGCAGGTCGTCCTCGTCGTAGGCGCCGACGTCGATGCCGCGCAGCCGGACGGCGCCGCGGCCATGCTCAAGCTCCTCCGAAATGTCGGCCAGCAGCGGGGCGGTCTTCGGCAGGGGGAAAACGTCGCGGCCGAAGCCGAAGACACCGAGACCGCGACGCTTCACACCCTGCAAGGCGGCGTCGATCTCGGCGCGCTGGGCATCGTCGAGCGTGCGGATCCAGTCGCCGCTGCGCTCAAGCTCGGCGCCGGTCCAGACGGAACGGCCGGCAAGCGGCTGACGCGGATCGGACATGGCGGCCTCCCTTGATTGGCGCCCAAGGTTCCGCCGTCCGGGCGCAATGTCAATCGCGCGGGAGGGGGAAGGAAGCGCTTCTTTTTTTGTAACTCCCAAGCCCCCCCGGTGAGTCCGATTGGCAACAGTGAGTTCCTTTTTTTGCGTTTGCCGCTGATGCTGGTTGCATGCGGATCGGGAACATGAGTCAACGTCGGGATGGACCTGTGTCGCGAT
>CAIYSR010000139.1 GCA_903928895.1 uncultured Rhodospirillales bacterium | reverse complement strand
GCCCGTCCTCCCGCCCCGCCGCCGCAACCCGCCGCCCAACAGGATGTCGAGGCAGCGCCGATCCAGGCGCCGATGCCACCGGTTCCGGAACTGCCTCCGTTGCCCCGCGGTGCCGCGCCTCCGGCCGTCGTTGTGGGTATCATCGGCGTGCCTGAGGTGATGCGCGCTTCGGCTGCCGCCCAACAGATCGACCGTGTCATCGGCGAGCGTCGCGAGAAGCTCAACGATGAGGCTCAAAAGGAGCAGCAGGCTTGGCGCGATATGCAGCAGGCCCTGGCCGGCCAGCGGACGAGCCTGTCGCCCGAGCAGATACGGACCAAGGAAAAGGAGCTGCAGGACCGAATCACCAATGCCCAACGCAGCTTCCAGGCACGCAACCGCATCATCCAGGAAGCGGCGCAGTACGGCCTGAACCAGATCCAAGCCTCGCTAATCGGCGTGATCCGTCAGGTCGCCGAGAGCCATGGCATGAACCTCGTGCTACATCGTGCCCAGGTTGCGCTGAACGTCAACGAGTTCGACCTGACCGATCAGGTCACCGAGCAGCTCAATCGGCTGCTCCCTTCGGTGACGATTCCGCCTGATGGGGTTTCGCCCAACGGGCCCACTTCAGCCACGCCCGCCGCCGCGCCGAAGCGCCCCTGACGTGGCCGGCGATCCGCGCTTCTTCAGCCGCTCCGGCCCGCACCCGCTCTCCGCGGTGGCGTCGGCTGCGGGCGTGCTTCTGGAGGGCGGATTGATGTTGAACGGCCCCGCTCCACTGCAAACCGCGGGGCCGGACGAGGTCAGCTTTCTCGACAATCGACGCTATCTCCCTGCGCTCAGGACCACGCGGGCCGGCGCCGTGATCGTGCATCCCGACATGGCGGCCCATGTACCCGATGGCACAGTGGCGATCGTCGTGGCCGACCCCTATCTCGGTTGGGCCCGCGTCGCTGCCTTGTTCTTCCCGGTGCCGCCCGCGGAACCCGGCATTCATGCCTCGGCCATCGTCGATCCGACCGCCTTCGTGGACCCGCGGGCGGAGGTCGGCCCGCTCGCGGTGATCGAGGCTGGCGCCGTGATCGGCGCGCGCTGCCGGATCGGCCCTGGCGCGGTGATCGGGGCGAGCGTCGAACTCGGTGCCGATTGCCGGATTGGCGCTGCCGCGTCGGTCAGTCACGCCCGGCTCGGGGCACGGGTCTATATCTATCCAGGCGCCCGCATTGGTCAGGAAGGCTTCGGGTTCGCCATTGGCCCGCGCGGCCCGGAGACGGTGCCGCAACTCGGCCTGGTATTGATCGAGGATGATGTCGAGATCGGCGCCAACTCGTGTGTCGACCGGGGCTCGGCCCAAGACACCGTGATCGGCGCCGGTACGCGCATCGATAACCTCGTGCAGATCGGCCACAACGTGCGCGTCGGTCGCTGCTGCGTCCTCGTTGCCCTGGTGGGCATTTCCGGCTCGGCCGTGATCGAGGATTTTGTGATGATCGGTGGCCAGGCCGGCCTCGCCGGCCATCTGACGGTGGGCAGGCGCGCGCGCATCGGGGCCCAGGCGGGCGTCATGAACGACGTGCCGGCTGGCGAGCAATGGGCCGGTAGCCCCGCCATGCCGGCGCGCACCATGTTTCGGCAGGTCGCCGTGCTCAAGCGGCTCGCCGCCCGGGCCGATCACTCAAAACCGTAATCGGAGACACAGCAGGACGGCCATGAGCGAAACGCCCGGATTCCAGCCCGAACCGATCGCTGCAATCGACATCAATCGCATCATGAAGGGGTTACCCCATCGCTACCCCTTCCTGCTGATCGATCGTGTCGTGGATTTCGTGCCGCACGCGGGCGCGATCGGGATCAAGAACGTCACCTTTAATGACAATTTCTTCCAGGGCCACTTCCCCGGAAACTACGTCATGCCCGGCGTGCTGATCGTGGAGGCGATGTGCCAGACCGCGGGCGTTGTCGTCTGCGAGACACTCGGTCCGGAAGACGGCTACGGCGTGAGCGTCTTCTTCATGTCGATCGAGGGGGCCAAGTTCCGTCGCCCTGTCGTGCCTGGCGACCAGCTTCGCCTGCATGTCACGAAGGATCGCCAGCATGGCAAGGTCTGGCGCTTCAACGCCGTCGGCACGGTCGAGGGCGTGAAGGTGGCAGAGGCCACCTTCACCGCCATGGTGATCCCGAAGGACAGCAAATCCGCATCGAGAGGCCAGTGACCCAAATCCATCCGACTGCCATCGTCGCGCCGGGCGCAAAGCTCGGCATCGGCGTCGAAATCGGCCCGTTCTGCACCATCGGGGCTGATGCCGAGATCGGCGACGGGGCGCGACTGGTCAGCCATGTCGTGGTCGAAGGCCATACGACGATCGGTGCGGACGTCCGGCTTTTTCCGTTCTGCACTGTCGGCATGGCGCCGCAGGACTTGAAATATCTGGGCGAGCCGACCCGCACCGAGGTTGGCGCCCGCACCCTGGTCCGAGAGCATGTCACGATCCATCGCGGCACGGCATCCGGGCGTGGCCTCACCAGCGTGGGTTCGGATTGCATGCTTATGGCGGTGACCCATGTCGCGCATGACTGCAACCTCGGCAATGGCGTGATTGTCGCCAACAACGTGGTGATGGGCGGCCATGTCGCGATCGGTGACAATGCCGTGATCGGAGGCAGTGCTGCGATCCATCAGTTCGTGCGCATCGGCCGTGCGGCCATGATCGGCGGTGTCTCCGGTGTCGAGGCGGACGTGGTGCCGTTCGGCGTGGTGCTCGGCAACCGGGCGCGGCTGGCCAGCATCAATGTCATTGGCATGCGCCGGCGTGGGTATGACCGTACCACGATCCACGCGGTGCGTGGCGCCTATCGCGAGATGTTCTGGGGCAACGGCGTGTTTGCGGAGCGACTCGAGGCAGTGCGGGCACGGCTGGCAGGCGACCCGCTGATCGACGAGGTGCTGGCGTTCATCGATGCGCCCTCCAAGCGCGGGCTGGTGCGGACGGGGCGGCTCAGTGATGATGACAGCGATGGCTGAGCCACATGACTGAGGCAGCGCCGGGCGCCCGTTCGGCACTCGCCATCCTCGCCGGCGGCGGCACGTTGCCTGGCCGTGTGGCAGCAGCGGCCGTCGCCAGCGGCCGCCCTGTGTTCATCGTCGGGCTCGAAGGCTTTGCCGAAAAGCACGTTCTTGCGCCCTATCCCCATGCCTTCGCCCGAATGGGCGCGGCCGGACGTATTCTCGATCTGTTGCGTACGAATGCCTGCCGCGATGTGGTGATGATCGGCCCCGTCCGCCGGCCGGGCCTGCTCGATCTGCGGCCGGACGCGGCGGGCTTGAAGCTGATCGGCCGGATCGGCCGGTCGGTATTCGGCGGCGGCGACGACACGCTACTGGCCGCTGTGGTGAAAGTGCTGGGGGAGGAGGGGTTCCGCGTTGTCGGAGCCCATGAGGTGCTGACGGAGGCGCTGGCACCGAGCGGTCTGCTTGGCCGCGTGGCGCCCGACCCGCAGGCGATGGCTGATATCCGTCGCGGCGTCGCGGTCGCGCGTGCCCTGGGGGGCGTCGATGTGGGCCAGGGCTGCGTCGTGCAACAGGGGCTGGTGCTCGCAGTCGAGGCGATTGAGGGTACGGATGCCATGCTGGCTCGCGCGGGAACCCTCCGGCGCGGTGGGCTGGGTGGCGTGCTGGTGAAGATGAGCAAGCCCGGCCAGGAGCGCCGCGCGGATCTGCCCACGATCGGTGCAACGACGATCGCCCATGCCGCAGCCGCTGGACTGCGCGGCGTTGCGTTCGAAGCCGGCGGCGCCCTGCTGGCCGATCCCACAGCCACGATTGAGGCAGCGGACCGGACCGGGCTTTTCCTCATGGGCGTCGACGCCGCGACGTTCTGAGTTTCAGCCTCTCCGAGCGCGACCCTTTCGCGCCGCCGGCGCTTGGGCGATCCTCGTTGTAATCAAGGAGCGATCAGCGATGAAAATCGGCGCCGCGATGTTCTTCACCGACTATTCAATGACGCCGGCGGAACTTGCCCGGGCGCTGGAGGATCGCGGCTTCGACTCGGTTTGGGCACCGGAGCACTCCCACATTCCGTTCGCCCGCGACTCTGCCTTCCCCGCCGGCGGAGACCTCCCAAAGCAGTACTATGACGTGATGGACCCCTTCATCGCATTGACGGCCGCCGCCTCCGCGACCCAACGCCTCCTTGTTGGTACTGGTGTCTGCCTGGTCCCGCAGCGCGACGTCATCCAGACCGCGAAGCTCGTCGCCTCGATCGACCATGTCTCGGGCGGACGGTTCCTGTTCGGTATCGGCAACGGCTGGAATGCGGGTGAAATGCGCAACCACGGCACCGAATTCGTCAGCCGCCACAAGGTCGCACGCGAGAAGGTGGAGGCGATGCGAGCGATCTGGACTCAACCCGAAGCCGCCTACCAGGGCGAGTTCGTTCGGTTCGAGCCGCTCATCGCCGGGCCGAAGCCGTTCCAGCAGCCGCATCCCCCTGTCATTGTTGGCGGCGCTTTTCCCTATGGCGCGCGCCGCGCCATCCGCTACGGCCAGGGTTGGATGCCGCATCGCAAGCGGCCGGCATATCCCGATGTTGCCGCCCTCATTCCTTCGTTCCGGGCCCTTCTGGACCAGGCTGGCCGTCCGGCGGCCGACGTGCCGGTGACCATCTGGGGTGCGCCCGAGGACATCGCGATCCTGGAGCGCGATCGGGCAAGCGGCGTCGTCCGCCTCATCGTCAGCCTCGCCAGCGCCGAGGCGGATGTCATCCTGCCCGAGCTTGATCGTTGGGCGCGGCTGATTGAACGCCTCGCCGCGTGACGGCTCAGGCTGCCTTGAACACCCTTCGGGCAAGCGCGGGATAGATCAGACCAACGCCCACACCGAAAGAGCCGTTGATCAGGATCGAGCGCACCCAGTTGGTGAGTACCCAGCCGCCGGCCAAAGGAGTGCCCTTGATGACGGGTACCACGAAGAAACCCACGGTTACGGCGCAGAGTCCCAGGAGCAACCCGTTGAGCCACATTGGCGGGGCAGCCGCGGATAGATCAGTCCGAAAGCCAGACCGTACAGTCCACCCCAGAAGCATAGATTGAGGACCTGCGGCACACCCAGCGGCGGGATCGGGGCCAGCGAGTACGGCCATCCCGCGATCTGGATCCCAGGAACCGGAGTGAAATGCAGCACCAGAATCATCCCCTGATGAAAGGTCAGCACGGCCAGGGCTGCTGCGAGGAAGCCGAGCACGGCACGTGCGGGCAGCGAGGCGGGCATATCGGGAACTCCTTGGGATGGTCGGCGACATCATGAAAGGCACGCCATGTCGGATAGACGGGCCATCACGGGTCACAATTCCGCGAGCAGGGCACAACATGCTGCCCGGCACGTTTCGCGGAGCGTCCCGGTCTGGCCCCTCGCCCGGCGGGGCGTTAAACCGTAGTGTGAACGAGGTTTGCCGCCGCGTCAGCGGGGAAATGACGATGAATGAGCTGGAGAGACGGTTTGTCTGACCTCAGCGAAGAGGATGTCGAGCGCCTGGCGAGCCGGGTGGCCATGATGGCCTCCGAGGAAGGAGAGGCGGCCAACGCCGGCCGAGCGGTGGCGCATCTGGCACGTCGTCTCGGCCTCACCGGCGGGGCGCTCAAGGAGATGTTCATCTACGGGGCGAAGCCGTCGCTCAGCCGGCCCGCGCCGGCGCCCTCCCAAGACACCGAGCGGCTGGAGCGCGAGATCGGCGTTCTGCGCAAAAGCGTCCGTCTGCTGGAGGCCAACTATCGCGATCTTGAAGGCCAGCGCGACTCGATCGCTCGAGAGCTCGACACCTTGCGCAGCCGCACGTCGCGCGCGCGCAACCGCTGGGGGGTGAGCCTGCTTCTGCTCGGCGCTGTCGCCCTCGCGGCGATCGGGGGCATGGCGGTCGGCTGGCTGATCTCGTCGGGTTATCTCGATCGCAGCCCCGGCTTCGTGCCGACGCCGGCGACCAAGGGTTCCTTCGTGCTCCCCGGGGCCGACCAGACCGCGGTCAACCCAACCGCGACGGCAGAGTATGGCCCGGTGGTTCGCCGTGTCGGAATCATCCGCGTTTCCCGCGCGGTGGCCCGCCAGCAGCCCGACGCGGCGGCACCGACGGTCGCGACTCTGCTCCAGGGCGCACCGGTGGTGGTTCGCCGGATATTCGGCCCCACCGCGGCCTCCTGGGCGGAGATCGAGGTGGGGAGCAGCATCGGCTACGTGATGGCAACTGAGATCGACCTGTCCTGACGCCGGATCAGCTGTTTGGGCCGCGGGTCATGCTGTAGGGCTGCCAGCGGCGGAGCGCGCTGGTCTCCAGTACCGAGGGATTGACGCAGCTGGTGGGCCAGCGTCCCTGCGCGACCAGGGCCAGTTCGCGTCCGACATGGCCGCGCCGCGCGGCATCCGAGCGCGCGGAGGCGGATGCCGTATGGGCGCTGAGGGTCACGTTTTGCATCGACAACAGTGGATTGTTGTGGCCTGGCGGCTCTGTTTCCAGCACGTCCAGCCCGGCATGGCTGAGATGGCCGGATTGCAGTGCACGGATGAGGGCGGGCTCGTCGACCATGCTGCCCCGGCCGGTATTGATGAAAATTGCTCCCGGCTTCATCCGCGCGAAATGATGGCCGGTCAGCCGGGCGGAGGCTCCGGCCGACCCGGGCAAATGGAGCGAGACGACGTCGGCGGTCGATAGCACCTCGTCGAGCGTCGCCGGGGCCACCCCGTAGCGGGGCATCACCAGTTCCTCAATATAGGGGTCGAAGGCGATGAGATACATCCCGAATGCCCGCGCCCTCATCGCCACCGCACGCGGTATGCGGCCAAAACCGATGAAGCCGAGAGTCTGGCCGAGAAGGCGTGGGACCTTCAGCATCTCGGGCCGGCCATCCTGCCATTTGCCCGCGCGCACCAGGCGATCCTGCGTGACCACCTGCCGGTGCGCCGCAAGCATCAAGGCCATGGCATGTTCGGCAACCTCTTCGATGAAGACATGCGGCACATTGGTGACCGGGATGCCCTGCGCCGTAGCTGCGGCGACGTCAATATGGTCGACCCCCACGCCGGTTCCGAGGATGACCTGGCAGCGCGTGAGGGTGGCGATCATGGCAGCAGTCAGGCGCAGCGACTTCGGATAGATCGCGTCGGCATCGCGGATCGCGGCGGCGAAATCGGCTTCGGGGACACACTCGTAGGCCACGTCGAGCGCGCCAAGCCCGGCCCGTTCATCGATGTCTGGGTCACCCGCCGGGAGGTCGGGCGTGACGATGCGGAATTTGGACATGGCTGGGTTCCCTTTGGCGGCGGTATTTAACAGCAATCGACTTTGACTCGTCTGGCCGGCTGCGGTAAGCCCCGCCGCTCATCCGGAACGCGGGAGATGTCCGGGGTCGGTTTGCCGTTTGGCAGGCGGGACCCTGGGTCGTATGCACCGCGGTCCCGTCTGTAACCGCTCCGTGGGGGAAACCCTGTGGGCATGAGGAACTGGGATCATGGCGAAGAAAATCGTCGGCTATATCAAGTTGCAAATTCCGGCCGGCAAGGCCAATCCGTCGCCGCCGGTGGGCCCGGCGCTTGGTCAGCGCGGCCTGAACATCATGTCGTTCGTGAAGGAATTCAACGCGGTCACGGCGCAGATGGAGCCGGGGATGCCGGTGCCGGTCGTGATCACAGCGTTTGGTGATCGTACCTTCACCTTCATCACCAAAACGCCGCCGAACACCTACTTCCTGAAGAAGGCGGCCGGCATCACCAAGGGCACGACGACACCGGGCAAGGGTGCGGCTGTCGGCAAGGTGACGACGAGCCAGCTGCGCGAGATCGCGGCGACCAAGATGATCCACATGAACGCCAACGATGTCGAAGGGGCGGTGAGCATGCTCGCCGGGTCCGCGCGTTCGATGGGTATCACCGTGGTGGAGGGCTGATCATTATGGCACATAACAAGCGTCACGCGGCCGCCACGAAGACAGTCGATCGCGCCAAGAATTATCCACTGGCCGATGCCATCGCGCTCGCCCAGAGCAATGCCAAGGCAAAGTTCGACGAGACCATCGAGATCTCGATGAACCTCGGCATCGATCCGCGCCATGCCGACCAGATGGTGCGTGGCCTCGTTGGTCTGCCCAACGGGACCGGCAAGACGCTGCGCGTCGGCGTGTTCGCCCGTGGCGCCAAGGCCGAAGAGGCGCTGGCCGCCGGGGCCGACGTGGTGGGTGCAGATGACCTCGCCGAGAAGATCCAGGCCGGCGACATCCAGTTCGATCGCTGCATCGCGACGCCTGATATGATGGGCCTCGTGGGCCGGCTGGGTAAGATCCTTGGCCCGCGCGGCCTGATGCCGAACCCGCGGCTTGGCACGGTGACGATGGACGTCAAGGGCGCCATCACGGCGGCCAAGGCTGGGCAGGTTGAGTTCCGCGCCGAGAAGGCCGGTATCGTGCATGCCGGCATCGGCAAGGCCTCGTTCCCGACCGAGAAGCTGCTGGAGAATGCCAAGGCTTTCGCCGACGCCATCGTCAAGGCGCGGCCGACCGGCGCCAAGGGCACCTATGTGCAGAAGGTTGCGGTCAGCTCGACCATGGGCCCGGGCGTGCGGGTGGATGTTTCGACCCTCGCCTGACCAGGCTGGGTTATCAGGATACGCCGCTCCGCGAGGGGCGGTGGGCAGGGGGCGGGAGCCCCCGAACCTGTCCGAGACCGTGTGTCGTCTTATCGACAGTAATGAACCCCAGGGTTCGCGCACGGGAGACGGGGAATGCCGGGATTTTCGGGGTGAATGCCCCAGGAATGCTGGCGGTTCCGTTTGATGGACAGGCGAACCGGAGGGACCCGGGCGCCTTGCGAGGTGTCCGTTTTGCTCCTTGGGCAACCCGGTCGGATGCGGACCAACCGCAACCGGCCACCGACGGAGAAGGGTTTTGGACCGTACGGAGAAGCGTGAATTCGTTGCCGAGCTGGCAGCGGTGTTTGCGGAGACGTCGTTTGTGCTGGTTACCCGCAACAGCGGGATGACTGTCGCTGAAGTGACGGAACTGCGCCGCCGTATGCGGGCTGCGGGTGCGAAATTTCGAGTCGCGAAGAACCGGCTGGCCACCCTCGCGCTGGATGGGACCCGATTCGAAGGCATCAAGCCACTGTTGACTGGCCCGACCGCGCTTGCGTGGTGCAGGGATCCGGTCGCAGTGGCGAAGGTAGCCGTCGAGTTCGCCAGGACCAACGATAAGTTCGTGGTGCTCGGTGGAGCGCTTGGAACCCAGATGCTGGATGCATCCGGGGTCAAGGCGCTGTCCGAGCTGCCGTCGCTGGATATTCTGCGTGCCGGGCTGGTGGGGATGATTCAGACCCCCGCGACCCGCATTGCCGGGATTCTCCAGGCGCCGGGCGGGCAGATCGCGCGGGTTTTGGCGGCCTATGCTGACAAGCATGGCGCCCCCCTGGACGAGGCGGCCTGACCAGGCTGCGTGACACATCACCGCAGGCCCGCATCTCCGAAAGGGTGGGCTTGCATGGAACCGACCAGAGACTAGTATAAGGGATACATGAAGATGGCTGATCTTTCTCGGCTTGTGGATGAGCTTTCCGCGCTGACGGTGCTGGAAGCCGCCGAACTTTCGAAGATGCTTGAAGAGAAGTGGGGCGTCTCCGCCGCCGCGCCGGTGGCCGTTGCCGCTGCGCCGGCCGCCGGTGGCGCCGCGGCTGCCCCTGTGGAGGAGCAGACCGAGTTCACCGTGATCTTGGCCGCCGCTGGCGACAAGAAGATCAACGTGATCAAGGAAATCCGCACGATCACAGGGCTCGGCCTGAAGGAAGCCAAGGACCTCGTCGAAGGCGCGCCGAAGACCGTCAAGGAAGGCGTGAACAAGGATGAGGCTGCCAAGATCAAGAAGGTGCTCGAAGACAATGGCGCCAAGGTCGAGGTGAAGTAAGGCTCGTCGCGGCATTGCTACGCCGCGGCATGCGTTCGGGATGGGCGGAAATCCGGGAGGATTTCCGCCCTCTCTGGCGTTCTTGACGGGCTGGTCCGAGTTGACCAGGGCTACTCCAGGCGAGGGGAGCGATCCTCGTGAAGACAGCGTGGCGGGCTATTTCCGGCTTGGCATGTGGCTGAACAGGATGAGCGGCGAGCGAGTGGAACGGGGCATAGGACAGGCATGAACGCGATCACCAGGTCATTCACCGGCAGCAAGCGGATCCGCAAGAGCTTCGGGCGTATCCCGGAAGACACGCCGATGCCGAACCTGATCGATGTGCAGCGGGCAAGCTATGAGGCTTTCCTGCAGATGAACACGGCCCATGACAGCCGGACCAACACCGGGCTGCAGGAAGTGTTCAAGTCGGTGTTTCCGATCGACGATTTCGCCGGGCGTGGGCGGTTGGAGTTCGTGTACTACGAACTCGAGGAGCCGAAATACGATGTCGAGGAATGCATCCAGCGCGGCATGACCTTCGCCGCGCCGCTGAAGGTGATTCTGCGGCTGATCGTGTGGGATCTCGACGAGGACACCGGCGCGCGATCGATCCGCGACATCAAGGAGCAGCCGGTCTACATGGGCGACATGCCGCTCATGACCGACAACGGCACCTTTATCATCAACGGCACCGAGCGCGTCATCGTCAGCCAGATGCATCGCAGCCCAGGCGTGTTCTTCGATCACGACAAGGGCAAGACCCATTCGTCGGGCAAATATCTCTTTGCCGCCCGCGTGATCCCATATCGCGGTTCTTGGCTCGATTTCGAGTTCGACAGCAAGGACCACGTTTACGTTCGCATCGATCGCAAACGCAAGCTGCCGGTGACGACGCTGCTGTACGCGCTGGAGAGCAAGTTCACCGAGGCGCTCCGCGAATCCCGCGCCACCAAGGGCGAGACGCTCGAAATCGGCGAAATCAGGGGCATGGACTCGGAGGAGATCCTGGCCGCTTTCTACGGCCAGGTCGAGTTTGTCCACACCGCCAAGGGCTGGGCCCGTCCGTTCGACCCCGATGCCTTCCGTGGCGTGAAGCTGCTGGAGCCGCTCGTCGATGCCGAAACCGGTGAAGTTGTCGCCGATGCAGAGACCAAGTTGACCGCGCGCACCGTGCGCAAGATTGGCGAAACCACGAAGCGTGTGCTGGCCGGCCGGGTCGATCTGCTCGGACGCTTCATCGCGGTTGACATGGTCAACGAGGAAACCGGCGAAATTCATGCCGAAGCTGGCGAGGAAATCACTGAGCCGCGGCTTGCTGCCCTCGAGGAGGCCGGGATCACCGCTCTGCCGACCCTCGCGGTCGACCAGACCAACGGCCCGTGGATCCGTAACACGCTGGTGATCGACAAGAACACCAACCGCGAGGACGCGCTGATCGACATCTACCGCGTCATGCGCCCCGGAGAGCCGCCCACCGCAGAAACGGCCGAGGCGCTCTTCCGCGGCTTGTTCTTCGACTCTGACCGCTACGACCTCTCGGCCGTCGGTCGCGTGAAGATGAATATGCGACTCGGCCAAACCACCGATGACCAGCTTCGCGTGCTCCGCAAGGAGGATGTTCTGCGCACGGTGAAGACCATGTGCGACCTGAAGGACGGGCGTGGGCAGATCGACGACATCGATAATTTGGGCAATCGTCGGGTGCGTTCGGTCGGCGAGCTGATGGAGAACCAGTATCGCGTGGGCCTGCTGCGTATGGAGCGGGCGATCCGTGAGCGGATGGGGTCGGTCGACATCGATACGGTGATGCCGCATGATCTGATCAATGCGAAGCCGGCCGCGGCGGCGGTGCGGGAGTTCTTTGGATCTTCGCAGCTCAGTCAGTTCATGGACCAGACCAACCCCCTGTCGGAAGTGACGCATAAGCGTCGTCTGTCAGCGCTTGGCCCGGGCGGTTTGACCCGTGAGCGCGCCGGTTTCGAGGTGCGCGACGTGCATCCCACGCATTATGGCCGCATCTGCCCGATTGAGACGCCGGAAGGGCCGAACATCGGGCTGATCAACTCGCTCGCCACATTTGCCAAGGTCAACAAGTACGGCTTCATCGAGACCCCGTACATGCTGGTCAAGGACGGCGTGGTACAAAAGGGACCGCGCTACCTCTCCGCCATGGAGGAGGAGAAGCTGGTCGTCGCCCAGGCCGACGCCAAAATGGATGCCGATGGGAAGTTCACCGACGAGCTGGTGTCGGTGCGCAAGCAGGGCGACTTCCGGCTGGTGCGGCCGGAGGAGGTGACCGCGATCGACGTCTCGCCGAAGCAGCTGGTCTCGGTGGCGGCGGCGCTGATCCCGTTCCTGGAGAACGATGACGCCAACCGGGCGCTGATGGGCTCGAACATGCAGCGCCAGGCGGTGCCGCTGATCCGCGCCGATGCGCCGCTGGTGGGCACCGGGATGGAGGCCGCCGTGGCCCGTGATTCGGGTGCGACGATCGTGGCCAAGCGGCCCGGCATGGTTGACCAGATCGACGGCGCGCGCATCGTGGTGCGGGCGACGGCGGAGGATGGCACGACCAAGGGTGTCGACATCTATCGTCTTCGCAAGTTCATGCGTTCGAACCAGTCGACCTGCATCAACCAGCGGCCGCTGGTCCGCGTGGGTGATCGGGTGAACGAGGGCGACATCATTGCCGACGGGCCGTCGACCGAGCTGGGCGAGCTGGCTCTTGGGCGCAATGCGCTGGTCGCGTTCATGCCTTGGAATGGCTATAACTTCGAAGATTCGATCCTTATTTCCGAGCGGATCGCTCGCGATGACGTGTTCACCTCGATCCATATCGAGGAGTTCGAGGTCATGGCGCGTGACACCAAGCTCGGGCAGGAGGAAATCACCCGCGATATTCCGAATGTTGGCGAGGAAGCGCTGCGCAACCTCGACGAGGCCGGCATCGTCTATATCGGCGCGGAAGTGAATCCGGGCGACATTCTGGTCGGCAAGGTGACGCCAAAGGGTGAGAGCCCGATGACGCCGGAAGAGAAGCTGCTGCGGGCGATCTTCGGCGAGAAGGCGTCCGACGTTCGGGATACCTCGCTGAAGCTGCCGCCGGGCGTGACCGGGACGATCGTGGATGTGCGCGTGTTCAGCCGCCGTGGCGTGGACAAGGACGAGCGCGCGATGGCAATCGAGCGGGCCGAGATCGAGCGGCTGGCGAAGGATCGTGACGACGAGAAGGCGATCCAGGAGCGTTCGTTCCTGGCGAGGTTGCGCGAGAAGCTTGTGGGCCGCAAGGCCGCCGGCGGGTTCAAGGGGATCAAGTCCGGGACGGTGCTGGATGAGGTGGTGCTCGCCGAGCATGTGCGTGGCACCTGGCGCCATATCGCGTTGCAGGACGACGCGGCGATGGCCGAAATCGAGGTTCTGAAGCGCGAGTATGATGCGGCTGTGAAGCGGTTGCAGGATCGTTTCGACAGCAAGGTCGAAAAGCTACAACGTGGTGACGAACTGCCGCCGGGCGTCATGAAGATGGTCAAGGTGTTCGTGGCTGTGAAGCGCAAGCTGCAACCGGGCGACAAGATGGCGGGTCGTCATGGCAACAAGGGCGTTGTTTCGCGCGTGGTGCCGGTGGAGGACATGCCGTTCCTTGAGGACGGCACCTCGGTTGATCTCGTGTTGAACCCGCTGGGTGTGCCGTCGCGCATGAATGTCGGGCAGATCCTAGAAACACATCTGGGCTGGGCCTGTGCCTCACTCGGCAAGCAGGTCGGCACGATGGTCGAGGATTATCGCCGCACCGGCCATGCTCGCCTTGAGTTGCTCGATACGCTTAAGGACATCTACGGCGAGACGATCTTCGCCGAGCAGATTGCCGGGCGCGACGATGCCCAGCTGATCGAGCTGTGCGAGAACCTCAAGAAGGGCATTCCAATTGCCACCCCGGTGTTCGATGGGGCACGGATGGCCGATATCGAGGGCATGCTGACAAAGGCGGGGCTGGCGACCTCAGGCCAGGTGACGCTGACAGACGGGCGCACGGGCGAGACGTTCGAGCGCAAGGTGACGGTGGGCATCATCTACATGCTCAAGCTGCACCATCTCGTCGACGACAAAATCCATGCCCGTTCGATCGGGCCGTACTCCCTGGTGACCCAGCAGCCGCTGGGCGGCAAGGCGCAGTTCGGTGGGCAGCGCTTCGGCGAAATGGAGGTTTGGGCGCTGGAGGCGTATGGCGCGGCCTACACGTTGCAGGAGATGCTGACGGTGAAGTCGGATGATGTGTCTGGCCGCACCAAGGTCTACGAGGCGATCGTGCGCGAGCAGGATACCTTCGAGGCCGGCATCCCCGAGAGCTTCAACGTGCTGGTCAAGGAGCTGAAATCGCTTGGCCTGAACGTCGATCTGGATATGGCGGCGGGCTGAGGCCCGCTGCCGCGTCCGACGCATTGACCGCCGACATCATTTTACAGGTGGCAGCATGAACGAGCTGATGAAGATCCTGGGCCAGACCGGCCAGGCGATGACTTTCGACCAGATCCGCATCCAGATGGCCTCACCGGAGCAGATCCGTTCGTGGTCGTACGGCGAGATCAAGAAGCCGGAGACGATCAACTACCGCACCTTCAAGCCGGAGCGGGATGGGCTGTTCTGTGCCCGGATTTTCGGGCCGATCAAGGACTACGAGTGCCTGTGCGGCAAGTACAAGCGGATGAAGTTCCGTGGCATCATCTGCGAGAAGTGCGGCGTCGAGGTCACGCTGGCCAAGGTGCGGCGCGAGCGGATGGGGCATATCGAGCTTGCCAGCCCGGTTGCGCATATCTGGTTCCTCAAGTCGCTGCCCTCGCGCATCGGCCTGATGGTCGATCTGACGCTGAAGGAGCTGGAGAAGATCCTGTATTTCGAGAACTATGTGGTTCTCGAGCCCGGCACGACCGACCTCAAGCTGCACCAATTGCTCACGGAAGAGCAGCTGATGGACAAGCAGGACGAGTTCGGCGAAAGCGAGTTCACGGCCGGAATTGGCGCCGAGGCGATCAAGTCGATCCTGGTGGGGATCGATGCCGACGCCGAGAAGGTGCAGCTGCGCGCCGAATTGAAGGAAGCAACGTCGGAGGCCAAGCGCAAGAAGCTGGTCAAGCGGCTGAAGCTGATCGAGGCGTTTGCCGAAAGCGGCGCCAAGCCCGAGTGGATGATCCTCGACGTGGTGCCGGTGATCCCGCCGGAACTGCGGCCGCTGGTGCCGTTGGATGGGGGGCGTTTTGCGACGTCCGACCTCAATGATCTCTATCGCCGCGTGATCAACCGCAACAACCGGCTGAAGCGGCTGATCGAGCTGCGGGCGCCGGATATCATCGTGCGCAACGAGAAGCGCATGCTGCAGGAGGCGGTGGATGCGCTGTTCGACAACGGACGTCGCGGCCGCGCCATCACGGGGGCAAACAAGCGTCCGTTGAAGTCGCTGTCCGACATGTTGAAGGGCAAGCAGGGCCGTTTCCGGCAGAATTTGCTCGGCAAGCGCGTCGACTATTCCGGCCGCTCGGTTATCGTGGTGGGTCCGGAGCTGAAGCTGCAACAGGGTGGGCTGCCGAAGAAGATGGCGCTTGAGCTGTTCAAGCCGTTTATCTACGCGAAGCTCGAGAAGTACGGTCACGCCACGACCATCAAGGCCGCCAAGCGGATGGTGGAGAAGGAGCGTCCCGAGGTGTGGGACATCCTCGAAGAGGTGATCCGCGAGCATCCGGTGATGCTGAACCGCGCGCCGACCTTGCATCGTCTCGGCATCCAGGCGTTTGAGCCGGTGCTGATCGAAGGCAAGGCGATCCAGCTACATCCGCTGGTGTGCACTGCGTTCAATGCCGACTTCGACGGCGACCAGATGGCGGTGCATGTGCCGCTCAGCCTCGAGGCGCAGCTCGAGGCGCGCGTGCTGATGATGTCGACCAACAACATCCTCAGCCCGGCCAACGGCAAGCCGATCATCGTGCCGAGCCAGGACATCGTGCTCGGCATCTACTATCTGTCGCTGGAGACGCCGGAATTCCGCGCCACGCCGGATGACAAGGTGCCGTCGTTTGCCAATCTCGGCGACATCGAGCACGCGCTGTTCGCCAAGCGGATCACGCTGCACGACAAGATCCGCTCGCGTTTCCCGACCAAGGATGCTTCCGGCAACATGGTCGTGGAGAAGGTGGTGACAACCGCGGGGCGCATGCTGATTTCGCAGGTGCTGCCGAAGAGCGTGTTGATCCCGTTCAGCCTGATCAACCGCCAGTTGACCAAGAAGAACGTGTCCGACGTGATCGACGCGGTGTATCGCCATTGCGGGCAGAAGGAGTGCGTGATCTTCGCCGATCGGCTGATGGGCCTCGGCTTTGCCCATGCGGCGAAGGCGGGCATCAGCTTCGGCAAGGATGACATGATCATCCCCGCGACCAAGCGGGCCGAGATCCTGAAGACGCAGGGCGAGGTCAAGGAGTTCGAGCAGCAGTATCAGGATGGCCTGATCACCGCGGGCGAGCGCTACAACAAGGTGGTGGACGCCTGGTCGCGCTGCACCGATGTGGTCGCGACCGCGATGATGAAGGAGATCAGCCGGCAGGAAGTGGGGATCCAGACCAACTCGGTGTGGATGATGAGCCACTCCGGTGCGCGTGGGTCGCCGGCGCAGATGCGTCAGCTCGCCGGCATGCGCGGGCTTATGGCCAAGCCGTCGGGCGAGATCATCGAGCAGCCGATCATCGCGAACTTCAAAGAGGGCCTGTCGGTTCTCGAATACTTCAACTCCACCCATGGCGCCCGCAAGGGGTTGGCGGATACTGCGTTGAAGACCGCGAACTCGGGGTATCTGACGCGGCGCCTGGTCGACGTGGCGCAGGACTGCATCATCGTCGAAGAGGATTGCGGCACCGAACGCGGTCTGACGGTCAAGCCGGTGATGGATGGCGGCGAGGTGGTTTCGAGCTTGTCTGAGCGGATCCTGGGCCGGACGACGGCCGAGGACGTGATCGATCCGCTGACCAACGAGTTGATCATCGCCCGCAACACGCTGATCGAGGAGACCGAGGCGGAACGGGCCGAGAAGGCCGGCGTCGAGACGGTGAAGATCCGCTCGGTGCTGACCTGCGAGGCGAAAGTCGGCGTCTGTGGCCATTGCTATGGCCGCGATCTGGCCCGGGGCACCCCGGTGAACGCCGGTGAGGCAGTCGGTGTCATCGCGGCCCAGTCGATCGGCGAACCCGGAACACAGTTGACGATGCGCACGTTCCACATCGGCGGTGCAGCTCAGCGTGGCGCGGAACAGTCTAGCGTCGAGGCCAGCCATGACGGCATCATCTCCGTGAAGAACCGCAATGTGGTCATCAACTCGTCCAATGTCCCCGTAGTCATGAGCCGCAACTGCGAGCTCGTGCTCGAGGACAAAGGACGCGAGCGTGCCCGCTTCCGCGTTCCGTATGGAGCCCGTCTGCTGGTGGATGACGGTGCAACTGTCACCCGCACGCAGAAGCTGGCGGAGTGGGACCCCTACACGCTGCCGATCATCACCGAACGCAACGGACGCCTTGAATACCTTGACCTGCTTGAGGGCGTCACCCTGGTCGAGCGGATGGACGAGGTCACCGGTCTGACGTCCAAGGTGGTGGTGGACTACAAGCAGAATGCCCGCGGCGTCGACCTCCGGCCGCGGCTGCAACTAAAGGATGCGAAGGGGGAGGTGATCAAGCTGCCGAACGGCAATGATGCGCGCTATTTCCTCTCGCCCGATTCAATTCTTTCGGTCGAGAACGGCGTCGAGGTGCAGGCCGGTGACGTGTTGGCTCGCATTCCGCGTGAAGGCAGCAAGACCCGTGACATCACCGGCGGTCTACCGCGTGTGGCCGAGTTGTTCGAGGCCCGTCGTCCGAAGGATCATGCGATCATCGCGGAAATCGACGGCCGGGTCGAGTTCGGCAAGGATTACAAGGCTAAGCGCCGTGTGATCGTGAAGAACGACGAGACCGGCGAAGACAGCGAATACCTGGTTCCCAAGGGGAAGCACGTCTCGGTGCAGGAAGGTGACTTCGTGCGCCGCGGCGATCCGCTGGTCGACGGACCGCGCGTACCGCACGACATCCTCAAGGTGCTCGGCGTCGAAAAGCTGGCGGATTATCTGGTCAACGAGATCCAGGACGTCTACCGACTCCAGGGCGTGAAGATCAACGACAAGCACATCGAGGTCATCGTCCGGCAGATGCTCCAGAAAGTGGAGATCGTCGAACCCGGGGATACAACGTTCCTGGCGGGCGAGCAGGTCGATCGTATGGAGTTCGCCGCCGAGAACGGCAAGCGCCTGGCGGAAGGCGAGCGGGCTGCGACCGGCACGCCGGTGCTGCAGGGCATCACCAAGGCCTCGCTGCAGACACATAGCTTCATCTCGGCCGCCTCCTTCCAGGAGACGACTCGGGTGCTCACCGAGGCGGCGACCGCCGGCAAGGTCGATAACCTAATCGGGCTGAAGGAAAACGTCATCGTCGGTCGGCTCATTCCAGCCGGCACTGGTAGCGTGATGAACCGACTGCGCGCGATTGCTGCCGGACGTGACGAGGCAAAAGGGCTGCGGGCGGAGACGCCGGCGATCCCTGGCTCCGAAATCGCGGCGGAGTAGGGGGTCAACCCCATAAGACGACTGGAGGGCGGCGGTGGATGCATCGCCGCCCTTCTTCTTTTGGTGGGACTCACGGCCTAGATCGCTTGACTTGGCTCCGAGGCGCCCGTAGGTTCCGCCCCCTCGGCTACCCCCATCGCTCGGTTGGGTTGCCGCCGTTTTGCAGGAACCAACGCGTTCGGTGCCGCTTCCGGTTGGAAGCCAAGGCCGTTTCGCTGGGTCAGACCCCGCAGGGAGGCAGTTGCCGCCCTTCGCGGGATTTGGTCTTGCAACGTGGTGGCATCGCCCGTGCAAGGCGGCCAACTGAGATATGCGTTAGCCAGACACGACTACGCCAGACAGGATCGAAAGAGGCGCAATGCCGACCATCAACCAGCTGATCGCTCAAGGCCGCGAACCCGCCGCCAAGCGCAACAAGGTCCCGGCGCTGCAGGGGTGCCCGCAGAAGCGCGGCGTCTGCACGCGCGTCTACACGACGACACCGAAGAAGCCGAATTCGGCGCTCCGCAAGGTTGCCAAGGTTCGTCTGACCAACGGCTACGAAGTCGTGAGCTACATTCCGGGTGAAGGTCACAACCTCCAGGAACACAGCGTTGTGCTGATCCGTGGCGGTCGCGTGAAGGATCTTCCGGGCGTTCGCTATCACATCCTGCGTGGCGTGCTCGACACCCAGGGCATCGCCAAGCGTCGTCAGCGCCGTTCGCTGTATGGCGCCAAGCGGCCGAAGTGAGGAGTAGTCAATGAGCCGTCGCCACCGCGCAGCAAAGCGCGAAATTCTACCGGACCCGAAATTCGGTGACGTCGTCGTCACGCGTTTTATGAACGCCCTGATGTATGACGGAAAGAAATCGGCAGCCGAGACGATCGTCTACGGCGCCCTCGATGTTATGAAGAAGCGCGGCGGCCAGGCGGCTGACCCGGTTCGTATGTTCCACGAGGCATTGGACAATGTGAAGCCGGCCGTCGAGGTGCGTTCGCGCCGCGTTGGTGGCGCCACCTACCAGGTTCCAGTCGAGGTGCGTACCGAGCGTCGTCAGGCGCTGGCGATTCGCTGGATCATCGATGCCGCCCGCAAGCGCGGCGAGCACACGATGGAAGACCGGCTTTCAAACGAACTGTTGGATGCGGTGAACAACCGTGGTTCGGCGGTGAAGAAGCGTGAAGACACCCATCGGATGGCCGAAGCCAACAAGGCTTTCAGCCATTACCGCTGGTAATCTCGAGACAGCTTACAAACTTAGACCCCCACCCCGGATCTTAGCGGGCACGGAGAGAAGACGATGGGTAAAGCCAAATTCGAGCGCAACAAGCCGCACTGCAACATCGGCACGATCGGTCACGTCGATCATGGCAAGACGTCGCTGACCGCGGCGATCACCAAGATCCTGGCCAAGGCCGGCGGTGCGACGTTCACCGCCTATGACCAGATCGACAAGGCGCCGGAAGAGCGGGCTCGTGGCATCACGATCTCGACCGCGCATGTCGAGTACGAGACCAAGAACCGTCACTATGCGCATGTCGACTGCCCCGGGCACGCCGACTACGTCAAGAACATGATCACCGGCGCCGCGCAGATGGACGGCGCGATCCTGGTGGTTTCGGCCACCGACGGTCCGATGCCGCAGACGCGCGAGCACATTCTGCTTGCCCGTCAGGTCGGCGTGCCCGCGCTGGTGGTGTTCCTGAACAAGTGCGACATCGCTGACCCTGAACTCCTCGAGCTCGTCGAAATGGAGCTGCGCGAACTGCTGAGCAGCTATAATTTCCCGGGAGATGATATTCCGATCATCCAGGGCTCGGCCGTGTGTGCCCTGAATGACACCCAGCCTGAGCTTGGCGAGCAGGCGATCCTGAAGCTGATGGAAGCTGTTGACGCTTACATTCCGCAGCCGGAGCGCGATATCGACAAGCCGTTCCTGATGCCCGTTGAAGACGTGTTCTCGATTTCGGGCCGCGGCACCGTGGTGACCGGTCGTGTCGAGCGCGGAATCGTCCGCGTCGGTGAGGAAGTCGAGATCGTCGGCCTCAAAAACACTGTCAAGACCGTCGTCACGGGCGTCGAAATGTTCCGCAAGCTGCTCGATCAGGGCCAGGCCGGTGACAATATCGGTGCGCTGTTGCGTGGCACGAAGCGCGAAGACGTCGAGCGCGGCCAGGTTCTGGCCAAGCCCGGCTCGATCACGCCGCACACGAAGTTCAAGGCCGAGAGCTACATCCTGACGAAGGAAGAGGGCGGGCGTCATACCCCGTTCTTCACCAACTATCGTCCGCAGTTCTATTTCCGTACCACGGACGTCACCGGTATCGTGACGCTGCCGGAAGGCGTGGAAATGGTGATGCCGGGCGACAACGTGGCGATGGATGTGACGCTGATTGCGCCGATCGCCATGGATGAAGGCCTGCGTTTCGCCATCCGCGAGGGCGGCCGCACGGTCGGCGCCGGCGTGGTTGCGAAGATCGTCGCCTAACGAGTGGATCGGCACCCCCGCGCCGCAGGGCGCGGGGAGCCTGGAGACTGAGATGGACAACCAGAATATCCGCATCCGCCTGAAGGCGTACGATCACCGCGTGCTGGATAACAGCACCAAGGAGATCGTGAACACGGCCAAGCGCACGGGCGCGCGGGTGCGGGGTCCTATCCCGCTGCCGACGCATATTGAGCGCTTTACCGTGAACCGTTCACCGCATGTGGACAAGAAGAGCCGCGAGCAGTTCGAGATCCGGACGCATCGTCGTCTTCTCGACATTGTGGAGCCGACGCCTCAGACGGTGGACGCGCTGATGAAGCTCGACCTCGCTGCCGGCGTCGACGTCGAGATCAAGATCTAGTCTTTCATTTTTGGCCTAAGGACCCACGCCCGGGTCCCTCTGGGGAAAGTTAATGCGCACAGGTTTGCTTGCAAAGAAGCTGGGCATGTCCCGGCTGTTCAAGGACGACGGGACACATGTTCCGGTCACGGTGTTGCATCTGGACAATGTCCAGGTAGTGGCTGCCCGTACCCAGGAGACGGATGGTTACACTGCCGTTCAGTTGGGGTGGGGCAAAGCGAAGGTGAAGAACGTCAGCCAGCCGAACAAGGGTCACTACGCCAAGGCGAAGGTGGAACCCAAGATGAAGCTGGTCGAATTCCGGGTATCTCCGGACGCCATGTTGGAGACCGGCGCGACGCTCTCGGCGGCCCATTTCGTGGTCGGCCAGAAGGTCGACGTCTGTGGCACCAGCAAGGGCAAAGGCTTCGCCGGCGGCATGAAGCGGTGGAACTTCGCCGGTCTCGAGGCAAGCCACGGCGTGTCTGTCAGCCATCGTTCGTTGGGTTCGACCGGTAACCGTCAGGATCCGGGCAAGACCTTCAAGAACAAGAAGATGCCTGGCCATCTTGGTCAGGAACGCATCACGACGCTCAACCTCGAGGTTGCGGCGGTCGATGCGGACAAGGGGCTCCTGATGATCAAGGGCTCCGTGCCAGGTTCGAAGGGCGGATATGTGTTGGTGCGTGACGCCGTGAAGGCTGAACGTCCGGCGGATGCGCCGTTCCCCGCTGCGTTGGCGGCGACCGCCAGCACGGCGCAGGGCTGAGGGCAGGAAGATGCAGATCGAAATCAAAACCCTCGACAACGGTAGCGCCGGCACGGCCGAGCTGCCCGACGAGATTTTCGCCACCATTCCCCGGGCCGATATCATGGCGCGTGTGGTCCACTGGCAGCAGTCCAAGCGTCGCGCCGGCACCCACAAGACCAAGGGTATGGGGGAAGTGCGGGGCACGACGAAGAAACCGTATAAGCAGAAGGGAACCGGCAACGCTCGCCAGGGCTCGCTGCGGGCGCCGCAGTATCGGACCGGTGGCGTTGTCCACGGTCCAGTGGTGCGTTCGCATAGCTACGACCTGCCAAAGAAGGTGCGTCGTCTTGGCCTTATTTCGGCTCTTTCGCAGAAGGCGGCCGACGGCAAGCTCGTGGTGCTCGATGCGGCGGCCGGTGGCGCCAAGACCAAGGAACTGGTCGCGAAGCTGAAGGTGCTTGGTTGGACCTCGGCTCTGATCGTCGACCAGGCGGTGGACGATGGGTTCTTCAAGGCGAGCCGCAATATCCACGGCATCGACGTGCTGCCCACGATAGGCGCCAATGTTTACGACATTCTGCGTCATGATGTGCTTGCCATCACCACGGCAGGCGTGGCCGGTTTGAAGGAGCGCTTGTCATGAGTGGCATGGCGAAGAAGCAGGTCGCGGCACTGTCGCGCGAGGCGATGTACACGATCATCCGCAGCCCGGTGATTACCGAGAAGACGACGCTGCTCGCTGAAATTGGACAGACTGCGTTTCGCGTGTCGATCGATGCCACGAAGCCTCAGATCAAGGCGGCGATCGAGGGCTTGTTCGGGGTGAAGGTCTTGGCGGTGAACACAGTTTTGACCAAGGGCAAGACCAAGCGGTTCAAGGGCCGGCCGGGTCGCCGGTCGGATGTGAAGAAGGCGTATGTGCGGCTTGCCGAGGGTCAATCGATTGACCTCTCGACCGGTCTGGCGTGAGCCGGGGATAGAACATGGCACTGAAAAGTTTCAATCCGGTCACGGCGAGCCTTCGCGGCACGATCTTGATTGACCGCAGCGAGCTCTGGAAGGGCGCCCCTGTAAAGGGGTTGACCGAGGGCAAGCATTCGACGGGTGGTCGCAACAACCATGGCCGCATCACCAGTCGGTTCCGTGGCGGCGGACACAAGCAGTCGTACCGCATCATCGACTTCAAGCGTCGCAAGTTTGACGTCCCAGGTGTGGTTGAGCGGCTTGAATACGATCCGAACCGTACGGCGTTCCTTGCGCTGATCCGGTACCAGGATGGCGAACTCGCCTATATTCTGGCACCCCAGCGGATCAAGGCGGGCGACGCGGTGATCGCCGCCGCGCGCGCGGACATCAAGCCGGGCAATGCGATGCCGTTGTCGGCCGTGCCAGTCGGTACGATCGTTCACAACGTCGAGTTGAAGCCCGGCGCCGGCGGTAAGGTCGCCCGTGCGGCTGGTCAGTATGTGCAGCTCGTCGGGAAAGATGCGGGCTACGCGCAAATCAAGCTGATGTCGGGCGAGTTGCGCATGGTGCGAGGCGACTGCATCGCCACGATCGGTGCAGTCTCCAATCCGGACAACTCCAACCAGGAGTTCGGCAAGGCTGGGCGCAAGCGCTGGATGGGCCGCAAGCCGCATAACCGTGGCGTCGTGATGAACCCCGTGGATCATCCGCATGGCGGTGGTGAAGGCCGGACCTCGGGTGGCCGTCATCCGGTTACGCCGTGGGGGAAGCCGACCAAGGGTTACAAGACCCGTGTCAACAAGCGCACGGATCGGTTGATTATCCGCGGCCGCAACAAGGGTAAGGGCTGAGGCGATGACGCGTTCCGTATGGAAAGGCCCGTTCGTCGACGGGTATCTGCTGAACAAGGCCGAAGCTTCGCGTGCTTCGGGCCGCAACGAGATCATCAAGATTTGGTCACGCCGCTCGACGATACTGCCGCAGTTCGTAGGGCTGACGTTTGGCGTCTACAACGGCCACAAGTTCCTGCCGGTGCAGGTCAACGAGAACATGGTCGGCCACAAGTTCGGCGAGTTTTCGCCGACCCGGACCTTCACCGGGCATTCGGCCGACAAGAAGGCGAAGCGGGGCTGACATGAGCAAGCCGAAACATCCGCGCGTTCTGGCCGATACCGAGGCGCAGGCCGTTCTGAGCAACATCCGTATCTCGCCACGGAAGCTGAACCTGGTCGCGGGTCTGATCCGCAACCGTGGTGCGGCCGACGCGGTCGCGACACTGACCTTTTCCAAGCGCCGCATCGCGCAGGACGTCAAGAAAGTCCTGCAGAGCGCGATCGCGAACGCCGAGAACAATCATCAGCTCGATGTCGATCGTTTGGTCGTCACCCGTGCCGAGGTCGGCAAGTCGATTGTGATGCGTCGCTTCCACGCGCGTGGTCGCGGTCGGTCGGCGCGAATCGAGAAGTGGTTCAGCCATATCAAGATTGTCGTCGCGGAGCGCGCACCTGTAGCCGCGCCTGAGAACTCGGCGCAGGAGGCCGCATAAGATGGGTCATAAAGTAAATCCGATCGGTCTGCGGCTTGGGATCAACCGCACCTGGGACAGCCGCTGGTTCGCGTCCAGCGATTACGCCAAGTTGCTGCACGACGATTTCAAACTGCGTGCGCATTTGCGCAAGCGGCTCGCCGGTGCCGGTGTTTCTCGCGTTGTGATCGAGCGTCCGGCGAAAAAGCCGCGCGTAACGATTTATGCGGCGCGCCCGGGTGTCGTTATCGGCAAGAAGGGTCAGGATATCGAGAACCTGCGCAAGGATCTCGGAAAACTGGCGAAGTCGGAAGTGTCGCTGAACATCGTCGAGATACGCAAGCCGGAAATTGACGCGACCTTGGTGGCCGAGAACATCGCCCAGCAGCTCGAGCGTCGCGTGGCCTTCCGTCGGGCTATGAAGCGCGCTGTTCAGTCTGCGATGCGTCTGGGTGCACAGGGCATCCGTATCAATTGTGGTGGCCGGCTTGGTGGCGCCGAAATTGCGCGCGTTGAGTGGTATCGCGAAGGGCGCGTGCCGCTGCACACGCTGCGCGCTGATATCGATTTCGGTGTAGCCACCGCCAAGACGACCTATGGCACGTGCGGCGTGAAGGTCTGGATCTTCAAGGGCGAGATCTTGGCGCACGATCCGCTGGCGCAGGATCGCCGTGCGGCCGAACAGGCTCCGCAGCGGTAAGCGCGCGCAAGGGAACAGGACAATGCTTTCACCTAAGCGGACCAAGTTTCGCAAGGCTCACAAGGGCCGGATTAAGGGCATCACCAAAGGTGGTGCGACGCTGAACTTCGGCGCCTACGGCCTCAAGGCTCTGGAGCCGGAGCGCATCACGGCGCGGCAGATCGAATCGGCTCGTCGTGCGATCACGCGTGCGATGAAGCGAGCCGGTCGCGTGTGGATCCGCATTTTTCCGGATGTGCCCGTATCGACCAAGCCGGCAGAAGTGCGCATGGGCTCCGGCAAGGGCAGCCCGGAGTTCTGGGTTGCCCGCGTAGCGCCCGGGCGGATCATGTTCGAGATCGACGGTGTCGCGCCGGAACTCGCCAAAGAGGCGTTGACGCTGGGTGCCGCCAAGCTGCCGATCAAGACCAAATTCGTGACCCGGATCGGAGACGCCTGAGATGGCAAAGCAGATGAAGGCCACCGATGTGCGGCTGAAAACGGCGGACGAATTGTCCGCCTCGCTTCTCGACCTGCGCAAGGAGCAGTTCAACCTGCGCTTCCAGCGTGCCTCGGGGCAGAACGAGGGACTGGGCCGGGTAAAGCAGGTGCGGCGCGATATTGCGCGTGTGAAGACGATCATGGCGGAAAAGAAATCCGCCGTGGCGAAGTCCTGAAAGGAGTAGGGCGATGCCGAGGCGCGTCCTGACGGGGCGAGTGACCAGCGACAAGATGGACAAGACCGTTACGGTTCTTGTTGATCGTCGTGTGATGCACCCGCTGTATAAAAAATTCATCCGGCGTTCAAAGAACTATGCCGCGCATGACGAGGCCAATACCTGCAAGATTGGCGACGCTGTGCGTATCGAGGAATGCCGGCCGATCTCCAAGCGCAAGACGTGGATCGTGGTGGAGCGCAATGGCGCGCCGCTTGTCGACGTCGCTGCTGCGGCGTCCGCCGACACCCAGCCGACGACCGCTCCCGCGGGCGCGGCCGGCTAAGGAGAGCAGACATGATTTCAGTCGAGACCAACCTGGATGTTGCCGACAACAGCGGCGCGCGTCGGGTGCAGTGCATCAAGGTGCTGGGTGGCTCCAAGCGGAAGACCGCCTCGGTCGGCGATGTCATCGTCGTGGCCATCCAGGACGCGATTCCCCGTGGTAAAGTGAAGAAGGGCGACGTCCATCAGGCGGTAATCGTGCGCACGTCTTTCCCGGTGCGCCGCGCCGATGGGAGCGCTATCCGCTTCGATCGCAACGCCGCCGTGCTGATAAACAAGTCGCAGGAGCCGATCGGCACCCGCATCTTTGGCCCGGTTGTTCGTGAGCTTCGCGCCAAGAAGTTCATGAAGATCATCTCGCTCGCGCCGGAGGTGTTGTAATGGCCGCTCGTATTCGCAAGGGCGACACCGTGCTCGTCGTCACTGGCGCTGACCGCGGCAAGCGCGGCGAAGTGCTCAAGGTGATGCCGAAGGAGGACCGCGCCGTCGTTCAGGGCGTCAACGTCGCCCAGCGCCACACCAAGCCTACCGGCATGGGCCAGCCCGGCGGGATCATCCCGAAGGAAGCGACCATTCATCTTTCCAATCTGAAACTCGTGGATACGAAGTCCGACCAGCCCACCAAGGTCGGCTTCCGTGTCCTCGAGGACGGCCGCAAGGTCCGCGTTGCCAAGAAGACCGGCAACGTGATCGAGAACTGAGGAGGCCATCGTGAGCGACAGCAAATCAAAGGGCGGCAAGGCCGCTCCGAAGGGCGGAGCCTCGCGTGGGGCTGGTGCGCCTCCGGCGAAACTCTCCAAGGGTGCTGGTAAGGCTGATTCTCTCGCCACCGCCGCCGCCGGCCCCGCCGCGGCGTCACCGGAAGAGACGCCGCGCCTGGCACAGCATTATGCCGAGGTGGTGCGGCCAGCACTGCAGAAGGAGTTCGGCTATACGAACCCGATGCAGGTGCCCAAGCTGGAGAAGATCGTTATCAACATGGGCGTCGGCGAGGCAACCGGCGATCAAAAGAAGCTCGACGCCGCGGTTTCGGAACTGGCCCTTATCAGTGGCCAACGTCCGGTCAAGACGGTGGCCAAGAAAGCGATCGCCGGCTTCAAAATTCGCAAGGGTCTGCCGATCGGCTGCAAGGTCACGCTGCGCAAGGCGCGCATGTATGAGTTCCTGGATCGCCTGGTCACTGTCGCGCTGCCGCGCGTCCGGGACTTTCGCGGCATCCCGGGTAACAAGGGCTTCGATGGCCGTGGCAACTTCGCCATGGGCATGAAGGAGCAGATCGTGTTTCCGGAAATCGTCTACGACAAGGTCGATTCGATTCGTGGCATGGATATTGTGTTCGTCACCTCGGCAAAAACAGATGCCGAGGCGAAGGCGCTGCTGAAGCAGTTCTATATCCCCTTCCAGGGCTAAGGGCGGCTTTCGATGTAACGCCCTTTTGGGGGCAACTGGTTTGGAAAACCGCCGGCGGTGCCGGCAGGTTCCGGAGGACAAGACAGGATGGCCAAGACCTCACAGGTCAACCGCAACGTGAAGCGGGAACACATGGCGGCGCGCGACAAGGGCAAGCGTTTGGCCTTGAAGGCGATCGTGATGGATCGCACGCTGCCGGTGGAAGACCGCTTCAATGCGACGTTGAAGCTCGCCGAACTGCCGCGCAATGGCGCCAAGGTGCGGGTGCGCTTGCGCTGCGAGTTGACCGGCCGTGCGCGCGGCAACTATCGCAAGTTCAAGCTGTGCCGCATTGCGCTGCGCGATCTGGCCTCTGCGGGCCAGATCCCGGGCATGACCAAGGCCAGCTGGTAAGGTAGCCCAGACATGTCGATGTCAGATCCGCTGGGTGATATGCTCACCCGCATCCGCAACGCCCAGCACGCACGGCACACGTCGTGCGTCGCCCCGGCGTCCCAGCTGCGCGCGAATGTCCTCGATGCGCTGAAGCGCGAAGGCTACATTCGCGGCTTTACGACCGAGGCGATCCGCCCCGGCATTGCGCAGCTTCGTATCGAGTTGAAATACAATGAGGGGGAGCCGGTGATCAAGGAGATCACCCGCGTCTCCAAGCCGGGCCGCCGCGTGTATTCCAAGATTAAGGAACTGCCGCGGGTCTATGCCGGCCTTGGAACCTCGATCCTGTCGACCCCGCGTGGGGTGCTGAGCGATGCCGAGGCCCGCGCTGCCAATGTTGGCGGCGAAGTTCTCTGCCGCGTGTTCTGAGGAGGGACGGGAAATGTCACGCGTAGGCAAATATCCTGTTCCGATCCCCGCTGGCGTGCAGGTCGCGCTCGCCGGAGATCGCATCACGGTGACGGGCAAGCTCGGCGAATTGGCTCTGACGTTGACCGACAAGGTCGACACCACGGTCGAGTCCGACAAGGTGGTGGTTGCGCCGCGCGGCGCTTCCGCTCCGGCACGCATGATGTGGGGAACCACGCGGGCGCTGGTCGCCAGCATGATCCGCGGCGTCTCGCAGGGCTATTCGAAGTCGATGGAGATCACCGGCACCGGCTACCGTGCCGCTGTCAATGGTGACACGCTGGTGATGAACCTCGGCTTCTCCCACGACGTCAACTTCAAGATCCCGAAGGGGATCAAGATCAGCTGCGAGAAACCGACTTCGATCAAGGTCGAAGGCGTCGACAAGCGTCTGGTTGGGCAGGTTTGCGCCGAGATCCGCACCTGGCGTCCGCCCGAGCCGTACAAGGGCAAGGGCGTGAAGTTCGAGGGTGAGCAGATCCTCCGCAAGGAAGGTAAAAAGAAGTGAGCGATAGCAAGGATCTGCAGCAGCGTCGGCGCGAGCGCCTTCGCTTTCAGCTGCGCCGCAAGGCTGGCGGTCGCGCCCGTCTTTCGGTTTTTCGGTCGAGCCAGCATATCTACGCGCAGGTCATCGATGACAGCGCCGGCCGCACCGTTGCGGCGGCCTCGAGCCTGGATCGCAATTTGCGCGAGGGACTAAAGACTGGCGCCGACAAGGCCGCGGCGGCGGCTGTCGGCAAGCTGGTTGCCGAACGCGCGTTGGCGGCGGGCATCACCGAGGTGGTGTTCGATCGCGGCGCTTATCTTTACCACGGCCGCGTCAAGGCGCTGGCCGAAGCCGCCCGTGAGGGCGGTCTGGCCTTCTAAGGGGAAACAGCATGGCACGTGAACCGAGGGAAGGCGGCGGCGGCGGCCGCGGCGGACGGGACCGGGATCGCAACGCATCCGATCGCGATGGCGGTGATGACCTGATCGACAAGCTGGTGACGATCAATCGCGTCGCCAAGGTGGTGAAGGGTGGCCGTCGGTTTGCCTTTGCCGCCCTGGTGGTGGTGGGGGACCAGAAGGGCCGTGTCGGCTACGGCGCCGGCAAGGCGCGCGAAGTGCCGGAGGCGATCCGCAAAGCAACCGATCGCGCCAAGCGTACGATGATCCGAGTGCCGATGAAGGAGGGCCGCACCCTGCATCATGATGTCACCGGTGATTTTGGCGCGGGTTCGGTGGTGCTGCGTTCAGCATCCGCCGGCACTGGAATCATTGCCGGTGGCCCGATGCGCGCGGTCTTCGAGGCTCTTGGCGTCGGCGATGTCGTTGCCAAAAGCCTCGGCAGCCGCAATCCGCACAACATGGTCAAAGCGACGTTCGACGCTTTGCAGCGTTGCGCGAGCCCACGTTCTGTGGCCCAGCGGCGCGGCAAGAAGGTGGCCGATCTGATCGGTCGTCGCGACCACGCCCCGGCGCAGGAGGCAACCGATGCCTGAGGCAAAGATGGTGCGCGTCATCCAGACCGCGTCGGCCAACGGGCGTAAGCCGGGGCAGAAGGAGACTCTGACCGGTCTGGGCCTGAACAAGATCGGCCGTGTGCGCGAGCTCGAGGATACACCCTCGGTCCGTGGCATGATCCGCAAAGTGGCCCACCTCGTGAAGGTGGAGGAACTGTCCTGAGCCCGCTCAGGACGGAAGGGAATGGCGATGAAGCTCAATGAACTCCGGGACAACCCCGGCTCACGGTTGAAGTCGAAGCGTCTCGGCCGCGGCATCGGCTCCGGGAAGGGCAAGACGTCTGGCAAGGGCGTGAAGGGTCAGAAGGCGCGCGAGGGCGTGGCCCTCAACGGCTTCGAGGGTGGACAGCTCCCGATCTATCGGCGTCTGCCGAAGCGCGGGTTCAACAACATCTTCCGCGTCGAATACGCGCCGCTCAACCTTGGCACGTTGGCCAAGGCGATCGACGCCGGCAAGATCCACGGAACCCAGCCGATCACCGAGGACATGCTACGAGCGGCGAACCTCGTGCGCACCGGCAAGGTGGCGGGTGTGCGTCTGCTGGCCAACGGCGCTATCGGGCGGGCAATCAATATCACGGTCTGCGGCGCCTCCGCAGCCGCGGTCTCCGCGGTGGAGGCCGCTGGCGGCACGGTGACCACAACGGTCCCCGCCAAGCCGCCAGCCCAAGCCTGAAGACCACGATCACCCCTCTCTGCTGGCAAGGGCGCTTTCGCACTTGCGGAACACGGGGTAAGAGGACAGACGCGGCGCCTACGGGACCCCGATTTGGGTGCGCCCGGTCGGCGCCGCTTCTATGATGAGGATAGTTGCATGGCCTCGGCCGCTGAACAGCTCGCATCGAACCTGAGCCTGGGGGCCTTCTCCAAGGCGACCGAACTGAAGAAGCGCATCTGGTTCACCTTGGGCGCCCTGCTGGTCTACCGTGTCGGCACGTACATCCCGGTACCGGGTGTCGATGCGGCCGTGATGGGCGAGATGCTCAACCAGCACGGCGGCGGCATCCTCGGCATGTTTGACATGTTCTCGGGAGGTGCGCTCGGGCGGATGACGGTCTTCGCCCTTGCGATCATGCCCTATATCTCGGCCAGCATCATTATTCAGCTGATGTCGGCCGCCGTCCCCGCGCTCGAAACCCTCAAGAAGGAGGGCGAGAGCGGGCGCAAGAAGCTCAATCAGTACACGCGCTATCTCACCGTGCTGATCGCGATGTTCCAGTCCTACGGTATCGCCATTGGCCTTGAAGGCATGCGAGGCAGCTTCGGGGCCGCAGTGATCGACCCAGGCGCCTTCTTCCGCATCTCCTGTGTGGTATCACTGGTTGGCGGCACGATGTTCCTGATGTGGCTCGGCGAGCAGATCACCGCCCGGGGCATCGGCAACGGCACCAGCCTGATTATCTTCTCGGGCATCGTTGCCAACGTGCCGCACGCCTTGGCCTCGCTGCTCGAACTCGGCCGCACCGGCGCACTCAGCCCGGTCTTCATCGTGGCCTTCCTTGTAATTGCGGTCGCGGTCGTAGCCTTCGTGGTCTTCATCGAGCGGGCGCAGCGGCGCATTGTGGTGCAATATCCCAAGCGCCAGGTTGGTCAGCGGATGTTCGGCGGCGATTCCACCCACATGCCGCTCAAGCTCAACACGTCGGGCGTCATCCCGCCGATTTTTGCCAGCTCGATCCTGCTGATCCCGGCGACCATCTCTGGCTTCTCCGGTGCGAATGACCTCGGCATTCTCGCGATGATCGGCAATGCCCTCGCGCATGGTCAGCCGCTCTATATGCTGACCTATGCGGCCATGATCATCTTCTTCAGTTATTTCTACACCGCTGTCGTGTTTAATCCGCAGGAGACGGCGGAGAATCTCAAGAAATACGGTGGGTTCATCCCCGGCATTCGGCCGGGCAATGCGACCGCCGATTACTTCGATCTGGTGCTAACCCGACTCACAACCATCGGTGCGCTCTATATGTGCATCGTCTGCCTGCTGCCCGAGGTCCTGATCAGCAACTACGGCGTTCCGTTCTATTTCGGGGGCACCAGCCTGATGATCATCGTCTCCGTAACCATGGACACCATCACCCAGATCCAATCGCATCTGTTGGCCCACCAGTACGAGGGGCTGATCAAGAAAGGCCGCGTGAAGGGCCGAGGCCGCTGAGGAGGCGCCAATGAAACTGATTCTTCTGGGCCCGCCCGGGGCCGGAAAGGGTACCCAGGCCAAGCGTTTGCAGGAGCGCTACGGCATCGTTCAGATCTCCACCGGCGACATGCTGCGCGCCGAGGTTGCGGCCGGCAGCGACATCGGCCGCGAGGCCAAGGCGGTCATGGAGGCCGGCAAGCTGGTTTCCGACGACATCCTGGTGCGCATGCTCGCCAGCCGGGTGGACCGTCCGGATTGCGCCAAGGGCTTCATTCTGGACGGTTTCCCCCGCACTGTGCCGCAGGCCGAAGCGCTCGACGGCATGCTCGCCAGCCGCAACCTCCAACTCGATGCCGTGGTCGAACTCAAGGTTGACGATGCCGCGCTCACCGATCGCATCGCCGGCCGCTATACCTGCGCCGCCTGCGGCGCGGGCTACCACGACAGCTTCCAACTCCCCCGGACCCAAGGGGTCTGCGACAGTTGCGGCGGCACCCGTTTCACCCGTCGCGCCGATGACAACCGCGAGACAGTCGGTGCGCGCCTGGCCGCCTATCACGAACAGACCGCCCCGATCCTACCGCACTACGCCAAACAAGAACGCCTGTATGCAATTGACGGTATGGCCGATATCGATGACGTGACCGTGGCGCTGGTTGCCCTGCTCGACTCGCTTCCGCGCTGAGCGGGCAGCTTTGCCCGACCTGGTCGTGCCGGCGGGCGCGACCTCCTGGCCCGAGTTGACTCGGTCGGATGACCCGTGCTGGCCTGACGCATAAACGTCCAGGAACAACCAGCATGTCCCGGTTCCCCCGAGCACGCCCGTGATCGTTGGCATCGGCAAGGGGAAGGACCGGCCGGATGGTTCGCGCCATGGCGTTGATCCGACGGCGCTGATGGACGAGACCCTCCACCACGACGGCACCGCCGACCTTGCCGTCCTTATCGCGACCAGCACGATGGCGTTTTGCCACCCCGGTCGCACCACCCACCGCCAGGACGGGCTGCCACAATGGAGTCTGTGATGCCCGGCGGTGCCGTCCTGTTCACGATGGCCGCGCCGCACGTCGCGCTCGTCACCATCAACCGCCCCGAGGCCCGCAACGCCGTCAACGGCGCTGTCGCCGCGGCGCTAGATGCTGCCGTGGCGCGGGTCGAGCAGGACTCCGATGTCTGGGTTGCCATCCTCACTGGCGCCGGCCCACATGCGTTCTGCGCCGGCGCCGATCTCAAAGAAGTCTCGGCCGGCCGCGGCAACGCCCTGTGGACCGAGCGCGGCGGCTTCGCCGGCTTCGTCCGGGCCCCGCGCACCAAGCTGTGGATCGCGGCAGCCAACGGCCATGCGTTGGCGGGCGGGCTGGAACTCCTCCTGTCCTGTGACATGGCGGTGGCCGTCGAGGACGCGACTTTCGGCCTGCCCGAGGTTAAACGCAGCCTGGTCGCCGTCGCCGGCGGCGTCTTTCGTCTGCCGCGCGCCCTGCCGCGGGTGATCGCGCACGAGATGATGGCCACCGGCGAACCCAACAGCAGTGCCCGCGCCGCTCATTTCGGTATGATCAACGCCGCGGTGCCGGCAGCAGAACTCCTGCCCGCCACGCTCGCCCTTGCCGGGCGGGTCACCGTGAACGCCCCGGTCGCCGTGCGAGAAAGCCTGACGGTCGCCCGCCATGCGGCTGATCGCACCGAGGAAGAATTATGGGAGCTGAGTGCCCTGGCCGGCCGTCGTATCCGCGAGACCGAGGATTTCCGCGAAGGCCCGCGCGCCTTCGTCGAGAAGCGGCCGCCGCGCTGGGTCGGGCGCTGATCCTGTGAGCCTCGCTTTGACCGGCCTCACCGTCGTCGAGGCTTCCGGTGACATCGCAACGCGCTACTGCGGCAAATTATTCGTCGAACACGGCGCCCTCGTCGTCGCGCCCGCCGCCCCCGACAATGCCGGCCTCGCCTATGGCGGCGCCTCCGCCGCCGCCTACGCGGCCTGGCTGGACAGCGGCAAGCAACGCGAATTCCCAGACGACGCCATGCCGGATATCGTCATCGCCGGTCAGACTCCGGCCGATATCGCCCGGGCCGGCGGTCTGGATGCTCGTCTCCTCCTCGCTCTCACCTGGTTTGGCCCCGATGGTCCCTGCGCCGACTGGCGCGGCAGCGACGGCATCATCCAGGCGATGAGCGGTCTCGCCTATGGATTCGGCCCCGCCGAAGGTCCGCCCTGCCTGCCCCAGGGTCATGCGCCACAGGTGGTCGGCGGCTTGACCGGCTTCATCGCCGCACTGGCCGCCTTGCGGCGCGGCCAAACTGGACGCATCGATGTCAGCATCCATGAGGCCTTCCTCTGCCTGACCGAGAATGCCGGTCCCGCCGTCGCCGCCGGTGCGCCGCCTGCCCTGCGCCGTGGGGTCAATCGGTTCGGCCCGGTGTATCCGCAAACCATCTTCCCCGTCGCTGACGGCTGGATCGGTGTCACGGCTCTGACCCCACAGCAATGGCTAGACCTCTGCAGCCTCATCGGATTACCTGACTTGGCGCAGGATCCGCGCTACGCGACCACCGACCTGCGGCTCGCTGCTGCCCGCGAACTCGATGCCATTCTCGCGCCGGCCCTGACCCGCCTGAACGCGGCCGACCTGCTGATCGAGGGCCAACGCCGTCGCATCCCGCTCGGGCCAGTGCCGACGCTGGCCGCTCTACTGGCCACGCCGCACTGGCGCGCCCGCGGGAGTTTCCGCTCGTGGGAAGCTGATGGTGCCGCCTTCGAAGCCCCTGCCGTTCCGTTCCGCCTCCATCCCCATCCCGGCGCACCGCCTGCGAAACGCGCGCAGGCCATGCACCAACCAGCCGCAGTCGCCCCGCTGGGCGGCCTACGCGTGCTCGATCTCTCCATGGGCTGGTCAGGTCCCCTCGCCGGGCGCCATTTCGCGGACCTCGGTGCCGAGGTCATCAAAGTCGAAGGTACCGCACATCTCGATTGGTGGCGCGGCTGGAACGCGCTGGAGGCCGGTGACCCGCCGCCCTACGAGACCCGCCCGAATTTCAACGCTGTCAACCGCAACAAGCGCGGCATCACCCTCGACCTACGCCGCCCCGCCGGCGTCGCCCTGCTGAAGCGCCTCGCTATCGAGGCTGATGTTCTGGTCGAGAACTACGCGCCAGGCGTGCTCGACAAGCTTGGTCTCTCCGCCGCCACACTGGCCGGGATCAACCCGGCGCTGGTCTATATATCCATGGGCGCCGTCGGTAGCAGCGGCCCGTGGTCCGGCTTCCGCGCCTATGGCTCCACCACCGAACAAGCCTCCGGCATGCCTTTCCAGCATGGCGAGGCCGAATGGCCGCCGGCGATGCAGCATACCGCCTATGGTGACCCCATCGCCGGCCTGTATGCCGCCGCCGCCTGCCTCATCGCCCTGCATGGCCGGGACCGCACCGGTGGCACGACCATCGACCTTGCCCAGGTTGAATGCCTGTTCCATCTCGCCGCCGATGCCATCATTGCCCAATCCGTCACCGGCGAGGCACCGCCTCGCACCGGCAGCCACCGCCTTGCAGGCGCATGGCGCGGCTGCCTGCGCGGCGCCGGCCCCGATGCCTGGCTCGCGGTGGAAATCGAGCGCCCGGAGCAGATGGCGACCCTCGCACACGCCATCGGCAGCGCCGCCACCGATCCGGCCGCACTGATCGAGGCCCTCGCCGCATGGGCGCGGAATCGCTCGCCGCGCGACGCAGCCGCCGTGTTGCAGACAGCGGGAGTCCTTGCCGGACCGGTCGTCCCCGCCACCGACCTGCTGACCGATCCCCATGTCGTCGCCACCGGCTTCTATTTGCGCTGCGACCGCCGCCATGTCGGCAATCATGTCCTGCCCCAGTCGCCCTACAGGCTCGACGGCAAACGTGCCCCGATCCAACGCCCCGCGCCCACCCTGGGGGAACATGGTGCCGAGGTCCTCGCTACGCTGCTCGGCCTGACCGCCGCCGAGATCGCTGGGCTTGAGGCCGACGGTATCATCGGCACCCGAGCTGCCTGACACATCCCTGCCAATATGATGCCAAGGAACCCGACCGCATGCGCCTCGCCAAGCTGCTGATCGCCAATCGCGGCGAGATTGCCATCCGGATCGCCCGCGCTGCCGCAGGGCTCGGTCTGCCCAGCGTCGCGGTATATTCGCAGGACGACTCGCGCAGCCTCCATCTCCGCGCCACCGACTCTTCCCACGCCCTCGCGGGCATCGGCCCGGCGGCTTATCTGGACGGCGCCGCTCTCATCGCCGCCGCTCGCGCCCATGGCTGCGACGCGATCCATCCCGGCTATGGCTTCCTCGCCGAACGCGCCGACTTCGCGCGGGCCTGTACCCAGGCCGGGCTCACCTTCGTCGGCCCCGCGCCCGCCCATCTCGATTTATTCGGTGACAAGGCCCGCGCCCGCGCGGCCGCCGCGGCCGCCGGGGTCCCGGTGATCCGTGGGGTCGACCGCCCCGTTACCCTGGCTGAAGCCCAGGGATTTTTCACCGATCTGGGTCCGGGAGGCGCCATGATCATCAAGGCAGTCGCCGGCGGCGGTGGCCGCGGTACGCGCGCAGTGCTGACGGCCGACGAGATCGGCCCGGCCTTCCAGCGCTGCCAGTCGGAGGCCCTGGCCGCCTTCGGCCGTGGCGATGTCTATGTCGAGGAATTCCTCCCGCGCGCCCGCCATATCGAGGTGCAAATCATTGGCGACACCGCCGGCGGCATCGCGCATCTCGGCGAGCGCGAATGCAGCGTGCAACGCCGTTTTCAGAAGATCGTCGAGATCGCGCCCGCGCCGGGGCTCGATGACGGGTTGCGCCGGGAGATCATCGCCGCCGCCCTTCGCTTCGCCGGGAATGTTGGCTACAGCAATCTCGGCACGTTCGAATTCCTGGTGGACGTCTGCGGTCGCCCGGGCACCGCACCCTTTGTCTTTATCGAGGCCAATGCCCGCCTGCAGGTGGAACACACCGTCACCGAGGAGGTCACCGGCGTCGATCTCGTGCAGAGTCAGATCCGCCTGGCAGAGGGCGCCACGCTCGCGGACCTCGGACTTGACGCGCCCATCCCCGTGCGCGGCTATGCCATCCAGGCCCGCGTCAATCTTGAAACCCTCGGTGCCGACGGGACATTCCGCCCCACCGGTGGTACTCTTGCCGTCTACGAGGCGCCGAGCGGGCCAGGCGTGCGGACGGATGGGTTCGGCTACGCCGGCTACCAGACGTCCAACGCGTTCGATTCCCTGCTCGCCAAGGTGATCTGCCGCTCGCCCTCGTCCGATTTCGCCGACGCCGTGGCAAAGACCGCTCGCGCCCTCGATGAATTCCGCCTCGAAGGGGTCGGCACCAACATCAACTTCCTGCTCGCCATCCTCGTCCACCCTGATTTTGCGGGCAGCCGGATGCACACGCGCTGGGTGGACGAGCACATCGCCACCCTGATGGCGCCGGCCGCGCGGCGGACGCGGCATGGCGAAACGGCTCCGCCGGCCAGCGACGCCGGATTCGCCGGCGCCCGGGTCAGCAGCCGGGACCCGCTGGCCCTGTTTGCCCATGATTCTCAGGTCAAGGCCGAACGGCCTGCCGCGCTGCCCGACGCCCCGGCGGCGCAAGGCGGACCGACCGGCACCACCGGTGTCGCGGCACCGATTCAGGGCACCATTGTCCTGCTCTGCGTTCTGGTGGGCGAGGCGGTGCGCCAGGGCCAGCAGCTCGCTATCGTCGAGGCCATGAAGATGGAGCATGTGATCGCAGCCCTGCTCGGCGGCATCGTGCGTGCTGTCACTATGGCGGCGGGGGATGTGGTCCGTGAGGGCTACCCCATCGTCTTCATCGAGCCCGCCGATGTCGCGGGCGACGCGCTCAGCACTGACGCGGAGGTCGATCCCGACCATATCCGTGCCGACCTGCGCGAGGTCATCGACCGCCACGCCTTCACGCTGGACGCCAACCGGCCTGAGGCGGTGCGCAAGCGCCACGCCCAGGGCGGCCGCATGCCGCGCGAGAACATCGCCGGACTCGCTGACCCCGGCAGCTTCAAGGAATACTGGCCACAGATCGTCGCCATGCAGCATCAGCGCCACGACATCGAGACCTTGCGCCGCACCACCCCGGCCGACGGCGTCGTCGTCGGCACCTGCGCCATCAACGGCGCCCTGTTCGAAGAAACCCGCTCGCGCGCCTGCATCGTCCATTACGACTACACCGTGCTCGCCGGCACCCAGGGGCGACGCAACCACTACAAGCAGGATCGCATGTTCGAGCTGGCGATCCGCTTCCGCCTGCCTGTCATCCTCTTCGGCGAGGGCGGCGGCGGCCGGCCGGGGGACGACAACAACGGCCCGCGGGTGGCGTTCGACACCCACACCTTCACCCAGTACTCCAAGCTTTCCGGCCTGGTTCCCCTCATCGCCGTCGTCAACGGCCGCTGCTTCGCCGGCAACACCGCGCTCGTCGCCTGCTCCGACGTCATCATCGCCACCGAGGGCGCCACTCTCGCCATGGGTGGCCCGGCCATGATCGAGGGCGGCGGACTCGGCATCTACACGCCCGAGGAGGTCGGCCCGATGTCCTTCCAGGTGCCCAATGGGGTGGTCGACATTCTGGTGAAGGACGAGGCCGAAGCGGTGCTGGTGGCCAGGAAATACCTTTCCTACTTCCAGGGACCGGTCGAAACCTGGGAAGCGGCGGACCAACGCAGGCTACGCCATGTGGTGCCTGAGAACCGCCTGCGCCTGTACGACATGCGCGAGATCATCGACACCATTGCTGACCGCGACACAGTGCTGGAAATCCGAGCAAAATTTGGCGTCGGCGTCATCACCGCCTTCATCCGCGTCGAGGGCCGGCCGATGGGTGTGATCGCCAACAACCCACCACCTGGCTGGCGCCATCGATTCGGACGGGGCCGACAAGGGCGCCCGCTTCCTCCATCTCTGCGATGCCTTCGACATCCCGGTGTTGAGCCTGATGGATTGCCCCGGCATCATGGTCGGGCCCGATCATGAGCGCACCGCTCTGGTGCGTCATGCGCTCCGCATGTTCAACGTCGGCGCCAACATGACCACGCCGCTGTTCGGCGTCGTCGTGCGCAAGGCCTATGGGCTTGGGGTGCAGGCGATGTGCGGCGCCTCAGCGCTGGTAGGTTTCTTCACCGTCGCCTGGCCCACCGCCGAATTCGCGGGGATGAATATCGAAGGGGCGGTGAAGCTCGGTTACCGCAAGGAGCTCGCCGCCATTGCGGACCCCTTGGAGCGGCGGGCCGAGTTCGACCGTCGCACGGCGCAGGCCTACGAATCGGCCAAGGCAATCAACGCCTCGGTGGGCGGCGGCATCGACGACGTGATCGACCCGGCGGAGACCCGCGGCTGGATCGCCGAGAGCCTCAAGCGCCTGCCGCCGGTGCCGGAGCGGACGGGCAAGAAATACCCCTTCATCGATACCTGGTGAGCGGATTCGCGTGGCGGTGACACAGAGCGCGAGTCGTTTCTCCGCCCCTGGTGGCACTGCAGTCTTCCCGGAAGGTTCACATGTTTAGGTTTCGTTCGCGGATCGCCTGTTGCAGAGGCGCCGCATTGCTCCATATTGTGGGGATCTGGGCCGGATCGGCCAACATCTAGTGAAATATCAATTGACGGCGCTAACCCGTTGGGCAGGATGACGTTATGAACATGCACTTCACCCGGGGAGACTCCGTCGTGCTCGATGCCGTGCAAATGCAGGGCCGTCATCAGGTGCGCGTGGATCGTTCGCGCGATGCCTTGCTGACGGATTTTGGCAAGGCCACCCTCGATGATCGCTATCTGATGCCGGGAGAGAGCTACCAGGACCTCTTTGCCCGGGTCGCCAGCTTCTATGGTGATGATGCCGGGCATGCGCAGCGGATGTACGACTACATCTCGCGTCTGTGGGTCATGCCCGCGACCCCGGTGCTGTCCAACGGCGGCACAAGGCGCGGACTGCCGATCTCCTGCTTCCTCAACGAGGCCTCGGACAGTCTCGACGGGATCGTGGGGCTGTGGAACGAGAACGTCTGGCTCGCCTCCAAGGGCGGCGGGATCGGTTCCTACTGGGGAAATCTGCGCTCGATCGGCGAAAAGGTCGGCCAGAACGGCAAGACCTCGGGTGTCATCCCCTTCATCCGGGTCATGGACAGTCTGACGCTGGCGATCTCCCAGGGCAGCCTGCGGCGCGGTTCGGCGGCAACCTATCTGCCGGTGACGCATCCGGAGATCGAGGAGTTCGTCGAGATGCGGCGCCCGACGGGGGGCGATCCGAACCGCAAGGCGTTGAACCTGCACCACGGCATCCTCATCCCCGACGCTTTCATGCGCGCGGTGGAAGCCGACGAGGAATGGGCGCTGACCTCGCCCAAGGATGGTGCCATCGTTCGCAAGATCAATGCGCGGGCACTGTGGATACGGATCCTGACGGCGCGGATCGAGACAGGCGAGCCCTACCTGATCTTTTCTGACCACGTGAACCGCGCGCGGCCGGAACATCACAAGCTCGCGGGGCTCGAGGTGCGGACGTCCAATCTCTGCGCCGAAATCACCCTGCCCACCGGGATCGACCAGCACGGCAAGCAACGCACCGCGGTGTGCTGCCTGTCCTCGCTCAACCTCGAATCGTGGTTCGAATGGAAGGACGACGTCAACTTCATCCCCGACGTCATGCGCTTCCTCGACAACGTGTTGCAGGACTTCATCGACAATGCGCCGGACGGCATGGAGCGGGCGCGCTATTCGGCGATGCGTGAGCGTTCGGTCGGGCTCGGCGTGATGGGGTTCCACTCCTTCCTGCAATCGCTCAGCGTTCCGTTCGAGAGCGTGATCGCCAAGGTGTGGAACATCAAGATGTTCAAGCACATCCGCGCCCAGGCCAACAACGCAAGCCGGGTGCTGGCGGAGGAGCGCGGGGCCTGCCCGGATGCGGCTGAATACGGGGTGATGGAACGCTTCTCACACAAGATGGCGATCGCGCCGACTGCGTCGATCTCGATCATCGCCGGCAATTCCAGCCCGGGCATCGAGCCGATCGCCGCCAACGTGTTTTTGCAGAAGACGCTGTCGGGCAGTCATACCGTGCGCAATCGGCATTTGCAGAAACTGCTGGCTGAAAAGGGACAGGACAACGACGCAGTGTGGTCGTCGATCACACTCAACAAGGGCAGCGTGCAGAATCTCGACTTTCTGAGCGAAGCGGAGAAGGCCGTCTACAAGACGGCGTTCGAACTCGACCAGCGCTGGGTGATCGAACATGCTGCCGACCGTTCGCCCCATATCTGCCAGAGCCAGTCGGTGAACATCTTCCTGCCCGCCAACGTGCACAAGCGTGACCTCCACCAGATCCACATGATGGCGTGGAAGAAGGGCGTGAAGTCGCTGTACTATTGCCGCAGCCTGTCGATCCAGCGGGCCGACAACGTCAGTGAGAAGGCGGTGCGGCCGCTCGAATTCACCGGTATCCCGCTCGCCAACGACCAGGGCAAGCTGCCGCTGGTGGCGGCCGCCAACAGCACCGACTACGAGGAGTGCCTCGCCTGTCAATGATGCGGCGGCGGCGCGCGCTCTGAGTTTCCCGTGGAGCGCGCACGCCCGGCGTCTCATACCAACCGCCGTAGAGATTGACCCATGAAGAATGGGTCAACGGTGGCCGGTGGGAGTCTCTTTTGGCGCGTCGCGCGAAAGCGCGCAACGGACGCCGCCGCCCGCCAACCCGGCGCGCGATACCAATCTGCGCAAAGGCTGGAAGAGTCAGCCTTTGCGCAGATTGGTATCAGCGTATCAGCGTATCAGCGTCTCAGCGTCTCAGCGTCTCAGCGTCTCAGCGTCCTGCGGCACGGCGACGGCGAACAGACGATGCAAGGCGGCGAGTAGATGCTCGCGGCGGTACGGCTTGGCGATGAATTCCGAGCGACCATCCGGATCAAGCGTGACCACCGGTTCCGAATAGCCCGAGGCGTAGAGCACCCGCAGATTCGGACGCAGGCGCAGCGCGGCTTCCCCAAGTTCGAGACCGCTCAGCGTTCCCGGCATCACCACATCGGTGAACAGCAGAGTGATATCCGGGTCGCCGCGCAGCACCGCAAGCGCGGCATCGGCGCCGTTGACGGCGATGACATCAAGGCCGACCTGCTGGCAAAGCTGCACGGCCGCCTCGCGCACATCGGTCTGGTCCTCCACGAGCAGCGTGCGCAAGAGGCCCGGACGCCAGGCTGCCGGATCGGCCGCGCCAGCCGCCTCGGCCGAGACAGCCTCGGCAGGGAGGTATATCTTGATGGCGGTGCCGGCGCCGACCGCGGTGTCGACGGCGATGAAGCCGCCGGACTGATTGACGAAGCCCATCACCGTGGACAGGCCGAGCCCGGTGCCCATGCCCACCCCCTTGGTGGTGAAGAACGGCTCGAAGGCGCGGTCGCGCACTTCGGGAGTCATGCCGGTGCCGTGGTCGCGCACCGCGATCATAACGTAGTCGCCTGCGATGACCCCGTCCGGTACGCCTGGGGTCGTGGCATCGACCGGCACGAGCGCAGTCTCGATCTGGATCCTGCCGCCGTTCGGCATCGCGTCGCGCGCATTGACCACCAGGTTGAGCATGGCACTCTCGAGCTTGGCCTGGTCGATCCGGCAGGGCCGCAGCGCGCCGTGGCGGGTGTATTCGATGGCGTAGCGCTCGCCGACCGCGCGGCCGGCCATGGCCTGGATCGGGGCAAGGAAACTGTCGAGGTCGGTCGAGACCGGGCGCAACGACTGGCGGCGGGCGAAGGAGAGCAACTGGCTGTTGAGATCGCCGCCGCGATAGGCCGCCTTGAGCGCGGCGGTGAGCAGAGGCTTGAGGGGATTGGCGTCGTCGAGATCGGCCACGACGATTTCAAGGTTGAGGGAGATCACGGTGAGCAGGTTGTTGAAGTCGTGCGCGATACCGCCGGTGAGCTGGCCGATGACGGTGAGGCGCTCGGCGCGGCGCAGCTCCTGCTCGGCGCGGAGCCGGTCGGTGATATCGTGACGGTGACATAGTAGAGGGTTTCGCCGTCGAACTCGGCCTTGTTCCACATCAGCTCGGCCTCGAACTCGGTGCCGTCCTGGCGGCGCAGGCGATGGTTCACACGGATGCCGAGGCGGAGGTTGTCATGCGCGCTCTGCCACCGTGCGTGTTCCTCGGTGTTGGCACTCCATTGCCACGTCAGAGTGCCGATGAACTGGTCTGCCGTGGCGCCGGCCATCGCCAGCATGGCGGGATTGGCCTCGACGATGCGCGCGTCGGCGCCGACCACGGCAATGCCGTCGGCCGCGCTGTCGAACAGGATGCGGTGCTTTTCACCTTCCGCGGCGGCAGCGCGCACGCGTCGGCGGTCCTCGGTGATGTCGGACCAGATGACGGCGAAATAGTCTTCGTCACCGACGGTGATCCGGCTCAGGCTGAGGCGGACATCGCGCAGGGCGCCGTCGCGCCGGCGGTTGACCCGCTCGAACACGGTGCCACCCCCGGGGGGCAGTGCCGCAACGTGGCGGGCGATGTAGGAGTCGTTGAAGTCCGGATCGATGTCGCGAACCCGCAGGGCAGCGAACTCGGCGCGGGTATAGCCGAGCGAGGTGTGGGCGGCGGTGTTGAATTCGGCGAAAGTACCGTCAGCGGCGCGGATGAGGGCGATCGAATCGATGCTCCGATCGACGATAGCGGTGTAGATGTCCTCGCGTCGGCGCAGGGCCTGCTGCTGTGCGCGGGTCTCGGTGATGTCCGTCCAGGCGAGCAGTTCCTCGTCATCTGCCCGTGAGAGATGGGGCAGCACGACGCGCTCCGTGCCGTCACGCCCGCGCAGGCGGAGCTCGGGCAGGCGCACGGGGGCGCCACCGGCATCGGCGCGGGCGATGCTCGGAGCCCGCAGCTCGCGATAAAGGGCACGCTCGTCGGCGTCGATGCAAGCCTCGTCGAGCCAGCGGGATACCGTAAGAGTACGGGCCGGGTCGTAGCCGAAAAGAGCCTCGAACGCGGCGTTGACGCTGCGGATTTCATCGCTCCGGGCCGAGTGGACCATCATCGGCACCGGCAAGGCCTGAAGGATGCGACGCAGCCGCTCCTCATTGGTCGCGTGCAGGCGCTCAAGCCGCTCGGCGGCGCGGCGGCCCTCGGCAGCTTCGATGGCCACCGAGATGGTCTCGCCCATGCCGCGGAACAGATCGAGCACCTGGTCGTCGAAATGTCCGGTTTCGGAGCTGTAGATCGACAGCACCGCGATGGGTTGGCCGTTGACCACGATGGGCATGCAGATCACCGAACCGAAGCCCCAGGGTTCCGCCTTGGCGCGCCAAGGCGCCGTATCCGGATCCTGTCGCATGAACTGGGAGACGACGATACGGCCTTCCAGCACGGCGCGACCGGTCGGCCCGTGGCTGGTCGGCAGCGACGGGTCGAGGGTGATTTCCAGGTCGCGGATATAGTCGCTCGCGACCCCGCTGGCGGCGATCGGGACGACCCGGCCGGCGGCATGGTCGACCCAACCGGCCCAGACCAGGGCGATACGGCTGCTGACCACAAGGTCAGTGCAGATTTCGCGGAGGATCTCCTGCGGATCGGTCAGCCGCTGGATGATCTGGTAGATGTGGTTGATGAGGCCGTGAAAGCGGTTGAGCCGCTCCAGGCGGCGCTGTTCGGTGAGCTGGACCGTGATATCTCGGGCAATGATGTAGGTGTGGCCGGCTGCGCCTTCACTGACAAAGGTGCCGCTCCCATCGATGTCGATCAACCTCCCGGCGCGTGTCGCCCAGGTGGTTTGGAACCGGCGCGTGCCTGGGCCAACTGCCTCGCTGATAACGGTGCCGGGCGCCGCGAGGTCGGCGAGGGAGAGGGCCAGCAGTTCGTCGCGGCTGTAGCCGGTCATCACCGTGACGGCCTCGTTGGCATCGACGATGCAGCCGGTCGGGTCGATGCGCAGGAAGCCATCCTGCATGCCGCTGATTGCCGAGGCGTAGCGCCGGGCGAGCATCGCCTCGGCGAGGATGTGGCGGTGGTGGTCGTCGCGCCAGAGCAGGACGCCGAACAGGAACAGGACGCCGAGCAGCCCACCGACGAGGGCGGCGATGTTGCGGCCGAGCTGGCGCACCGGGGCGTCGATCTCGGCACGGTCGATCTTGGCGAGCAGCACCCAGGGCGTGCCAGTGACGGCGGCAGCGACGGCGATGACGGGATGGTTATGCTCGTCAACGGCTTCGAGCAGCTCGCCGGATGGATCGAGCAGGGCGGCCACCGCCACGTGGGTGGTAGCTTGCAGCGAGAGCGAACTCACCCGCCAGAGCGGATTGCCGCGATCTCTCGCCAGGGACATGATGTCGACGGAAAGGCCGTTGCGGCGAAGCAACGCCAGTTCGAGAGACCCATGTGACGATGCCCAGGGATTGACCAAAGCGCTTGTCGGGCCGGCGGTGCCGAGTTCGAGATAGGCGACGCCGATCGGGGCGGCGCCCGGGCGATGACGCGGACGCACCGGCACGGCGATGCCAAAGGAGGCGCGCTGGTTGGTCTCGATATGGAGGTCGATGAGTTGGATCTCGCCGGTCACCAGGGCCTGGCCGACACCCGTGATCTCGGCCCTATGCGTCAGCGCCTGGCCGACGCCGGTCACGGGATGCATCTCGGTGTCGAGGAGAATGATGTTGTCGTATTGAAAGAGCCGCTTGAAGTCCGCGATCGTGTGCTCGGTGATCGTACGGGACGTGGCCCGGGCGTCCTCGGTGCTGTCAGGGTCGAGTTGCAACTGCACCGAGCCGCGCGTGGCGAAGAGCGCGGCCGACCTTTTGTGCTCGGCGAGGGTGCCCTCGATCTGTTCGCTGCGCAGGCTCAGACTGGCGATGAGGTCCTGGCGGGCGGCGTGGCCGAGATCGTGGGCGAGGGATTTGAAGGCCGCGTAGGCGACGGCGACGGTGGCAAACGCGAGTACCAGGATGACGGCGGCGATGGCGAGGCGTTGACGCCATGCGCGGTGGCCTGCCTCTGCCATATCAGGCCCGCCCGGCACGGATTTGGCGCATGATTAACGACACCTTCACCAGTGTCATACACTACAAGCGAATCCATCCGTGTGGCAACGCGGTGTGGCAAGGTCGAGCAGCGCCCCCCATCACGGGGGCGGCTCAGTGCAGCTCGACAGCAACTCCGAGCACCTCCAGCCGGCCCGGCGCGGGATGGTTGACATCGGTGGTGGAGAGCAGGTCGAGGGCCGCGCCGATGATTTCGGCCGGCACCTTGTCCTCGTTGAACTCAACTTCAACGCCATGTCGTGCGGCGGTGGCCAGGATATCGCGGGCGATGTCGTCCGCGGCGGCAAGGACTGCGAGGATGACCACCTGGTCACTCGAAGCGAAGCGATGCGGGGCGTTGATCAGGAAGGCCTCCGACGCGCGCACCCCATCCCACACCCGGCAGCGGTAGAGCGTGGTGGCGGGGCTGCGCCGTACTGGCCAAACAGTGGCATAGACGCGAGCGACGTTGACCCAGACCGGCGCCGCATCCGCGCCGCGTCCGGCCCGTTTGGCAAAGGGGAGGTTGCGGTGCACCCAGCCGGCCAGGCCGCCTTCCGATTTGTGGCGGATCTCGCGGCACACGTCCTCGCTGGGAGAGCCCCAACTGCCGATTGTGGCGTTGCTGGTCCAGAAGTAGCTTGCGACTGCCATCGACATCGTACCCACTCCATTCCCGGACCATCTCTTCGTGCACGATGGTCCGCAGCGGATTTTATACGGGCAGCGGCGGCGGACCCCAGTCAGGAAAGCTTATGAAGTGTCGAGTGATCTGACATCACCTGACAGTCCCGGTGCCATGCGATCTTGCGCCTTGAGCGCGATGCCACGGCGGTGGTAAGTTGGATAGCTAGAAATCGAAAAGTTTCATATTGGTTCCCAATGGTTAACGAGAGCACCGAGTTCGATGCCCTGTTGCGGCTGCGGGTGCTCATTATTGAGGATCAGCCCGAGATCGCACAGGCGCTGAAGGTCGTGGTCGAGCGCGATGGGATGGAAACGGCATGGGCGGCGACCGGGGCGGCCGCGATCGAGCTCAAGACCCGGTTTGACCCCCATGTCGCGCTGGTTGACCTCGGCTTGCCCGATACCAGCGGGCTGTCATTGATCCGCTGGCTGGTGGCGAAGGGCGATTGCGGGATCATTGTCGTGTCCGGCCATACCGAGGAGGCGGACCGAGTGGCGGCGCTGGAACTGGGGGCGGATGATTATGTGACCAAGCCGCCGAGCGTCCGCGAGCTGATCGCCCGCATCCATGCGGTACATCGCCGCGCCGGGTCGCGCCATGCGCCGGCAGTGGAGGCGGAGGTGCCGGAGGAGGCGGCGGTGTCGGCAAAGCCGAGGCCGCGGCCGGCGATGAGGATCGGCCGCGCCCAGGTTGACCTGGTGCGGCGGCAAGCCATTTCGGCCGACGGCGAGGCCATCCATATCACGGCGGCGGAGTTCACCGTGCTGGAGCAATTGGTTGATGCCAACGGGGCGGCGGTGGCGCGGGAGCGGTTGTTCGAGGTGGCGCTGCGGCGGCCGATGAACTTCGAGGATCGGGCGATCGACCAGATCATCTTCGCGCTCCGCCGCAAGCTCGCCGACGGCGACGATGGGCGGCGGTTGATCCAGTCGATCCGCGGGCAGGGCTACAGCCTTCATCTCGATCAGGTGTAATTGGACCGGTCAGGAGCTGCCGAGGAAGCGACCGAGGGCGGCGATCACGGCTTCGGGCTGTTCCTGCTGCACCCAGTGGCCGGCGCCCCCGACCATTTCCACGAAGCGCATGGCGCGACAGCCGCTGCCCTGCATCGCCTCCAGCGCCCCGGGGCTTTGCTCGATCCCCCAGTCCGCCGCACCCGCGATGAAGCAGGACGGCACCTCGATGCCGCGGCCGGAAAACAGTTCAAGTTCCGCCTCGAAACGCCCGGTGGTGCGGCAGCGGTACCATTGCAATCCGCCCTGGAAGCCGGTGCGCGCATATTCGGCGGCGTACACCGCGAGATCGGCCTCGGGCAGCCAGCGGTTGGCGGCAATGGCGGCGGCGGCCGGCATCTCCTCGGCAACGGTGGCGGCCATCGTCGCGTGCAGGTCCATCACGTAGTAGGTCGGCAGCGCCGCGAGCGCCTCGGCAGTCCATCCGGACAGGCGGCGAGGACGGTTGCCCGGCCAGTCCGCGCTCTTATGGTGGTAGTAGGCGCGGAGGAAGGCAGATAGGCCCTGCGGCGCCCCGACCATGTCGGCGTTGGCCTCCGGGGTCGAGTAGTACCACTGGTAGTGCTTGCGTGGGCGCGGCAGGGCGGCGAGCTCGGCGTGCACGTCGCGCACGGGGACTGGCCGGCCGATCGCGGGCGGGCCTGCGAAGGGAGCGCTCATCAGCGCGACGGCGCGGAAGACATCGGGGCGGAGCAGGGCGCACCAGGCGGCGACGGGGGAACCGAAATCATGGCCGATCACCGCCGCGACCCGGCTCTTCCCGAGTGCTTGCAGCAGCCCGAGCTGGTCGCGCACCAGATTGAAAAGGCGGAACGGGGCGAGGTCCGCCGCGTAGCGATCATCCCAGCCCGTGGTGCGGCCATAGCCGCGCTGGTCGGGAGCGACGACGTGGTAGCCAAGCGCGGCCAGTGGACCCATCACCTTGCGCCAGGAGTAGGCAAGCTCGGGGAAGCCGTGCAGCAGCAGCAGGCAGGGGTGGGAGGGGTCGCCCGCCTCAAGGATATGGATATCCAGGCCATTGATGCCGGCCAGAATACGGGCGCGGATCCCCGCCGGGAGAACCGAGGGCGGAAGCGGGCTCATGGGACAGGTCCTCTCGGGCTGGCGATTTCACGCAGGACGGCGTGGACGGCGGCAGGCGGGATGCTGGCCATGTCGGACGTATCCCGGTCGGGGCCGATGAAATCCTGCGTGCGCAGGATTCGGGAGACCGGTGCCCAGGGCGCAAATTTGGCAGGGTCGGTGGGTCCGAACAGCGAGACCAGTGGTATGCCGGCGGTCGCCATCATATGCCCCCCACCGCAATCGGCGGCGACGGCAGCGGCGCAGCGGGCGGCAAGGGCGATGGTGAGCGCCGGCGGCGCGTCGCCGGCCTCCTGCAACGGGAATCGTGCGCCCGGGAGGGCGGCAGCGAGCGGGGCATGCCGGTCGCGCTCGTCCGGACCGAGAATCAGCACCGGCACACGGCGCTCGGCGAGCAGGGCCTGCGCGAGGACGACATGATGGGCTTCCGGCCAGGCCTTGTGCCGCCCCCCGGCGCCGAGGACCTGGGCGACGTAGTCCGAACCAGGCGGCAGCAGGGTGGCGGCGCGGGACTCAATCGCCAGCGGCAGGCGCAGCGGCACGTCGGTCTGCGGCGCGACTCCGGTGGCCCGCTGCACCAGCGCGAGCAGGCGGCGGACGAGATGGCGCGGTGGGTTCAGCGCGAACTGCGGTGGCCAGCCCGGCAGGCCACAGGCGGCCGCGGTGACGAAGCGGCGGGCACCCAGGCGCCTGAGTGCGCGCGCAATGACCAGTGTGCTCTGAGTGTCGATCAGCAGATCAAGCGGCTGCGGCCCCAGGGCACGACGCAGCTCAGCGCCAGTGCCGGCCCGCGCGATCACGCGGTCGAGCAAGCCCTCGACCAGTGGGGCAAGGAGATCGGCGAAGGCGCTCGGACCCTGCCCCGCGATCCAGATGATCTCGGCGCCCGGGTAGGCGCGGCGCAGGGCGCGCACCATCGGCAGCTTGATGAGCGCGTCCCCGACCAGATCGAGGTCGACGTAGACGGCGATGCGGCGGGTGGATTTGTCGGAGGCCATGGCTGCTGATACACGCCCCGCCATGGGTTCCGCCATCTCTCCCGCGTCCGTCCGTCCGATGCTGTCGCGCCTGTGGCGCGCTCATGTGCTGCGCTACCGCGCGCTGCTGGTGCTGGTTGCGGTCCTGACGGTGCTGCTGGCCGCGGCGCAGGCCGCGTATCCGCTGGTGATCCAGCACGCCATCGCCATGTTTACCGGCAAGGACAAGCGTATTCTCTATCAGGTGCCGCTCTTGGTGCTGCTCGTCACCAGCGTCCGCGCGGTGGTTTGGTACGCGCAGGCGGTGCTGGTGCAGGACGTTGCGATGCGGGTGATCCGTGACCTGCAGGTCGAGATGTTCGCGCATCTGGTGCGCGGCGATCTCGCCCGGGTGGAGCGCGAGGCGGCCGCCATCCTGACCCAGCGCTTCACCACCGATACGGTGACCATCCGCGAGGCGCTGATCCGCGTGGTCAACGGTCTCGGCAATGTCGTCTCGGTGATCGGACTCGTCGGCTCGATGTTGTGGATCGACTGGGAACTGAGCCTCATCGCCCTGGTGCTTTTCCCCGTCGCCGCCTTGCCGGTCCATCGCATCGGTCAGCGCTTGCGCCGGGCCTCGGGGCGCATGCAGGTGACGACGGGCGAGACGGCGGTGATGCTGAACGAAAGCTTTTCCCAGGCCCGCACCGTGCGGGCCTACAGGCTGGAGGCGCAGGAGATCACCCGCGCCCGGGCCGGGTTCCAGGAACTCTACCGATCGCTGATCCGGATGATCCGCGGGCGGGCGCGGCTCGATCCGATGCTGGAGGTGGTCGCCGGCGTGGCGATCGCGGCCACCATCGGCTTCGCCGGCTGGCGTGCCGCGGTGGGGACGGCGCAGTTCGAGGATTTCGCCGGATTTGTCGCGGCGCTGGGCCTGGCTGCGCAGCCGCTGCGGGCGCTGGGCAACCTCAATTCCGCCGTGCAGGAGGGGCTTGCTGGCCTGATACGCTGCTTCGCCGTGATCGACGAGCGGCCGCGGATCGTCGAGGCGTCTGACGCCACCGAACTGCCGCCAGGCCGGGGCCGGGTGGCCTTTGATCAGGTCGGCTTCATCTACCCGGACGGTCGGGTCGGGCTGGATGCCCTGAGCTTCACCGCCGAGCCCGGTCACACCATTGCCCTGGTGGGGCCGTCTGGGGCCGGCAAATCGACGGCGCTAGCGCTGATCCCGCGCCTGCACGAGGCCGCCACCGGCGCGATCCGGATCGACGGCGCCGATGTCCGCCGCCTCCGGCTCGCCAGCCTGCGCGACGCCATCGCCTATGTCGGGCAGGATACGCTACTGTTCGATGATACCGTGGCCGCCAATATCGCCATGGGACGTCCCGGCGCTGAGGAGGCCGCGATCGAGGCCGCCGCGCAAGCCGCCGCCGCGCACGGCTTTATCGCTGCCTTGCCGCAGGGCTACGCGACGATGGTCGGTCCCGGCGGCGGGCGGCTGTCCGGCGGCCAGCGCCAGCGCGTCGCGCTCGCCCGCGCGCTGCTGCGCAACCCCCGCATCCTGCTGCTTGACGAGGCCACCAGCGCGCTCGACGCCGAGAGCGAACAACTGGTCCAGCAGGCGCTCGCCACGCTGCGCCGCGGCCGCACCACCATCGTCGTCGCCCATCGCCTATCCACCGTGCGGGACGCGGACCTCGTGGTGGTGATGGCCGAGGGGCGGGCGGTGGAGCAAGGCAGCCACGCCGACCTGCTGGCGCTGGACGGGCTCTATGCCCGCCTGGTGCGCAGCCAGTCGCTGATCGGCCAATGAGGCCGTGATGGGTGAATTCCTGCCGATCGTGCTGCGCTCGCTTGCCGTCAGCCTTTCGGCCACCGCTTGCGCCACCGTGCTGGGCCTGCCGCTCGCCGCGATCCTGGCGCTGGGGCGCTGGCCCGGGCGGCCTCTGGTGCTGGTCATGGTGCATTCTCTGCTCGGCCTGCCGCCGGTGGTGGTCGGTCTCGTGCTCTATCTGCTGCTCTCGCGCGGTGGCGCATTCGGCGGACTCGGCTGGCTCTACACCCCGGAGGCGATGGTGCTGGCCCAGACCGTGCTCGCCACCCCGATCATCGCGGCCCTGGCACACCGGGCAATCGAGGCGCGCTGGCATGACTACGGCCGCGCCTTGCAGGCCTCGGGCGCATCCCGCTTGCGCGCGCTGCCGCATCTGATGCGTATGGCCAAGGGCGGCATCGCCACCGCGCTGCTGGCTGGCTTCGGCCGGACCGTCTCCGAGGTCGGCGCCGTGCTGATCGTCGGCGGCAACATCGCCGGCGTCACCCGCACCATGACCACGACGATCACGCTGGAGACAGGCAAAGGCAATTTCGATCTCGCTCTGGCGCTTGGACTGGTTCTTGTGGGCATCAGTATCACCGCGAGCGCGGTGGTGCTCATCATCGGAGGAGAACGGCAATGAGGGCATTCCTGGCGATCCTGCTGCTGCTGACGGCGGGGGTCGCGCGTGCGGAGACGGTGGTGCTGGCCTCCACCACCTCGCTCGACAATTCGGGGCTGCTGGCCCGCATCCTGCCGCTCTTCACGGCGCGGACCGGCATTGCGGTGCAGGTGCTGGCGCAGGGCACCGGGCAGGCGCTGGCCACCGCGGCGCGGGGCGACGCCGATCTCGTGCTGGTGCACGACCCGGAGGCCGAGGCTGCCTTCATGGCCGCCGGGCATGGAGTGAAGCGGGTCGAGATCGCCTGGAATGATTTCATCCTGGTCGGCCCAAAGAGCGATCCCGCCCGCCTCGGTGGACTGGCAGACGCCGTGGTGGCGCTGCACAAGGTCGCAGAGAACAAGGCCCCGTTCATCTCGCGCGGCGACAAGAGCGGCACTGATGCGCTGGAGAAGCGGCTCTGGCGCGAAGCCGGGATCAACCCGGCCGGCGCATCCTGGTACAAGGATATCGGCGGCGGCATGGGTGCAGCCCTCAACGTGGCGGCGGCGACCGATGGCGTCACCCTCACGGATCGCGGCACCTGGTTGTCCTTCGCCAACCGGCGCGATCTCGTGGAGCAGGTCCATGGCGACCCCCGGCTGCTCAATCGCTATCGGGTGATCGAACTGGCCCCCGGACGGCAACCCGCAGGCCGTATGGCCGCAGCGCACAAGCTGGCGGAATGGCTGGCCGGCGCCGAGGCGCAGGCGGCGATCGGCGCTTTCACGATCGGCGGCATGGCGCTGTTCAATCCCGGGGTGAAGGACATTCCCTGAGCATGCGGGTCGCGGGTCTCGACGAAGTCGGCCGCGGGCCGCTCGCCGGGCCAGTCCTGGCCGCCGCCGTGGTACTGCCCGACCCCTTGCCACATGGCCTCGCCGCGTTACTGCACGACTCGAAAAAGCTTTCGGCGGCGGCCCGCGAAGCCGCCTACGCCGCCCTGCACGCCAGCGGTGCCGAGATCGGCATGGGCGCCGCCTCGGTGGAGGAGATCGCCCGCATCAACATCCTCCAGGCCAGTCTGCTGGCCATGCGCCGCGCGCTGGGGCGGCTCGCCGTGCCAGATCTCGCCTTGGTCGACGGCAATACCGATCCGCGCCTGGGTTGTCCGACCCGCTGTATCGTCGGCGGCGACGGCAGCGAGCCGGCGATTTCGGCCGCGTCTATCGTCGCCAAGGTGCTGCGTGACCGGCTGATGGCGCGACTCGCGGTGCGGTATCCGGGCTACGGTTGGGAGTGCAATGCGGGATACGGCACCGCCACGCACCGGGCGGCATTGCACCAGTTCGGCCCATCGGCGCATCACCGTGCCAATTTCGGTACCGTGCGGCGGCTCGGACTCGGCCGATAGCGCCGCCTCTTGCCGGAGGGGGCCTGCCTATGTCACCACCCAACCGCCACAACACGTCCACCCTGTTGGGAATGAATGCGCATGTCCGATCCTGAGACCGACCGTCCCATCGCCAAGGGCACCCTGCTCGCGGGCAAGCGCGGCTTGATCATGGGCGTTGCCAATGACCGCTCGCTGGCCTGGGGCATCGCCGCCGCCTGCGCCGCGCAGGGCGCCGAACTCGGCTTCACCTATCTCGGCGATGCGCTGGAGCGCCGGGTACGGCCGCTCGCGGCATCCGTCGGCTCGACGCTGCTGACCCCGTGCGATGTCGCCGACGATGCCAGCATGGATGCCGCCTTCGCCGCCGTGAAGGCCGCCTGGGGACGCATCGACTTCCTGGTCCACGCCATCGGCTTCGCGGACAAGCAATACCTCCGCGGCCGCTACATGGACACGCCGCGGTCCGCTTTCCTCCAGGCGATGGACATCTCCTGCTTCAGCTTCACCGACGTGGCGCGCCGCGCGGCCGAGTTGATGCCGGATGGCGGCGCGATGCTGACGCTGACCTATCTCGGCGCCGAGCGGGTGATCCCGCACTACAACGTGATGGGGGTGGCGAAGGCCGCGCTCGAGGCGTCCGTGCGCTATCTGGCCGCCGATCTGGGGCCGCGCGACATCCGGGTGAACGCGATCTCTGCCGGGCCGATCAAGACACTGGCCGCCTCGGGGATCGGGGATTTCCGCTACATCCTGAAGTGGAACGAGTACAACGCGCCGCTGCGGCGCAACACCACGATCGGCGATGTCGGCGGCGCCGGGGTCTATCTGCTCTCCGAACTCGGCTCGGGCGTGACCGGCGAGGTCCATCACGTCGACAGCGGCTACCACTCCGTCGGCATGAAGAACCCGGATGCGCCGGACATCTCGCCGGCCAGCGAATAATCATGTCGCATAACAGTTTCGGCCGGCTGTTCCGGCTGACCACCTGGGGCGAGAGCCATGGGCCGGCGATCGGCTGCGTGATCGATGGCTGCCCGCCGCGGATCGCCCTCACTGAGGCCGACATCCAGCCGTGGCTCGACCTGCGGCGGCCCGGGCAGTCCAGGTTCACGACGCAGCGGCAGGAGCCGGACGCGGTGCGCATCCTGTCCGGTGTGTTCGAGGGGATGACCACCGGCACGCCGATCGCCATGGTGATCGACAACGTGGACCAGCGTTCGCGCGACTACGGCGAGATTGCCACCCGAATGCGGCCTGGCCATGCCGATCTCGCCTACGAGCTGAAATACGGTATCCGCGACTATCGCGGTGGCGGTCGGTCCTCGGCACGCGAGACCGCGATGCGCGTGGCCGGTGGCGCGATCGCGCGCAAGGTGCTGGCGGGCGTACGGATCCGTGGTGCACTGGTTCAGATGGGGCCGCACGCCATCGACCGGGCGCGCTGGGACTGGGCGGAAGTCGAGCGCAATCCGTTCTTCTGCCCCGATCCGGAGGCGGCCGCACAGTGGGAAGGTTACCTCGGAGCGATCCGCAAGGCGGGCTCGTCCTGCGGCGCGGTGATTGAGGTGGTGGCCGAGGGGGTGGTGCCTGGGCTCGGTGCGCCGATATACGGCAAGCTCGACGCGGATATCGCGGCCGCGCTGATGGGGATCAACGCGGTCAAGGGGGTCGAGATCGGCGACGGGTTTGGGGCCGCCGCATTGTCGGGCGAGGCCAATGCCGACGAAATGCACATGGCGGAGGGGGCGGTGGCGTTCGGTTCCAACCATGCCGGCGGCATTCTGGGCGGGATTTCGACCGGCCAGCCGATCGTGGCTCGCTTTGCGGTCAAGCCGACCAGCTCCATCCTGACGCCGCGCGCCAGCGTTGATCGCGATGGCCACGATGTCGAGGTCATGACCAAAGGGCGGCATGATCCCTGCGTCGGCATCCGCGCGGTCCCGGTGGGCGAGGCGATGCTGGCGTTGGTACTGGCGGATCACCTGCTGCGGCACCGGGCCCAGAACCCGGACGCCCCGACCCGGGCGACACTGCCGCGCAACTGAATGATACCACTCCATCGCAGACCCTCGCGGCCGGCCGCCCGCGCAGCCCCGATCCGGGGCAATTAACAGGACCGCTGCGGTCTGCTATAAGCCCGCCGGCAGAACGGGAATGAATGGTCATGCGGACTCTCGAACACGGTCGTGCGGCGACGGCGTTGATCGGTCTGATCGGTGCGCAGCCATGGCTCGCGCGGCTGTCGGACCTACGCCGGATGGCCGGCGGCAGCGAGCGGGTGGCGCGCGCGGTGGCGCAACGCCATGCGGTGGAAGGGGCGCTGGAGCGGCTGCGGCAAGGGCTGCCGATGGGACCAGTGGAACGCAGCGTTGGGATATTGGCGGCCGATGCTGTCGCGCTGCATGGCGGGCTTGGGGTAGCCGGTCAGGTCCGTATGATCGAGGCGTTCACCGCGGCGCTGAGCGGCGATGGCACGCTGGTCGGGCTCTTTCACCTGCTGCGCGTGGCGGCGCAGCACCGCGCGCGCGGGTTCCAGGTGCGTTTCGACGGATTTGCCGAGGGTGCACCGTTCGATCTGCTGATCGCCCGGGGCGGCAGTGTGGCGGAGATTGTCTGCGACGTCATCTCGGCCGAAGAGGGGCGGGATGTCCAGCGTGGCGCCTGGGCGAAGCTCATCGAAGCCATCGACCCCGACTTGCGCACCTGGCTCGCCAGCCGACCCGGCCGCTACCTGCTGAAGCTGACACTCAACCAAGGCCTGCGGCCTGAGACCGACAGCCTCGCCGCGCTGCAGGGCCGGGTGCGCGGGCTGTTGGCCGGGCGAGCGCGGGCGGACCAGGACGAGGCGGCGATCCTACGGCTGGAACCCCTCATGCTGGCGGGCCAGGGCAGCGAAGGGCAGGGCGGCGACGGTCAAAGCAGCGAGGCAGGTCTTATGCCTTCGCTGCGCCGCGAGTTCGGCCACGAGGCGCATCTGGCGGTGATGACCGGCAGCGGCGGAGTATGTGTGCTGGCGGCGCGCGCCGGGCGCGAGGACGAGGTGGCGGGCGCCATTGGCCGGCGCATGGCGGCAGTCGCACCGGCCCGGCTGAGCGGCACCCGACCCGGCATCTTGGCGATGCTGGTGGAGGACACCGATGCGTTGGAGTGGCGGCACCTGCGCGAGCAGCTCGAGATCGAGGGCGCCGCCCGGCAATTCCTCACCGATCCGGCCGCCCGGCACGTGGTGGCGGTGAGTTGCGCCTCACGGCGGGAGATGTTCGAGGTGGCGGAAAGCTCAAGCGAACTGCGCTTCCGCAACCCCGGTCATCCCGCGGCGAAGTCGGCCGATCTGGCGACGGCCATTGTTTCATCCGCATGATCGCCTTGGTGAGGCCATGTTCGGGGCGTTGAACGGCGTCGAGAGCAACATCCGCCACCGGAGCGCCCGACCATGACCGAGAGCGACTACGCCCGCACGATCGAAGAAATCGACGCCCTGGTGAATGATCCGGCGCGCCGGCTGGATGCGGACAAGGTGTGGGCGCTGCTCGACGAGATCGCGCGCCATCACGCCACCCACGGTAACGCGATCTGATCAGCCGGCGAGTTGCATACCGGCCTGGGCGCGGGCCGGCGGCCATGGACGCGGCGGCGCGGAGACGAGGGCGTAGCCGCCAGCGTCGTTGACGAGAAAGCGCGGGCGCGCCGGGTCGGCCTCCAGTTTGCGGCGCAGGCGGTAGATGTGGGACTCCACCGTGTAGCTGTCAGCGCCTTCCTTGTAGCCCCACACATCACGCAGCAGAGTCAACCGGGCGACGGCATGGCCGTTGCTGCGGTTGAGGTATTTCAGCACCTCGGTTTCCTTGTAGGTCAGCCGCAGGGAGGCTCCCGTGGTCACGTGCCGAAGGACGCGGGTGGCGGGGTGGAAAAGGTAGGGGCCGATCTGGAATGAAACGCCGGCACTGTTGGCGTGGGCGCGGATATGGGCCTGGAGGCGGGCGCGCAGTTCGGCGCTGCGGTGCGGGGCAAGGATTACGTCGGCAGCGCCGGCGTCGAGCGTGGTGACGATGGTGGCCTCGTCAGCGGCGTGGGTCAGAACGACGATGGGGCAGTTCGACCAGAACTGACGCACCCGGCCGCACATGCCGGCAAGATTGTGGGTGGCCGGCGAGCCGACGATGAGCACGGCATCGTACTGCCCGGCGCCGTTGGTGCCGCGGGAAGCCGCCTCGGTAAGGTTTGAGGTCATGGTGGCATGGAACAGGCCGCCCTGTTCGAGCTCCAAGCCGATGCGCAGCGACGTCGTGTTGTCGTTGGCGACGATCAAGAGCCTATTCATGCACCCCTCCTGTAAAAAGAGCGCCCGGCGGCGGCTGCCGCCCTCGCTGGCGATGGAATGTCTAAAGCAATTCTTGTGCCAAAAATGAATTGGCTTGGTTTTCAACGAGTCGCAGCCTCGCCATCGAGCGGCAGGTTGAACAGTGTAAAATTTGCCGACATTCAGTTCGACCCTTGTTGCAGAGAGCAACAAACTTGGGATGAACAGATCTCGGTAAGACAATTCACGTATTCGTGAATTCCGGTGTTGTTCCAAAAATAGAGGGAATATTCCTTCCTGTCTTGCGTCTACGCTCTTGGAAACATATCGCGTTCAATGACAGCACAATAGATATGCGCCGCAGTGATGTGGATTTGCTGGACGATCGGCGTCCAGGTCGAGGGCGCCGGGAGCAGCAGGTCGCACAGATCGGCCATCTTACCGCCGCCCTTGCCGGCAAACCCAAGCGTGGTGAGGCCCTGAGCCCGCGCGGCTGCGAGCGCGCGCAGCACATTGGGCGAGTTGCCGGAGGTGGAGATGCCAAGGAATACGTCGCCGCGGCGGCCAAGGGCGATCACCTGGCGCTCGAACACCTGCTCATAGCCATAGTCGTTTGCGGTTGCGGTCAGCGCCGAGGTGTCGGTGGTGAGCGCGATAGCAGGCAGCGGCGGGTGGTCGAACATCAGACGGCTGATAAATTCGCCGGCGATATGCTGCGCGTCAGCGGCGCTGCCACCATTGCCAGCAATGAGCAGCTTGCCGCCGGCGCGCATCGCGGCGGTGGTCACCTCGGCCATGCGGAGCAACGTCGCCTGGAGCGTGCCATCGGCTGCGAAAGCGTTCATCGCCGCCACGCTGTGGGCGAGATAGTCGGTCACATAGGCGGCGTGGCTCATGGTCAGGCGTCCATCTTGAGGGCGGCGAGGAACGCCGATTGCGGGATTTCCACCTTGCCGAACTGGCGCATCCGCTTCTTGCCCTCCTTCTGCTTCTCCAGCAGCTTGCGCTTGCGCGAGATGTCGCCGCCGTAGCACTTGGCGGTGACGTCCTTGGACAGCGCGCCGATGGTCTCGCGCGCCACCACCCGCCCGCCAATGGCCGCCTGAATGGCGATCTTAAAGAGCTGCCGCGGGATGAGGTCCTTCAGCTTCTCGCAGATCGAGCGGCCGCGGCGATCGGCCTGGCTGCGGTGGGCGATGAACGAGAGCGCGTCCACGGGATCGGCGTTGACCAGGATGGAGATGCGCACGAGGTCGCTCTCCTGGTACCCATCCATCTGGTAGTCGAAGCTGGCGTAGCCGCGACTGACGGATTTGAGGCGGTCGTAGAAGTCGAACACCACCTCGTTGAGCGGAATTTTGTAAACCGCCATGGCACGATTGCCGACATAGGTGAGATCGGCCTGCTGGCCGCGGCGCTCGCTGCACAAGGTGAGGATGGAGCCGAGATACTCGTCGGGCACCATGATGGTGGCTTTGATCCAGGGTTCCTCAATGAACTGGATCTTCATCACATCAGGCATGTCGGCCGGATTGTGCAGCTCCTCGGTTGCCCCCGAGGTGAGGTGGAGGCGGTAGACGACCGACGGGGCGGTGGCGATGAGGTCGAGATCGAATTCGCGGCTCAGGCGCTCCTGGATGATTTCGAGGTGCAGCAGGCCGAGGAAGCCGCAACGGAAGCCGAAGCCAAGAGCAGCCGAGGTCTCGGCCTCGTAGTGGAACGAGGCATCGTTGAGGCGCAGCTTGGCCAGACTGTCGCGCAGCTTCTCGAAATCGTCGGCGTCGACCGGGAACAGGCCGCACCACACGACCGGGATGGAGGGCTTGAAGCCGGGCAAAGCGGCCGCGGCGGGGACGCGGTCATCGGTGATGGTGTCGCCGACCGAGACGTCCGCCACTGTCTTGATGGACGCGGTGATGTAGCCCATCTCGCCCGGCCCGAGATCCTCCATCACCTCCAGCCGCGGACGGAAGACGCCGACCTGGTCGACGTTGTGGACCGAGCCGCGCGCCATGAAGCGGATCTTCTGCCCCTTGCGGATATGGCCGTCCTTGACCCGGATGAGGATGACCACACCGAGATACTGGTCATACCAGCTGTCGACCACCAGGGCCTTCAGCGGCGCCGCGCCGTCCCCCGTAGGCGGCGGCAGGCGGGTGACGAGGGCTTCGAGCACGCCCTCGATGTTCAGGCCGGTCTTGGCAGAGATCATTACCGCGTCCGACGCATCCAGTCCGATCACGTCCTCGATCTGCTGTTTGACCTTGTCCGGCTCGGCGGCGGGCAGGTCGATCTTGTTGAGGATGGGGACGATCTCATGCTTGGCATCGAGCGCCTGATAGACGTTGGCCAGCGTCTGCGCCTCGACGCCCTGGGAGGCATCGACCACCAGCAGCGAGCCCTCGCAGGCCGCGAGGCTGCGGCTGACTTCGTAGGCGAAGTCGACATGGCCGGGTGTGTCCATCAGGTTCAGCACATAGGTCTTGCCGTCCTTGGCCGGATAGTCGAGCCGGACGGTCTGCGCCTTGATGGTGATGCCGCGCTCCTTCTCGAGTTCCATGTTGTCGAGCACCTGCTCGGTCATTTCGCGCGCGGAGAGGCCGCCGGTGTGCTGGATCAGACGGTCAGCGAGCGTCGACTTGCCGTGATCGATATGCGCGATGATGGAGAAGTTGCGGATGAGAGAGAGGGGCGTGTCGGTCATGCTGGGGACATAGTCGGTTTGGGACGAAATGTCAGCCACGGATGCACCGGCGGGTCGCAATCAGGCTCATGGCGGCAGATGCTTGACCAAAAGGTTGATATAAACCTATATCGGGACATGACGATCCATCCAACCCCTGCCGCGATCGGAAGCGCGTGCTGGTGCCTCGCCCTGAAGCGCGCCGCCCGAGTCATCGCGCGGCGTTACGACGAGGCGTTGCGCCCGCTCCACCTCAGCAACGGACAGTTTGCTGTGCTCACTGCTATTTCCGGCATGCAGTCGGTTGGGATCCAGGCCTTGGCCACCACCCTCGGCATGGATCGCACCACCCTCACCGCCGTGCTCAAGCCGCTTCGGCGCCGCGGCCTCGTCGTCGTCGAGGTTGCCGACGATGATTTGCGCGGCCGTAATGCTCACCTCACCGAGGCCGGCGACACCATGCTCGCCGCGGCCATTCCGCTGTGGCAAGTCACGCAGCAATCAGTGTCCCATGATCTTGGCTCGATCACCGGCACGGATGACCTCCGGTACCGTCTTGCCCGCCTATCCTGATGCCCCACACGAGGGGCCGAGCGACGCCAGTTCCGTTGATATCAACTTTTCCAAAAGGCCTCGACATGACGATGCCCTCGCAATGCGATCCCGGCCCTGAGCCTTTCCCTCTTTCCTTGGGAGCGCTCAAAATATCGCTGCCCGAGCGCCTTGACGGGCGGCGGCTTTGACCCCCCCGGCCACCCAGCAATCACCGTGGACCATCTTTGGCCTCACCGCGGTGGCCGTCTTCCTGGTCTCGCTGGACGGAACGATTGTCCTGGCCGCCTTCCCGGCGCTGCGCACGGCCTTCCCCGCCACCACGCCGGCCATGCTCTCCTGGGCCATCAACGCCTATACCATCATCTATGCCGCCCTCCTGGTGCCCGCCGGGCGCATGGCCGACACGCTCGGCCGGCGGCGCGTCTTTCTTGCCGGTCTTGGCTTGTTCCTGACCGCCTCTCTGTTGTGCGGCATCGCACCTGGGCCGCTATGGCTTGTCGCTGGCCGCATCCTGCAGGCCCTAGGCGCCGCGCTCCTTTCGCCGGCTTCCTTGTCGCTCATCCTGGCGGCTTTCCCGGCGCCGAAGCGTCCCGTGGCGGTCAGCCTTTGGGGCGCCGTCGGCGCGCTTGCCGCCGCTTTCGGCCCCGGCATCGGTGGCTGGTTGGTCGATCTCGCCGGCTGGCAATCGGTGTTCCTGGTCAATCTGCCGCTCGGCGGCTGGGCCTTCCTGCGCGGCCGGCGCCGCCTCGTGGAATCCCGCGGGGCCGAACGGGCCACCGCGCCGGACGCCATGGGCATCGCCCTGCTCATCCTCGGCGTGGGTGCCCTTGTGCTCGGCATCGTCGAGGCCGCGGCCTGGCCGGTGGTCGGCGCTATCGGCACCAGCCTCGCCGGCTTGGCGTTACTCGCTGTCTTCATCGCCCAATCGCGCGGCCGCCCCGACGCCGCCCTTGACCTTACGTTGTTCGCCGAACCCAGCTACGCCTGGGTGAACGCCGCCACCCTGATCTTCGGCGCCACATTCTCGATGATGTTTCTGGGCTTCTTCCTCTTCCTCACCGGCATTTGGGGCTACAGCTTCACCGCGACCGGCTTCGCCGTTACCCCCGGGCCGCTGGCCGTCATCCCCGTGGCCATCGTCGCCGGCCGTTTCGCCGCCCGTTTCGGTCACCGCCCGCTGCTGGTCAGCGGCGGCGTGCTCTACGCGCTCAGCAATCTCTGGTTTGCCCTGCGCCTCGGCCCGACGCCTGATTTTCTCGGGACATGGTTGCCCGGTCTGCTGCTGGGTGGCATGAGCGTCGGTCTCGTCTTGCCGGCGCTGAGTGGTGCGGCGGTCGCGAGGCTCAGACCCGAGCGCTTCGGAGTTGGCAACGCCGCCAATTCCGCCATCCGCCAGATCGGCGCCTCCCTCGGAGCCGCCGGTGCCGTTGCCCTCGGCGGCACCATCGGCACTGGCATGGCCGCCTTCACCGCCCTCTATGTGCTGCTCGCCGCCGGCGGCCTGCTGACTGCCGCAGTCAGCCTCAACGTCGACACGCGGCCGCGCTGAACCTTCTGGGAGTCAGCCGCGCAGGCTGGCCCCCGTCGCCTTCGTCACTGCCGCAACCACCTTTGCACAGGCCGCCTCAATCTCGGCATCCGTCAGCGTCTGCTCGCGCGGCTGGAACGTCACCTCGACCGCCAGCGACTTCCTGCCCGCTTCCATCTTGTCGCCCTCATAGACGTCGAACAGCGCGACACCGGAAATCAGCGTGCGTTCGGCGCCACGAGCGGCCCTGATCAGGGTGTCCGCCGCCACGGCCGCGTCGACCACGAAGGCGAAGTCGCGCTTGACCGGCTGGAAGGCGGGCAGGTCAGGCAGCGCCTTCTTTTTGCGCTTGGGCTCCTGGATGGCGTTGAGGTCGATCTCGAAGGCGACGGCGGGGCCGGTGAGGTCGAGGGCGGCGATCACGCTGGGATGTAGGGCACCGAAGGTCGCGAGCACCGTTTTCGGCCCTTGGCGCACCGTGCCGGAGCGGCCGGGATGGTAGTGGGCAGGCGCGTCCGGCGTGGTGGTCAGCGCCTCCATCGGCACGCCGAGGGCGGCCAGCACCGCCCACACGTCGGCCTTGGCGTCCATCGCGTCGGGGCTCTGCGCGGGGGCGTTCCAGGCACGCGGGGTCTGGCCGGCGCGAATGCCGGCGGCGAAGACGGTCTGGCCGTCGGCGCGGAAGGCGGGGCCGATCTCGAACAAATTCACGTCGGCATGGCCGCGCGCGGCGTTGCGGCTGGCCGCCATCGCCAACGTGGCGAGCGGCGTCGCGCGCAGCTGATCGAGGTCGGCGGCGATCGGGTTCAACAGGCGCAGGCTGTCCGGTGCGGGGCCGAACAGCGCGGCTTCCCGGGTCGGCATGAAGCTGAAAGTCACCGATTCGGCGTACCCGGCGGCGGCGATGATGCGCCGGGCCAACGCGTTGCGGCTCTGCCGCGCCGTCAGTGTGGGGGCTGGCACCGGCACAGTGACCGGCATCGAGACCGCGGGCACCGCATCGAGCCCGCCGAGGCGCAGCACTTCCTCGACCAGGTCGGCCTCGGGCTCCATCGCTTCGCGTCCGGCGGCGGCGCGGGTGGCCTTGGCCGGGTCCATGGCGGGATCGGGTTCAAGGGCGGAGGTGGCGGCGACATCATTGCGCCAGGACGGCACGTTGACAGTCACACTCGCGCCATCGCGGGCGGCCAGCGTGAAACCAAGCCGCTCAAGGCGGCTCACGGCCTCGTCGGCCGGCACGTCCAGGCCGCCGAAATCCCGGAGGCGGGCGAAGCGCAGGGTGGCGGTGCGCTGCCAGGCCGGTTCGGCGCCGGCGGCGGCTACCTCGGACGGGGTACCGCCGCAGAGCGCCATGATCATCGCGGTGGCGAGGTCGGTGGCATCGGGCAGCAGCGCCGGGTCGATGCCGCGCTCGAAGCGGCTGCGGGCGTCGGACGCGATCTGGTGGTGGCGGCCGGTGAGCGCCACCGCGACCGGATTGAACAAGGCGCACTCGATGAAAACGTTGGTGGTCGCTTCGTCGCAGCCGGTGGCCTCGCCGCCGATCACGCCGGCGAGCGACTGCACGCCGGCGGCGTCGGCGATGACGCAGTCGGTCAAGCGGGCGGTATAATCCTTGGCATTGAGCGCGCGAAAACTCTCGCCGGCGCCGGGGCGAAAGGTAAGCCGGCCGCCCTGCACCTTGTCGGCGTCGAACACATGCAGTGGCCGGCCGAGATCGATGGTGAAGAAGTTCGTCACGTCAACCAGCGCGTTGATCGGGCGCAAGCCGATCGAGGTCAGCCGATCCTGCAGCCATTGCGGGCTTGGGCCGTTCTTGACCCCGCGCACCGTGCGACCGAGCACCCAGGAGCAGTGCTCCGGCATCTCGATCGCCCAGACGACGGCGGACGGGCCGATGCCAGCAATGGCCGGCACCACCAGCGGTTTGAGGGTGCCCAGGCCGGCGGCAGCCAGGTCGCGCGCCACGCCGCGCACCGAGAGCGCATCGCCCCGATTGGGCGTCACGGCGATGTCGATGATGGGGTCATCCATACCGGCCCACACCGGATAGGGCGTGCCAACCGGAGCGTCCTCGGGCAGGTCGACGATGCCACTATGGTCCTCGCCGAGGCCCATCTCGCGCATCGACAGCAGCATGCCCTCGGACTTCACGCCGCGGATCTCGCCGACCTTGAGAGTGATGCCCGTGCCGGGGATGAAGGCGCCGGCGGCGGCGAAGACGCCCTTCATGCCGGTGCGCGCGTTGGGTGCGCCGCAGACCACCGAGTAGACCTTGGTGCCATCGTCCACCCGGCACATGCGCAGCCGGTCGGCGTTGGGGTGCTGCACGGCCTCGATGACATGGGCGATGCGGAACGCAGCCAGGGCGGCGCCGCGATCCTCGACGCCTTCGAGTTCGAGGCCGATCATGGTCAGCGCATCGGTGATCGCTGTCAGCGAGGCCGTGGTGTCGAGGTGGGTCTTGAGCCACGAAAAGGAGAATTTCATCTCACACGCCCTCGTGCAGCATGGCCGCCGCCAGCGGGTTGAAGCCGTAATGGCGCAGCCAGCGGATGTCGGATTCGTAGAACGGTCGCAGGTCGGGGATGCCATGCTTGAGCATCGTCACCCGCTCGATCCCCATGCCGAAGGCAAAGCCCTGCCACTCCCGCGCATCGATGCCGCAATTTGCCAGAACCTTGGGATGGACCATCCCCGAACCGAGGATTTCCAGCCAGTCGCCGCCGCCGCCGAGTTCGCCGGTTTTGCGGTTCCAGCCGATATCCACCTCCATCGAGGGCTCGGTGAAGGGGAAGTAGGAGGAGCGGAAGCGGACCGGCAGGTTGGAGATGCCGAAGAAGATGCGCAGGAAGTCGATCAGGCAGCCCTTGAGATGACCCAGCGTCAGCCCGCGATCGATCGCCAGCCCCTCGACCTGATGGAACATCGGCGAGTGCGTCGCGTCATGGTCGGCGCGGTAGGTACGGCCGGGCACAATGACGCGGATCGGCGGCTCCTGCGAAATCATCGTGCGCACCTGCACCGGCGAGGTATGCGTGCGCATCACCCGGCGCCGGCCGCCTTCGTCCGGGGCTGGAAGATAGAAGGTGTCCATATCCTCGCGGGCGGAGTGGTGGGCGGGGATGTTGAGCGCGCCAAAATTACGCCAGTCATCCTCGACATCCGGCCCCTCGGCGATGGCAAAACCCATGGCCCCGAAAATCGCCGCCATCTCCTCCATGGTACGGCTGATCGGGTGGATCAGGCCATTGACCGCCGGGCGGGGGGGCAGGGTGACATCCATCCGCTCGGCTGCGAGGCGGGCATTCAGGGCGGCGGCGTCAAGCGCGGCGCGGCGGGCCTCGATGGCGGTGGTGATGCTGTCCTTGACCACGTTTAGCGCCGCACCGCGGGTGCGCCGCTCCTCGGGCGATACCTTCCCGAGTTCCTTGAGCTTGTTGGTGAGGCTGCCGTTCTTGCCCATCACGGCGACGCGGACGGCGTCCCACGCCCGCAGATCGGCGCTGGCGGCGAGGGCAGCCTCGGTTTCGGCGATGAGGGCGGCGAGATCGTCGGTCATGGCGGTGTGCATCCGATGGGGACAGGGACGAAAAAGGGCCGCCCTTGCGGGCAGCCCTTTACGTTTTTACGTGCGTCCTTGGAAGAGGACGGGTCAGGCGGTGGCCGGTGTTTCCGAAGCGGGCGCCTCGGCGGCAGCCATGACGGCCTGGACCTGCTGCACGATGGCGCTAAACGAGGTCGGGTCGTCATAGGCGATGGCGGCAAGCACCTTGCGGTCCATCTCGATGCCGGCCGACTTCAGGCCGAAGATGAACTTCGAATAGGTGAGGCCGTGCTCGCGCACGGCGGCGTTGATGCGCTGGATCCACAGGCCGCGGAACTCGCGCTTTTTGACGCGACGATCCCGATAAGCGTACTGGAGCGACTTCTCGAGGCGCTCAAGGGCGATACGGTAGTTGGTGGACGAGCGGCCAAAGAACCCCTTGGAGGCGTCGATGACCTTCTTGTGACGGGCGTGTGTCGTTACGCCCCGCTTGACGCGTGCCATGCTCTATCTCCTTACCGCAGACCGTACGGCGCCCACTGCTTGACGGTCAGGCCATCGGCCTCCGTCAAGGTCTGGCTGCCACGACCCTGGCGCTTCATTTTCTGCGGGCGGTTGATCAGGCCATGACGCTTGTTGCCGGGACCGGCGAGAACCTTGCCGGTCGCAGTGATCTTGAAGCGCTTCTTGACCGATGACTTGGTCTTCATCTTGGGCATTTGGGTCTCCTTCTGATAACCCCCGCACCCGCGTCATCATGACACGCGGCAGGTATCGCGGCTGGGCATGCCCTACAGGCCCAGGCTCGCTGACAAGCGGCGGTCTATAACCACCCCGTCCTCCCCAAGCAAGGCCCCCCACCGCTTGCCCGCCGGCAGGGGCCATGCGCATCCTGCAAACCTACCCCCCCATGCTTCCCGGAGAACCTCAAAATGCCGGACTTCCCCCCCGTCCGCTACGGCATCCTCGGTGCCGCCAACATCGCCCGCCAATTCACCCGCGGCGTCGCCGGCTCCACCCAGGCCCAGATCGTCTGCGTCGGCAGCCGCAACGCCGAAAAAGCCGCCGCCTTCGCCCGCGAATGTGCCATTCCCCGCGCCCACCCCTCCTACGAGGCCGTCCTCGCCGACCCCGATGTCGAAGCCGTCTACATCCCGCTGCCCAATGACATGCATGCGGAGTGGGCGATCAAGGCCGCTGCCGCCGGCAAGCACATTCTCAGCGAGAAGCCTCTGTGCATGGGCGGCGGCGAGGCGCTGGCGATGTTCGCCGCCGCCCGCGCCCATGGCGTGCATCTGCGCGAGGCCTATCCCTACATGTCACAACCGCAGACGCTGCGGGTGCGCGAACTGATGCAGACCGGCACCATCGGACGCGTGATAACGATGTCGGCGGCATTCGGCTTCTCGCTGGCCTCCGCCGACGGGGCGCCAAAGGGGGACCCGGCCAATATCCGCCTGGTGCCGGCGCGCGGCGGTGGCGCCCTGATGGATGCCGGCACCTATGCGATGAGCTTCGTTCGTCTGGTGGTGGGCGAGCGGCCGATCCGAGTGAACGCCATCGCCCGCAACACGACCACCGCGGTCGACCTCACCGTCGCCGCCACCCTGGAATTTCCCTCGGGCACCCTGGCGCAGATCACCTGCTCGATGGCGACCTCGTTCCATCGCCACGCAACCATCATCGGCGACGGCGGGATCATCGAGACCTCCTATTCCAACCACGCCCCGGCCGAGGACCGGCTGGCGCTGCGGGTGAAGCATGGCATTCCCAATACCGTGCCCTTCATCACCGAGGAGGTCGACGGCGCCGACGGCTTCCGGCTCGAGGCGGAGAGTTTTGCCCGACTGGTCCGCACCGGAACGGGCTGGAACGGCGCCAGCGAGGCGGAGTCGGTCGATATCGCGATGGCCCTGGAAGCCCTCGCGGCGAGCGCGCGCGATGGCAACTGGGTGACGCTGCCGGGGGTGTGACGCCGGCCCGCGCATTGGGACCAGATCGGCCATCTCCCGTGCGCGGGGGAGGGGATGCCCGCCGGCCTTTGTTCCGGGCGTCCCCTCCCATATAAGCAGCCCATGCTCACCCCGTTCCGCAAGATGCATGGCGCCGGCAATGATTTCGTCGTCTTCGACGAACGGCCGGGTACGCTTGGCCTTAGCCCCGCCCGCGCCGCCGCCATCGCCCACCGCCGCACCGGCGTCGGCTGCGACCAGTTCATCGTCATGGAACCCCCACCCCAGGGCTCCAATGCCGACGTCTTCATGCGCATCCGCAACCCCGACGGCACCGAAGCCGGCGCCTGCGGCAACGCCACCCGCTGCGTCGCCCATCTCTATGCCGCCGAGACCGGCCGCCGCGACCTCGTCGTCCAGACCATCTCCGGCCTCCTCCCCGCCCGTATGCTCGACGACGGCCGCGTCACCGTCGACATGGGCCCCGCCCGCCTCGGCTGGCGCGATATCCCCTTGTCCCGCGAAACCGACACCCTCCACCTCCCCCTCGCCGAAGGCCCCGTCGCCGACCCCGCCGCCGTCTCCATGGGCAACCCCCACGCCACCTTTTTCGTCCCCGACGTCGAAGCCCTCGATCTCGACCGAATCGGCCCCCCCCTCGAACACGCCAGCATCTTCCCCGAGCGCGCCAATATCGGTTTCGCCACCATACTCGCGTCCGACCGCATCCGTCTGCGCGTCTGGGAACGCGGCGCCGGCCTCACGCTGGCCTGCGGCTCCGGCGCCTGCGCCACCCTCGTCAACGCCGCCCGCCGCGGCCTCACCGGCCGCCACGCCACCATCCTCGCCGACGGCGGCCAACTCGAACTCGAATGGCGCGATGACGGCCACGTCCTCATGACCGGCCCCGTCGCCACCGCCTTCCTCGGCAGCATCGACCTCGCCACACTGCCCACATGACGGTCGACATCCTCACCTTCGGTTGCCGCCTCAACACCTACGAAAGCGAGGTCATGCGCGGCCATGCCGCCGGTCTCACCGACACCGTGATCGTCAACACCTGCGCCGTCACCGGTGAAGCCGAACGCCAGGCCCGCCAGGCCATCCGCAAACTCCACCGCGAGCGCCCAGACGCAAAAATCGTCGTTACCGGATGCGCCGCCCAAATTGCCCCCGACGCCTGGTCATCCCTCCCCGGCGTCACCCGCGTCCTCGGCAACACCGAAAAACTCCTGCCGGAAAGCTGGACCGCAACCGCCCCCTCGGCCGTCTCCGACATCATGGCCGCAAGCGAAACCGCCGGTCACCTCGTCACCGAGTTCGCCGGCCGCGCGCGGGCCTTCGTCGAGGTTCAGCAAGGCTGCGACCACCGCTGCACCTTCTGCATCATCCCCTTCGGCCGCGGCCCCAGCCGCTCCGTCCCCATCGGCGCCATCGTCGAACAGGTCCGCGCTCTCGTCGCGAGCGGATACAACGAAGTCGTCCTCACCGGCGTCGACCTCACCAGCTACGGCCCCGACCTCCCCGGCCGCCCCACCCTCGGCCAGATGACCCGCCGCCTCCTCGCCCTCGTCCCCGAACTCCCCCGCCTGCGCCTCTCCTCCCTCGATCCCGTCGAAATCGACGACGACATCTGGCGCCTGATCGAACACGAACCCCGCCTCATGCCGCACCTCCACCTCTCGCTGCAGGCCGGCTCCGACCTCATCCTCAAGCGCATGAAGCGCCGCCACCTCACCGCCGACGCCGAAACCGTCATCGAACGCGCCCGCGCGCTCCGCCCCGGCATCGCCATCGGCGCCGACCTCATCGCCGGTTTCCCCACCGAAACCGACGAACTTTTTGCCGAAACGCTGGATTTCATCACAAGCATGGACATCCCCTTCCTCCACGTCTTCCCCTACAGCCCCCGCCCCGGCACCCCCGCCGCCCGCATGCCCGCCGTCCCCAAATCCCTCCGCAAATCCCGCGCCGCCACGCTCCGCGACGCCGCCACCACCGCCCGCCGCCGCTTCTTCGCCACCCTCATCGGCACCACCACCATCGTCCTCGGCGAAACTGAAACCGCCGGCCACAGCGAACACTTCGCCCCCGTTCGCGCCCCCGCCGGCCCCGGCCGCCTCCTCTTCGCGCGCATCACCGGCGCCACCGACGATCACCTCATCGCGGAGCCCGCCTGATGGCCCTCGGCGCCTTTTTCTCCCGCCTCAAGCAGGGCCTCGCCCGCAGTACCGAAAAGCTCGCCTCCGGGATCACCGCGGTTTTCACCCGGCGCAAGCTCGACGACGCCGCGCTGGAGGAACTGGAAGACCTGCTCATCGCCGCCGATCTCGGCACCGCGGTGGCACGCTCCATCATCGCGAGCTTCCGCCGCACCCGCTTCGGCAAGGAGGTCACGGACGATGAGATCAAGCAGGCCCTGGCCCACGAGATCGCCACCATCCTGGCGCCGGTCGCCCGCCCGCTGGTGATCGAGCGGGCGCTGAAGCCCCATGTGGTGCTGGTCGTCGGCGTCAACGGCACCGGCAAGACCACCACCATCGGCAAGCTCGCCCAGAGCTATGGGGAGCAGGGGCTGCGCGCGATGCTGGTCGCCGGCGATACCTTCCGCGCCGCCGCCGTCGAGCAGTTGCAGGTCTGGGGGCAGCGCACCGGCGCGCCCGTGATCGCCGGCCAGGCCGAGGGCGACGCGGCCGGCCTCGCCTTCGACGGGTTGGCCCGTGCCAAGGCCGAGGGGATGGACCTGTTGCTGGTCGATACCGCCGGGCGGCTGCACAACAAGGCCGCCCTGATGGAAGAACTGCGCAAAATCATCCGCGTGCTCCGCAAACAGGACCCCACCGCCCCCCACTCTGTCCTCCTCGTCCTCGATGCCACCACCGGGCAAAACGCGGTCCAGCAAGTCCGCGTCTTCAAGGAGATGGTGGACGTCACCGGCCTCGTGGTGACCAAACTCGACGGCAGCGCCCGCGGTGGCATCGTCGTCGCCCTGGCCGAAGAATTCGCCATCCCCGTGCACGCCGTCGGCGTCGGCGAACAAGCCGGCGACCTCCGCCCGTTCGATCCGGCCGAATTCGCGCGCGGACTCATGGGGATCTAGAAGGCAGGCAAGGCTCCGCCGGCCAAGGGGCAGTGGCCCCTTGGAACCCATCGCTTTATGCGGCTGAAGCGCCGGCCTTCAGGTGAGACCCCCCCTTCACCTGAAGGCCAGTGCTACAGCCGCCAGCAGCGGTGGGTTCCAAGGGTCTACGGCCCGTCGCGCCAAAGGCGCGTTGCGCGCGACGCCGGCGGAGCTTTGCTTGCCTTGCAGCAGATGAAATCCAGCGCGTGGCGCCAAGCGGCAGATCGGCGCAGGGCGGTACGCGGGCGTTACAGCGAGCCGGCCCCCACCTGTTGCCAGCGATACAGGACATCCGGTTCGCGCTCATCATTGTCGCTTCCATCGGTTTCCCTGACTGCGACGAAGCCCTGCCCCTCATAAAAGCGTCGAGCGAGCGCGTTGCGTTGGAACGTCCATAGCTGCAACCTTGCCGCGGTCGCCTTCGCGATGTTCAGCAGGGCACGGCCCACGCCCTGATTTTGGCGCTCCGGCAGCACATAGAGCTGATCGACCCATCCCTCCCGAAAGGCGATGAAGCCGATCACGTCGTCTTCGATGGCGCCCCAGACCTCGCATGCCGCGAACACGTGATCGCGGAAATACGCCCGATCTTCGTCCGGCGTGTGAAGCCCAGCCAGCCATGGCAGGCGCGCATCGAACGCCGTCCGGTGGATGATGGCAGCCTGGGCCATCTCACTCTGCGACAGACGCCTCAGGACATAGCCCATGCGCCGTGCCTCCCCTTGAGGACCCTCTCAAACCAAGCCCCCAAGCAAACTCCGACAAGTTTGCGCTCTTGCTGAAACCTGAGCAGGCTTTCGCCAGCACGATGTTTCCAATTCCATCCATCGTTCATCCCGCGAAAGCCTGTTTAGTTCTCCATCGGCACCGAAAATTGCAACATTGGCGCCAGCCCGGAACCCGTGGCCGAGCGGTTCTTGCGCTGGAGTTCTTCATTGAACGACGAGCCTGGCGCGTAGCCCTCGCCCGAGCGTACTTGCGGCGTGCTCGGGCGCAGTGAACCGGAGAGTTCCGGCTCGCCTACCTTGGGCGGCGGCGTCCTAGGCGGCGCGATGCCCAGCCTGGGCACTGGCGCGGGCGTAAAAGCGCCGTTCGGCGCCGCATTCTCCGGGGTGAAACGAGGCATGGGGCCGGTCAGATACAGAGCCCCCGCCGCCTCTGCGCCCTGTGTCGTCAGTGCTATCGCCGACATAAGCGTCGCTGAAACCAAGCGCCTCATGGGCACGACTATGCGCGCAATTGGGGCCGAATACTACCGCGCAGATCATCCGATGGGTTGCCGGCGGGCGCGCCGATCGGCCCATCCGGATTGGCCCGCCAGGCGTCCAGCGCCCATTTGACGGTGGGGAAGGCGAGGTGCTCCCAAGGAATACCAGCCCAGTCGAACAGCCCGACCTCCAGACTCTCCGCCCCTGCGCCATAGCGCGGCGCGGCCGGGTCGGCGAAGCGGGCGCGGTAGATCATCTGCACCTGGCCGATCCGGGCGATGCTGTAGACCGCGAGCAACCCCTCCATCACGATCTCCGCCTCGGCTTCCTCCAGCACCTCGCGCGCGGCCGCTTCCGACACGGTCTCGCCGAGCTCCATATAGCCCGATGGCAACGTCCAATATCCATGGCGTGGCGCGATGGCGCGTCGGCACAGCAGCACACGGCCTTCATGCGCGACCACGGCACCGGCGACGATCTTGGGGTTCTGGTAGTCGACATGCCCGCAGTCGCGGCACACCTGCCGTTCGCGCGTGTCACCGTCGGGGATTTTTCGTTCGAAGTCAGCCATGTTCGCGAGGTTGCCGCCGCAGCGCCGCCATTGCAACACCTTGCCGATGCCCGGCCAACTCCCAGTTCACTGAAAAATATCGCTGATCGAAAAATCCGGACATCCGGACGATTGGCTGGGGGACCTGGATTCGAACCAAGGATGCACGGGTCAGAGCCGAGAGTTTTACCGCTAAACTATCCCCCAACGGGCCAATCAGCGTGGGGCGGGCAATTACCATGCACCGCTGGGTGACGCAATCCTGTCATCCCGCGGAAATCGTCCTTGCCCCGCCTATATAGACGGCGAACAATGGGACTGCGCAACCGCAAAGGCCAACATGGACGCCGCCGCCCGCCCCGACCCGAGCCCCGCCTGCGATCCGCGTGACCACGCGCCGACCGACGGGCCGGTGCGCAGCCTGCCGCCCGCCTTCGCGGCGCTCGACCTGGGAACCAACAACTGCCGCATGCTGGTCGGCGCGCCCGCCGGGGACGGATTCCGCGTGCTCGACAGTTTCAGCCGCATCGTCCGGCTCGGCGAGGGGCTGCATGACACCGGGCGCTTGAGCCCGGTCGCGATGGATCGGGCGATCACGGCATTGCAGGGCTGCGTCCAGCGGCTGACGAGGCGCCCGGTGCGCGGCGTGCGCGCCATCGCCACCGAGGCCTGCCGCCAGGCCGTCAACGGGCCGGAGTTCATCGCCCGCGCCCGGGCCGAGACCGGACTGGCCATCGACATCATCTCGACCCGCGAGGAAGCCGAGCTTGCCCTCGAAAGCTGCGCCCCGCTGCTGCGCGATGGCGGTCGCCGCGCCCTGCTCTTCGACATCGGCGGCGGCTCGACCGAGATCGCCTGGGTACGGCTGTGTTCGTCCGGCTGCGCGGAGGACGCGCCGGAGCTGATCGGCTACATCTCGTTGCCCGTCGGCGTGGTGACCCTGGCCGAGCGGTTTCGCGCCACCGCGCAAACCGAAGCGGGCTTCGATTCCATGGTCGAGGACGTCGCCGCCAGGCTGCACGGCTTCGATGCGGTGCATCGGATCGGTCAGGAAATCCGCCAGGGCGGCGTGCGCCTGGTCGGCACCTCCGGCACGGTCACCACCCTGGCCGGCATCGCCCTGGCCCTGCCGCGCTACAGCCGCCCCGCGGTGGATGGCGTGGTGCTGTCGGATCGGGAGGCCCGCGACGCGCTGGCCGACCTCCAGGCCCTCGGCCGCGAGGGGCTGGCCGCGCATCCCTGCATCGGGCCGGAACGGGCCGAGTTCGTGCTGCCCGGCTGCGCCATCTTCGCCGCGATTCATCGGCTGTGGCCGGCATCCCAGATCGTGGTGGCCGATCGTGGCCTGCGCGAGGGCATGCTGCTGCGCATGATGCGGGCCGACCAGAAGGTCAGGAGCGCCGGGCGGGCGCGTCGCTGATCCCCTCGCCAATCCTCACACTGCGCTAAGGGGTCTTGGCCAGCACCTTGTCCGGAAATCGGCACCATTCCCGCGCCACGCAGCGCCAGCACTCCGGCGTGCGCGCCTTGCACACGTAGCGCCCGTGCAGGATCAGCAGATGATGCGCATCGCGCAGCAGGTCGGCCGGAATCCGCTTCACCAGCCCGTCTTCGACCGCGCGCACATTGGCCCCCGGCGCGATCCCGGTGCGGTTGCCGAGCCGGAAGACATGCGTATCCACGGCCATCGTGGCCTCGCCGAAGGCGACATTGAGCACCACGTTGGCGGTCTTTCGTCCCACCCCCGGCAGCGCCTCCAGCGCCGCCCGGTCATGCGGCACCGCCCCGCCATGGCGATCCAGCAGCGCCTGCGACAATGCCGCCACATTCTTCGCCTTGCCCTGCCACAGCCCGATGGTGCGGATCAATGGTGCGATCCCCTCCGCCCCGAGTGCCGCCATCGCCGCCGGCGTCCGCGCCATTGCGAACAGCCTGGCCGTCGCCTTGTTCACACCCGCATCCGTCGCCTGCGCCGACAGCACGACGGCCACCAGCAGGGTGAACGCATCGCTGTAGTCAAGCTCGCTTTCCGGCGTCGGATTGGCCCGCGCCAGCGCCTCCAGGAACGAGCGAACCTCGGCGAGATTCATCGGCTTGCTCTTGCGTGCTGTCCGCCCGGTCGCATCTTTTGCCATGTTTCAAGTCTCGCCGCGGTGGCGGCACCTGACAAGCGGGGGGTCACCTGACCGAAATCGTGTTCGAGGCCGCCATCACGCCCTATCGCAGCCTGTCGCCGCGCGGACAGCGCCTGCTCATGCTCCTCCTCACTGCCCTGCTGCTCCTCGGCACCGGCGGCTTCGCCTTTGCCGGGGCCTGGCCGGTGGGTGGGTTCGCCGTTGTTGAACTCCTCGGCGCCATCGTCCTGCTGCGCTGGCACGCCCGGCGCATGCAGGCGGGCGAACTGATCATCCTCACCCGCCGGGACGTCCGCATCATCCGCACCGACGGCGCCGGCCGCCGGCGCGAGCGCCTCCTCCCCGCCGCCTGGCTCTCCGTCGCGATCGAGGAACGGCCGGGCCGCTCCCCCGCCCTGCTGCTCACCGGCCGCGGCCAGCGCGAGGAAATCGCGACCGACCTCGGCGAAGCCGAACGCCGTGCCCTCGGCCGCGCACTGGCCGATGCGCTTGACCGTCTGCGACATCCGGTGTTCGACAATCCCGTGCTGCGGGACGGCCCCAGCGAGCCAGAGCCCGGCACGATCCCGCGCCCGCTGTGATCTTCCCCATATTTCCGCCTTGCCCAACGATGTAAATCTGGGTCTATTGCTTCGTAACGCCAAAGCCACAACTTGGGGGCAGACATGAACGGTCGGGAACAGCGCGTCGCCTGGGTCAATCGGTTGGGTGCCACCCGGCTCTCGCCCACGGCGCCTGCCTCCGGCACGCCCGGTGGCGCGGCCCCGGGTGGCGGTGCCGGCCCGACCAGCGGCGGGCCGGACGATCCGGCGGCGGCCAACATGACGCCCGCGTCGGACAACGGCTATGCCGCCCTCGCCGATGGCCCCACCATCGCCAATGCCGCTCCACAGGCCCCGGCCCAAGCCATGACGCCCGGTCCCAACATGACGCCGGGTCCGAACATGACACCCGGCCCCAACCGCAGCGTCGCGCCACCCGCCACGCAGACCCACGGCGCCGCCAGCCACGGCCCCGACGGTCCGCCCGCCGCGCCGGTCGACCCCGCCTACGCCGCCCTCGCCGACGGCCCCACCATCGCCAATGCCATCCCACCCGCGAACATGTCCCCGGGCCCCAACGTGCGAACGCCGCCGGGACCCACCTCCGCCGAGCCGCAATATGTCGTCACCTTCAACGGGCGTGAATATCGCGGCACCCGAGCCGAGCTCACCGCACTCGAACGCGCCGTTGTCACCGCCGCCAACCGCGTTGCAATAGTCCCCCTGCAGCAGACACTTGAGAGCCATCATGCCCGCTACCAATCGCTGCGGGACCTCGCCAGTGACCAGTTCGTGGTTGCCTTCGTCATTGCCGTGGTCAGCCTCGGCGCCGCCCGCCTTGGCGGGATCGAGCAGGCGCTTGCTGCCGAAACCGCGGCGATCGCGGCCCTCCAGTCTGGAATCGCGCGCAATGCCGCCGACGGCGCACAGCTTTATCGTGCCGCCGTCGACGCCGGGCAGGCCACTGCCCGCGCCATCACCGACTACATCGATGCCGTCGATATCGGCGGCAATCGTACGGTCGAGGCGTTGACCTTCACCGAGATCACCTGTTTCGCCATCGCTGCGGCGTGCGGCGCCGCTGCCATGGCCGGTGCTGGGGCGACGGCGGGTGTCACCGCTGCCGCCAACGCCGCCAGCGGGGAGGTCTTCGGCGCCCTGCAAACCCTCGTCGAGCAGGAAGCCGCGGTCCATGTGGGAGGCTCAAATGCCACCGGCAGACAGATCGCCGCGGCGGTCGCGCAGTCCGCGCTGCTGAACGGTGTCGGCGGCTTTCTTGGCAGCGGCCTGGGTCAGGCGTTCAAGGGCAATGTCGCCGCGATGCTGGCCACGCGCCTGCACATCACCGACCCGGCCGTGATCCATCAAATCGGGGTCCACGTCGAGGGCGCCATCGGTGGCGCGGTCAACGCCGTCGTCACCAACGCCGGCAGTCTGCGGGCTGGGCAGATGACGATGGAACGCTTCACGGTCCTGGTGGTGGAGAACATGATCGCGGGTGGCATCGCCAACCAGATCGCCGCGGCGCACACTCCCCCGGCTGCTGGAGCGGGAGCGGCTGCGGCAGCGCCCGCACCCGCAGCCGGGGCCCCCGCGTCCTGAGTTTTCTCACACCGCGATGTCCACACAGACCGGCACGTGGTCCGATCCCTTCTCCCAGTCCCGCGCCTCCTGGTGCACCACCAGCCCCTTGAGTGCCGGCTTCAGATCCGGCGTCACCCACACATGGTCCAGCCGCCGCCCCCGGTTGGCCACCTTCCAGTCCTTGTTGCGATAGCTCCACCACGTATAGAGCTTCTCCTCGGCCGGCACGAAATGGCGCATCGCGTCATGGAACCGCGTCGCCATCCACGCCGTGAGCCCCTCGGTTTCCGCCGGCGTGTGGCTGACCACGTCGAGCAGCTGCTTGTGGCTCCACACGTCATGCTCCAGCGGCGCGATATTGAGGTCCCCCACCAGCACCGTCCGCTTCAGTTCGTCGCGCCCGGCGAAATACAGGGTCGCCTCGCTCACGAAATCCAGCTTGTGCCCGTATTTCACATTCGCCTCCCGATCCGGCACATCGCCGCCGGCCGGCACGTAGAAATCATGCAGCTCGATCCCGCCCCCCGGCGCCTCCAGCCGCACCGCCAGATGCCGGCAATCGCCCTTGCCGCACCAATCCGGCGGATCCTCGAGCCGTACCAGCGGCAGTTTCGAGAAGATCGCCACCCCGTTGTAGCCCTTCATCCCGCGATAGGCGAAATGCGGATACCCCATCGTCGCCGGCGCCTCGAGCGGGAACAACTCGTCCGGCACCTTGGTTTCCTGCAGGCAGATCACATCCGGCTCCAGTTCGCTGGCGAGCCGGCCAAGCAGCCCGAGCCGCAGCCGCAGCGAGTTGATGTTCCAGGTGGCGATACGAATGGTCTGGGTCATGTCCCCAGCCATCGCCCGGAATCGAGCCGAAAACAAGGTCCCGCTTGAACGCCGCCACCGTTCTATTAGGGTGCGCTCCACCAGATCACCCGGGAGGACTCCCCAATGAACCGCCGCCATCTGCTGACCACCGCCCTCGCCGGCGCCACCGTCACCGCGCTGCCCGCTTTCGCGCAACCGGCCGCCATCCAGGTCGGCGCCGTCGAAATCCTCACCGGCCCCGCCGCCGCCTACGGCATCGCCATCAAGGCCGGCCTCGAACTCGCGCTCGATGCCATCAACCTCAAGGGCATCCTCGGCGGCCAGAAGATCGCCCTCACCGTCGAAGACAGCGCCGGCGACAAGAACCAGGCCATCAACGCCGCGCGCAAGCTCATCGGCCGCGACAAGGCCGTCGTCATCATCGGCCCGACCCTGTCCAACGAGATGTTCGCCGTCGGCCCCGTCACCAACGAGCGCAAAATCCCGACCGTCGGCACTTCCACCACGGCGGCCGGCATCACCGAGATTGGCCCCTATATCTTCCGCACCTCGCTGCCCGAATCCGACGTCGTCCCCGTCACCTTCAAGAAGGCGCAGGCGCGCGGCATGAAGACCGTCGCCCTGATGTACGCCAACGACGACGCCTTCTCGAAATCCGGCTACGACGTCATGAAGGCCTCGGCCGACAAGCTCGGCGTCAAGATTGTCGCCACCGAGACCTTCGGCTCCAAGGACACCGATTTCTCCGCCCAGCTCACCAAGATCAAGGCGCTCAAGCCCGACGCCATCGCCATCTCCGCCCTCGTCGAGCCCGTCTCCGGCGTCGTCCTGCAGGCCCGCCAGCTCGGCATCGGCCCGGAGGTCCAGCTCATCGGCGGCAACGGTTCCAACTCGCCCAAGCTCGGCGACATCGCCGGCAAGGCCGCCGACGGCATGATCGTCGGCTCCCCCTGGTTCATCGCCAAGCCGGACGAGGTGAACCAGAAGTTCGTCGCCGCCTTCAAGGCCAAGTACAACAAGGACCCCGACCAGTTCGCCGCCCAGGCCTATGACTGCATGTTCATCGTCGCCGCCGCCATCGAGCGCGCCGGTGCCGCCGACAGCGAGAAGATCACCGCCGCCTTGGCGAAGACCAGCTTCTCCGGCGTCATGGGCCCCTTCGCCTTCACCTCGGGCCGCGACCCGGCCTCCGCCGACGGCGTGGTGGTGCTGGAGATGAACGGCGGCAAGTTCGGCATCGCGAAGTGATGTTCCCACGCCCCAGCGGACACTCACTTCATGGATGAAAGTTTTTGGCTCCCTTTTTTCAAAAAGGGAGTGCTGTTCTTTTTTGAAAAAAAGAACCAAAAAACTTTCATCCGTTTGTCCGGATGCGGCGGATAGATGCTGGGCCAGCAGCTTGCCAACGGGCTGATCCTGGGCGCCACCTACGCCCTGTTTGCCCTCGGCTTCACGCTGATGTTCGGCGTCATCCGAGTGATCAATCTTGTCTATGGCTTCTACTTCACCGCCGGCGCCTTCATCGCGCTGTATCTGACGCGCAACCTCGGCTGGCCGATGGCGGTCGCCTTCCCCGCGGCCGCCATCGCCTCGGGCGTGATGGCGATCGGGATCGACGGCCTCCTGCTGACCCGCCTGCGTCGCGTCGGCGCGCCCGAACTCGCCTCGTTGATGGTCACCCTCGGTGCCGTCCTCGCGCTCTACGCCACCGCCACCGCCCTGCTCGGCCCTGACATCAAGCGCTTCCCTGCCAGCGTCATCGGCGCCGAGGCGATGGAATTCGCCGCCATCCGCATCACCCAGGCGCAGGTCCTGATCCTGCTCGCCACCATTGTGCTGGTCGGCGGCCTGCTCGCCCTGATGCATGGCACCCGCCTCGGCCTCGCCCTGCGCGCCATGGCGGAGAACCCGGATGCCGCCGGGCTCATGGGCATCGACACCATCCGCCTCGCCGCCCTGGTCTCCTTCATCTCGGGCGCGCTGGCCGGCGCCGGCGGGGTGCTGATCGGCCTGAACTTCAACGCCATCCAACCCTACATGGGCGAGGCGATGATGCTGCGCGGCTTCGTCGTGATCATTGTCGGTGGCCTCGGCGACATCCGCGGCGCCCTCATCGCCGGCCTGCTGCTGGGCATCGTCGAGGTGCTGACGGCCGGCTACATCGCCTCCGGCCTCAAGGAAGCCGTCGCCTTCGCCATCCTGGTCGCCGTCCTGTGGTCCCGCCCCGCCGGCCTGTTCGGTCGCGCCGTGACCCGAAGGGCCTAGATCATGCCGCCGTGGCTCGACGATTTCTTTTGGACCTACCAGAACCTGGTCTACGCCCTCGGCGTCAACGGCCTGCTGGCGCTGTCGATCTACGTGGTGCTCGCGGTCGGCCAGCTCTCCCTCGGCCAGGCCGCCTTCATGGGCCTCGGCGCCTATTCCTCGGCGATCATGACCCTGAAATTCAAGCTGCCCTTCCTCCTCGTGCTGCCCGCCTCCTGCATCGTCCCCGTCGCCTTCGCCCTGCTGATCGGCGGCCCCACTTTGCGCCTGTCCGGCGTCTACCTCGCCATCGCCACCATCGGCCTCGGCGAGGTGCTGCGTGCCGTCTACCTCAACATCGACTGGTTCGGCGGCGCCCTCGGCCTCTCCGGCATCCCGGAGCGCGCCGGTATCGGCTCCATTTACGGCCTCCTCGCCGCCGCCCTCGCGGTCCTGTGGATCATCGGCCGCAGCCATATCGGCCGCGCCATGGAGGCCATGCGCACCGACGAGACCGCCGCCGAGGTGATGGGCATCAACGTGCCCCGCTACCGCCTCGGCGCCCTGCTCGCCTCCGCCGTCCTCGCCGGCCTCGCCGGCGCGCTCTCGGCCCATGTCTCCAGCTTCATCGGCCCCAACGAATACGGCTTCGAACCCGCCGTCACCATCCTCTCCTTCGCCCTCCTCGGCGGCATCGGCACCCCCATCGCCCCCGTCCTCGGCGCCTGGATCCTCACTTTGCTGCCCGAACTCCTGCGCGGCCTCGCCGATTTCCGCCTCGTCTTCAACGGCGTCATCATCGTCATCGCCGTGCTGTTCCTGCCCAACGGCATCCTCCCCTTCCGCCTGCGCCGGCACGGCCGCCCATGAGCGTCCTCCTCGAACTCGCCGGCCTCACCCGCCGCTACGCCGGCCTCGTTGCCGTCGACAGCGTGGACCTCGCGGTCGCCCCCGGCACCATTCACGCCATCATCGGCCCCAACGGCGCCGGCAAAACCACGCTGTTCAACCTCATCTCCGGCCTCGTCACCCCGAGCGAAGGCCAGATCAGCTTCCTCGGCCACAGCATCACCGCCGCGCCCACCTTCCGCCGCGCCGCCCTGGGCATGGGCCGCACCTTCCAGAACATCCGCATCTTCGGCGGCATGACGGTGCTGGAAAACGTGCTGACCGGTCTCGCCCCCTCCTTCAAGGGCGGCATCGGCGCCGTCGTCGCCGGACTCCCGGCGTTGCGCCGGGCCGAACGCGCCGCCATCGCCCGCGCTCTCGACGTGCTCGATTTGGTCGGCCTGCGCGCCCAGTCCGACGCCCCCGCGGCCTCCCTTCCCTATGGTGACCAGCGCCGCCTCGAAATCGCCCGCGCCCTGGCCTCTTCCCCCCGCCTGGTCCTGCTCGACGAACCCGCCGCCGGCATGAACCCCGCCGAGACCGCCGCGCTCGCCCTCCTCGTCCGCAAAATCCGCGGCTCCGGCACCACCGTCCTGCTGGTCGAGCACGACATGTCCTTCGTCATGGACCTCTCCGACCGCGTCACCGTGCTCAACTTCGGCCGCCGCATCTTCGAGGGCAGCCCCGCCGAGGTCAGGCGCGAGCCTCGCGTCATCGAGGCCTATCTCGGCCCCAAGGTCGCCGCCCGCCTCGCGGTGGTCGCCCAATGAGCAGCCTCATCGTCGAAGGCCTCGCCGTCTCCTACGGCCGCACCGAGGCCCTCAAAGGCATCGACCTGCGCGTCGAGGAGGGGCAGGTCGTCTGCCTCATCGGCGCCAACGGCGCCGGCAAGACCACCGCCATGCGTGCCCTCTCCGGCCTGGTCTCCCCCCGCGCCGGCCGCATCGTCTTCGACGGCGCCGACATCGCCGGCCTGCGCCCCCACCGCATCGCCGGCCTGGGCCTGCGCCAGGTCCCCGAAGGCCGCCAGGTGTTCGCCGAACTGACGGTGGCGGAAAACCTCGCCCTCGGCGCCTGGCTCGTCACCGATCCCGCCGAAACCGCCCGCCGCCGCGACCGCGTCCTCGCCCGCTTCCCTCGCCTCGCCGAACGCGCCCATCAGGTCGCCGGCTCGCTCTCCGGCGGCGAACAGCAGATGCTCGCCTTCGGCCGCGCTCTGATGGGCGCCCCCAGGCTCCTCCTGCTCGACGAACCCTCGATGGGCCTCGCCCCCATCCTGGTCGACGAAATCTTCGCCATCATCTCGGCGCTGAAGGCCGAGGGCACCACGATCCTCCTGGTCGAACAAAACGCCTCCGCCGCCCTCGAAGTCGCCGACCACGCCTACGTGCTGGAGACCGGCCGCATCGTCCTCGAAGGCCCCGCCGCCGATGTCGCCAGCAACCCCAAGGTGGTCGCCGCCTATCTCGGCGGATAATCCCGCGGCATCGTATCGACCGAGGAGCCGGCGTTCTTGAACACGTGGTGGTGCAGTGCCAACAGCCCCCTCACTGCGCGTAATCCGGCTCCTCCTTGTCCAGCACCCGGCGCCAGGCGTCGAGATACAGCCGAGAATCGAGCGTATCCCCCCACCGCCCCGTCATCCGCCAGCGCAGTGCCTCCGGCTGCTCGCGCAGTTTCTGGCCGGTGGCCATCGCCTTGAGCTGCATTTCGCAGGCCCATTCGGCCACCGTGAGCTCGTGGAAGGCGTCCTCCACCGTCGGCCCCACCGCCAGCACCCCGTGATTGGCCATCACCATGATGGTCTTGTCGCCGAGCACGCCCGCGAGCCGCTCGCCCTCGCCATCCATCAGCGCCGGGCCGGTCATGGCGTCGTCGTAGGCGACCCGGTCGTTGACGATGAGGTTGTCGTGATGCGCCAGGGCCAGCCGCCCGCCCTCCAGCAGGGCCAGGGCCGTGATCGCCGGCGGATGCAGATGGATCACGCATTTGGCCTGTGGGTTGCACGCGTGGATCGGCGCATGGATGTTCCATGCCACCTTACGCACTTGGTGCTTGCCCGCATGCACCGTGCCATCGAAGCCGACCGCCAGGAGGTTGCTCGCGGTGATCTCCTGGAACAGCAGGCCGCGCCCGTTGACCAGGAACCGGTCGTCCCCGCCCGGCAGCATCAGGCTGAAGTGGTTGCCGATGCCGACATTCATCCGCATCCGGTAGGCCAGCCGGAACACCGCGGCGAGGTCGCGCCGCAGCTCCCACTCGGTTGCCACCCGCAGCGTGCCGCCGTCCGGGGCGATGGAGTTCATGGCAATATCCTCCCTACAATCCGAGATCGCGCGCCCGCACCGTCGGCGCCGCCTGGCTCTCGATCATCACGTTCACGCAGGCCGGCTTGCCGCTCGCCAGCGCCCGCTCGATTGCCGGCGCCAGGTCCTCCACCCGCTCGACCAGCTCGCCGTGTCCGCCGAGCGCGCTGACCACGAGATCGTACCGCGTCTCCATCAAGTCGCAGCCATGGGCCCGCTGCGCCCCGTACTCGCGCAGCTGGATATTGTGCTCGGCATTCCACCGCGCATCCGTCCCCACCACCGCGACGAAGGCTGTCCCACGCCGCACCGCGGTCTCGAACTCCGCCATGTGGAATCCGAACGTCCCGTCTCCCAGCACGGCGAACACCGGCGCCCGGGGCTCCACGAACCGCGCCGCCACGGCGAACGGCAGCGACACCCCGATCGCCCCCGCGACTCCGTTGACCAGCCGGCGTGGGCAGCGGATGACGGACTGCGCCCATTGCGCATATTCCCCGCCGTCGCAGATCAGGATCGCATCCGGATCGGCATCGACGAACGGCTTCAATCCCAGCGCCACCTCAAGCCCATGCAGCTTCCCCGGCGTGACCGATTTCAGCCCCGCCCAGGATGCCGGCCGCGCATGCATCAGCCGGTTCGCCGTCGCACACCACGCTTCCGACCCGATCGCGCGCCCCGCCGCCTGCTCCAGCAGCGCCACACCCGCTGGATGAGTATCCGCGACGCAGCCGAAGGCCAACCGCGCGCCGAGTTCGTGGCCCGCCCGCGCCACCGTCTCGGCATCCGGCGAAAGCGCCACCACCCGGCAATCCTCCGCCAGCGCAGCGCCGAACTTCAAGGTGAAATCAAGCTTCTTGCCCAGCAGCACCACCAAATCCGCCTGCCGCAACACATCCGCCAGCGCCCCCCAGGTCGCGTCATTGATCGTCCGCGGGCTCTCCATCACCAATCCGGGCACATGCAGCGCCGCCTCGATCCGCGCCAGCAGTGCCCGCCCCGGCCGCGTCGCCAGCTGCGGCCCGCCGATCAGCAGCGGCCGCCGCGCGCCGGCGATCAGGCCCAGCACCGCCGCCGCCGCCGCTTCGGCCAGCCCGATGGCGGGCGCGACAAAATCCGCCGCCGCCGGCCAGTCGACCGCATCCGCCGCGATCTCCGCATCCAGCAGATCGGAGGGCAGGCTCACATGCACCGGCCCCGGCCGCCCCGCCGCCGCGATCCGGAACGCCCGCGCGATATCCTGGCCCAGCCCCGCCACCGACGCGGCCGTCCACGACGCCTTGCACACCGGCGCCGCCAGCGCCGCCTGGTCCAATTCCTGGAACCCGCCCCGCCCCGTCTCCCAGGTCGCATGGCAACCCGAAATCAGCACCACCGGACTGTCCTGCGCCAGCGCCGTGTACAGCGCCGGCACCGCATTCGCGTGCCCCGGCCCCCCCGTCACCATCGCCACCCCCGGCCGCCCGGTCAGCCGCCCCCAGGCGTCGGCCATATGCACGGCCGCCGCCTCCTGGCGCACATGCACCAGGTCGAGCCTGGTCCCGATCGCGGCATCGAACAGCGACATGATGTGGTTGCCGGAAAGGGTGAAGACCACCGTCGCGCCAGCGGCATCGAGCGTGCGGGCGACGATATCGGCGCCCCGGATCATGTCGGTCATGCGTCTCTCATGCGGGAAAAGGATAAGCCGCAGCCTTGGCGGCGGCATGCCAGCGCAAGGTCGCATTGAAATCGCCGCGCGTCACCCGGGCGAAACCCTCCAGACACAGAGCCTCGCCCAGCGGCGCAAACCAATCCTGCGCCGCCGCCCCGGCAAACGCCGCGCGCAGCCGGTCGACCGCGCCAGCCGGCAGGGCAGGGGAGGCGACAAATGCCGGCGCTGGCGCCAGATCGGTGCTCTCCACCACCCGCACGCCCGCGGTCAACTCGGGCCGGTACTTCGCGATCAGCATATGCCAGTAGGCATCGAGCGGCCCGACATCGATCGTGCCGTCACCCACCGCATCCAGCACCCGCCGCGCCGTCACCAGCTCGCCGATCATCTCGCCATACAGCACCGGCCGCACCGCCGTCCGGTAGCGCAACAGGTGATGCCGGAACGCATTGAACCCGGAATGCGAATGCGTCACCGTCCACCCAGCGCGCCCGCCGAACGTGTCCTCCAGCGTCCCGAACGCGCTGTCCGCCCGCACGATCAGGTCGGACCGGTACACCGGCTCCCCCCCGGCCCAGTCCGCCGCCGGAATCGGCGAGGCCAGCGGCGTCACCTCGGCGATGCGCAGCGCCACCGGATAGCCGCACATGAACACGCAGCCCAGATCCGGCCGCCGCCACAAATCCTCCAACGGCTGCGGCGCCGGATACGCCTCGTACGCCAGTTCCACCCCGGCATCCGCCGCGATATGGCCGAGCAACTCCCGCCACGCCGCCTCGGCCTCCGGCGAAACCGCATACATCCGGGCATTGGCGATAAAGCTCATACGGCGTTCCTGGCGTTGCCCAGGGATTTGACCATACCGCCACCTGAACGCGAAGGGGTGGACGCCACGCCCGCCAGCATGCAGCCTCGTGTCTCGGAGACCCCATGAACCCCACCGCCCACACTTCTCTCGGCGACCTGCAAGGCACCATCGAAGCCGGCGTTCCCGTCTTCCGCGCCGTCCCCTACGCCGCGCCCCCCATCGGCGACCTCCGCTTCGCCCCGCCGCGTCCGCCCGCTCCGTGGTCCGGCCTGCGCGATGCCACCGCCCATGGCCCGATCGCGCCGCAGGGTCCCTCGCGCCTGCGCGCGGCGATGGGCGATTTCGACCGACCCCAGTCCGAGGACTGCCTGACGCTGACCATCTGGACCCCGGCGCCCGACGCCGAACGCCGCCCTGTCCTGGTCTGGTTGCACGGCGGCGCCTGGATGTCCGGTGCCGGCTCGCTCGACTGGTACAGCGGCGCCACCCTGGCCCGCGAAGGCGACCTCGTCGTCGTTGGCGTCAACTACCGGCTCGGCGCGCTTGGCTACCTCCACCACCCCGCCATCAGCCCGGGCAATCTCGGCACCGCGGACCAGGCCGCCGCCCTCGCCTGGATCGAAGCCCATATCGAAGCCTTCGGCGGCGACCCCGCCTGCGTCACCCTCGCCGGCCAGTCCGCCGGCGGCACCTCCATCGGCCGCCTGGTGCTCGACCCCGAAGCCCGCCCGCGCTTCCACCGCATGATCCTGCAAAGCGCCAGCTTCGGCCGCGCCCCGCTGGCCGCCGCCGAAGCCGCCAGCCGCGCCGAAACCCTCATGCGCGGCCTCGGCATCGACCCGGACGCGGCCGACGCGGCGGCACGGATGCGCGACATCCCGGTCCCGACCCTGCTCGCGGCCCAGGGCGCGCTGGCCCGCAGCCTTGCCCGCTTCGCCGAGACCACGCCACCGTTCATGCCGATCCTGCCCGAGCCGATCCCGGGCGCCGCCCTGATCGCCCGAATCGCCGCCGCGGCCACCGGCCTTGAGACCCTCATCGGCGTCACCCGCGAGGAGGTCCATGCCTTCTTTGCGGCCGATCCCGCCATGGCCAGCCCCGATCCGGAGCGCTCGGCCGCAAGGCTGGGCACCAGCCTCGCCCACTACCGGGCGCGCCGACCGGCCGGGTCGATGATGGACTGGCTCGCCGATCAGGCCTCGGACGAGACCTTCATCCACCCCTCCTGGCGCCTCGCCGCTGCCCTCCCGAGCGCCACCTTCGCCTACCGGTTCGACTACGCGCCGTCGGGCAATCGCTTCAAAGCCTGCCATTGCGCCGAACTGCCCTTCACCTTCGGCACGCTCGACGCCTTCGCCGGGGCGGGCATGCTCGAAGGTGGTGACCGCCACCTCGAAGCCGCCCTCTCCGCCCGCATGCGGGCCGACTGGATCGCCTTCATCCGCACCGGCGCCCCCGGCCCGGGGTGGCCGCGCTACGACGCAAACCGCCTGACCATGCGCTTCAACGAGATCTGCGAACCCGCCGCCGAAGGACCCGCGCCATGACCGAAACCCGCCACGCCCAGATCGGCGACCTGCCCCTTCGCCTCGGCGGCACCCTGCGCAATGCCCAGCTCGCCTACGCCACCTGGGGCACCCTGGCGCCCGACGGCCGCAACGCCATCCTGTGCACCCACGGCTTCACCTCGAGCCACCTGTTCGTCGCCGACCGCGGCTGGTCCGCGCTCGTCGGCCCCGGCAAACCCATCGACACCGACCGCTTCTTCGTCGTCAGCTCCAACATGCTGGGCTCATCCTACGGCTCCACCGCACCGGCGAGCCTCGACCTCGACACCGGCCGCCCCTACGGCCCCGACTTCCCCCGCATCACCCTGCCCGACATCGTCGCCGCCCAGAAGCGCATGCTCGACGGACTCGGCGTCAAACACCTCGCCGCCGTCATCGGCAATTCCTATGGCGGCTTCCAGGCCTTCACCTGGGGTGTCGAATTCCCCGATTTCATGCGCGGCCTGGTCCCGGTTGAAACCGCGCCGAAAATGCGCGCGCCCTTCGACGAGGCCGGCCTTGTCGCGAAATTCAGCGCCGACCCCAACTGGAACGGCGGCCACTACTACGCCACCGGCGGCATCGCCGAGACCATGACGACGCTGCGCATCGCCACCCTCAAGCAATACGGCGCCGAGGAAGGCCTGCGCGCCAAGGGCCTCGACGGCCCCGCCATCGAAGCCGAAATCACCCGCCAGGCGCGCGCCTGGGCCGCCGAGTTCGACGCCCATTCCATGCTCGCCCTCGGCCGCGCCATCAACACCTATGACGTCACCGACCGGCTCGACCGCATCAAGGCCAAGCTGCTCTACGTCATCTCCCGCACCGACGTCCTCTTCCCGCCCACGCTGCGCGACTGGGTGATGCCGATGCTGGCCCAGGCCGGCGTCGATGCCGCCTACCACGAGATCGACACCGAGCACGGCCACATGGGCTCCGGCGCCGACCCCGACAAATGGGCACCCGTCCTGGCAGCGTTTCTCGGCGCTCTGCCCGGCTAGAGCGTGATCGTTTGAGGCCGACCGGTCGGAAAACGTGAATCACGCGACAAAACAAAGCCCTGGAGCAAAATCGGAACGCCTATCAGTTCCGATTTTGCTCCAGGGCATGAAAAAAACGACACCCTGCCGGGTGCCGCCTGTTTTTCGTCCGCGCGGCCCACGCCGCCCGGTCGCCGCGATCAGGCGCGACGGCGCCGCGCGATCCCGGCGCCGATCAAACCGGTCGCCAGCAGGGCCATCGACGCCGGCTCCGGCACATCCAGGCTGAGCAGCGCACCGTCTCCCTGGAAGGTGTAGACCAGCGAGGCCGTCGTGGTGAGGGTGAAACTCACATCGGCCACTCCGATGGCGCCTTGGGCGGAGAACACCGGTCCGCCGGGGTTATACTGCGTGAACCGCAGGGGGCTGGAGCCCGTGACCACCGCGGGGAAGCCGACGCTCTGGCTGTAGCTGTCCAGCAAATCGCGCGAGGTGTCGGCAAAACCGATGGAGAACGAATTCACACTGTTCGGGCCGCCGCTACCGTCCGTAGTTACGCCGGCCACGTTGACGCCCGTGTCATTGAGCACCGCGTTCGAGAACAAATAGATAAACGTCCCGCCACCGTTAGGCCCGGCGGTGATCGTGCCGGTGGCGCTGTCCGCGTAGGTGAAGACCGCCGAGGTCAGACCATTGCCGACGAACGGCATGAAGGTCACATCGAAGAACGAGTTCGACACCAGCGCGGTCGGGGCGCCAAAGGCGATGCTGTTGACATCGAAGCTCCCGGTGAGGGTGAAGCTCTGCGTCAGCGTGGACGCCGAGGCGGGCACGGCGACAAGTGCCAGCACGGCAACGGCGGCCAGGCGACCGAGGAGGGTCAAGGCTGGGTTCGTCATGGGTGAAATCGTCTCCCTGGTTTAACGAATACCGCGACGTTGATTGTTCGGACCTAAGCAATTTTCGTGCCAAAACGCTTAATTATTGAAATACAATATGAATTTCAAATACGATATAGCAATTAAATAAAAAGTGTAAAATATTCCGACGCCAGCTACGCCGCTACAGCGCCGCGCGCAACGCCGCGGCAAGGCTTCCCCGCTCCACAATAGAAACACTGTGCAGTCCGAGCCACCCCGCCAGCCGTCCCAGCTCGGACGCCAGCGCCGCGCACGTCTCCCCGGCGTCCGCACCCGCCTCCAGATGCGCCGCCTCCACCCGCAACACCAGCGCCTTGCGATCCGCCTTCAAATCCACCCGTGCCGCCACGCGGTCGCCGAGGAAGAACGGCAGCACATAATACCCCTCCGTCCGCTGCTCCTTCGGCGTGTAGAGTCCGATCCGATAGTGCAGCCCGAACACCCGCAACGCCCGGTCCCGCTCCCACAACAAAGGATCGAACGGCGAAACCAGACAGGCCACCGCCAGCCGCCGCGGCATTTTCGCCGCGTGCCACAGCAGCCCCGGCCGGTCCCACCCCGCCACCTCCACCGGCACCAGCTCCCCTGCCTCCACCAGTTCCGCCACCCGCGCCGCGGCCGCCGGGCGCAACCGCCAATACGCCCGCAAATCCCCCTCCGTCATCACCCCCATCGCCGCCGCCGCGATCCGCAGCAGCCCGCGCTGCGCCTCCGCCTCCCCCGGCACCGCCGCCCCATGCAGCTCCGCCGGGATCACCCGCTCGGCGAAATCATAGACCCGCTCGAACGCGCCCCGCCGATGGCTGACCGTCACCTCCCCGGTCCAGAACAAATGCTCCATCGCCATCTTGCCGTCGCTCCACCCCCACCACGCCCCCTTCGCCGCCCCCGCCTCGCTCAGATCCGCCGCCGCCAGCGCCCCCCGATCGCGCAGCTCGTCGCGCACCCGCGCCACGAAATCCGACCGCTCCGCCCCGAACCGCGCCGCCTCGCTGCCGATCCATTTGCCCGGCTGGCGCATCCTCCACTGCACCAGCGGCCACATCTCAAGCGGCAGAAAACACGCCTCGTGTCCCCAGTATTCGAACCACGCCCGCTTCCGCCCCCACGCCGCCGCCTCGAAATCACCCACCGCATAGGCCCCCAGCCGCGAAAATCCCGGCATCAGATGCGCCCGCGCCAGCACGTTCACCGAATCGATCTGCACCGCCCCCAGCCGCGCCGCCATCGCCCGCAACTGCCGGCCCCCGCCGCCCGCGCGCGCGCCGCCAAATCCCCCCGCCGCCAGCACCACCCGCCGCGCCGCCGCCGCCGAAAGCCTCTCCACCCGATCGCCCCCCGTGTTGTGAACCCGCCCCTCCCTGTTACAACACAAGCCTCAAATCCCGGAGCCCCCCGATGACCATCACCCGCCTGCAGCAGGAAGCCCGCCTCTCCGGCGCCGTCATCCACAACGGCCTGGTCTACCTCGCCGGCCAGGTCGCCGATGACAGCAGCCTCGACGTCGAGGGCCAGACCGCCGATATCCTGCGCCAGATCGACGCGCTCCTGGCCGAAGCCGGCAGCCAAAAATCCCGCCTGATCTCGGCCCAGATCTTCATCACCGACATCACCAGGATCGCCGAGATGAACCGGGCGTGGGACGCCTGGCTCGACCCCGCCGCCAAGCCCGCCCGCGCCACCGTCGAAGCCCGCCTCGCCGATCCCGCCTGGAAAGTCGAAATCACCGCCATCGCCGCGCTCGGCTAAGCAGACCCTCTCAGGTTTGCGCTCTTGCTGAATGCTAAGCTGGCTTTCGCCTGCAAGATGTTTGAAAATGCATCCGTGGGCTGTCCTGCGAAACCTGCTTAGCGCCGCCTACTTCGCCCCCGCCATCAGCGCCGAGACATCCTGCCCGTTCACCATCATTTTGTTCGCGGCATAGCTGACCCGCCACACCGTCTCCGCGCCGTTCTGCTCGCCGAGCCCCTTCAACATCAGCAGCACCGGCCCCGCCATCGCTGCCTCCGGCACCTTGGCGACCGTGCGCATCAGCGCGTCCAGCCCCGTCATCCGCAGCTCCGCCTTGCCCGAAACCTCGCTCGGTGAGGACACCCGCGCCGAGCCGGTGCCGCGCAACCGCGCGCCGCCAACCTCGATGTCGATGGTATCGAGCGTCACCACCGCCGGCTGATCCGCCAGCAACTCCAGCACCGCGCCCGCCATGTCCGCGTCATCGTCGCCCGCGGTATCGATCGCCCGCGACAGCAGCGCCATCGCTTCCTCCTTGCGCACGCCCGACACCCGCGGCGCCAGCACCAGCCGCTTCGGCACCAGCTGGCCGATCCCCGCCGGCGGGATCATCGGCGAGGCCAACCCCTCCAGCTCGAAGCGCAGCCCGAACTCCGCCTGCCCCGCCGGCGCCCCGATCGCGCTGCCGAACTTGACCCGCGCCAGCGAACCTTCGATCCCCGCAGCGGTCAGGCTGCTGCCCGACCAGATCTGCTCCGTGCGCGCGCTGGCGAACCAGTCGCCGGCGGTATCGAGCAGCGCGTGCAGCATCTCGCGCTGCGCCGCCGTCGGCCCGCCATCCGGCACCGGCCCGGCCTTGATATCCGCCGCCAGCCGCGACACCCCGCGCAAAATCGCGCCCCAGTTCTGCATGCTGAGCCCCTCGACATGCGAGGTCGCCGAAATCTCGCGGGCCTTCAGCGTCGTGAGCGACCCGTCGGCGGCCGTCTCCTGCATGTCGTAGCCGGTGATCCGGCTTTCGCTCGCCGCCATCATCCGCCCGTCCGCCCCGGGCTCGAGCCGGTTCGTGATCGTCACCTTCGCCATCCGCGTCATGCTCGATCCCGCCGCCGACTTCATCGTCTGCTCGACCTCGCCGTACTGCGCCTCCATCCGGGTCGGCGAGGCCAGCGTCGTGTCGATCTCCATCCGCGCGCTCTGCGTGCCCAGCCTGAGCGCAAAGACCGACGCCTTGTCCTCGCCGATGGACAGGTCGAACCGGGCCGGGAACATCAGCTCCTCCACCACCCAGCGCCCATCGCCCTGCGGCCGCAGGAACCCGCGCGTCCCGCCATCTGCCGCGAGCGTGAACCCCGGCAGCGTCACGCCGCCGAACTCCATCCGGTACCGCTCGCCGGCCGGTGAAACCGTCAGCGGGATTTCCCCCGCCGCCACCAGCGGGCTCAACAGCCCCACGATCCAGCCGCGCAGGTCACGCTGCACGCCCGCCGCCTGGTCCGCCGACACCTCCGCCCGCGCCGCCCCGACAATCGCCATGCCCAGCGCGATCGCCAGACCCACCCGATACCCCAACCGACGCATCACGCTTCTCCACCCTGATCGGCCGACCCTAATCCATTCCGACGCCCCAGGTGACTCCACAAACCCTGAATAAACTGTGAACGCCCACGATTCAGCCCGCCCCCGCCGTCATCAGCGCCCGTCGAACCCAATCCCTCCCAACCGGCAAAAGTTTTTTGCTTCTTTTTTTCAAAAAAGAAGCGCTTTCTTTTTTTGAAAAAAAAGAAACAAAAAAACTTCATCCCTTCCTCGAACGTGTCCTTACAACACGGTGGCGCCTTGCAGGAACGGATAGCGGGATGCGTCGAACACCTGCCACACCGCGTCCGGCCCGAACGGGCCCGGCGCATAGTCGGGCTGCGGCACATCGCCCACCAACCCCGCCAGCTCGACTGCGGCCCCGGACAGCAGCGACGCATTCGCCGCCATCCCCACCATCGCCGACCACGCCCCGGCCCGCTCATCCGCGACATGGCCGTATTCGTCGTTCGAGGCCGGCCCGAACAGCCGCGCCAGCATCACCGCGTCGCCCCCGCCATGCAGCCCCGTCGCCTCCGGCAGCTTCAGGACATATTGCCGCCCGAACTGCGGCTGCACCACGATCACATCCTCCTCCGGCGGCACCGGCAGTATCAGGCTCCCATCGGGATTGACCGCCCGGCGCTCGACATTGCGCAGCTCCGCCCGCCCCCGCGTGCCGTCGAACACCACCCGATACCCCTCGCACGGGTTGTAGGCGGTCAGCGCATAGTTCGCGACCACCCCGTTGGCGTACTCGATCAGCGCATTCATCGAATCCTCGATGTCGATCTCGGCGCTGAACACACAGGCATCGCGCCAGTAGCCGTCATGCCCCTCCGCCTCCGCATACAGCGCCGTCAGATGCGCCGAACCCGCCACGTCGAGCCGAAACCCGCAGCGCGCGAACGCCGGACACCCCGTGCACCGCACGCCCCGGTCCTGCAGTCCTAGCGCATCGCCCATCTCCGGGCGGTAGAACACCCGCCGCCCCAGCGCCGTCACCCGCTGCGGCACCGTCCCCAGCCACCAGTTCAGCAGGTCGAAATGATGCGTCGCCTTGTGCACGAACAGCCCGCCCGAATGGGCCTTGCCGCGATGCCAGCGCCGGAAATAATCCGCCCCGTGATTTGTATCGAGCAGCCACTCGAACGTCGCGTTCCGCACATGCCCAATGATCCCGCTCATCAGCACCTGCTTGAACAACGTGCGGACGGGCGAATAGCGGTAGTTGAACCCCACGATCAGCGACCGCCCGCTCGCCCGCTGCGCCGCCAGGATCGCAGCCGCCCCGGCCGGGTCCACCGTCAGCGGCTTCTCGGTGATCACGTCGCAGCCTGCCTGCATCGCCCGCACGATGTAGGGCGCGTGCAGATAATCCGGTACGGTGACGATCACCCGGTCCGGCCGCGTCGCGGCCAGCATCACGTCGAAGTCCTCGGCCCCGTAGCAGGCCGGCGCCACACCTCCCTCCCGCGCCACCGCCGCCGCATAAGCGAGCCGCCCGGGATTGCTGTCGCACAGCCCGACCAGCACGCCATCCCCCCGGTGCGCCCCAAGCAGCGCCCCCAGATACATCTGCGCGCGATGGCCGAGCCCGACGATGGCATAAGTTTTCACTCTGATCTCCCTGCGGCCCGGAATCGCGTTGACGTCGCCTGCCGTATCCCTACCATCCCCCGACACGAAAGCCAGTCCGCCCCAGGCGGCACCGAACGGGGGAAACCGACCATGAACGCCCATGCCATGTCGCGGCGCAGCCTGCTTGCCACCGCCGCCGCCCTCGCCGCGTCCCAAGCGTTCGCGCCCGACGCCGGCGCGCAGGCCGCCACCCGCCTGCGGCTGTACTGGTGGGGCGGCACCGAGCGCGCCGAGCGCACCAACAAAACCGCCGCCCTCTACACCCAGACCCACCCCCAGGTCGCCATCGCCGGCGAAACCGTCGGCTGGGGCGACTATTGGACGCGGCTGGCCACCCAAGCCGCCGGCCGCAACATGCCCGACCTGGTGCAGATGGATTACGGCTACATCTTCGAATACGCCCGCCGCGGCGCCCTGCTGCCGCTCGATGCCTATCTCGGCAAGGAGCTCGACCTCTCCGGCTTCGACGCCGCCTCGATCGACGGCGGCAAGGTCGACGGCAAGATCTACGGCGTCAGCCTCGGCCTCAACTCCACCTCCCTGGTCTACGACAAGCAGGAGTTCGACCGGCTCGGCCTGCCCGCGCTCGACTGGCCCGTGACCTGGGAAGACTTCGCCAAACGCATGGCCGAGGCGACCAAGGCGCTCAAGCGTGATGGCACCTGGGCCACCGCCAATGCCGGCGGCTCCGGCCCCGCGCTCGAGGTCTGGCTGCGCGGCCGCGGCCGCGAGATGTACACCCCCGACGGCAAATTCGGCGGCACCGCGTCCGACATGGCGGACTGGTTCGGCTACTGGCAGGACCTGCGCGCCTCCGGCGCCTCCGCCCCCGCCGAAGTCCAGGCGCTCGACAAATCCGACGTCGACACCGCGCTGATCTCGCTCGGCAAGGCGTTGGTCTCGTTCGCCAACTCCAACCAGCTCGTCGGCTACCAGGCGGTCAACAAAAGCAAACTTGACCTCGCGATGTACCCCGCCGCCAGCGCCACCGCGAAATCGGGCCAATACCTCAAGCCCTCGCAGATGCTCAGCATCGCCGCCACCACCAAGTCCAAGGAGGAGGCGGTCAAGGCCCTCAGCTTCTTCGTCGCCGACCTCGAAGCCGGCAAACTCCTCGGCGTCGAGCGCGGCATCCCGGCCTCCGCCCCGGTCCGCAAAGCCATCGCCCCCAGCCTCGACGCCATGGCCGCGCGCATGTCCGGCTACATCGCCGAGATCGCCGACAAGGTCAGCCCGCTGCCGCCCCCGCCGCCCCGCGGCGCCGGGGAAATCCTCGCGCTGCTGGTCCGCAGCAACGAAACCGTCGGCTTCAAGCGTGCCACCGCCACCGCGGCCGGCGCGTCCTTCATCAAGGAAGCCACCGACATCCTGAGCCGCGGCTGATCGCGTGGCCCGGCGTCCGCTCCTCCACGCCGGCCACGCCTTCCTGCTGCCCTGGTTCGTCGGCTTCTTCGGCCTCACCCTCGGCCCGGCGCTGGCCTCGCTCTATTTGAGCTTCACCAACTACGACCTGATCCAGGCGCCGGGCTGGGTCGGGCTGGCCAACTATGTCCGCATCCTCACCGCGGACGCCAAGGTCGCCGAATCCGTTCGCGTCACCCTGCTTTACGTGGTGCTCTCCGTCCCCTTCAAACTCGGCTTCGCCCTAGCGGTGGCCATGCTGCTCAACCAGGGCATGCGCGGCCTGCCGCTCTACCGCGCCCTGTTCTATCTGCCGTCCCTGCTGGGCGCCTCGGTCGCCATTGCCACGCTGTGGCGTCAGGTGTTCTCCGGCGACGGGCTGCTCAACCGGGTCCTGCTGATCTTCGGCATCCATGGCGCCAGCTGGGTCTCGGACCCCGACACCGCGATCTACACCCTGGTGGCGCTGAGCGTCTGGCAGTTCGGCTCGCCGATGATCATTTTCCTCGCCGGCCTGCGCCAGCTCCCGCGCGACATCTACGAGGCCGCCGCGCTCGACGGCGCCACCGCGTGGTACCAGTTCTGGCACATCACCATCCCGCTGCTCACCCCGGTGATCTTCTTCAACCTCGTGGTCCAGACCATCGACGCCTTCAAGGCCTTCACCCCGGCCTTCATCATCAGCGGCGGCACTGGCGGGCCGATCAACGCCACCCTGTTCTATACCCTCTATCTCTACCAGGAGGCCTTCGGCTACCTGCGCATGGGCTACGCCGCCGCCCTCGCCTGGCTCCTGGTGCTGGCCATCGCCGCCGTCACCGCGCTGGCTTTCCTGAGCTCACGGCGCTGGGTTCATTATGAAACATGATCATCATGCGTCATCATAAATCCATCCTGTCCCACGCCCTGCTCGGCGCCGCCTCGCTGGTGATGCTCTATCCCCTGCTCTGGATGCTTGCGAGCTCGTTCCGCCCCAACGCCGAAATATTCACCAGCATCTCCCTCATCCCCGCCCACCCCGACGGTTCGGCCTATCCGCGCGGCTGGACTGGCCTGCAGGTTCCGTTCGGCCGCTTCTTCTGGAACTCCGCGGTCATCGCGCTGCTCTCCGTCGCCGGCAACGTCATCTCCTGCTCGCTCGCCGCCTTCGCCGTCACCCGCCTGCATTTCCGCGGCCGCGACCTCTGCTTCGCCCTGATGTTGGGCACCATGATGATCCCCTACCAGGTCACACTGATCCCCCAATACATCCTGTTCCTCAACCTCGACTGGGTGAACACCATCCTCCCCCTCGTCGTCCCCAAATTCCTCGCCGCCGACGCCTTCTTCATCTTCCTGCTCGCGCAGTTCTTCCGCGGCATCCCGCGCGAGCTCGACGAAGCCGCCGTCATGGACGGCTGCCCGCCCTGGCGCATCTACTGGAACATCATGCTGCCGCTGTCGCTGCCGGTGCTCGGCACGGTGGCGATCTTCACCTTCATCTTCACCTGGGACGATTTCTTCGGCCCCCTGGTCTATCTCACCGACATCGAGGCCTTCACCGTCCAGCTCGGCCTGCGCGGCTTCCTCGACAGTTCCGGCACCTCCGACTGGTCCGCCATGTTCGCCATGGCAAGCCTGACCCTGGCGCCCGTCCTCATTCTGTTCGTGCTGTTCCAGCGCACCCTGATCCAGGGCATCGCCACCACCGGTCTCAAGTAACCCCGGCCAGAAACCCGCGCCACTGCGCCAGGACGGACGCCTGCGCGAATGCGCCCTCGAACCGCGCCCGCCCGTTGGTTGCCAAGCGGGCCGCGAGATCGGCGTCCTCCAGCACCCGCGCAATCCCCTCGGCCAACGCCGCCGGGTCCTCATGCGGCACCAGCAGCCCGTCGGCACCGTCGCGGAGCAGCTCGCCTGGCCCATCCGCCGCCACCGCCACCACCGGCCGCCGCGCCGACCAGGCCTCGATCACCATGTTGCCCAGCGGCTCCACCCGGGACGAGCAGACGAACACATCGGCCGCCCGCAGCAGCGCCCCGGCATCCCGGCGCCAACCCAGGAACACCACCCGTTCCGCCACCCCTTCGCGCCGCGCCAGCGCCTCCAGCGCGCCGCGCTCCGGCCCCTCGCCGGCGATCATGAACACCGCCCCCGGCACCAGCTTCAACGCCCTTATCGCGGTATCGAACCCCTTGTCCGCATGCAGCCGCCCCAGCCCGAGCAGCAGCTTCGCCCCGCGCAGCACGTCCGCCGCCGGCGCCGTCTCGCCGAAATCGGCGACGAAATTCGGCAGATAATGCGTCTTCTCCGCCGCCCACCCCTGGCGGCGCAACCAGGCCACGATCCCGCGCGTATTGCCCACCAGATGGTCGCAGGACCGGTAGTAGCGCAGATCGTAGTAGCCCCCGAGCCGCCCGACATTGACCCAGTCGCCGCGCGGCAGATGCATACCCGCCCGGCTCATCCAGGCCACCGCCACGCGCGGCCGGAACGCCGTCAGCGCCCGCCTGATCCGCGGCCGGGTGAATAGATCGAGCGCGGTGCCGAAGCCGAGTTCCACCGGCGCCATCCCCGCGGCCCGAAGCAGCCCGGCCCGCGCCGGATTGCGCCGGATCACCGGCAGCACCGCATCTCCGGCTTCCTGCTGCGCGACACACAGCCGCTCGTAGAACATCTCGGCCCCGCCATTCACGGCGCCGGCCATCACATGCGCCACCCTTGTCATGCCGCGAGCAGCCGCAGGGCCGCGGCGCGCGCCGCCGCCACCGAAATTCCCGCCATGCCGCCGCCGTCGGTCACCGCCACCCCGGTCCGCCGCCCCGCCGGGGAATATTCAGCGACGCTGGCATTGGCCGCGCCGAACAGCCCCAGCGTCGCGCACCCCGCCGCCGCCGCCAGATGCATCAGCCCCGAGTCGTTGCCGATGAAAATCGCGCACCGCGCCAGACACGCCGCCGCCTCCGGCAGGCTCAATTGCCCGGTCAGATCGATCGCCCGGGGCAGCGCCGCCAGCACCGGCGCGGCCAGCGCCGCCTCCTGCGCGCCCGGCCCCGCGAACACCGCGATCCGCGCGCCCGGCATATCCCGCTCCGCCAGCGCCCGCGCCAGTTCCACAAACCGCTCCGCCGGCCACAACTTGCCCGTCCAGTTCGCGGTCGGCCCGATCGCGATCACCGGCGCCCCCTCGGGCAACAGCGCCGCCGCCCGCGCCCGGTCCTCCTCCCCCGTCCAGGTCACCGGCAAAGGCGGCGGCGATATCCCGAGAACCGCGGCCAACTGCGCAATCTTATGTCCCGGCCGCTTGCGCATCACCGCGCGCCGCCGCGTCGGCAGCACCCAGGAAATCGCCGAGGCGCGAATATCCACCACCAGGTCCCACCACGTCCCCACCGTCGCCCGCCACAGCGGCGGCCAATGCATCCCCCGTGGCCGCTTGTCGAACGCGATCAGCCGCTCCAGCCGCGGCATCCGCGTGAACACCCCTTCCGACACCGCGCCGCACGCCACGGTGAACCGCGCCGCGGGATAGGTGCGGAGCAGATGGTCGAGCAGCCCGGTCGAGAGCACGGCGTCGCCGATACGATTGGAGGTGATGAACAGGATGCGCATGTCCGCCCGCGGATAGCACGAACTTGGCGGAAAGGCGCCAGGGGGGTATGGGAACGGCCATGTGCGGTATCGCGGGCGTCATCATGAAAGACGGCGGCACCCCCGACCCAGCGACGCTGGATCGGCTGCTGCACGCCATCGCCCATCGCGGCCCGGACGGCCACGGACGGGTGGTCCGCGGCGACACGGCGCTGCTCCAGACCCGGCTCGCCATCATCGACCTCGCCACCGGCGACCAGCCGCTCTACGCGCCCGGCGGATCGGCGCTGGTGGCCAATGGCGAGATCTACAACAATCCCGAACTGCGCACCGCGATGGCCGGTACCCCCTTCGTCACCCGCTCGGATTGCGAGCCGGCGGTGTTCCTCTACGAACGCGAGGGCGAACGCTTCGCCCAGCGCCTGCGCGGCATGTATGCCATCGCCATCCACGACCCGGGGCGCAACCGGGTCCTGCTGGCGCGCGATCCGTTCGGGATCAAGCCGCTCTACTACATCAGCACCGCCACCGAATTCGCCTTCGCCTCCGAGCCGCAGGCCCTCGTTGCCGCCGGGTTCGCCCGCGCCGAGGTCAGCGCGCAACGCCGCGCGGAACTGCTGCAACTGAAATTCACCACCGGTGCCGAGACTATTTTCCCCGGCATTACGCGGGTGCTGCCGGGCGAGACGCTGGTGATCGAGCGCGGCGAGATCGTCGCCCGGGCGCGGATCGCGGCCCTGCCGGCGGGCCCGCCCTTGCCGATCCGCCACGATGCGGCGCTGGAGCGGCTGGAGCAGGTGCTGTCCGACAGCGTCGCGGTGCATCTGCGCTCCGACGTGCCGTACGGGTTGTTCCTCTCCGGCGGCATCGACAGCTCCGCCGTGCTGGCCCTGATGAGCCGGCTCGCCGGCGGGCGGGTGCGGGCGCTCACCATGGGCTGGCACGGCGCCGGCGTCGCCGACGAAAGCCGCGAGGCCGAGCGGCTGGCCAAGGTGCAGGGCGCGGATTGCACCCGGCTGGAAATGGGCGAGGCCGATTTCTGGGCGCTGGCGCCGCGCATCGCGGCCGCGATCGACGATCCGACCGCCGATGCCGCGGTGCTGCCGACCTGGATGCTCGGCCGCGCCGCGCGCGAGGCGGGGTTGAAGGTGACGCTGTGCGGCGAGGGCGCGGACGAGATTTTCGGCGGCTATTCGCGCTACCGCAAACGCCGGCCGCCGTTCTCCTGGATCGCGCGCAAGGCGCGGACCAAGGGGGTGTTCGGCGGCGAAATCCAGGACTGGCGCGCGGGGCTCGATCGGGCGGAGGCGGTAACCGGGGCGGACCGTACGAAACTACAAGCGACCCAGGCGGTGGATGTCGAGGAGTGGCTGCCGAACGACCTGCTGGTGAAGCTCGATCGCTGCCTGATGGTGCACGGGGTGGAGGGGCGGACGCCGTTCCTCGATCCGGTGGTGGCCCGCTTCGGCTTCCTGCTGCCGGATGCGGAGAAGGCCGGGCTGCGGTTCGGCAAGATCTTGTTGCGGGACTGGCTGGCCAAGGCGTTTCCGGAGGCCGGGGCCTATGCGCGCAAGAAAGGGTTCAAGCCGCCGGTCGGGACCTGGATGGCGGCGCGGGGGGAGGGGCTGGCCAAGCTGGTGGCGGGGCAGGCGGGAGTGAAGGCGGCGTTGGCGGCGCCGGTGGTGCTGGCGGCGTTCGCCGGGGCGGAGGCGAATCCGCAGCGGGCGTGGAGCCTGTTGTTCTATGCGCTGTGGCACGCCCATCATGTGATGGGCGTGGACGCACAGGGCGATATCGGGGCGGTGCTAGCGCAGGCTCGCTGACATCGCGCCGACGGCGGCGATCCAGCCGATGACGCCGCGCATGGTCTCGGCCGGGAAGGCCACCGTGCGCGGTGAGACGCGGGTCGAGACGGGGATGTCGGCGGCGAGGTCGGCCAGGGCCACGCTGGAGAGGTCGAGCTCCAGCGTGTGGGGACCGGGGATCACGTAGGGTTTGCAGGTGCCGGGGTGGCGGACCGCTTTGGCGGCGGCGGCGTGGATCAGCGCGTGGGCATTGGCGGGCGACAGGGCGCGGGCGGCGCGTTGGGCCAGCGCGGTTTTGACGACGGCGAATTCGGCGCCGGGGAAGAGCGGGCTGACCTGGGTGCGGAGCTGGTCGTCGCCGCTCAGCATCACCACGGGGACGCCGAGGCTGCCGGCATAGGCGCCGTAGAGCGTGGCTTCGGCGCAGTCGATGCCGTTCACCCGGATGCCGTAATAAGCGAAGCCGTTGACGGTGTGGGAGAGGATGCCGTGACGGCCGGCGCCGCTGTGGTAGCCGGTGAACATCACGGCATCAAAGGTTTTATCGAGGCCGGCGCACATCGAGGCGGGCTTGGGGCGGCCGAGGATGAGGTCGGCGCGAGGGTCGAGCAGGTCGGGCAGGAGATTGATCATCGGGCCGTGGCTGTCGTTGACGACGACCTCGGTGGCGCCGCCGTCGAAGGCGCCGGCGATGGCGGCGTTGACTTCCTCGGTCATCAGGCGGCGGGCGCGCTCGTATTCGGGATTGCCGGGTGCGCCCTGCAGCGTGGTGACGACGCCGGCGACGCCTTCGATGTCGGCGGAGATGAAGATTTTCATGATGCGGTCTCCGATGTTGCGGCGCGGGCCAGTGCGAGGCCGAGGCCGAGTTGCAGGAAGAGGAAGCCGGCGATTTCGACCGCGGAGAAGCCGCTGGCCGAGGCGATCGGCCATTCCTGGATGAGGACGGCGACGAAGAGGCCGACGCGGAGCGGGTCGGGATTGCGGCCGAGGTTGCGGGCCAGGGTGATGAGCCAGGCGAGGACCATGGCACTGAACAGGACCAGGCCGGGGAGGCCCGCGTTGGTGGCGGCTTCGAGGTAGTGATTGTGGGGGTGGATGTTGCAGATGCCGGTGCCGCCGCCGTCGGGGTGGGCGGGGGCGAGGGACCAGCCGCGATGGTAGTGCGGGTCCGGGCAGGCGTTGCGGAAACCGTCGAAGCCCTGGCCAAAGAGTGGGTGGTCGTAGGTGATGGTCGCGGCGCGGGCGGCGAGCAGGCCGTAGTCGCTGTCGGGGAAATGGGCCATCTGGGCGGAGAATTTCTCGACCAGGCGGTAGAAGGTCGGCGGCGAGATGATGGGCGTGGCGGCGAGGAGGATCGCGCCGGCGGCGAGCGCGATCAGCATGATGCGGCGCAGGCTCGGCAGCAGCAGGACGGTGGTGACGAGGCCGAGGATGGTCAGGAGCAGCGGCATGCGCTGACCGATGAGGACGACGGTGCCGATGCCGGCGATGGCCAGGGCAAAGGCGGCTAACCGGTTGCGGGTGAGGAGGTGATCGATCGCGGGGAGCAGGGCGGGGAACAGGAGGCGGGAGAAAGGAGCAGCGGCGCGGGGCTGGAGGAAGGGGCCGGTGAGCTCGCCGTCGGGGTAGCGGGGGAAGCCCTGGAGGTTGCGGCCGATGGCGAATTGGAGCCAGGACTGGGCGGCGATGTAGATGGCGGAAGCGGCGAGAACGCGCTGGAGCCAGAGCCGGGCTTTGGCGGTGGCGAGGATGCTGTGTTCGAGAGCGGCGACGAAAAGGAGGAAGCGCAGCATTACCACGGCCTGGATGAGGGAGCCGGTGCCGCCGATACCGATGCCGGGGGTGGAGCAGAATACCAGCCAGAGCCACCAGGCGGCGGCAATGCGGAACCAGGGGGTGCGGAGCCAGGACCAGGCGCCGGTGCGGGCGCAGCGGACCAGGAAAAGGAGGTCGATGAGGGCGATCATGACCTCGGCAATGCCGCGGCCGTGCATGATGAAGGCAGGCAGCGCGAGGGTCAGGGCCAGGGCAATGCGGTCGAGCCAGGGGATCACGCGGCGGGGCTCCGGGGAGTGAAGGAGCGTGATGGGCTGGAATCGGGGGAAGTGGCAAGGGGGGGAGCAAGGAAGCGCTTCTTTTTTGGAAAAAAGAAGCAAAAAACTTCTATCCGTGAGGGGGTTGGGTTGTTTTAATTTTGTTATCGGAACATTATGGCTGTGGCTTGGCGCTGGGGGTCAGCGGGCGATCGAAAAGATGGGGTGGGACGGGGTGAGGACCGGGGTTGCCACAATCGGGCCGCCCCTGGTCAGTTCCGGCGCCCAGGACGATGCCGGCGCGAGGGCGAGAGGTCTCGTTTTGGCGGGTTTGGGGAGAGGGGGTGGCGGGTCGCCCGGCATCTGGATGCCGAGGGATCTGGCGAGGGGGCGGAGGATCCTCCCGGCGCGGGGGACTTCGGCGAGGAAGGCGACGCATTCGGGGGAGGCAAGGAAGTGCTGGAGTTGGCTGGCATGGCCGCGGGCGTTGTAGTGGTCGACGTGGCGGAGAATCCAGGATTGGCCCTGGGGAAGGCGGGGAGTGGTTCGGGGACGGGCTGGCGACGGGCGCAGAGCGCCTGCGCCGGGGCTTGCGTTGCCTGGGGAGGGTGTTGTTGCGCCAGTGGGCGACGAGTTTTTCGAAGCGTTGGATGGTGCGGTTAAGGTGGTGGTAGATTTGGGCGAGGAAGGCATCGCGGTGGGGTTCTTTGCGCGCGACGATGCCGATGACGGCCTGGAAACCGGTGAGGATGGCTCGGAAGGTGGTGGCGAGGGTGTTCATTCACGTGAATTAATATAACAAACTTTTTGGCGTGTCAAGCGGGCTGGATCGGGGGAGTGGTGGGGCGCCGATGCGCGCCCCACCCTACGGACACGCGCGCGTGTCGAGGGCCTGGCCGAGGGCGGCGCGGGTGGTTTGCCAGGTGCTGTCCTGGCGGTGCAGGCGGAAGCCGAGGCGTTGGTTGATGGAGAGCATCGGGGCGTTGGAGTTGGCGTTGGAGGTGATGATCCAGCGGGCCTCGGGGCGGGCGGTGCGGATGGTGGTCAGCATGGCGGCTTTGAGGGTTTTGGCGAGGCCTTTGCCTTGCCAGGCGGGGGCGACCGCGGTGAGCGCCTGGAAGACGCGGTCGGGGAAGCGGGCGTCGTGGCTGGCTTCGCAGATGCCGGCGACGGTGGAGCCGTGCATGAGGAGCAGGAGGTGGTGGGAGCCGCCGTGGCGATCCATTTCCTCGTACCAGGTGCGGGTGGCGCTGATTTCGTAGCGAGGGGGTGGGGTGTCGAGCGCGCCGATTGGGGCGGCGCGGAGGAGTTCGGTGAGTTGGGGGTAGAGGGGTTCGAGGCGGTCGAGGGGCGCGCGGGGGGCGTGGCGTTCCCAGTCGAGGCTGGGGGGCAGGGGGGTGGCGTGCCAGGCGGCGATCATGTCCCAGTCCAGCGTGGCGAGATCGAGGCGGTTTTCGATGCTGCGGTGTTTTTCCTCGAAGCCGAGGGCGGTGGCGAAGGCGTGGCCGGACGGAAGGAACGTGCCGAGGGAGATGGTGGTTTTGCCCATGGCGTCGATGAAGGGGAGTGTGGCGCGCAGGAGGGCGGTGGCGATGCCGTGGCGGCGGAAGGGGGTGAGTACGCCGCCCCAGAGGTTGAGGTAGGTGGCGTGGTCTTCGTATCCGGGGCTGCCGGGGCGGCGGAAGCTGTGGCCGGCGTTGCCGAGGATGGTGGTGCCGCGCCAGGCCATGAGGCGGCGGTTTTCCCACATCGGCCAGGCGCGGCGGACGTCGGCTTCGAAGTCGGCGTCGGGGTAGATGGGTTCGCCCGGGGTGTCTTCGTCGAGGCGCTGGCGGCGGAAGTGGTGCAGCGCGTCCCATTCGGCGCGGGGGGCGGATTGGGGATCGAAGACGCGGGTGTCGAACATGGGGACTCCGTGTGGTACGACTCTGCACGTCGCAATAGCATCCGGCCGCCGCTGGCGGGACAGCCCGCTGGGCTCGATCGAAGGACATGTGAACTGTGGGAACTGAGAATGAACCGCCAGCGCTCGCTTACATAGAAAAGACGCTTGCGGATTCCTATCGCAAGGAAATTGACCAAGAGGAGAATATCTGGCGGTCACTGCCGTTTTTCGCTGCGACGCTGGCGCTGCAATTGGCGGCGCTTTTTCAGATCGTCGATAAGATACCTGCGCTGACGACGGTGATGGGCTTGATATCGATTGTCCTGGTCGGGGCGGCTGGACTGTGCACTCTGACGTCATTGGGGTTTCTGGCGGCATCGATCTACCCGCAGCGGTTCGACTACATTGCGAAGCAGGGGGCGTTGCTGACCTACGCGTGGGATCTGATGCGTGATGAAGAGGCCTCGGGGGATGACCCGCGGCCAGACCCATTCAGCGCGCTGGTGACGTTGAAAACCGAGATCGCCCGACAATATGCGCAGGCCACGGACCACAATCAGAAAATCAACAAACTGCGCGAGCGGCGGCGATCGATCGCCGGATTGGCAGCGCTGGGGTCCGTCCTGATGACGGTTTTCCTTGTGGCGACCACCTATGCGCACTACCTTCCTATACGACTTGAGAAGGATCATGGTCATGACGCGGTTCGATCCATTGTTGCGCCCGACGCCGTCGGGAACGCCGGGAATGACGCGAGAGGGCAAGCCCACGGATCGTCCGGTGCCGGCGCCGCCGCCGATGCAAGTCGTCACTAAGGGGTGGTGGACGTTGCGTGATGAAGAGGTAAGCGTGGAAGAGTTGGAAAGGCAGGACCGTGAGCGGGGGTAAGGGGCCGATCGGGGGCGGAAGTCCGGCCACGGCGGCACCTGCTTCGGTGCCGCGTCCGGCACCGACGCCTCCGCCGATTCAGACCTACACTAAAGGCGATACGGCGGGTACGCTGCGAACGGGGTAGGTTCCACGGCGGATAAACCGAAAGAGTCCGAAGTTCAGTCGCAGCCGGTGGTTGCTAATCAGACCGCGGCGGGTGGCGCAAGGTCGCCATCAAGCGGTGCTCAACGGCCTGCGCCGCCGATGCAAGTGTTTATGCGTTTGATAACCGGGGATAGTGCGCCGACCTCGCAGACGAAACAGCCTAAGCCGAAGTGAGTGCAACATAACGGGCATTTGCGTTTTGCTGCGCTGATTTGCGCGAAAGCCTAGAGCGCGTTGACATTCAGCGTATCCAGATGAACGCGCCGATGAGGGATAACATGGACAAGAATGCACGAGGTGTCTGCTCGTAGCGAGTTGCGATGCGTCTGAAGTGCTTGATCTTCAAGAAGAAGCGTTCGACG
>CAIYSR010000138.1 GCA_903928895.1 uncultured Rhodospirillales bacterium | reverse complement strand
GTCGAGGCCACACCGTTGTTCGACCTGCGCTTCGACACAGGGAGCATCACCCCACCAGCCGGATACACCTTCCGCCGCGCCTCGACCGCCTGGTGCTTCGACGCTACCGGCGCCCTGGTCGCGGTGGCTACCGACACGCCACGCTATGACCACGACCCGATCACGCTGGCGAGCCTCGGCCTGCTGATGGAGGAGGCCCGCACCAACGCCGTCCGCAATCCTCGCCTCGAGGGCGCCGCAGCCGGCACGCCCGGCACGGCGCCAACATATATGAGCGGCCTGAACGGTTCAGGCCTCAATGGCAGCATTGTTGGCACGGGCACCGCATCGGGCGTCCCTTACGTTGACATCCGCCTCCAAGGCACTGCGAGCAGCGTCGGCGCGACGATGAACTTCGAGACGTCTTCCGGCATCGCCGCGGCGCAAGGGCAGGCGTGGTCGCTATCTGCCTTTGTCGCCCTAGTCGGCGGCTCGCTGGCCAATATCTCCAGCACCATCTTGGCCACCAACGAATACACCGGCGCCCTGGCTTACGTAGGCTCCAGCCTTGTGTCCGCCGGGCTCGGCGTGGACAGCGTCCTGCGGCGCTTCTCGGTCACAGGCACGATCGCGGGTGCCACTGTCGCCAGCATCATGCCCTATCTCAAGCTCAACTTCGCCTCGGGCGCGGTCATCGACGTGACGCTCCGGGTCGGGCTGCCGCAGATGGAACTGGGCGCCTTTGCCACCAGCCCGATCATGCCCAGCGTCGGCGCCCCGGCCGCCACCACCCGAGCCGTCGACCAGCAATGGATCGCCGGCATGGCGATCGACGGCGCCGCTGGCATGTCCGTGCTGGTCGACTTCACCGGTTCGACCGGCGGGGTCGGTGTCATCGTCCCCTGGTCGTTCACCCCGGCGACGACCGCCTTCTCGGATTCGGTCTATCTCACGCAATCCGGCGTCTTCGCCAACATGGGCGTCACCCTGCTCGACAGCATCCACGGCAACTATTCCTCGCCGCCCTCGCTGTCGGCAACCGAAGGTGTAGCAAACCGCGCGGTGGCCACGTTCGGCCCTTCCGGCATCACCCTGACATGCAACGCCGCCACCCCGAACACCCGCGCACCGGTGCCGAGCTACGCCGGCATCCTGACCACAATGGGGCTGGGCGGCGGCTCGTGGGGCGGCGCGCCAGGCACCGCGTCCGGGCGCAGCTACATCCGCCGTATCGCCTTCTATCCGCGGCAGCTGACCACCGGCCAGGCAAAGGCGCTCGCCTCCGCCGGCAGTTCGCTCGATGCCACCGTGCTGACCCACGACAGCGGCACCATCGCCGCCGCGACCAGCGACGCCGCCAACGGAAACATCATCCTTCTGCGCTCGTCAGCCGCGACCGCCCGCTATATGCAAATCGATGTCGCGGCGCCGTCCGCCAGTGCCATTGACCTCGGACGGTTGGTTGCCGGCCCGCTGTGGCGGGTCAGCCGGGCCATGGCCTATGGCGTCACCGAGGGCCGGTTGTTGCTCGACCGGCGGGATCGCAATCCACTGACTGGAGCGGAGTTCCCGGTGCCGGCCCTGGCCAACCCACGCATCACCCGCTTCACCCTGCCGCTGCTCACCAACAGCGAAATCCGCGCCCAGCACCGCGCCATGGTGACCAATCTTGGCGCCGCCGGCGACGCGCTGTGGATCCCGGACACCGGCCTGGCGCCCGGTGAACTAAACACCCGTAGCCTGTGGGGCGGAATTGCCGCCTCTGGTGACGAGGCCGTCGCGGTGCGGGACCACCCCGCCACCAACAGCCGCGCCTTCCGGATCGTCGAACGCCTTTAGGAGAACCCCATGCCCAATGCCGAGGAAGTCGCACGGCAGATCGCCGTACACGAAGCCGTCTGCGCCGAGCGCTGGAAGCAGACCAATACCCGCCTGTCGCGGATCGAGATCGTGCTGGGCGTCATCGTCCTGCTGCTGCTCGTGGGAGAGGGGTCGGTGATCGATGTGTTGAAACGGTTGCTGGGCGGCTGAGGTTGGGTGTCGTCCAATCAAAGAGATCTGGTCCGCAAATCGCCAAATGCAATGCACGCCTTCCATAAGCAGACCTCCTGGACGCGTAGCGTTTGCGCATCTGATCCCTTCAGCAGCCGTGATCAGCGGTCCGCGCCTCTCCCGCGCCGTACCCCAAACAGGCGCCGAACTTCGCGCATTGCCAGCGAAGCCCCGCCACCGGCGCTGTGCACGGCATCGACGGTTGAATCCCACCATGTTCGCCCCGCTGCTCTGCGCGAGTTTTGCGTAAGCTCAGCCTCTGCCTTCGCCAGGACCATCTCCTTGCGTACGGCATCTACATTCCAAAACGGACGACCATCTCGCAGCACCGCGGGGGCCCAACGAGCTTCCGGCCAAGCGAGAGCGTCTTGCACCGCCTCCAGCGCGGCACGGGTCGACTGCTCCTTGAGGCTCGTGCCCTGCGTCCAATCGTAGGGCGGCTCCCACTCTCCTGGCGGATCCAGCCTGTCCATGTGGGTTGGCACCACGACCACGGGCGGCACGCGTCGGCCCGCATGCTTCGCTGACCACTGCCGGAGTGCGTGGGCCAGGGCCGCATCCGGCGCGCGGTCGGCCCGGTGCAAAGCAACCGCCCATAGCACCATGTCGACGCCCACAATCCTGTCCAGCGGCGGAGTTTCACCTTGACGCAGACCAGGCGTGTCCACCAACTCAACGGGACCAAGCCCCGGCAGATCGACTTCGAAGTCGTGTTCCCCTGCCGTGTGGATACTCAGGCCCGAGAGGTTGATGGAACGCCCCACGAGCGCATTCACGAGAGAGGACTTCCCCGCGTTCACTTGGCCCACGACGCCTACGCGCAGCCGCATGGGTATCGGCTGGCGCACTTCCACCGGCGCCCCCGCCCGTGGGAGCCCAGCAGGGGGAACATCGTGCTCAAGTCGGCACTGCCCACTATACAGCAGTATCGCCGTCTCTCCTGCTTGTCGGACGATGATCTCGGCAGCACGGCGCTTCATCATCGGAGTGAGGCCGCGCTGGGACAGACCAGTGGCGACGCTGGCCAACTCACCGACGAGCGCGTTCACAGGGTTGGCCACGATGCGGCCGATGAAGCGGCCCGTCCGGAAGAGTGGCATGCCGACGTCGAACCACGCTTTCATTTCTGCCGCGGTGTCGACGGCACGGAAGGTGATGTCCCGTGCCGAGGGGAAGACCCGAAGCAGATCATTGCGTAGCCCGCGGCTTGTAAGCTCGACCGCCCGCAGCATTTCGGGAAGCGTCACCTCAAGAATCGGCACGTCGCGAGCTGGGTGATATGCCGCAGCCACGTCACTGAACACCCGAAGCAGCAGAGCGCGCACGGCGTCAGCGTCCTGGATGTCGTGAGCGGTTGCTTCTTCGATGATCTTCTTGATGCGCGTCCGTGCATCCCGCTCGGCGGGAGGAGCGCCGGCGAGGGCCTGCTTCAGCTGGATTGGCGGCAGTACTGGCCGCCATAGCGACCCGGCGGCAAGCCCCAGGAAGGCGGCGACTGCCCAGCCGATGAACCACTCAAGCGCGACCCCACGTTCGAGTAGCCATAAGACACCCAGCGGGAGGAGGGCGAGTGTTGGAAGCGTTATCAGCGCGCCGCGGAGGATGAACCTCCACCAGGCTCGCAGGAAGCGTCCGAGCCGCTGCGCAAGTCCTTCCGATTCTGCTCCCACCACGTCTTGGCCTCCTTAAATCCTCCGTGCCAAGCTTGGCGCACCGCTTCGGCATCTGGCTCATGTCCACGGGAAAGCTGCGTAAAGAAAAGCATTGCTGCTTCACCTGCCGCCCATGTTGCGGCGAATGAAGTTGCGGCCGCTGCTGCTGTCCCGACGAGCGGGACCAGCTTCACGAACTGTCGGATCAGCGAGGTCCCGCCAAAGCTAAGCGCAATGCCGGGTCCCAGCACTGCGACGAACCGCCAGACGAGATCAGTGTTCCAGTCGAGGCCGCAGCGCGCTGCGATGGCGCGTAGCATCAGCCCCTGGGCGGTCGTGGCTCCGAACAGTCCAAGAAATGGCAGGGGCGGCGCTTCGGATGCGCCCGCAGCAATGGCGTACGGCAAGATGATTCTGAGTCGCGCTCCGTCGAGGAGATCTCCCTGCAGAACGAGCGGACCGATGACTCCAGGCAGCAGCGTACCGAGCGAGTCCAGCAGGCGGTCGGCGCCATAGCTGTGGGGCTCTAGCTGCTGTACTGCGCGGGTAAGGTCCAGCGGCACGAAAACAGGAGTGCCGCCCGGCAGAGCCCGAAAGGCTTGACGCTGTGCTGCAAGAGCTCGGCGAAGCTCCGTGGGTATGCCGGGAAGCACATCGTCACGCGCATCGCCATGAAATGGGTAAGGTAAGGCGTGCCCTGCGGCGGTCTCGTAAAGGTCGTGGAGGCGGGTCTGGGCCACCACGATCGGCCATTCGGGATGCCGCTGTCGAATGGTGCGCAAGGCGTCGAGTAGCCCGCCGATGTTGGCATCTTCTGCGCGCACTGCAACGAGAAGAACATGGGCTTGCTCTTCTGCTCGGGCTATCGCGGCCTTCGCCTCGGCTTCGTTGTCAGCTCCCTCCGCGCCAATGCCCGGCGTGTCGAGAAGCTGAAACAAGGGCCGCATCGGAGGTGGCGGCCAGGGGTGCAGGCGGGGCTCGCGAGTGGTGCGCTTGAACCCAAGACCGATGCCGTCTCCGCCCAATCCGGTTAGCTGCGCAGCAATGCTGGTCTTTCCCGCCTGCACCTTGCCGATGAGCCAAATCACCGGGACAGGGGTCTCGATCCCGTCTTTGGACGAACCGCCCGCCGCCTGCTCCCCCATCAGGTGAACACTCCTCGCGCGGAAGCTTGCGCCTTTTGCAGCATCTCCTGCGTTACGAAGCGGACGGCGATGCCCAGCGCGGCAGTGAGTGCGGCGAGGTCATCGGCGAAGCCGATGCCTGGCAGAAAGTCCGGCACCGCATCTGCTGGCAGGATTAGGTATGCCAGCGCCGTAAAGAGCGCGGCCTTGGCCTCCTGAGGCGTGTTGGGATCGCGGGCCAGATGCCAGGCGGTGAGTGCGGGCAGGAGAAGTGCTTCGCGAGCGCGGCGGAGCACGCCGCGCATGACAGAGGGACTAGGATCTGTCGGGGTCATGGGAACTCCGCGGGCAGGGACGGTGCAGGGGAATGGGATGACTACGGCCGTCATGGCGCGTTGCCTCCCGAAAGGGGGGACCAGGGAAGGAAGGAGAGGTACTGGCGACGACGCTCGAGTCTTCCCCGGCGTGCGATGAGTTCCTCTCGCGGTGCGGCCTGCTTGGCCTTGAGCTGCTCGAGCTCTTCGAGGAATGCGGCCTTTGTCGCCTCCGCCGCCTGGTCGAACGCGTCGAGCGTATCGCGCCAGTAATCGTCGCAGCGCTGCTGCACGACGGCTTTGAGGTCGAGCTTCTCACCCCGGACGCCCTCGGCGATCTGACCCGCGAGCTTGGCCTGCCAGGAGCGCCCGAACACCTGCCAAGCGAGCAGGCCAACCGTCAGGGCTATGGCGACGCCAATCCCGACTGGCCCACCAAGTGCTGCGACCACAGAGACGCCCGTGGCGGTACCGCCGGCGATGCCGATCCCGAGTCGAGCGAGCAAGCTGACGACCTGCGGGACCAGGAGCCATGCCCCTAGGTTGCTCCCCCCGGCCACGGCTGCCGCCCAGACAGAGAGTGCGCCGAAGGTGCCGCCTGCGGCGAGGGCGCCTAGAAAGGCCGCGCGCGCGTCAAAGGGCACCGCGAGGCCGCCCAATTTCAGATCCTGCTGGGCCGCTGCGTAGATTTCGAGCAACTCCTCGATCTCCCGCTTGAGCATTTCGGAGTGGCCATTCAGGTGCTCGACGATATCGGCTTCGAATTCGGCCAGAAGGCGGTTGCCGGCGTGCTGTTCGGCCTCTTCCGCACTCGTGAAGTTGCTGCGCATCCATGCCTCGATCGTCTGCGCCCCCGCGTCAGCGTCGGCACCGAAGCGGTAAGCAAAATGCGCTGCAACGAAGGTGCGTGTCTCGATCCGGGCACGGGAGACAAGCTTCTCAACCTTCTGGCCCTGCTCATTGAGCCTGCCGAGCATGACGGGTGCCTGCTCCTCAAGCTCCGCAAGACGCGCGGCCGCAGCCTCCTGCTCTGCGAGGAACTGATCCAGGGCTTCGATTTGGCCCTGATAGCTGGTCTCCGCCTTCGTCAAAAAAGTGGCGACCGCTTCGTCGGCCTGGGTCGCCACGAGGAGCGGAATCCTCTGGCCTAGTAGGTCTTGAAGATCCTGCTCGAAGGCAGCGCGCCGATCTGCGCGCTCGACATACCAAGGGAACATGCGATGGCGCAGGGCCTGTGCCGCTGTGTCCTCGCTGTCCTTTAGGAAGCGCGTCACGGCGGGGCCCAGACGCCGCACGGCTGCGTCTGCCGCATCGTCCAAAGTCTTGCTTATCTGAGCCTCGGTGACGTCGCCGTGGGCATGGGTTGCCAGGATGAAGAGTCGGCGGAGCGCGGGCTCGTCATCGCGCTGGGGCAGGACCTGGAGCAGCGTGCCGATGGCGCGGGTGTCCTCGGCGTTGAGGAAACCATTGATGGGTGACAGATAGAGGATTGCATCCCCACCACCGTAGACAGACCGGCCCAACTGATCGTCACGCTCAGAGTCACCCAGTCCCGGGGTATCGATGAAATCACAGACGCGCAGGATTGGCGCATCGACATAGACTGTGGCGGCCACTGCCTCTCCGGCCGTTGCCCCAAGAAGAAGCGGCTCGTCGTTGAAGCGTGCCAGCGTCTCGGAGTCGCCTGCCACAAGGCGGTGCCGTTCGCTCTCATCGCGATTGTCGAGATACTCGGGCGAGAAGCCATCTCCAAAAATCCAGACATCCTCGCGCTGCCATGCGGGCTTATCATCGATGTGGCGCACGAAGCAGACCAACCGAGTGGCGGGCCGGTAGCTGGAGGGAAGGCGATCCTGTCCCATCAACACATTGACCATTCGGGACTTCCCGGCATCGAAGCGGCCCGACAGGACGATGCGTGGCTTACGGCTCAGTTGCCGGATCGCGGCCAGGGCATCCGCTACGCCCAGCGGATGAAGCGTGTCCTCTTCCTTGAGGTCAGGCTGGCGCGCTCCATGATCGCCGATGCGGCTGACCGCGGCGTGGAGCGCGGCGTATGGATCGCCGAAGTCCACACCCGCCTTAACCCGCACTTCGCCGCACGCTGCTAGCCAGGCACGCACGATGCGAAACGGGGTGTTCTCCGGGTTCTGCTCATAGCGGGAGACCTGAGTGGGATGCAGGTCCAGCAGATGGCCGAGCTCGCTGAGGTTGAGGCCAGCCTGCTCGCGCCGCCCCCGCAGGTCGAGATCGTCGTCCTTCAGCATCTCAAGCCTCCGCGCGGCGATGGTGGCGCGCCGGTCGGCGTGGACGGCGATAGGACTCGGAGTTCCACACAGTGATGAGACGCCCCACCTCGTCCAGGACGACGACTGCGCCACCCTTGTCGCGAAGCTTTCGGAGGCCGCTCAGGATTTCGTCGAGGATCGGCTTGTCGAGGACCACCCGGTCCCCGTCCTGACGGCCGAAGGCGGCCGCCAAGTCGATCAGCCACTTCGGATAGCCTCGCTGAGAGGCCCTAGCCTTACCGTGTTCCGTGTACATCTGCGTCTCCATTTCACTCAGGAGTGATATAAGGTGATGTACGTGAACTTGACAGGACATTCAAGATGAAATTTCACTCCGGAGTGATTTTATCATCCTGAAGCGAGGCGATGGTCCGCGGCGAGATCGTCAAGGGGCGGCCTGCGGTGAGGTGGGCGCCGGCTCTCCCAGGCTCCAGCCTAGAGACTGTTTGCATCCAGTTGCACTTCCTCCGCCAGTTTACTTTCGAATCGCACTCTCCGGCCCAGCCGGTCGCGCCGTGAGGCGCAGGTTTCCTGCGGTTTTCAGAGGCAACCTGTTGACCGGCTTGAAGACTGTGAGGCCGAAAATCGCTCTCCGAGGACGGATTGTCTCCGAACCTGTGGACTGAAGCGATCCACTACGGTGCAAAACTCCTATTGTTTTCAATCATATAAACCTGATGACCGCCTGATAACTTCGGCGGCCGTTATCGGGTCGGTTGGCACGGGGCTCGAATAGTCGCTGCTGCGGTGAGGCTAGTGCTTCAATGAGGCCCCGGCGTATCCACCGGGGTGATGGATGGGCGGCCCGAAATCCTGTTCGAGGCGCACGTCTTGCTTCAATGTGGCCCCGGTATTTCTGCCGGGGAAGAAACGTTTGTAAGTCTCGTCCGTGTCTAGATCCGGGTTGCTTCAATGAGGCCCCGGCGTATCCGCTGGGGTGATCGTGGCACGCTGGCGAACTTCTATGTCACCGTGTGGCAGCTTCAATGAGGCCCCGGCGTATCGGCCGAGGTGATTCTCGTCAGCGGCGGCGGGCAGGGCGGCTACGGCGGGCTTCAATGAGGCCCCAGTGTATCGGCTGGGGTGATGGCGTTCAACGCGCTCGGCCAGATGATGGCGCAGAAGCTTGAATGAGGCCCCGGCATATCCGCCAGGGTGACACGCAACCGGCGCCCCGCTCGCGGGTGGCAAGGTCTAGCTTCAATGAGGCCCCGGCGTATCCTCCGGGATGATATCACGACGGGCGCCAACGCCAACGTATTCGGCAACACGCTTCAATGAGGCCCCGGCGTATCCGCCAGGGTGACGATCGAGGTGAAGAAAACCGCCGCCGGCTTCGTGCCGCTTCAATGAGGCCCCGGCGTATCCGCCAGGGTGACCGGCCATGTGCGCGCGATGATCGATGCGCAGAAGATGTAGCTTCAATGAGGCCCCGGCGTATCCGCCAGGGTGACCTTACTGCGGGAGCGAAAAGATGTGTTGGAATTGGTATGCTTCAATGAG
>CAIYSR010000137.1 GCA_903928895.1 uncultured Rhodospirillales bacterium | reverse complement strand
TTTTGAAAAAAAGAAACAAAAAACTTTTATCCGTTGAGAGCCGCTCCGACATCGCGGCGGAGGGCGACGATGCCGCTGTCGGTGAAGCGGCTGGGGTGGACGCGGTTGGTCAGCAGCGTCCAGGCGCGGCCGGCGTCGAGGTCGATCCACAATCCGGTGCCGGTGAAGCCGGTGTGGCCGATCACGCCGAGGGCACACGTATCGCCGCCGGACCAGCCGGGATAGGCGATCTCCCAGCCCAGGCCGCGGGTGGCGCTGTGGCGTGTGCGCAGGGCGGCCACGCTCTCCGGCGCCAGGACGCGCCCGGCGATCAGTGCGGCGGCGAAATCGAGCAGGGCATCGGCGGGGCCGAACAGGCCGGCATGGCCGGACGCGCCGCCGAGGGCGAAGGCGTTCTCGTCATGCACGGTGCCGCGCATCACCCGGCCGCGCCAGGCGCAGCGCTCGGTGGCGGCGCTGATCGCGGGGTCGGCGCCGAAGGAAAATCCCTCCGGCGTCAGTTCGCCCAGCGGTTGCCCGGTCAGCCGTTCGATGGCGATGCCGAGGAGGATGAAGTTGTTATCGGAATAGACCGGTGGACCGGCGCGCCATTCGCGTTGCAGGACGAAGGCACGAAGGGTCTCGGGGGACTGGCCGTAGGTGTAGAGCGGCTCGACCGCGGGCAGATGGGTCTGGTGGGAGAGGCATTGGCGAAAGGTGAGTTTGCGCTCGGCGGCGTTGGCGACGTCGTACTGGCGCAGGTCCGGGATCGCCACCATGAGCGGATCGTCGAGCGCGATCCGCCCCTCCTCGACCAGCCCCAGGATGGCGGTGGTGGTGAACACCACCTTGGTCAGCGAGGCCAGATCGAACCAGGTCTCGCGGCGCATCGGCACCTGCTCGGGCTCGCGCTGGGCGAGGCCGGTGGCGCGCACCTCGCGGCTGCCATCGGCGTGCAGCACGCCGAGCACGGCGCCGGGGATGCGGCCGGATGCCACCGCCTCCGCCACCGGCGCCCAGGCCTGATCCATCATGCCACCACCCCGCTCATGATCATCTCCCCGAGCCGCGCGGCGCTGAGCCCCGCGGTTTCGATCTCGCCGGCTTTGTGGCCCTTCTTGAGGATCACCACCCGCGTGGTGACGGCCATGACGTCCTCCATGTCGTGGCTGACCAGCAGCACGGTGACGCCGTCGGCGCGCAGGCGGCGGATGAGGTCGAGCACCTGGCGGCTTTCGGCCACGCCGAGGGCGGCGGTGGGCTCGTCCATGATGACAACGCGGGCCTTCGCGCGCAGCGCGCGGGCGATGGCGACGGCCTGGCGCTGGCCGCCGGAGAGGTCGCTGACGGGCCGGTGCAGGTCGATGCCGCCGAGGCCGAAGCGGTCGAGCAGCGTGGCCGCCTCGGCGCGCATGCGGCGATGATCGAGCAGACCGAGCAGGGACGGGCCGCGGATCAGTTCGGCGCCCATGAAGATGTTCTGCACGATCGGCAGGCGGGCGGCCAGCGCCAGGTCCTGGTAGGTGGTGGCGATGCCGCGGGCCAGGGCGTTGGCGGGGGAGCGGATTTCGATCGGCCGTCCGGCGGCCAATAGTTGGCCCTCGCTCGGCCGCTCGGCGCCGGAGAGGATGCGGATGAGGGTGGATTTGCCCGCCCCGTTGTCGCCGCAGAGGCCGATGACCTCGCGCGCGCCGATGGCGAGATCGATGCCGTGCAGCGCACGGACCGGGCCGTAGGACTTGCCGATGCCGCGCAGTTCGAGCAGCGGGGCTACCAGGGCCACTTGCCCTCGGCCGGCACGTTGTTGCGGTCGACCAGCACGGCCTGAACCAGGAGATAGGGGCCTTTGACGATGCTGTCGCGGGGGGCGCCGTTGGCGACGATGGCATCGAGCGCCTCGACCGCGCGGCTGCCCATGGCCTCGAACGGGACGGCCACGGTGGCGACGACGAGGGAATTGGGGTCGCGGATGCGGGCGAAAGTCTGCTGCCCGCCATCCATCGAGACGATCGGGACTTGGCCTTTTTTCACACCGTCCTGCTGGAGGAGATCGTCGATGACGAAGGCCTGGCCGTCGAAGCTGGCCCAGATGCCCTGGAACTTGCCGCGCTCGCGCTGCATCAGGGCGCCCATGCCGGCGCGGACATCCTCCTGCCAGGTGGCGGTGCGGGCCATGGAATGGCTGGCGAGGACGCTGACGGCGCTGTTCTCGGCGAGCACGGCATCGAGCATACGGCCGCGGATGCGGGTGGCGAGGTTGCCCTCGAAGCGCTCGGCCAGGATGGCGCCGCGGTAGTTGAGCAGGCCGAAGAGATGGAGGGTGGCGTCTGAACCGACCTGGAACTCGTTGGCCTGGATGTCGAACAAGGTGTGCGGCGAGGTGCCCGACGCGATGGTGATGACGGCGATGCCGGCGTCCTTGGCCGCCTTCATCTGGGCGTCGAGCTCGACCGGCTTGGACATGCAGAGCACGATGGCATCGACCCGGGCGGCGATCAGGTTCTCGATCTGGGCGGCGCTCTCGGGGATGGAGCCGCGCGAATTCAGCAGGGTGACGGACCAGCCCTTGGCCTTGGCCGCGGCCTCGGCGGCGTTGGCGGCGCGGGCGTGGGTTTCGGACGACATCTGGAAGGCGACGATGCCGAGCTTCAGGGTTTTCGCCTGCACCGGGATGGCGGCAAGCAGCAGCAGGACGAGCAACAGGCGGCGCATGGACAGGTCTCCCTAAACGTCGAAGGCCGCGCGGGTCAAAGCGGAGGCCGAGACCGCGACGGAGCCGATGATGATGAAGCCGAGGCAGACATCCTGGACGTAGTAGGGCGCGCCGAGCAAGACGAGACCGTTGCCGAGCATCCCGATGGTGAGCGCGCCGACCATTGTGCCGGGGATGTTGGCGTGGCCGGGCTCGAACATCGTCATCCCCAGCATGACGGCGGCGATGGCGGTGAGCAGGAAGTCGCCGGCCATGGTGGCCGAGGCCGACGACAGCGAAGCCGTCAGCAGCACCGCGGCGAGGCCGGCGGCGGCGCCGGAGAGGACGAGGCCGGTGACCTTGAGGCGTTGGACAGGCAGGCCAGCGAGGCGGGCGGCCTCGACGTTCTCGCCGGTGCAGACGAGGCGGAAGCCGCCGCGCGTCTGTTTCAGCCAGAACAGCGCGGCGGCCGCGACGAGGGCCATCCACCACACCAAGGCCGGGATGCCGAGGACTTCGCCGCGGCCGAGATCGGTGAAGGCGACGGGCCAGCGGCCGACCACCGAGACCCCGTCGGTGACCATGAAGGCGAGGCCATTGGCGATGGCCGCGGCGGCCAGGGTGGCGATCAAAGAGGGGACCTTGAGCCTCGTCACGACGAGCCCGTTCAGCAGGCCGAAGCCGATGCCGACGCCGAGACCGGCGGCGGCGGCGAGCCAGGGGGAATGGCCGCGATGGACCAGCGTGCCGGTGGCGACGGCGGCGAGCGAACAGACATTGGCGAAGGAGAGGTCAAGCTCGGCGGCGATCAAGGCGAGGGCGAAGCCGATGCCGAGGATGGCGATCGGGCTGACATGCTTGGCGATGCCGATGAGATTGCCCACAGCGAGGAAATTGCGGGCGGTAACGGCGAAGACGACGAACAGCGCGACGGCGGCCAGTGCGGTGCCGTAGCGGGCGATGAGCGGCTTCATCCGGCGAGCCCGGCCAGGAGGTCGGCGATCGGCCAGGCGCGGCGCCAGGCCTCGCCGAGGCGATCGAGGCGGGGGGATGGGGTCGGCATGAAGCTGCGGTCGTGGCGGCACATCGCGGCCTGGGCGGCGGCGATGTCGGAATAGGCGCCGAGCCCGGTCCAGGCCAAAGCGGCGGCGCCGAGGAGGCCGGTTTCGGCGCCGGCGCGCAGGACGGGGCGGCCGAGGATGTCGGCGCGGATCTGGCACCACAGGTCGGAGCGGGCACCACCGCCGGCGATGACGACGCGGGCGCAGTCGATGCCGCCGAGGAGCTCGCGGTCGGCGAAGGCGACGCCTTCGAGCACGGCGCGGGCGATTTCGGCGGGGCCGTGGGCGCGGTCGAGGCCGATCAGGGCGGCGCGGGCGGCGGCGTTCCAGGAGGGCGCGCGGGTGCCGGACAGGGCGGGGAGGAAGATCAGCGGGGGCGCATCGACGCGCGCGCCGGCGGCGCGTTCGGGCACCTGGGCGGGATCGGCGAGGCCGAGCAGTTCGGCCGCCCAGGCCAAAGCATCGGCCCCGGCGCCACTGGGGCCGCCGGTGTGAAACACGTCGTCGCCCCAGGGCAGGCAGGACAGGCCCGGGCGTTCGGCGGGGGCGGCGGTCAGCACGCCGCCGGCGTCAGTGGTCCCCGAGATCAGGTAGGCGTCACCGGGGCGGCCGATGCCGGCGCCGATGGTGGCCATCCAGGTGTCCATCGAGCCGGCGAAGACGGGGACGCCGTCGAGGCCGAGGCCGCGCGCGGGGCCGACGAAGGCGCCGGGATCGAGCAGGTCGGGCAGCAAGGCGGGGTCGAGCCCGGCGCGGCGCAGGGGCTCGGCGGTGATGCCGAGGCCGTCGCGCGCGATCGCCCAGGCATTGGCGACGCGGTCGCCGACGGCGCGGCCGGTCAGGCGCAGGATCAGGTAGTCCTTGGGTTGCAGCAGGTGTTTCGCCCGGGACAGGGCGGCCGGGTCATGCGCGGCGACCCAGGCGAGGCGGGCGACGGGATGGAATGGGGTCATCGCCATCCAGGTCCCGGCATCGGCGCCAGGGACGGGCAGGCCGCGGCCGTCGGGGAAGCACTGGGCGGGGCGGACCGGGGAGCCGCTTTCATCGACCAGAACCTGGCTGCGGGTGAAGCCGCCGAGGGCGATGGCGGAAATGCCCTCGGTGCCGAGTTCGGCGATGACGTCGCTTAAAGTCCGCCACCAGTCGCGCGCATCCGCCTCCACGCCGATGGCGTGGGAGCGGGTGGCGAGGCGCAGCACCTCGCCGGTGCGCGCGACATGGGCGGCGCGCAGCGAGGTGCCGCCCAGATCGACGGCGAGGACGGCGGCCATCGTGCCTTGGATCAGACCCGTTCGAGCACCGCGGCGATGCCCTGGCCGCCGCCGATGCACATGGTCACCAGCGCATGCTTGCCGCCCACGCGGGCCAGTTCGTACATCGCCTTGACCGTCAGGATGGCGCCGGTGGCGCCGACGGGGTGGCCGAGGCCGATGCCGGAGCCGTTGGGGTTGACCTTGTCAGGATCAAAGCCGAGATCCTTGGCGACCGCGCAGGCCTGGGCGGCGAAGGCCTCGTTGGACTCGATGACGTCGAGGTCGCCGACCTTCATGCCGGCCCGCTCCAGCGCCTGGCGGGTGGCGTTGACCGGGCCGATGCCCATGATCTCGGGGGCGACGCCGGAATGGCCGGCGGAAACAAGGCGGACCAGCGGGGCAAGGCCGAGGCGGCGCACGGCGGCGCCGGAGGCGACGATGACGGCGGCGGCGCCGTCATTGATGCCGGAGGCGTTGCCGGCGGTGACCGAGCCGTCCTTCTTGAAGACGGCGCGCAGCTTCGCCATGTCGGCGACGTTGGCGTCGTGGCGGATATGTTCGTCGGTGTCGAAGGCGACCACGCCCTTGCGGGTCTTGACCTCGACGGCGGTGATCTGGTCCTTGAAGCGGCCCTCGCGCACGGCGCGGCTGGCGCGCAGATGGCTGGTGACGGCGAGTTCGTCCTGCGTTTCGCGGCTGATCTGGTGGCTTTCGGCAAGGTTCTCGGCGGTGACACCCATCAGGATGCGATGGAACGGGTCATTGAGGGCGCCGTTGAGGGTGTCGAGGAACTGGGTGTCGCCCATTTTCTGACCCCAGCGCGCCGCCGGCACCTGGTAGGGGGCGCGGCTCATGACTTCGATCCCGCCGGCGACGGCGACCTCGGCCTCGCCGGCGCGGATGGCGTTCGCCGCGGTCAGGATCGCCTGCAGGCCGCTGCCGCAGAGGCGGTTGACGGTCAGCGCCGGGGTCTCCTGCATCAACCCGCCCTCGATGACGGCGATGCGGGAGATATACATGTCGCGCGGCTCGGTCTGCACCACCTGGCCGAACACGGCGAGGCCGATCTGTTCCTTGTCGACTCCGGCGCGGCGGACCGCCTCGGCCGTCACCTGCGCGGCGAGCTGGCTCGGGGTGACGTCCTTGAGGGCGCCGCCGAAGGTGCCGATGGCAGTGCGGGTGCCCGCGACGATATAGATATCATTCATCCCTGTGGTCCTTCATAACGCGGTGGAACGCGTGCAACCGAACTGACGCAGGCCTGCCATCGTGCTGTCACCTGACGCCATGCCTTGCCGCCAACCGGTTCTTATGGAACATGATTGCGCGCAACAAGGGGAGCCCCGATCCCGGGAGCCAGCCCTGCCACGAATGACGCAACATTCGGGCAATGACCCACTCACACTCCGGTTCGAAACAAGGACGCGCATGCTCTATCACGTCTATGAGATGCACCACGCCGCCATGGCCCCCATGCGGATGTTCGCAACCGGCGCGCTCAAGGCGCTCGACAACCCGTTCAACCCGTTCCGGCCGACCCCGATCAACAAGTTCGCGGTGGCCGCGCTCGACAATTTCGAGCATTCCACCCGCCGCTTCGGCCGCCCCGAGTTCGGCCACAAGACCACCACCATCGACGGCGCCGAGGTCGCGATCGTCGAGCAGGCGGTGCATAGCGACGTCTGGGGCGAGCTCAAGCGCTTCGTCCGCCTGGCCGACCGGCCGCACGACCCGAAGCTGCTGATCGTGGCGCCGATGTCGGGGCATTACGCGACGCTGCTGCGCGGCACCGTCGAGGCGTTCCTGCCGGATCACGACGTCTACATCACCGAATGGCGCGATGCCCGCGACGTGCCGGTGCTGGCCGCGGATTTCGACCTCAACGACTACATCGACTACGTCACCGCCTATCTGCGCCTGCTCGGGCCGGAGACCCATGTGATCGCGGTATGCCAGCCGGCGGTGCCGGTGCTGGCGGCGGTGGCGCTGATGAATGCGCATGAGCCGGCGATGGCGCCGCGCTCGATGACCCTGATCGGCGGGCCGATCGACACCCGCGAGGCGCCGACCCAGGTCAACACCTTCGCCAAGACGCGCAATCTCGACTGGTTCCGCAACCATGTGCTGCATCGGGTGCCGATGGGCAATGTCGGATTCCTGCGGCAGGTCTATCCCGGGTTCCTGCAACTCGCCGGGTTCATGGCGATGAACCTCGACAAGCATGTGCAGGCGCACTGGGAGATGTTCCAGCATCTGGTGGAGGGCGACGGTGAGCCGCTGGCCTCCAAGCGGGCGTTCTACGAGGAGTATCGCGCGGTGATGGACCTGCCCGCGAGCTTCTACATGCAGACGATCGACCAGGTGTTCCAGCGCCATCTGCTGCCGCGCGGGCTGCTGAACCACCGCGGCGAGTTGGTGGATATCGGTGCGATCGAGCACACCGCGATGTTCACCATCGAGGGCGAGCGCGACGATATCTCGGGCATCGGCCAGACGAGGGCGGCGCATCCGCTGGCGCACCGGCTGGCCGCGGACAAGCATGCCCATCTGGAACAGCAGGGCGTCGGCCATTACGGGCTGTTCAACGGCAAGCGCTTCCGCACCGAGGTAGCGCCGGCGATCAAGGCGTTCATCACCACCCATCGCTGAACGCGGCGGCGGGACCCGGGCTCCCGCCGGTTGACCTGCATCAATTCCCGCTGCCGCAGCGCGGCCTAGAATTCCCCCCGTCCGAACGACCGGGGGAACCTCGCGCATGACCACGCATCAGGCCGACATGACGCCGGCGGTCGATTTGTCGGCACCGCATGGCGCGGGTCCGTCGCGTGGCGCGCGCATGGTGTTCACCGATCTGCTGCCGCCCTGCAACGAGGCTTGCCCGGCCGGCGAAAATATCCAGGCCTGGCTGGCGCTGGCCCAGGCGGGGGATCATCGCGGCGCCTGGGAGGCGCTGCTGCGTGACAACCCACTGCCCGCGGTGCATGGCCGGGTCTGCTATCATCCGTGCGAAACCGCGTGCAACCGCGCGGCGCTGGATGCGCCGGTGAGCGTGCATGCGATCGAGCGGTATCTCGGCGACCGCGCGCTGGCGGAGGGATGGCTGCCGGCGGCAACGGCGGCGGCCTCGGGCAAGCGGGTGCTGGTGGTCGGCGGCGGACCGTCGGGGCTGTCGGCGGCGTATCATCTGGTGCGGCTCGGGCATGAGGTCGAAATTCACGAGGCCGGGCCGGTGGCTGGGGGCATGCTGCATTTCGGCATCCCGGCCTACCGGCTGCCGCGCGAGGTGCTGGCCGGCGAGGTCGCGCGGATCGTGCGGATGGGGGTGCGCATCCATTGCGAGCGCAAGGTGACCGATCTGGCGGAATCGATGCGCGAGGGCGGCTTCGACGCCGCCTTCGTCGCGGTGGGGGCCCATGTGTCGCGCCATGCCGATATCCCGGCGCGCGAGGCGGCGCGGGTGCTGGATGCGGTGAGCTACCTGCATGACGTGAGCGCCGGAGCCCCGCCGCTGCTGGGGCGGCGGGTGGTGATCTATGGCGGCGGCAACACCGCGATGGACGCGGCGCGCACGGCGCGGCGGCTCGGTGCGGAGGAGACGCTGATCGTCTACCGGCGCGACCGCGAGCACATGCCGGCGCATGATTTCGAGGCCGACGAGGCGATCGAGGAGGGAGTGAAAATCCGCTGGCTCACCACCATCAAGCATTTCGACGGCGAGTCGCTGCAGGTCGAGCGGATGGACCTGGTGGATGGGCGGCCGGTGCCGAGCGGGGAGTTCGACACGCTGGCGGCGGATGCGGTGATCCTGGCGCTGGGGCAGGACACCGACAGCAGCTTCCTGCGCGGCGTGCCCGGGATCGACTTCAAGCCCGACGGCACCGTGATGGTGGGACCCGACATGATGACCGGCGCGGCGGGGATTTTCGCCGGTGGCGACATGGTGCCGAGCGCACGAACCGTCACGGTCGCGACCGGGCACGGCAAGAAGGCTGCGCGGCACATCGATGCGTGGCTGCGCCGGAGCGCGTACGAGCCGTCGCCGAAACATAAGCTGGTGACCTATCCGATGCTCAACCTGCCGCTGTTCAGCGACGCCGATCCGGCGCAACAGGGCATGCTGCGCGGCGCGGCGCGGCTCGAAGGGTTCGGCGAGATCGTCGCGGGGCTCGGCGAAAGCGAAGCCCGGCGCGAGGCGCAGCGCTGCCTGTCCTGCGGCAACTGCTTCGAATGCGACAACTGCTTCGCCGCCTGCCCGGAGCAGGCCATCGCCCGGCTCGGGCCGGGGCTGCGCTATCGCACCGACTACGACAAGTGCACGGGCTGTGCGGTCTGCCACGACCAGTGCCCCTGCCATGCCATCGAAATGGTGGCGGAGAGCGGATCATGAGAGCCACGATCGACGGCAACACTGCCGCCGCCCATGTCGCCTACCGGGTCAACGAGGTTTGCGCGATCTACCCGATCACGCCGAGTTCGACGATGGCGGAGCTGGCCGACGAATGGTCGGCCGAGGGGCTCGCCAATATCTGGGGCACCGTGCCAGTGGTGCAGCAGATGCAGTCCGAAGGCGGGGCGGCGGGGACGGCGCATGGCGCGATGCAGTCGGGCGCCCTGACCACGACCTTCACCGCCTCGCAGGGGCTGCTGCTGATGCTGCCCAACATGTTCAAGATCGCGGGCGAGCTGACCGCCACCGTGTTCCATGTCGCGGCCCGCGCCCTGGCGACGCAGGCGCTGTCGATCTTCGGCGACCATTCCGATGTGATGGCGACGCGGATGACCGGTTTCGCGCTGCTCTCCTCGGCCTGCGTGCAGGAGGCGCATGATTTTGCCCTGATCGCGCAGGCGGCGACGCTGGAGAGCCGGGTGCCGTTCCTGCATTTCTTCGACGGGTTCCGCACCTCCCACGAGGTCAACACCGTCGAGCTGCTGTCGGACGATCAGATCCGCGCGATGATCGACGACGATCTGGTGCTGGCCCATCGCGGCCGCGCGATGTCGCCCGATGCGCCGTTCATCCGCGGCACCGCGCACAACCCGGACACGTTCTTCCAGGCGCGCGAGTCCGGCAATCCGTATTACCTGCGGTTGCCCGGGATCGTGCAGGCGGCGATGGACCGCTTCGCCGCGCTCAGCGGGCGGCAGTACGGGCTGGCCGACTATCACGGTGCCGCGGATGCCGAGCGGGTGGTGGTGGTGATGGGGTCGGGCGGCGAGACCGTGCGGGCGACGGCGGAGGCGCTGATCCGGCGGGGCGAGAAGGTCGGAGTGTTGCAGGTGCGGCTGTTCCGGCCGTTTCCCGATGCGGCGATCCTCGCGGCGATGCCGGCCAGCGTGCGGGCAATCGCGGTGCTGGAGCAGACCAAGGAGGCCGGCGCGCCCGGCGAGCCGCTGTATCTCGACGTGGTCAACGCCTTCGCCCGCGCGGCGATGGCGGGGCGGGCGCTGCCGGTGATCGTCGGCGGGCGCTACGGCATCGCCTCGAAGGATTTTCCGCCGGCGCTGGCCAAGGCGACGTTTGACGAACTCAAGTCCGCAGCACCGCGCAACGGCTTCACCCTCGGCATCGTCGACGACGTGACCTTCACCAACCTCGAACCCGACCACGGCTTCACCCTGACCAGCCCCGGCCGGGTCGAGGCGCTGTTCTACGGGCTCGGCGCCGACGGCACGGTGGGGGCCAACAAGAACACGGTGAAGATCATCGCCGAGGATGCCGGGCTGCATGCGCAGGGCTATTTCGTCTATGACAGCCACAAGTCCGGCGCGCTCACGGTCTCGCATCTGCGCTTCGGGCCGGAGCCGATCCGGGCGCCCTATCTGGTCGGGCGGGCCGATTTCATCGCCTGCCACCAATGGGGTTTCGTCGAACGGATCGATATCCTGCGCCAGGCCGCGCCGGGGGCGACGCTGCTGCTGAATGCGCCATTCGACGCGGCCGAGGTGTGGGACCATTTGCCGCGCTCGATGCAGGAGCGGGTGATCGCGCTGGGGCTGAAGGTGTTTGTCATCGACGCGACCAAGGTGGCCGCCGCGGTGGGGCTGCGCGGGCGGACCAACACGATCCTGCAGACCTGCTTCTTCGCGCTCTCCGGCGTACTGCCGCACGATATGGCGATCGCGCAGATCAAGCATGCCATCGAGAAGACCTATGCAAGGCGCGGGCGCGAGGTGGTGGAGCGCAATTTCCGCGCGGTCGACGACACGCTGGCGCGGTTGCAGCCGATGGCGGTGCCGGCGGCGGCGACTTCGGCGTGGGAGCGCAAGCCGCATGTGCCGGCGAGCGCGCCGGCGTTCGTGCGCCAGGTGACGGCGCGGATGATGGAGGGGCTCGGCGACGACATCCCGGTGAGCCTGATGCCGGTCGATGGCACGTTCCCCTCGGGCACGGCGGCGTGGGAGAAGCGCAATATCGCCGAGCTGGTGCCACTGTGGGAGCCCGATCTGTGCATCCAGTGCGGGCAATGCGCGTTCGTCTGTCCGCACGGGGTGATCCGGGCGAAATACTATGACGGCGCGCGGCTGGAGGGGGCGCCGGCCGGGTTCGCCTCGGCACCGATCAATGCGCGCGGCTTCCCCGATGTGCGCTTCACCCTGCAATTCCTGCTCGACGACTGCACCGGCTGCGCGCTGTGCACCGAGACCTGCCCCGCGGTGAGCCCGGCCGATGCCGGCCACAAGGCAATCAACATGGTCGACAAGACGCCACTGGTGGAGCCGGCGCGGGAGGCGGCTTCGTTCTTCGAGCAGTTGCCGGTGAACGACCGGGCGCGGGTGGATTTCGCCAATGTGCGCGGCGTGCAGTTCCTGGAGCCGCTGTTCGCGTTCTCCGGGGCCTGTGCCGGCTGCGGCGAGACGCCGTATCTGAAGCTGCTGTCCCAGTTGTTCGGCGATCGGATGCTGGTGGCCAACGCCACCGGCTGTTCCTCGATCTATGGCGGCAACCTGCCGGTGACGCCGTGGAGCGTGAACCAGGAGGGGCGCGGGCCGGCGTGGTCGAACTCGCTGTTCGAGGACAATGCCGAATTCGGGCTGGGGTTCCGGCTGGCGGCGGATCAGCATCGCGCGATGGCGGATCGGCTCGCCCGCCTCCTGGCGCCCAGGCTGGGAGCGGAACTGGTGGAGGCGGCGTTGGCGGCGCCGCAGGTCCGCGAGTCCGAAATCCGGGTGCAGCGCGAACGCGTGGCGGAGCTGGCGCGGCGCGCGCGGGGGCTGGTCGACGCGCACGGGGCGACCGATCCGCAGGCACGGCATCTGCTCTCGGTGATGGAGCACCTGGTGCGCCGCAGCGTCTGGATCGTGGGCGGCGATGGCTGGGCCTATGACATCGGCTATGGCGGGCTCGACCACGTGCTGTCGACGGCCAGGGACGTCAACGTGCTGGTGATGGACACCGAGGTGTATTCCAACACCGGGGGCCAGGCCTCCAAGGCGACGCCGCTCGGAGCGGTGGCCAGGTTCGCGGCGGCCGGCAAGCGGACGGCGCGCAAGGACCTCGCCTTGCAGGCGATCGCCTATGGCAATGTCTATGTCGCACAGGTCGCGATGGGGGCGAATTCGCAGCAGACGCTGCTCGCCTTCCGCGAGGCGGAGGCCTATCCGGGGCCGTCCATCATCCTGGCCTACAGCCACTGCATTGCCCATGGCATCGACATGCAGAAAGGGCTCGAACAGCAGGACATGGCCGTGGCGTCAGCCTACTGGCCACTGTTCCGCTACAATCCGGTCCTGCGCGACGCCGGCGAGAACCCGTTCCACCTCGACAGCCCGCGGCCGACACGGCCGTTCCGGGACTATGCGTATCGCGAGTTGCGCTACAAGTCGCTGGCCAACACCCGGCCGGAGGAGGCCGCCGTGCTGATGGAGGCGGCGCAGCAGGCGATCGACGAGAAATACCGGTTGTACGAGGATATGGCGAGGTGGTCGCATACCAGGTTTCATCCGGCGGCGGCGCCGGGGTAAGGAAGGGGAGCGCTTCTTTTTTTGGAAAAAAAGGTAACTCCCAAGCCCCCCCGGTGAGTCCGATTGGCAACAGTGAGTTCCTTTTTTTGCGTTTGCCGCTGATGCTGGTTGCATGCGGATCGGGAACATGAGTCAACGTCGGGATGGACCTGTGTCGCGATGTTGG
>CAIYSR010000136.1 GCA_903928895.1 uncultured Rhodospirillales bacterium | reverse complement strand
CTTTCGGCGGCGACGAAGATCGACTTCAAGCCGGCGCCGAACTTCAACGGCGCCCCGCCGCCGCTCACCGCGCGGCTGATCGACAGCTCCACCGATGTCGCCATCACCGGCACCACCAAGGGCGCCGACCTGCTCTCCGGTGCCCAGGCGATCGCCGGCGTCGATGTCTCCGGCGCCCATAACGGCGGCACCACCGCCGTCAGCGCCGCCGCCGTGCCGCTCAACACCGCGGTCGCCGCCGTCAACGATGCTCCCATCGCCAGCGGCAGCGTCAGCCTGCCGCCGGTGAGTTCGGCCGAGCAGCACCCGCCCGGGGACACGGTCGCGAACCTGTTCAAGCCCACCTACAACGACGGCACCGACCAGCAGAAGACCTCGCTCAACCCGACCGGCTCGGTCCCCGATACGTTCGCGGGCATCGTCATCGTCGGCAATCCGGTGCCCGCCGCCGACGGGGTCTGGAAATACTCCACCGATGGCGGCACGACCTGGGCCGCGGTTCCGACCACCGTGTCCGACACCAACGGCCTCGTGCTCGGCCCGAACGCGAAGCTGTCCTTCTTCCCGAGCCCGGGCCACCGCGGCGCGGTGCCGCCGATGCAGGTCCGCCTGATCGACGGCTCCACCGACGTGCCGCTGAGCGAAGCCGTCACCGGCGCGAGCCTGGTCGGCACCAGCCGGGCGATCCAAGGCGTCGACGTCTCCGCCGCCCGCCACGGCGGCATCACCGCCGTCAGCGCCGCCCTGGTGCCGCTCGACACCTCCGTCATCCCGGCCGAGGCGCCGGTGATGTCGGGCGTCCCGTGGGGCCATTTCGGCAATGACCGAATCTACGGCCCGGGCGGCCGCCCGCCGGGCTACCTGCTCGGCACCACCGTGTATCGTTCGCTGGTGACCGACCAGGTCGGCATCATCAACGTCTCCGCCGATGCGTTCTATGGCAGCGCCGCCGACCAGCACCTGACCTACGAGGCCCGCATGGCCAGCGGCGCCAGCCTGCCGCCATGGCTCACATTCGATGCCAACACCTTGAATTTCCGCGGCACGCCGCCGGAAAGTGCCAGCGGCACGCTCGACATCAAGGTGATCGCCACCACGCCGGACGGGCTCAAGGCGACGACCGAGGTGCATGTCTTCATCATGCGCCAGCCCTCCGACCTGCTTTCGCTGCTGCGGGCCACCCGGGCGAACAATGCGCCGATCCGCCCGCCGGCACCGCCGCGCCCACCCGCCGGCCAGAAACCCCCGGCGAAGCCACCGGCGGCACCGCCGGTGGTCAAGCCGACCGCCGACGCCACGCCCGGCCATCGCGCGCCGCCCGGCGACGTCGCCATGCTCAGCCAAGCCAATGCCGCCACACCCGGCCGCGAGGGCTTCGGCCTCAGCGCCCAGCTGCGCGACCAGACCACCGCCGGCCGCCTCGCCCGGGCGCGCGCGCTGCTCGACGCGCTCGCCGACGCCGCCGACTGAACGACGCATGACACCCTGCATCCATCTCCATTCCCCGGAGCCGACATTGTCCCTCAAGAACCTGCGCCGCCCCGCTGTGCTGGCCCTTGGCCTGCTCGGCCTCGCCGCCTGCTCCCTCCGCCCGGACCCGCTGACCGACGCCGACAACGTCAATCGCGCGCAGGCCGACAAGGCGGTGATCGCCCAGAACTACGTGCCGCTCGACGGGCCGCTCAGCCTCGGCGGCGCCATCGCCCGGGCGCTGAAATACAACTACGACAGCCAGCTTGCGGCGGCAGAGATCAGCCTGCAGGAAAAGCAGCTTGACCTTGCCATGGCGCAGATGCTCCCCCGCCTCGCCACCGAGGCGGGCTATGGCTGGCGCTCGCGCCCCAATGCGGCGGAAAGCATCAACGTCATCACCCGCCAGCGCAGCCTCGCCTGGTCGTATTCGGAGGAGCCGAACCACGGCAACGCCGATATCGCCTTCTCCTGGAATGCGCTCGACCTCGGGGTCAGCTACTTCCAGGCCAAGCAGCAGGGCTGGCGCGCCCTGATCGCAGTGGAGCGCCGCCGCAAGGTGATCGACAACATCGTCAAGTCGACCGCCCAGGCCTATTGGCGCGCCGCCGCCGCGTCGCGGCTGCTGCCGAAAATCGACCCGATGATGGTCGAGGCCCGTCGCAGTCTGGCCGTCTCGCAGAAGGTCGGCGCGCAGAACCTGCAATCGCCGCTGGCGCTGCTCGATTTCCAGCAGAACATGATCATCGTGCTGGCCGAGCTCGAGAAGATCCGCAACGACATGGCCGCCGCCCAGGTCGAGATCACCTCGCTCATCAATGTCCCGCCGGGCAGCCGCATCGTCTATTCGACCGCGCCCGAGGACATGAAGCCGGCCTTCGCGATCGACAACCACAAGCTCGAGGACATCGGCCTGGCGATGCGCCCGGAGCTGCGGATCGAGGCCTACCAGCAGCACATCGACCGGCAGGACGTCTACAAGGAGATCCTCAAGATGATGCCGGGCGTCGGCGTCTTCGGCAGCCTCAACTACGACAGCTCCAACCTGCTGTACAAGAACACCTGGGGCGAGCTCGGCGTCCGCGCCACCTTCAACCTGTTCAACATGGTGCAGGGACCGCGCGCCATCGCCGTGGCCGAGCAGTCGGTGACGCTCGACGAACAGCGCCGCATCGCCCTCTCGGTCGCCCTGCTCGGCCAGATCAATCTGTCCATCCAGGAATACGCCAACGCGCTCGACAGCCTCAAGACCGCCGAGCAGATGGATGCGATCGGCCGCCAGGTCGGCCGCGTCGCCGACAACGTCACCCTCGCCGGCGTGCAGACCGAGGCCGACCGGGTGCGCCGCCAGCTCACCGTGCTGACCACGCGGGTCAACCGGGACAAGGCCCTGGCCCGGGTCCATGGTGCCCTCACCGGGGTGTACTCCACCGTCGGCGTCGATCTGGTGCCGGCCGGCGCCGACCTCAACGACCTGCCGGAATTGACCCGGCAGGTCGAGGGCGCGATCCGCGACTGGCAAGCCGGCCGCCTGCCGACCCTGCCGGCCGCCGCCGTGGCGGCGAATTGAACGCCCTGCTGCGTCTCCTGCCAGCCGCGCTGGCGAAGGCGCCAGCGGTGCTGGCGGGGGCGGTGGCCCTGCTCGCTGCCACCACTGCCTTCGCGGCGCCCGACACGCCGAGCGACGCCCCGATCGGCGTTCAGATCGTCGCCCGCATGACCGCGCAGATCGGCGCCCCGATGTCGGGGCAGCTCGTCGAATTCCCGCTGGCCGACGGCGACACCTTCAGCGCCGGCCAGCTCCTCGCGCGCTTCAACTGCGCCCAGCCCGAGGCCGCCATGGCCCGCGCCAAGGCCGAGGCCGACAAGCGCGCCGACATCTTCAGCACCCAGAAGTCGCTCAAGGCCCTCAACTCCTACTCCAAGGTCGAACTCAAGACTGCACAGAACGACGTCGCGGTGGCCGCCGCCGAGCTACAGCTCGCCCATGCCACGGTGGCCAACTGCCTGATCAAGGCGCCCTTCGCCGGCCGCGTCTCCAACGCGGCGGTGCGCAACTTCCAGTTCGTCCAGATGGGCGCCCCGCTGCTCGACATCCTCGACGACGGCACGCTCGAACTCGAACTCATCCTGCCCTCGCGCTGGCTCGCCTGGATGACCGCCGGCACCACCTTCAAGGTCCACATCACCGAGACCGCGCGGGACTACGACGCGGCGCTGACCCGCTTCTCCGGCCGGGTCGATGCCGCGAGCCAGACCATCAAGGCCTATGGCCGCATCGCCGCAAAAACCGACGGATTGCTCCCCGGCATGAGCGGCACGGCGGTGTTCCCGGGCGCGCCGAAGTGAGGCGCTGGACCAAAATGAGGCGCCGGGCCGGCTGAGATGTCCGGCGCCCTGAACCAGCAACTCCTGCGCCTCGCCGGCGTGCTGCAACTTGCCCGCCGCGCCCGCGAGGTCGCCCGCGACGAACTCGGCTTCGTCATCGTCAACGAGACCATCCAGGCCGTTGCCTACGACCAGGCCGCCTTGTGGGATGCGCGCCGTGGCCGCGTGGTCGCCCTTTCCGGCGTCACCCGGCCCGAGCCGGGCGCCCCCTACGTCGCCTTCCTGCGCCGTATCAGCCGCCGGCTCGCCACCCGTCCCGCCGGCGTGGTGACGCCGGAGCCCGCGGAGACCGCCGATTGGCGGGAATTCCTCGCGCCCGAAACTGTCTGGCAACCGCTCAGCGTGCGCGGCCAGGTCGTGGCCGGCCTTCTCCTCGCCCGCCGCGATGCCTGGGGCGAAGGCGATCTGCAACTGCTCGACATGCTGGCCGGCGGCTACGCGCAAAGCTGGGAGCTCGCGCGCGCGCGCCCCGCCCCCCTGCGTCACGGCCTCGCCCGGCGCACCCGCCAGGCCCTGCTGACCATCGCCGTGCTCGCCCTCCTCGCCGCCGGCGCGCTGCCGGTCCCGAGCTCCACCATCGCCCCGGCCGAAGTCACGCCGACCCTGCCGGCCTTCGTGCGCGCCCCCTTCGCCGGGGTGATCGACGGCATCGCGGTCGCCCCGAACGCCCCGGTCCACACCGGCCAGGTCCTGGTCCAGCTCGACCGGCGCCAGCTCGATGCCCAGCTCCGGGTCGCCGAAAAGGCGAGCGAGGTCGCGGAATCGCAGTATCGCCAGACCTCGCAGGAAGCCATCGCCGACCCGCGCGCGCGCGAGCAGCTTGCCGTGCTGCGAGCCAAGCTCGACGAGGCGCGCGCCGACCTCGACTACCGCCGCACCCTGCTCGCCCGCGCCGCCGTCGTCGCGCCGGCCGACGGCATCGCCGTCTACAACGACCCCGCCGATTGGATCGGCCGCCCGGTCGAGACCGGCGAGCGCATCATGCTGGTCGCGGCCCCGCTCTCGCGCCGCATCGAGATCGAACTCGCCGTGCCCGATGCCATCACCCTCGATGTCGGTGCGCGCGTGCTATTCTTCGACAACCTCAACCCCGACCGGCCCAGCGCGGCCCGGCTGACCCGGGTGAGCTACACCACGTCGATGAGCGTCTCCGGCGTGCTGGTCTATACCTGCGACGCCGAACTCACCGACGGCCCCGGCCTGCGGCTGGGACTCAAGGGCAGTGCCAAGCTCTATGGGCCGGAGCGCCCGCTCGCGCTGTGGCTGCTGCGCCGCCCGATCGCCTGGCTGCGCGAACTGGCGGGATGAGCGACCTCGCTTTGCCGCCCTTGCGCGAGGACCTTGCCCTCTCGCCCGGCCCGGTGATGGCGGGTCAGCCGACCTGGACCCTCTACGACCCGGCACGCCACCGCTTCATCCGCCTGGGCTGGCAGGATTTCGAGATCCTCAGCCGCTGGGGCCTGCGCGCGCCCGACGCCATCGCCGCCGCCGTGCGCGCCGAAACCACGCTGGCGCCCGACGAGGCCGAGATCCTGCGGCTCGCCGCCTTCTGCCGCGACGCCGAACTGCTCCGCCCCTGGGGGCCGCCGGACAGCGAACGCATGGCCGCCGCCCTGCGCCGCGGCGCGCAGGGACCCGCCACCTGGCTCGTGCACAACTACCTCTTCCTCCGGCTCCGCCTGCTCGACCCCGACCGCCTGCTCGCGGCCCTGCTGCCGCTGCTCGGCTGGGTGTTCAGCCGCGCCTGGTTTGCCACCCTGCTCGCCGGCAGCGCCGTCGCCCTGTTCCTGGTCTCGCGTGAATGGGACAGCTACACCCACAGCCTGGTCGAACTCTTCAGCCTCGACGGGCTGCTGTGGATGGGCGTCGCGCTCTCCGCCACCAAGGTCATCCACGAACTCGGCCACGGCCTCGCCGCCCGCCATCTCGGCTGCCGCGTCCCCGCCATGGGCATCGCCTTCCTGGTGCTGTGGCCGGTGCTATGGACCGACACCACCGATGCCTGGCGCCTGGTCCGCCGCCGCGACCGGCTGCTGATCGACGCCGCCGGCATGATGGCCGAGATCGCGGTCGCCATCCTCGCCACCCTGGCCTGGGCCGTGCTGCCCGAGGGGCCCGGCCGCAACGCCGCCTTCGTCCTGTCCAGCTCCACCTGGATTCTCACCCTGCTGGTCAACCTCAACCCGCTCATGCGCTTCGACGGCTACTACCTGCTGTCCGACCTGCTCGATGTCGCGAATCTGCAGGATCGGGCCTTCCGCCTCGCCCGCTGGCGCCTGCGCGAGGCCCTGTTCCGCCCCCGCGCCCCCGCCCCCGAACGCCTCGCACCGGGCATGGCAGCGATCCTGCTGGGCTACGCCTACGCCACCTGGATCTACCGCTTCTTCCTGTTCACCGGCATCGCCGTGCTGGTCTATCACCTCGCCTTCAAGGCCCTGGGGATCGTGCTGATGGCCATCGAGCTGTGGTATTTCGTCACCCGCCCGATCCTGGGCGAAGTCATCGCCCTGGCCCGGATCGGCTTCACCACGCGGTTCAACCGCCACACCGCCGCAACGTTGCTGCTGCTGGCCGGACTCGTCGCGCTCGCCGTGGTGCCGTGGCGCGGACGGGTCGATGCGCCGGCGCTGCTCCGCGCGGGGCGACAGGCAACGCTCTACACCGCCGAGCCCGGCCGCCTGCTGACCGCCGCCCCGCCCGGCACCCGCCTCGCCGCCGGCGCGGCGCTCTATACGCTCGAATCGGTCGAGATCAACCACGCGCTGCGCGCCGGCGCCGCCCAGCTCGCCGCCGCCCAGGCCGACCTCGCCTCGCGCAGCTTCGACGCCGAACGCCGCCGCGCCCAGCAGGCCGCCGCCGCCCGCGCCTCCGAGTCCGCCGCCAGCCTCGCCCATGCCGAGGCCCGCGCCGCCGACCTCATCGTGCGCGCCCCTTTCGCCGGCGTTCTGCTCGACGTGCCCCGCGGCCTCGCCCCCGGCGCCGACCTGCGCCGCCTGGAACCGCTCGGCGTCCTGGTCGATCCCGCCACGATCCTCGTCGAAGCCTATGTCGGTGAGGCCGATCTCGACCGCGTCCGCCCCGGCGCCGCCGCCAGTTTCCTGCGCCCCGACGGCGGCCGGCTCGACCTCGTGGTCAGCGACATCGCGCAATCCTCGACCCGCGCGCTGGAAGCCGCCGAACTCGCCTCGCCCCATGGCGGCGCGCTGCCCGCCCGCCGCGCCGCGCAAGGCATGCTGGTGCCGGAGCAGGCCGTCTACCGGGTCCAGTTCATCGTCCTCAGTAGCACCCAGGCGCTCCAGCGCGAGCCCGGCCACGTGGTGATCGACGCCCCGGCCGAAAGCCTGGCGCGCGGCACCTGGCGCCGGCTGGTGGCGCTGCTGCGGCGGGAGTCGGCGTTCTAGGCAAGAAGGAAGCGGTTCTTTTTTTGAAAAAAAAGAACCAAAAAAACTTTATTCATGGCTTTGCTTTGTATGGAACCCGGAACTCCAATGGATGAAATTTTTTTGCTTCTTTTTTCAAAAAAGAACCCCTTCCCTACCCCGCCTTCGCGGCCACCGGTGCCATATCGCGGCGGAGGCGGTTTTCGCCGAGGAAGAGGAGGATGGGGGCGGCGATGAAGATCGAGGACGAGGTGCCCACCACGATGCCGAACAGCATCACCCAGGCGAAGCCGGACAGTGTTGCGCCGCCGAACAGCGCCAGCGGCAGCGCCGCGAGGAACACCGTCATCGAGGTGCCGAGGGTGCGGTTCAGCGTCTCGTTGATGGACAGATCGATCAACTCGCGCAGCGGCATCGTCTTGTATTTGCGCAGGTTTTCCCGCATCCGGTCATAGACCACCACTTTGTCGTTGGTGGAGTAGCCGATGATGGTGAGGATCGCGCCCACCATCACCAGATCGAATTCGAACCGCGTGAGGGCGAGGAATCCGATCGCCTTGGTGACGTCGAGGATGAGGGTCACCACTGCGCCGACCGCGAACTGCCATTCGAAGCGGAACCAGATATAGACCAGGATCATGGCAAGACTGACCGCTAGCGCAAGGAAACCGTTCGTTTTGAGTTCATCGGAGACCGAGGCACCAACCGCGTCAGTACGCATTACTTTGGAGCCCGGTTGCGCCTGCTCGAACGCGGCGCGCACCTTGCCGACGATGATCTGCGTTGCCGCTTCCGTCGGCTGTACCGGCAGCCGGATCAACACCGAGGTATCCTCGCCGAACCGCTGCACGCCGGGTTCCTTGACTCCCTGGGCATCGAGACCGGCGCGGATTTTGGTGAAATCGGCCGGCGCCGGCGTGCGCACCTCCATGATGATGCCGCCCGAGAAGTCGATCCCGTAATGCAGCCCCGGCGTGATGAACAGGATGATCGAGGCAATCGACAGCACCGCGGAGACAATCAGCCCCGCGTGCCGCCCGTTCATGAAGTTGATCTTGGTATGGTCCGGGACGATCCGAAGCAGAGGACGAAAAAACATAACGGTCTCCTACACCGGCAGCGCGGCGGGACGGTTGCGACCGTACCACTGCACCATCAACATCCGGGCCAGCATCGTGGCCGTAAACATCGTCGTAATGATGCCAACAGTAATGGTCACCGCGAACCCGCGCACTGGCCCGGAGCCGAAAATAAACAACATCACATGCGACAAGAACGTCGTCGCATTACTATCCACAATCGTCGAGAACGCGCGCCTGAACCCGGTCTCCATCGCATTCAGCGGCGTGCGCCCATTATGCGCCTCCTCGCGGATACGCTCGTTGATCAGAATGTTCGCATCCACCGCCATGCCCAGGGTCAGCAGCATCCCCGCCATGCCCGGCAAGGTCAGCGTCGCCTCCAGCAGCGACAGAATCGCCACCATCAGCACCAGGTTCGCCACCAGCGCGACATTGGCGAACCAGCCGAACAACCCATAAAAAACAGCCATATAGACCATCACCAGGACAAACCCGACCGCGAGCGCGATCGCCCCCGCCCGGATCGCGTCAGCCCCCAGTTCCGGCCCCACCGAACGCTCCTCCACCACCGTCAGCGGCGCCGGCAGCGCCCCCGCCCGCAGCAGCACCGCCAGATCGGTCGCCGATCGCGCGGTGAAACTGCCGCTGATCTGCCCCCGCCCGGCCGTGATCGCCTCGCGGATATTCGGCGCCGAGATCACCTTGTCATCCAGCACAATGGCGAACGGATGCCCGACATTGTTGCGGCTCACCTCGGCGAACCGCCGCGTGCCGATGGAATCGAAGGTGAAATTCACCACCCATTCCCCGGTCTGCGGGCTCTGCCCGGCCCGCGCATCGGTCAAATTCGCCCCATCCACCTCGACCCGCCGGCGCACCGCGATCTTGCCCCCCGGCCCGCCTTCCATCGCCAGGAAATCCACCCCCGGCGGCGGCACCGGATTGGACACATTGGCGGTCTCGTCGGTCAGCCGGAACGTCATCCGCGCCGTCTTGCCCAACAGGTCCTTGATCCGCTTGGGGTCCTCCACGCCGGGGAGCTGCACCACGATGCGGCTGTCGCCCTGCGCGTTGATCAGCGGATCGACCACCCCGGTCTCGTCGATACGCCGACGCACGATCTCGATGGATTGCTGCACCGCGCCGCGCGCCCGATCCACCAGCGCCGGGGCCGAGAGCGTCACCACGATCTGCCCGGGCGTCGATTCGAACTCCAGGTCCGGCCGCGCCACCGTCTGGTTGCCCACCGTGGTGCCGAGTTCCTGCAACGTCTTGAGTGCCACATCCTGCTTCGAGGTGTCCTCGATGCGCACCACCATGCGGTTCTGCGCCGCCTGCGGCGTCACCACGAAGCGCGCCACCCCGGCGCGGCGCAGCCCCTGCCGCGCGGAATCGGCCAGGCTGTCCAGCCGCTCCTTGATCACGGCGGCCATATCGACCTCAAGCAGCAGATACGAGCCGCCGCGCAGATCGAGCCCGAGATGGATCGCCCGCCACGGCACCCAGGCCGAAGGCGCGGCAAACAGGTTGGGCACTGCAAAGATCAGCCCAAGCAGACACACCCCGAGCACGAGGGACGTCTTCAAACGCGAAAAATACATCATAGTGCGGCAGGAGGCTCCATCCAGGCGGCCGCACAATGCCGCCAACCCCGCAGCGAAGCAACCGACTTCCCCCGGGCCGGCAATCAAGCGGCCTCCGGCGGCCAAGGGCCTCAAGGCCCTTGGAACCCATCCCTGCTTGCGGCTGTGGCAATGGCCCTCAGGTGATAACGCCGTCCTTCGCGTGCGCCGCAGGCATCAAAATGATCGATCCGGCACCGTCCCACCGCGAGCAAAGGATCGATGGCTTCGCCGCTCGCCACACCGACGATCTCGCCCCCACCGGGAACCTATCGCCGCAGCCGCGAGGTCGGGCAAAGTTTTTTTGCTTTACTCCGTTCGCTGGAAAACCCGCAAAAGCCATTTCCGTCACGCATCATTGCGAGGCGAAGCCGCGGCAATCCAGGGGTCCAGACTCGGCTTTCGGAGCAGGGCAATCGGGTGAAGGCGAAGCGAACAAGACAGGCTCCGCCGGCCAAGGGCCGTAGGCCCCTGGACCCCATTCATTTAAGCGGCCGGATCGCTGACCTTCAGTTGGAAGCCCGCGATCTCGCGTGCGGAGGCGGGCGAAGCCCAT
>CAIYSR010000135.1 GCA_903928895.1 uncultured Rhodospirillales bacterium | reverse complement strand
TCCGCCGGCAAAGGGCCGCGGGCCCTTTGAACCCGTTCCACTCAGCGGCTGGATCAGCGACCTTCAGTTGAAAACACCGATCTTGCTTGCGCCGCAGGCCATCAATCCTGCGATATCGGCACGATCTTGCCCGTGAGGAAAGAATTGATGGGCTCCGCCCGCCTCCGCACGCGAGATCGCGGGCTTCCAATTGAAGGTCAGTGATCCGGCCGCTTAAATGAATGGGGTCCAGGGGCCTACGGCCCTTGGCCGGCGGAGCCTGTCTTGTTCGCTTCGCCTTCACCCGATTGCCCTGCCGCGCCCCTTGCCCCCGCGACGATCACAAATCTCAGCGTCTCGTACGTGGCGCAGCCCGCCCGCAACGGCTAGACGGCATCCTATGATCGTTGCCATCCTTCGCGCTGACCGTCGGCGCCGTGTGCTTCAACCCTGGATGGTCGTGTGCGGCCTGATCCTGCTCTGCGCCCTCAAGGGCGCCTGGCTGACCACCGGGATCGAGGTCCCGCCCGATGCCGACACCATTCGCGACATCGGCTTCATCCAGGGCCTGCTGGACGGCAACCTGCTCGGAGATCCTGCCGTGGCCGGTGCCTTCCGTTGGTATCCGCCGCTGGTGCACGGCCTCGCCGCATTGGCCCTGCGCCTCACCGGGGCCGAGCCGATGGCGGTTTGGCCCCACGCCGGCGCAGTGCTCAACCTGCTGACACCGTTGGCCTTCTATTCCATGAACCGGGCGCTGCTCGGCCCCTGGCCGGCCACTCTCGCGGTGGCGTTCATGGTCCTGTTCGGCGGCAGCGTGATGACCGGCGACGAAGCTGCGGGATACACTCCGTGGACGCTGACGCCGGCTCTGGCATGGCCGCTGTTCTTCGTCGCGATCCAGCAGATGCACCGCCACGCACCGGACCTGCGGTTCAGCGCGGCCGTGACCATCGGCGCCCTGCTCGGCCTCGCCTTCCTCGCCCACACCGTCCCGGCGCTGCTGCTCAGCGGCGTCGCCGTGGCCGTGGTGGCAGCGACCACCGGCGTCAGCTGGCGCGGCACCGGCTGGCTCGCTATCGTCGCCTTCGTGGAACTGCTCGTCGCGCTCCCATTCCTCGGCCCGCTGCTGGCGGAATACCGCCTGCACATCGCCAACCCGGTCCCTGGCGCCTGGGTCCACACTTTACTCCTGGCCCAGGATGGCGGCGTACGGCTGATGCTGCTCAACCTGCCCGGCCTCATCGCGGCCATCTCGGTGCTGGCGATGACTCCGACGGCGGCGCGGGTGAACCGGATGCAGCCAGCGGCAATCGCCGTCTTCTCGATTTGGATCGCGCTGTGCGCGGCCTTTCTGGCGCGGCACTTCGCCTGCCGCGCCTGGCCGTCGGGCGGCACCGCCTGCACCGCTTTCGTGATCGCGCCGCATCATTTCCACGTCTATCTCCAGGCCGCCTGGTTCAGCCTGACCGGTTACGGGCTGTGGCTGGCCTATGAAGGCGCCGGCCAGAGCCTGCGCACGGCCTTGCGCCGCGGGGGCATCGCGCTGGCCCTGGTCGGCGCCATCCCGGTCCTGCTCAACCCTGGAGACCGCGACCTCCGTGCCGCCGCTTTGGCAAGGCCGGACGACACGCTCGATCGGGCCGCCTATCGCTGGATCATCGACCACACCGGGTCGGACGACCTCTTCGTCACCCTGCTTCCCGCGGCAGCGGACCAGATGGGCAGTGCGGCAGCCACCGTGCTGGCGGCGGGACGGCACCTGGCCGCGCCTCCCGCGATCCACTCCAATCCCTATTTGACCTGGCCGCCAATGAACGCGCGGCGCGAGGCATTGCTCGCCGCCGTCGGCGGACGCGGCCTGTGCCGCTCCGGCACGACCGCGATCTGGTTCCTGCTACCCAGCGGCACCCTCGACGCCGTCGCTTATGCCGAGCCGGCCTTCACCACGCCCGGCCACACGCTCTACCGACGCGCGGATACGCCATGCCGCTCCGTCCCGGTCGAGCGTTTCTAGACATGATCGGCAAATCCCGAGTCATCCGGTGGCCTGATTCACCCGGTCATCCGCCAAACCTCACATCCCCAGCGCACGTCGGTAGACGTCAAGCAGCGTCTCCTGCTCCGCGACGTCCGCCGGCTCCTGCTTGCGGATGCGAATGAGCTGCCGCATCACCTTGACGTCGAATCCGGCCGACTTCGCCTCGGCGAAGATATCCTTGATATCGCTGCCCAGTGCCTTGCGCTCCTCCTCGAGCCGCTCGATCCGCTCGATCAGGCTGCGCAGCCGATCGGCCGAGACATTGCCCCACTGAGCACTGTCCTCGGTCTTCTCCCCGGCGAGCGTGGTATCCTGGGCCATGACAGTCTTTCCTGATGGTGCGAACGGGCGGCGGACTTAGCGGCGGCTCGCGCTGGGGTCAATGACCCGGATTGGCCTTGGCAAATGCCGCCTTCTGCTCCGCGCTCGCCTCGCGCTGGAACGTCGCTTGCCATTCCTTGTATGGCATGCCGTAAACGATTTCGCGGGCATCGGGGTCGGTGATCGTGATACCCCGCTCGGCAGCGCCCTCGCGGTACCAGCGGCTGAGGCAGTTCCGACAGAAACCGGTGAGGTTCATCATGTCGATGTTCTGCACATCGGTGCGCTCGCGCAGATGCGCCACCAGCCGGCGGAAGGCGGCGGCCTCGAGTTCAGTCGTCGTCGCGGCGTCGAGTTCGGGTGCGGGCATCACAGATCTCCTCCAACAGCACCAACATGGCGTCTCCACCGGGATTTCGCCATACTCCGCCAATCGATTGCAGCGGGGGAAACCGAATGGGCTTCAATGACGGTCAGGCACGCGCGGCGCTGCGCGCGGTGTTCGATGCCGCGGTGGCCGCCGCCGATCCGCGCAAAATGCTGGCCGCCCATCTGCCGGACAAGCCGCGCGGCCGCTGCATCGTGGTCGGCGCTGGCAAATCCGCGGCCGTCATGGCCGCGGCGCTCGAAGCTGCCTGGCCCGACGTCCCCCTCACCGGCGTCGTCGTCACCCGTTATGGCCACGCCGTGCCCACCTCCCGCATCAAAGTGATCGAGGCGAGCCATCCCGTCCCCGACGCCAACAGCGAACGTGCCGCCCGCCACATCCTCCAGGCCGTTCGCGGCCTCGGCCCCGACGATCTCGTCATCGCCCTCATCTCCGGCGGCGGCTCCGCCCTCATGGCGCTCCCCGCCCTAGGCCTCACCTTCGCCGACAAACAGGCTCTCAACCGTGCCCTCCTCGCCTGCGGTGCCACCATCAGCGAGATGAACTGCCTGCGCAAACATCTCAGCGCCATCAAGGGCGGCCGCCTCGCCGCCGCCGCGGCCCCGGCCCGCGTCGTCACCCTGGCCATCTCCGACGTCCCCGGCGACGATCCCGCCGTCATCGCCTCAGGCCCCACCGTGCCGGATCCCACCACCTTCGCCGACGCTCGTGCGCTCCTCGCCCGCTACGACATCCACCCCTCGCCCGCCGTCGCCGCCCGCCTGGCGCAAGACGCCGACGAGACCCCCAAGCCCGGCGACCTGCCCCACGCCGAATTCCACCTGATCGCAACGCCCGCCATGGCGCTGGCCGCCTGTGCCGAAAAAGCCCGCACCCTCGGCCTCGCCCCCCTCATCCTCGGCGACGCGCTGGAAGGCGAAAGCCGCGAGATGGGCACCGTTATGGCCGGCATCGCCCGCTCCATCGCCACCCACGGCGCCCCCTTGCCCGCCCCCGCCCTCCTTCTCTCCGGCGGCGAAACCACGGTCACCATCGGCACCGGCCCCGCCGGCAAGGGCGGCCGCAACACCGAATTCCTCCTCGGCCTCGCCATCGCCCTCGCCGGGCGCCCCAACATCTGGGCCACCGCCGGCGACACCGACGGTATCGACGGCTCCGACGACGCCGCCGGCGCCATCGTCACCCCCGACACCATCGCCCGCGCCCGCGCCGCCGGCCTCGACCCCCGCGCCCTCCTCGCGGCCCACGACAGCTACACCCTCTTCGACACCATCGGCGACCTCATCCGCACCGGGCCCACCCTCACCAACGTCAACGACATCCGCGCCATCCTGGTCGCGTAGGAACGCCCCATGTCCTCCAGCCGAATCCGCATCCGCCGCCGCCGCCGCACCAAGATCATCGCCACAATCGGCCCGGCAAGCTCCACTCCCGAAATCCTCGCCCGCCTGTTCCAGACCGGCGCCGACGTCTTCCGTCTCAACTTCAGCCACGGCAGCCATGACGAGCACGCCGCCCGCTTCGCCATGATCCGCGACCTCGAAAAGAAGTTCGACCGCCCCATCGGCATCCTCGCCGATGTCCAGGGCCCCAAACTCCGCGTCGGCCGCTTCCAGGCCGGTCGCGTCCAGCTTCAAACCGGCCAGCCCTTCCGCCTCGATCTCAGCCCGATCCCCGGTGACGTCCGCCGCGTCCAGCTCCCCCACCCCGAGATCATCAAAGCCGCGGGCATCGGCACCTCGCTCCTCCTCGACGATGGCAAACTCCGCCTCCGCATCACCCGCGTGCGCGAGGATCATCTCGAAACCGTGGTCGCCGTCGGCGGCATGCTGTCGGACCGCAAGGGCGTCAACGTCCCCGACATGATCCTCCCCATCCCGGCCCTGACCGCCAAGGACCGCGAAGACCTCGCCTTCGCCCTCGACCACGGTGCCGACTATATCGGCCTCTCCTTCGTTCAGCGTGCCGAGGATGTCGCCGAGGCCAAGGACATCGCCGCCGGCCGTGCCTGGATCATGACCAAGATGGAAAAACCCCAGGCGCTGGAAAACCTCGACGCCATCCTCGCCCTCTCCGACGCCGTCATGGTCGCCCGCGGCGATCTCGGCGTCGAACTCCCCCCCGAGGAGGTCCCCCTCGCCCAAAAACGGATCGTCCGCGCCGCCCGCCATCTCGGCAAACCCGTCGTCGTCGCCACCCAGATGTTGGAAAGCATGATCTCTGCCCCAGCGCCGACCCGCGCCGAGGCCTCCGACGTCGCCACCGCCGTGTTCGACGGCGCCGACGCGGTCATGCTGTCGGCCGAAACCGCCGCCGGCCAGTATCCGTACGAAGCGGTTAACATCATGGACCGCATCATTGCCCGGGTGGAGCAGGACGAAGGCTGGCGCCGCAACATCGACGCCGCCCGCCCCGACCCCGAGCGCTCCACCGCCGACGCCATCGCCGCCGCTGCCCGCCAGGTCGCCCATACCATCAACGCCTCGGCGATCTGCGCCTTCACCTCCTCCGGCTCGACCGCGCTGCGCGCCGCCCGCGAACGCCCGGAGGCTCCGATTCTGAGCCTCACGCCCTCCCTCGCCACCGCCCGCCGCCTCGCCCTGGTGTGGGGCGTGCACGCGGTCAATGCGCCGGAAACCCACACCATGACGGAGACCGTCAACAAGGCCACCCGCACAGCTTTGGCCGAAGGCGTGAGTCCGCACGGCAGTGAGATCGTGGTCATCGCCGGCGTGCCGTTCGGCCAGGCCGGGACAACGAACGCGCTGCGCGTGGCGCATGTGAAGTAGCAGGACCGGGAGCAGCGCCCGCGAGGCTCAGGCGTGTGGAAGTTTTTTGGTTCTTTTTTAGTAACTCCCAAGGGCGTCCCGTGTGAGCAAGCGCGGCAGCGGTGGAGGTTTCGTTTGATGCGGCGTTAGCCGGCGAAGGCGAGGATGAGCGCGAGCGGCATGGCTGCAAGGGCATTGAGGGGGTTGCAGCCTTGTTTTCTG
>CAIYSR010000134.1 GCA_903928895.1 uncultured Rhodospirillales bacterium | reverse complement strand
TTGGCCCCTCTCTCCAGCAACCACCAGCCGCTTAAACCGATGGGGGTCCAGGGGCCGCAGGCTCCTGGTGGGGGTCCAGGGGGCAAAGCCCCTTGGCGGGTCCAGGGCGGAGCCCTGGCCTTTTTTCTCCTCATGACTCCGGCCCTGTCATGCGCCGCCCCGCCAACGCCGCAGCAGGTTCAGGAGGCCGAGCGGGCCAGGGCGGTGGAGATCGAGGCCCAGCGGCAGGCGCAGGCGCAGGTGCGGGCGGCGGCGGCCGAGGAGGAGCGGCTTGGGCGCGAGCGGGCGGCCGCGGCGGTTCGGCTGCGCGCCTTGGAGGCCACCACCGAGGCGCGCGCGCAGGTGGTGGCGGAGTTGGCCCGGCGTCGCGGCGAGGCGGAGGGGCGGCTGGCGGCGCGCGCGGCGGAACTGGCGCCCTTCCTGCCGTTGATCGAGCGTCTCGGCTTGTTTCCGGCCGAGACGCTGCTGGCGGTGCCGATGGCGCCGGAGGATTCGGTGCGCGGCCTGATCGTACTGGGCGGCATGGTCCGCGAGCTCGAGGCGGAGGCGGCGAAGCTGCGGGCCGAGCAGGCCGAGGTGGACGGGCTGCAGGCGCAGATCGACGCCGAGTTGCCCGGACTGGCCGCGGCCCAGGCGGCGCAAGCGCAGGCCGGCCAGGCGCTGGATGCGCAGATCGCGGCGGCGCGCGATGTGCGGCGCCATGCCGAGGGGGCGGCGGCGGAGGCCGAGCGGCGGGCGGCAGCGGCGGGCGCGCGGGCGGCGGATTTACGGGCGGCGCTGGTGCGCATCGAGGAGGAGCGCCGGGCGGCCGAGGCCAAGGCCAGGGCGGACGCGGAGGCGGCGGGCAAAGCCAGACGCGAGGCCGAGGCCGAGGCGGCGCGCGCCCGAGCAGAAGCCCTGAGCCGCCCGGCCGGTCCGGGCCTGGGCGCGCCAAAGGGGGTCCTGGCGGCGCCGGTCGCGGGTCCGGTGCTGCGCGGCTTCGGCGAGCCCACCGAGAGCGGCACCACCACGGGAATGTCGTTCCAGCCCGCCTCGGCCGCCCGGGTGGTCTCCCCGTGTGGCGGGCGGGTGGTCTATGGAGGCGTTTTCCGCAGTTTCGGACTCTTGCTGATTGTCGATTGCGGGGCGGGCACCCATTTCGTGTTATCGGGATTTGAACGATTGGATGTGCAGGTTGGGCAAACCGTCCAGCCCGGCGAGCCGGTCGGCCAGATGCCGCCGTGGGACCCGCGCGGGACGGCGGGCCGTCCATCGCTGTATCTGGAACTGCGGCGGGATGGTCAGCCGGTCAATCCGGCCCCATATCTGCGTGCCAAAGGCTGATATCTGCGCTAGGTTCGGCGTTCGAATGAGGGAAACTTGCATATGAAGCTTCGCACTGGCCTGTTGTTGGGCGCGGCGTTCGCGGCCGGGATCGCGACCGGCCCGATCGCGGGCATGCTGGAAAGCCGCCTCGGCGTCTCCCTGTTCCCGGCGGCCTTCGCCCAGGATGGCAGCAAGGCCGACACCTACCGGCTGCTCGACCTGTTCGCCAACGTGTTCGAACGCGTGCGCGCCGAATACGTCGAGCCGGCCAATGACCGTGATATGGTGGAGAACGCCATCAACGGCATGCTGACCGGGCTCGACCCCCACAGCAGCTACATGAATGCCAAGCAATTCGCCGACATGCAGGTGACCACGCGCGGCCAGTTCGGCGGCCTCGGCATCGAGGTGACGCAGGAGGGTGGCTATATCCGCGTCGTCTCCCCGATCGACGACACCCCCGCGATGCGCGCCGGCGTCAAGGCCGGGGACCTCATCGTCGCGCTCGACGGCAAGACGGTCCAGGGGCTGACCCTGAACGAGGCAGTCGACAAGATGCGCGGCACCCCGGGCAGCAAGATCACCATCACCATCAAGCGCGCCGGCGTCGAAACCCCGGTCGAGCTCTCGATGAACCGCGAGATCATCCGCATCCAGGTCGTCAAGTCGCGCCTCGAAGGCGATATCGCCTATATCCGCGTCACCTCGTTCAGCGAACAGACCGACAGCGGGCTGCGCAAGGCCTTCACCACCTTGAAGGACCAGGCCGGCGGCAAGCTCAAGGGCGTGGTCCTGGATCTGCGCAACAACCCCGGCGGATTGCTCGACCAGGCGGTCGCGGTGTCCGACGATTTCCTCTCCCAGGGCGAAATCGTCTCCACCCGCGCCCGCCATGCCGAGGACAGCCAGCGCTGGAACGCCAAGGACGGCGACATCACCGGCGGGCTGCCCGTGGTCGTGCTGATCAACGGCGGCTCGGCCTCGGCCAGCGAAATCGTCGCCGGCGCCCTGCAGGACCAGCGCCGCGCCATCCTCGTCGGCACCCGCAGCTTCGGCAAGGGCTCGGTGCAGACCGTCATTCCGCTGCCCGGCAACGGCGCCATGCGGCTCACCACGGCGCGCTATTACACCCCCTCGGGCCGCTCGATCCAGGGCCTCGGCATCACGCCGGAGATCGAGGTGCAGTCCAGCCGCAACGAGCCGCCGCATTTCGGACCGGAGCGCGAGGCCGACCTCAAAGGCGCGATCAGCAACTCCGGCGGCGCCGCCGCCGAGACGCAGTCGCCGCGCACCGATCTGCCGGCCCTCGCCAAGGACATCGAAAAGCTCCCGCCCGAGTCCTGGCCCGTGTTCGACGCCGCCAAGCCCGAGACCGACTATGTGCTCCAACAGGGGCTCGCGGTGGTGCGGGCAATGCCGCCGATCAAGAAGGCGGCGCGCTGAGCGTGATCGTTTGAGGCCGGAGAGTCAAAAAACGTGAATCACGCGACAAAACAAAGAGCTAGAGCTTCATCGGAACGCCTATCAGTTCCGATGAAGCTCTAGAGCGTGATCGTTTGAGGCCGACCGGTTGGAAAACGTGAATCACGCGACAAAACAAAGAGCTAGGGCATTATCGGAACGCCTACCAGTTCCGATAATGCTCTAAGCGCCGTACGGCCGGTCTAGCGGGATGGCGAAGCCGGCGCAGGCGAGGCGGTTCGGCCCGGTTCTGCGCAGTCTTGCCGCGTTCTGGGGCGTGGTCGCGGTCGCCGCGATCGGCCTCGGCGGCGTCCTTCATAACCTCGGCCCCCTGCCCCATGACGGCGAGGCCCACGTTCCCACCCCGCAGGCCGCCGCGCACGCCGCGGCGATCGAGCCATCCCACCCGGCGCCACCCGCCGCGCCCGCGCCGGTGCCGCCGCCGGCCGAAACCCCCACCATACCGCCCCCCGCGCTTGCACGGTTTCCCGAACCCGGCGCCCCGATCGCGGACCCCGACCCGGCGCTGCTCGAAGCCTCCACCGCCTTCGAGGGCCAATTCCTCCCCCGCATCGGCGCCGATGGCACGCCCCCCTCCCGCCGCTACGCCGCCGGCCGCGCCCCCGCCGAAACCCGCCCCCGCATCGCCATCCTGATGGCCGATATCGGCCCCGCCGCCCAGGCCAGCGAGGACGCCATCCGCGGCCTCCCCGCGCCGGTCTCCTTCGCCGTCCCCCCCTACGGCGTCCGCGCCCCCCATCTGCTCGATCTCGCCCGCGCCCGCGGCCACGAGCTGTTCGCCGTGGTGCCGATGGAGCCGAGCAACTATCCGCTCAACGACCCCGGCCCCAACGCCCAGTTCACCTTCGCCGCCCCCGCCGCCAACGCGCGCAATCTCGAATGGGCGCTCTCCCGCTTCACCGGCTACGCCGGGGTCACCGCCGTGCTCGGCCGCATGCACGGCGAGCGCTTCGCCAATGCCACCGAACTCCACGCCGCCGTGCTGGAGGAATTCGCCCGCCGCGGCCTGCTCTACCTCGACCCCCGCCCCGGCGCCGCCCCGCCCCGCTCCCCGCGCCTGCCCCCCTTCCGCGCGGTCGACCTGGTCGTCGATGCCCCCGCCGTCCGCAACGAGGTTGACGAACGCCTCGGCCAGCTCGAGCGCCGCGCCCGCGAAACCGGCTCCGCCATCGGCCTCGCCGAAGGGCCAAGCCCGATGGTGATCGACCGGATCGCCGCCTGGGCCAACGCCCTGCCCGTGCGCGGCTACGCCCTCGTTCCCGTCAGTGCGCTCATCGCCCCCTGACCCTCCGGAGCCACCATGACCGACCCGTCATCGCTGCCCTACCGCCCCAACGTCGGCGCCGTCCTCTTCAACCGCGACGGCCTCGTGCTGGTCGCCCGCCGCGCCGACTTCCCCAACGCCGAAGGCGCCCCCGGCGGCTGGCAGATGCCGCAAGGCGGCATCGATGACAACGAGGACCCGCGCGGCGCCGTGCTGCGCGAACTCGCCGAGGAGATCGGCACCGACCGCGCCGAGATCATCGGCGAACACCCGCACTGGCTCACCTATGACCTCCCGGCCGACCTCATCGGCCGCGCCCTCGGCGGACGCTATCGCGGCCAGCGCCAGCGCTGGTTCGCCCTGCGCTTCCTCGGCGCCGACACCGACATCCGCCTCGACGCCGACCCCCACCCCGAGTTCGACGCCTGGCGCTGGGTCGCGCTCGCCGAACTGCCCGGCCTCGCCGTCCCCTTCAAGCGTGACATCTACGAGGTCCTGGCCACCAGCTTCGCTGACTTCGCCCGCCCGGACTCCTGATCTCCCCCGGGGGGGGACAATCGAGATTCCTTGAGCGGAAGACGAAGGCAGGGAAGCGCTTCTTTTTTGGAAAAAAGAAGCAAAAAACTTCCATCCGTTGGAGTGTGCCGGGCCATCCACGGCAATGCCATGGGGATACCAGCCATTGGAAGCAATGCCTCACCATCTCCCCACCGTCATGGCCCGGCTTGTCCGAGCCACCCACGCCTTCCGCATTGGATGCCGGCACAAACGCCGAAAATGAGTCCAAGGGTTGGTAACAGTCGAAGACCGTAGAGACAAACGCGTCCGACCTCGAACGCCGCAAGGGTGACTATCGTCCCGGCCTGGCACCAGCAGCATGCTTCGCCGGCCCCTGCTATAACCACGGCCACACCCCAGGGAGACCACCATGCGCCGCCTGCTTCTGCTCGCCCCCCTTCTCGCCGCACCCGCCCTCTCCACGCCCGCCGCCGCGGCCGACGGCCCGGCCCGGATCGGCGTGGTCGACACCACCTTCCGCATGGTCGGTCGCAACGACCGCGTCGTGGTCGACCGCTACGACGATCCCCGCGTCGACGGCGTCTCCTGCTACGTCTCGCGCGCCGAAACCGGCGGCGTCACCGGCTCGCTCGGCCTCGCCACCGACCCCAACCGCTTCTCCATCGCCTGCCGCGCCACCGGCCCGATCCACATCCGCGACAGCAAGCTGCCGACCAACGAGGTCGTGTTCGGCGAAAAGGCAAGCCCGCTCTTCAAGGAAATCCGCGTCTCGCGGCTCTATGACCAGGACAAGCGGGTGCTGGTCTATCTGGTCTGGTCCACCATCAGCCTCGGCACCGGCGGCAGCGCCTTCAACTCGGTCACCGCGGTGCCGCTGGACAGCAAATAGGGCCCGGAATCAAAAACGGCGGCCCGCGAGGGCCGCCGTTCTCAGAAAGGAGCGATGCCCCTCGATTTATTTCGAAACACGCCGCCGACGCGCCACCGCGCCGAGGCCCAGCAGGCCAACGCCGAGCAGAGCCATCGAGGCGGGCTCGGGAGCATCGGTCGACGGAGGCGTATCGGTGTAGGTATAAATGATCGAGCCGTCGAGCATAGCCGTCAGATGAGGGGCCGTCACCAGGTTGTTTGACGAGGTGCCTGCCAGTGCTGAGCCCGTCGTGCCGTCGGTAAGGGAAACTGTGCCAAGGCCAGAGAAATTCGCCAGCGTAGTCGACGAGCTGTCGATGTCGTCGAGTTGGCCGGTCGCCGGGTTGATCAACGACGCGCGCACCGTCGTGCCCGTAGGAACAGTCAGGACACGCAAATTGAGGGCCCGACCGGTGTTGGAGCAAGCAGCGGTAGTCGATGTCGTGATATTGGTTTTGGTCATGATGCTGGTGTCGCACACCGCCGACAACGCGTTCGCTGTGCTGGTGCCGCCATAGATCGGGTCGGTGAAGCCGATGCTCCCCTGGATCTGCGCCGCTGAGCTACCGACCGGGCCAAACGTCACGCCGGTGGCGCCCGCGGGTGCGATGAAATCGACATAGCCGTTGATCGTGCTGTTCACGATCAACTCCACCTGCGAGAGCACACACGTGTGCCCGGTAAAGCAGTCGGCGTTGAACTGGCCCGCGAACGCCGAGTTGGTGAGATCGAACTGCGGCATCGCGCCGGTGAAGGTCCAACCCGTCAGCGAACCATTGCTTGACCCTGGCGACGTCGTGAACGTGATCGCCGAAGAAACCGTCCCGGTGATCGGCGTCGCCGACGCACCATGCGACCCGATCAACGCCACCGCAGCAAAAACCGACGCTGCCGCAAAAATCCTGGTCACAAACCGCATAGTCCAGCTCCTTCATCGAACACGAAAGCGTCTTGGCCTGCCGCGGCAGGAACGCTCAAACTATCTTCTGCCAAACCCAAAGCAAGCACCGTGCCACGGCGTCGAACCATTATTTTTCAATCACTTAAATCGTCCCTCGGGCCTGGATCGTGGCCGGGTGTAAAGTTTTCTGACTCACGGCGAGGCTCCATTCCGCTTGCCCCGCCGGCACCGCCGGATATGTGTAAAGAAACGTGACAAGCCGCTGGTTCGCCCCAGATGCGGTGCCCGTCGAGTACGGCGCCGGCACGCGCCCGCTCCAGCCGCTCGGCCGCCTTCGCCGCCCCGCTGCGCCCATGCAACGCCCGGTTCTGCGCCGCCTCCGCCGCGGCGGAGGCCCGCGCGCGCTGCTTCTTCACACGCCGAAGGTTGACGATCTCACTCATGCTGCCATCCTCGCACACAACACACGCGTCCTACAAAGGGGAACCGACATGGCCGGATGGATCGAACTGACCGCAGCCGACGGGCACAAGCTTGCTGCCTGGCGTGACGGCCCCGACGGTGACGCCCCCGGCCTCGTCGTCGTGCAGGAGATTTTCGGGGTCAACCACCACATCCGCAACCTCTGCACCGCCTTCGCCGCCGCCGGCTACGCCGTGATCGCGCCCGCGATGTTCGATCGCGCCGAACCCGGCGTGGAACTCGGCTACACCGCCGATGACGTCGCCAAAGGCCGCGATTACCGCGGCAAACTGCCCGATGCCGGCATAATCGCCGATATCGAGGCCGCCGCCGCCGCCCTCGGCCCGCGCAAAATCGGCATCGTCGGCTACTGCTTCGGCGGCACCGTCGCCTGGTGGGGCGCCACCCGCTCGCACGCCTTCTCCGCCGCCTCCGGCTGGTACGGCGGCGGCGTCGCCGCCTCGCGCGCCGAAACCCCGCACTGCCCGGTGCAGCTCCACTTCGGTGAAAAAGACACCGGCATCCCGATGTCCGACGTCGCCGCCGTCCAGGCCGCCCAGCCCGGCGCCGAAATCCACGTCTACGCCGGCGCCCAGCACGGCTTCGCCTGCGACGAGCGCGCCAGCTTCAGCGCCCCCGACGCCGCCGTCGCCCAGGCCCGCACGCTGACCTTCTTCGCCCGCCACCTCGCTTAAGGAGGACAGGGAAGGGGTTCTTTTTTGAAAAAAAGAACCAAAAAACGTTCATCCGTTTGGCTTCGCGCTCTCCCCGGAGAGAACGAAGCCAACGGATAGAAAGTTTTTGCTTCTTTTTTCAAAAAGAAGCGCTTCCTTCCGCCTCCTGCCTTGTCGGATTTTTTTACACTCTGCGAGCACTCAAATCAGCTGGATCAACTGCCCCTTGAGATAGGCGCTTTCCGGCAGCAGCGGATGCACCGGATGGTCCGGCCCCGCCCCCGCCGTCAGCAAAATGCGCCCCTCGCGCCGTGCCCGCGTGATCCCTTCGGCGATGACCGCGGCGAAATCCACCAGCCCCGCGTGATGGCTGCACGAGGCCGCGAACATGAACCCGCCCGGAGCCACCAGCGGCGCCGCCAGCCTTGCCATGCGCCCATACGCCCGCAACCCCGCATCCTTGTCCTTCTTCGACTTGGCGAAAGCCGGCGGGTCGACGATCACGATGTCGAACCGCGCCCCCTCGGCCGCCAGCTCGCTCATCACGTCGAACGCGTCCCCCCGGCGGGTGGCCACCCGCCCGGCGAGCCCGTTCAACGCCGCCCCCTCCATCGCATTGGCCAGCGCCGGCGCGCTGCTGTCCACCAGCAGCACCTCCTCCGCCCCCGCTGCCGCACAGCGCAGGCCGAACGCGCCGACATGGCAGAACACATCCAGCACCCGCGCCCCCCGCGCCAGCGCCGCCACCCGGTCCCGGTTGGGCCGCTGGTCGAAGAACCAGCCCGTTTTTTGACCCGACATCGGATCGATCGGAAACCGTATTCCGCCCTCCTCCACCAGCACCGCCGCGTCGGTGCCATGCAGCAGCGTGACCTCCTGCGGCAGCGATTCATGGAGCCGGAACGGGCTGTCGTTGCGCGCCACCACCGCCCGCAGTCCCAGCGCATCGACCAGCCCCGTGCGGATTTCCGGCAACAGCCGATCCATTCCGGCGGTGTTGGCCTGGATCACGGCGACATCGTCGTAGCGGTCGACAATCAGCCCCGGCAGCCGGTCAGCCTCGGCATGGATCAGACGATGGAACGACCCGAGTCCGAGACGAGCCCGCAGCGCGATCGCATCGTCGAGCCGCCGCCGCACCCAGGCGCCATCGATCACCGCCGCCGGATCGCGGTCCAGCAGCCGTGCCGCGATCAGGCTGTGCGGATTGAACATGAACGTCCCGAGCCGCCAGCCCTCGGCGCTTTCGAGCCGCACCGGCACCCCCTTCTCGAAGCCCCGCAGCTCCGCCGACATCCGGATCTCGTTGCTGAAGGCCCAGGGATGCCCAGCCTTGAGCCGCCGCTCCTGCCCCGGATTGAGCCGGACGAGTGGCCGTGGCGCCGAGCCCTCCGCCAAACCGGACGCCGTCACGCGACCCGCTGCATCCGCACCCCGAGCACATCCCGCAGCGCGCTGACCAGGTCGGTCATCATCGCGTCCGTATGCAGCGGCGTCGGCGTCAGGCGCAGGCGCTCCTCGCCCACCGGCACCGTCGGATAGTTGATCGGCGTCGCATAAATCGCGAACTCCTCGAACAAGCGCTGGCTCACCGTCCGGCACAGCACGGCGTCGCCGACATGGACCGGCACGATATGGCTCGCGGTCCGGATCACCGGAACGCCGGCTGCCGCCAGGCGCGACTTCAGCGTCGCCGCCCGCTCATGCAGCGCCGCCCGGCGCTCGCCGTCGCCGCGCACATGGCGGATCGAGGCCAGCGCCGCCGCCGCGGTGGTCGGCGGGATCGAGGTGGTGAAGATGAACCCCGAAGCCGTCGAGCGCAGGAAGTCGACGATCTCGTGATCGGCCGCGATATAGCCGCCATGGCAGCCGAACCCCTTGGCCAGCGTGCCCTCGATGACGTCGATCCGATGCGCCACCCCGTCGCGCTCCGACACGCCGCCCCCGGTCGCCCCATACAGGCCGACCGCATGAACCTCGTCGAGATACGTCATCGCCCCATAGCGCGCCGCGAGGTCGCAGATCGCCCCGATCGGCGCGATGTCGCCATCCATCGAATAGACGCTCTCGAACGCCACCAGCTTCGGCACCCCCGCCGGCGCGGCCGCAAGCCGGCGTTCGAGGTCGGCCAGGTCGTTGTGCGCGAACACATGCACCGTCGCCGGCGCGCCCTTGATCCCCGCGATCATGGAATTGTGGTTCTTGGCATCCGAGAACACATGCCAGTTGGGCAGGCTGCGCAGCATCGTCGCCAGCGTCGCCTGGTTGGCGACGTAGCCCGAGGTGAACAGCAGCGCCGCCGGCTTGCCGTGCAGCGCCGCCAGTTCGGTCTCCAGCGCGTCATGCAGATGGCTGGTCCCGGCGATATTGCGGGTGCCGCCCGCCCCCGCCCCCATCTGCTCCGCGGCCTCCATCGCCGCCCGTACCACCACCGGATGCACCCCCATCGCCAGGTAGTCGTTGGACGACCACACCGTGATGTCGCGCGTCACCCCATCGCGCGTGGTGGTGAACACCGGGAAGCGCCCGGCCTGCTTGCGCAGCGGCGTGAACGTCCGGTAGCGCCCCTCGGCACGGATGCGGGCAAGGCCATTGCGGCAGGCGACGCGGAAAGGATGCATGGGCAGGACCTCCAGAATGCCGTCACATTTGGTCACGCGGCGTCGGGCGGTAAATGATTCAGATCAATCGGCTGCCGGCCGTACCGCTTATACAGCACCCTCAGCGCCACGCCCATATCGCCCACACCGCCGCCGTCCCGCCCAGCATCGACCACGGGAAGGATCGGGTGCGCAGCATCACCAGCAGCGTCACCACGGCCCCCGCGGCGGTCTGCACCCCGCCCTTGACCAGCGCCGGCAGCACGAAACTGACAAACAACGTGCCCGGGATGTAGGTCAGCACCGCCCGCAGGAACGGCGTCGGCGTGATCTTGCTGAACACCCAGTAGCCCCCGGCACGGCAGGCGTAGGTCGCCACCGCCATCCCGACGATCGCTGCCAGGGTGAGAGGATCGAGGCCCCATATAGCACCGCTGGCCATTGGCGAACTCATCGCCGCACCATGTCCCGCACCGCCCCGGTCAGGCTGCCCGCCACCGCCCCGGCGACGATATAGGCGAAACTGCCGGGCCAGATCAGCGACGTGCCGACCGCAACCCCCGCCGCCACCGCCCACGGCAGCAGGTCCACCCGGCCGCGCCACTGACCCGCCAGCATGCAGACAAACACCGCGAGGCTGCAAAAAAACAGCGGATGCCCCGCGGGCAGCCGCAACGTCGCCCCGGCGGCGTGGCCCACCGCCGACATCACCACCCATTGCAGCCACATTGCCATGCCGGCGCCGAACACCCACCCGGCATCACGCCCGCCGGCGTTCATCTCCCTGAGCGCCAGGCCCCAGTTCTGGTCCACCAGCAGGAACAGGCTGCCCCACAGCTTCCAGCCGCGCAGCCGGTCGAACCACGGCCCCAGCACCGGTCCCATCAACACCAGCCGCAGATTGACCGTCAGCGCCGCCAGCGTCGCCGTCAGCACCGGTGCCGGGCACGCCCAGTTGCCGAGCACGAGAAGCTGCGCCGCGCCGCCGAACACCGTCGCGCTCATCAGCACCTGCTCCAGCGCCGACAACCCGGCCGCCTGCGCGGCAATGCCCGTCACCAGCGCGAACGGCACCGTCCCCAGCAGCATCGGCACCGCCGCGCGCGCGCCGCGCCACATTCCGTGCCGGGTGAAAACAACGGGCGGCTGCGTCATTCCTGGTCCAGCAGGCTCTGGCGCAACGCGAGCGTGAGTGCTTCGGCCTCGTCGGGCGCGCAATCCAACGCCCGCAGCGCCACCGCGCGCTCGAACCCCGCCCGCGCCAGTATCGCCAACTCGCGCAGGCGGCCCTCCGCATCGGCGTCATTGCGCCGGAACGGGCCGATCCGACGCCGTTTGGCGCAGGCCAGCGCCGCGGCGAATTCGGCCTCCTCCTGCCCCGGCAGCGCCGCCGCCGCGGCCTCGCGGCCAACCCCGCGCGCCGCCAGATGCGCCGCGATCGCCTGGCGCGAACGCCCGGCCCGGGTCAGGCTACGTGCCCGGCTGGCGGCGAAAGCTGCATCGTCGACCAGCCCCTGACCCGCGAGCCGCGCCACCACCGCGCGCGCCGCCTCCCGCGCGGCGCGCACCTGCTCCATCACATCCTCCTCCTGCCCCCGCCCCCAGCGTTCGATCCGCCGATCGAGCACGCGCAGCAGCCCCGCCTGCGTCGTCGCGTAACGGGCGAGATGCGCGAGCGCCGCCGCATGCAGGGCGGCCTCGGTGAGGGGCGGGATGACGGGGGCGCGGACCATGCCCCACCCTGCCACGCACCGGCCGCGGCGGAAATCCGGCGCAAGCCCGCGCAACGCCGCTATGCACGGCCCATCCGCGGTTTGACTCGGGCCGCGCGAGAGGGACATTCTTCCTCCTTTCCCCGGAACCGTGTGCACAAGGGTGCGCCCGGCGCAGCCTCGGGGAGACAACGTCCCGAAACGGGACACATCGAGGACCATCGGAATGATCCCCGCGCTCACGCCAAACTACAACCGTGCCAACCTCGCTTTCGAGCGGGGCGAAGGCGCCTGGCTGTGGACGACGGATGGCCGACGATTCCTCGATTTCGGCTCCGGCATCGCCACCGCCTCCCTCGGCCACGGCAACAAACACCTCGCCGATGCCATCGCCGAACAGGCGCACAAGGTGATGCACGTCTCGAACCTGTATCGGATTCCCCAGGCCGAGCGGCTCGCCGAGCGCCTCGTCGCCAACTCCTTCGCGGATTCCGTCCTGTTCTGCAATTCGGGCGCTGAGGCGAACGAGGGCATGATCAAGATGATGCGCAAGACCATGTTCAACGAGGGCAAGCCCGAGCGCTACCGGCTCATCACCTTCGAGGGCGCCTTCCACGGCCGCACCCTCGGCGCGCTCGCCGCCACCGGCAACGCCAAATATCTCGAAGGCTTCGGCCCCCCCGCCGAAGGCTTCGACCAGGTGCCGTTCAACAACCTCAACGCCGTGCGCGATGCCATCGGGCCGGGCACCGCCGGCATCATCATCGAGCCGCTGCAAGGCGAGGGCGGCGTCCGCCCGGCGCAGATCCAGTTCCTCAAGGATCTGCGCGCCGCCTGCGACGAGTTCGGCATCCTGCTCGGGCTCGACGAAGTGCAGTCCGGCATGGGCCGCTCCGGCAAGCTGTTCGCCCATGAATGGGCCGGCATCAAGCCGGACGTGGTCGCTGCCGCCAAGGGCATCGGTGGCGGCTTCCCGCTCGGCGCCGTCCTGGCCAATGAGCGCGCGGCGAAAAACCTCACGCCCGGCACCCACGGCACCACCTATGGCGGCAATCCGCTCGCCTGCGCCGCCGGCAACGCCGTGCTCGACGTCATCCTCGCGCCGGGCTTCCTCGCCGACGTCACCCGCAAGGGCCAGCTCCTGTGGGACGGCATGGCGGCGCTCGCGCATGACTTCCCCTCCGTGTTCGAGGATCATCGCGGCTCCGGCCTGCTCCAGGGCCTGAAATGCGCCATCCCGGTCGGCACCGTGCAGGAAGCCTGCACAGCCGAGGGGCTGATGACCATCACCGCCGGCGAAAACACGCTGCGCATCGCCCCGCCGTTGGTGGTCACCGATGCCGACCTCGCCGAAGGCCTCGCCATGATGCGCCGTGCGGCGCAACGTTGCGTGCCCGACGCCGGGAAGGCTGCCGCCCAGTGAGCAAGGCCGCTCTGCGGACGGTCGAAGCCGGCGGGGAGGCAGTGCCTCCCCGCCACTTCCTCGACATTCGCGACCATGACAGCGCGACCCTGCGCCACATGATCGACCACGCCGCGCGCATGAAGCGTGGCCTGGATGTCTCAAAGCCGCTGGCCGGCAAGTCGGTGGCGCTGATTTTCGAGAAGCCCAGCACCCGCACCCGCGTCAGCTTCGAGGTCGGCATCCGCCAGCTCGGTGGCGACGTCGTGATGCTGTCCGGCAGCGCCACCCAGCTCGATCGCGGCGAAACCGTCGCGGACACGGCGCGCGTTCTGTCACGCTACGTCGACGCCGTGATGTATCGCACCGACAACCCCGCGAAGCTGCGCGAGATGGCGGACAACGCCACCATCCCGGTGATCAACGGCCTCACGGCCGAAAGCCATCCCTGCCAGATCATGGCCGACGTGATGACCTTCGAGGAACATCGCGGCCCGATCGCCGGCCAGGTCATCGCCTGGTGCGGCGACGGCAACAACGTCGCCCGCTCCTGGATCGAGAGCGCCGCCCGCTTCGGCTTCACGCTGCGGCTGGCGACCCCGCCCGAACTCGCCCCCCCTGTCGAAACCGTGGCCTGGGCCCGCGCCCTGGGCGCAAACATCGAACTGACCAGCGACCCCGAAACCGCCGTCGCCGGCGCCCGCTGCGTCATCACCGACACCTGGGTCAGCATGTCCGACGACCCCCACGCCAACCGCCACAACATGCTGATGCCCTACCAGGTCACCGAAGCCCTGATGGCCAAAGCCGCCCCGGACGCCATCTTCATGCATTGCCTCCCCGCCCACCGCGGCGAGGAAATGACCGCCGCCGTCATCGACGGCCCCCAATCCGTCGTCTTCGACGAAGCTGAAAACCGACTGCACGCCCAAAAAGGCATCCTCGCCTGGCTCCTCGGCGCCCGCTAGGGTCGCCCGGCGCCCGGTAACGGGTCGCCCGGCGCCCGCTGAGCGGGTCGCTCGGCGCCCGCGGGCAAACAAGCAGCCTCCGGCGGCCAAGGGCCTCAAGGCCCTTGGATCCCATCCGTGCTTGCGGCTGATGCGCCGGTCTTCAGGTGATATCCACTTCCTTGCCTTGCGCCGCAGGCATCAATCTCCCGAACCGGCACGATCTCAGCCGAACCGTCGAATTGATGGCTTCGCCCCTCCCCACCCCCCGATTGCGCCCGCGCCTGAAGGCCGCCCGCCCCGGCCGCCAGCCCGGAAAAGGCTTTTTTGCTTCTTTTTTCCAAAAAAAAGGTAACTCCCAAGGGCGTCCCGTGTGAGCAAGCGCGGCAGCGGTGGAGGTTTCGTTTGATGCGGCGTTAGCCGGCGAAGGCGAGGATGAGCGCGAGCGGCATGGCTGCAAGGGCATTGAGGGGGTTG
>CAIYSR010000133.1 GCA_903928895.1 uncultured Rhodospirillales bacterium | reverse complement strand
GGATCGGGCTCGGGTGTTGGGTCCGGCGTGGGCGCAGGATCGGGCTCGGGTGTTGGGTCCGGCGCGGGCGCAGGATCGGGCTCGGGCGTGGGGTCCGGCGTGGGCGCGGGATCGGGTTCGGGCGTGGGGGCCGGCGCGGGCGCAGGATCGGGCGCGGGGTCGCCGCCGCCGGGTGCCGCGGAGGCGGTGGTCGACGAGGCTGCGTCGCCGTCGGCCGGCGTCACCGCGGGTGTGTCTCCGCCGAGGCGAGCGATCCAGGCGATCTTGTCGGGGTGGACGGCCACTGGCACGAGCTCCGGATGATACGATGGGGTCGGACCCTAACCGGATCCGCGCCGCAGGTTCTGTGAACCAATCGAGGCTGGGACATATTTCGGCTGACAATTGTGTGAGCCGTGCCGCGTTCGGGCCGATCATGGCGCTTGCCGCCTGCCGCTTGCGAGGCGGGCGTCGGGCAGCCATGCTCAGCTGAACCGCGTGCTGCGGGAACCGAGCAGGAGGTGCCCGTCGTGGCGATAGATTTCCCCGTTTCCGGCAGCGTGAAGCCGGGCTTCGAGGCGGTGCGCGACGCATTCGCTGCCAATTTCCGGCGCGACGCCGATGCCGAACAGGGTGCGGCCCTGGCGGTCTACATCCGTGGAGAATGCGTGGTCGACGTGTGGGGCGGGGCGGCCGATGCGGCCGGTACGAAACCCTGGGCGCGGGACACGCTGGTCAATGTCTGGTCGGCGAGCAAGGGCGTGGTGGCGATCGCGGTGGCGATGCTCGTGGACCGCGGACTTATATCCTATGATGATCCGGTATCGAAGTATTGGCCGGAGTTCGCCCAGGGCGGAAAAGCGGCGATCACGATCGGGCAGATCCTGTCGCACCAGTCAGGCGTGAACGGCTGGGTCGAGCCGGTGACGTTTGACGATCTGGCCGACTGGGAGCGCGCGACCGCGCTGCTGGCGGCGCAGACACCGTTCTGGCCGCCGGGGACGGCAGCCTCCTACCATGCGTTGACCCATGGTTTCCTGGCTGGCGAGGTGATCCGGCGGGTCACCGGGCAGGATGTCGGCGGGTTCGTGCGCGACGCCATCGCCGGGCCGCTGGGTGCCGAGTTCCATATCGGGTTGCCGCTCGTGCTGGACTGGCGGGCGGCGGAGATCGTGCCGGCTCCGGTCGATGCCATGCCGGGCGGGCCGGGGCCGCATCCGCTGGCGGCCAAGGCGGTGGGCAATCCGCGCCCCGATCCAGGCGCGCCCAACATGCGGGCGTGGCGGGCGGCCCAGATTCCGGCGGCGAACGGGCAGTCCTCAGCGCATGGGCTCGGCCGCATCTATGCGGCGATCGCCAATGCCGGAACGCTGGACGGGGTTCGCATCATCTCGCCGGCGGGGATCGAGGGGCTGCGCGAGGTCCGGTTCGACGGGACCGACTTGCTGCTCGGGCCGCGGCGCTGGGCGGCGGGGGTATCCTACAACGTGGTGCCGAATTTCGGGCCTTTGGCGGCTACGTTCGGGCATTCCGGCTGGGGCGGGGCGTTCGGCTGCGCCAATGTCGAGCACGGCATCGCGATCGGCTATGCGATGAACCGGATGACCAACAGCCTTGTCGGCAGCCCGCGCGGCCAGAGCATCGCGGCAGCTGTATTCGACGCGGCCGGCGCGCCGGCATGATCCCGCGCGTGGCGGTGCAACGAGGGCGCCGCCAGCGGGATGGATCGGGCGTGGTGGTGGCGTTCAGCCCAGCAGACTGAGCGGCCACGGCCACCGTGATGCCGGTGGCTTGGCGCCGCTGAGCTGACGCAGCAGCGGCGCCATGGCACGCTGGAAGGTGCGGCAATCCTGCAGGCCGCGGACCCCGAGACGTGCGGCCACGGCGATCTGCCGCGAGGCGGGAATTTCGATATCGGGCGCCCCTCGGGCGATGCGCTCGAACTCCTCCGGCGGCAGGCCGTTGCCGCGGCTGGCGGCGTTGAGGATGTGCAGCATCGAGCGTTCGGCGCTGTTGGGGCCAATCAGGGCACGCCAGCGCGCGACATCACGGGCGCTGACGAGGCTGGAGGAACTCACCAGCAGCAAGGTGCCGGGCAATTGCAGCACCCGCTTGAGGTGCGGGGCCAGCGTGGCCGGAATGTCGAGGAACACATAGCGATAGCGTCGCAGGGCGACCTCGATCAGCGACAACACCGCGGCTTCGGGCGGGGCGATGGCCTCGTCGAGGCCATGCAGCCCGGCGAGGAGGCCGAGGCGGTCGTCGACGTCGATCATGGCGCGGTCGAGGAACGCCTCGTCGACCCGCTCGGGATGGTCGAGCGCCTCCTTCAGCGCGTCCGAGGGGGGCGCGTCGAATTGCAGCGCGGCGTCGCCGTATTGCAGGTCGAGGTCGATGAAGGCGACCTGCCGACGATTGGTCCGCGCCAGATGCCAGGCGGTGGCGGTCGCGATCGTGGTCGCCCCGGCGCCGCCGCGCACGCCGAGCACGCTGATCAGCTTGCCCGTGCGTGCCGGCGGCTCGGTACTGGTGCCGGTGAGGATGGACTGGCAGGTTTGCAGCACGAGGCTGCGCACCAGGGGCTTGTAGTAGTATTCGACCACCCCTTCGGATTTGAGCGCGCGGTAGATGCGGATGTCGTTGTCGTTGTCGGGGCCGATCGCGATCAGCCCGGTCGTGGGTTCACAGACATTGGCGAGCACCCGGATTCGGGCGATCGGGTCATCGACGCCCTGGAGGTCGACGATCAACAGATCGGGGGATTTTCCCTCCGGCAAGCTCGCAAGCGCGGTGTCCAGGGTTCCGGTGGCGACCAGCCCGTTCTGCAGTCCGAGATCGGCAAAGCATTGGCGGATGACCTCATCCGATTCCCGGTCGCGCACGAAGGCCATCGCGCTCATGTCGCGGACATCGCGAGGCCGGCCGGCAGTTGCTGGGGTGCGGGTTTGCATCACCGGCCCGGGCCGAATCCCGACCGCCCCGTTGCGTCATGGCAGGCCTTGGCGCGGAAGGGCCCCGCCAGCACGGCGATGTCCCCGATGGCAGGGATGCAATTCGGACGGATCATGAGATACCTTGGCTCGACTTGCCGGTTATCGCGCGTCCCGGCCGTCATGGCGCGAGGATCGTGCGGCATGTTTGTCTGGCGTCGATTGAGGTCGGTCAATATGGAGAAATCGCCGGGGTGGCAAGGGCCGGCCCCGGCCATCGGTGCGCTGCCGGCGCGCATCGGGCGGCGGGCTGGGCATGGCGCGACGGATCGAAAACCCCTTTTGCGGAGACAGGCAGGATGAACATGAACGGACAGGCCGCCCTGGTGACGGGTGGCGCGTCGGGACTCGGAGCCGCGACGGCGGCGGCGTTGCAGGCGGCCGGCGCCAATGTTGCGCTGCTCGACATCAATCCCGCCGCCGTGGCGGAAGCGGGCGCGCGCACGGGGATGCTTGGCATCGTCTGCGATGTCGCCGATGCGGACTCCGCCGAGCGCGCGATCGCGCAGGCCGCCGCCGCCCATGGGCCGGCGCGCGTGCTGGTCAACTGTGCCGGGATCGGCACTGCCGGACGCATCGTCGGCCGCGACGGGCCGCTCGGCCTGGCCGCTTACGAGAAGGTGATCCGGGTCAACCTGATCGGCACCTTCAACATGCTGCGCCTCGCGGCCCATGCGATGACCACGCTGGCGCCGCTGGAGGATGGCGAACGCGGCGTGATCGTCAACACCGCCTCGGTTGCCGCCTATGACGGGCAGATCGGACAGGCCGCCTATGCCTCGTCCAAGGCCGGGGTCGTCGGACTGACGCTGCCGGCGGCGCGCGAACTGGCCAGGTTCGGCGTGCGGGTGATGACCATCGCCCCCGGCCTGTTCCTGACGCCGATGCTGAAGAGCCTGCCCGACGATATCCAGAAGAGCCTGGGCGATTCGGTGCCTTTCCCGCAACGCCTCGGGACGCCGGAGGAATATGCCGCCCTCGCCATGCATATCGTCGCCAACCGCATGCTCAACGGGGAGACCATCCGCCTCGATGGCGCGCTGCGCATGGCGCCGCGGTGAGTTTCACCACGCGTCGCCCCGTTCTGATCGAATGGGGCGACTGCGACGCGGCGCAGATCGTGTTCTATCCGCGCTATTTTGCGATGTTCGACGCCGCGACCCAGTTCCTGTTTGCCAGCGCGCTTGGCTACCGCAAGCCGGCGATGATCGCCCGCTTCGGCATCATCGGCATCCCGATGGTGGACACGCGGGCAAAGTTCCACGCCCCGTGCAGCTTCGGGGATGACGTGGTGATCGAAAGCCGGGTGGTGCGCTTCGGCCGATCCAGCTTCGATGTCGAGCACCGGCTCCTGCGCGGCGAGACCTTGTGTGTCGAGGCCTGGGAAACCCGCGTCTGGGCCGCGGCCGACCCAGCCGATCCGCGACGTTTGCGGGGTGTGCGCGTGCCGGATGAGGTGATCGCGGCACTGGACTGATCAGTCGAAGGCGGGGTCCTGGAGGCGGGCGAGCAATCCGAGCAAAAGAAGCTTGCCGTCGGTGCCGAGGCGGGCGGCGAAGCGCGCCTCATGGGCGGCGACGCCGGCGCGCAGCCGGTCCAGCATGGCGGCGCCGCGATCGGACAGGAACAGCCCCCTGGCCCGCCGGTCATCCGAAATTGCCCGCCGTTCGGCCAATCCGGCGGCTTCCAGCGCGTCGAACAGCGGGACGAAGTTGGTGGTCTTGATACCAAGCGCCGCGGCCACCTGGGCCTGGCGCAGTCCGGGCGAGGCGCGAAGCACCTCGAGTACCGAATGCTGCGCCGGCCTGATGGACTCGGCCTCCAGCGTGGCGGCGAAGTCCTGGAAGACGGCGGCATGGGCCCGGCGCAGCGCGTGCCCGATCTGGCCGGAGAGGACGCCGAGATCGATGAGAGGCTGAGCATTGGTATGCGGCATGATAGAGATGTCGTATAATGATTTCGCGCCCCCCTGCCAATACAATGTTTTTCAGCTGATATCAGCTGGCCATCGCGGCGGCGGCGGCTTCCGGCCCGCGCAGGATTTCGATCAGGCGCATCCGGTCCACGATGGTCTGCATCGGTTCGTTCGACTGTGGCGTCAGCGCGGCGGCAGCACTTTTGAGATGGCGATCGTAGTGCTCGGCACTGCCAAGGCGGCGGGCGATGGTTTCGTAGCGTCGCAAATCGCGCGCGGTGGCTTCGAGCCCGATGATCTCGGCATCGCCAGCCGCGGCGATGGATTGCGCCGGGTGCAGCAATTCGCGGTCGAGCGTCGCGCTGAACTGCGTGCGACAATTGCCGTCGATCGTCTGGCGGAGCTGGTTGAGGCGGGCCTTTCGGCTGACCCGCTGGGCACATTGGGCCTCGAGGTCCTCGAGCGTGGCGACAATGCGGCGCAGCTCGCCGGTGGCGAGGTCGAGCCGCGCGGCTTGTGCGGGCTCGGCGCCCAAACCGTCGATCACCGCGTCGAGCGCACGGTCGACCGCCAGGCGCAGGCTGGGTTCGGCCCGACGGGCGGCGACTTCGTCGGCCACCATGAAGAGATGATCGCTGCGCGGCAGTTCGGCGGCGAGCAGGGTGATGATGGCGGCGAAGGCGTTCGGCCCGTCGCCCAGGGTTTCAACCAGGAATTCCTCGATATCCTGCTTCTGGCCTGCCGCCGATGCCGGTATCGCAGCGGTGAGGCGGTTGATCCGTGCGGCACGGTGGAGCACGGGGGCGGCGATGGCGATGATCGTGGCGAAATCAGCTGCCGTCAGGCCGGTGGTTTCCGCCCAGTCCGGTGGCGCGGTGCCGGTGAGGGTCGCGGCGCCGGCCGCCCACAGGCCGGGTCCGATTCGGCCGATCGCCTCGTCCTGGTCGGTGGTGAGGCCGGCGAGGGCGTGGTCCAGCGTTTCCGCGCCGGCCCCGAGATCGGTCCGGACCATCGCCGCGAGAGGCGCCAGCACGCTGCGCGGGATCGCCAAGGCCTCGCGGCGCCAGGCGGTCGGGGCGACGATGAGGCTATCGAGCGGCTGGAACAGCAGGCGGGTGAAGTTGAGCGGCCGCGCCGGGCGCAGGAAGGCGAGGCGTGGGCGCAGCGGGGCGATGAAATCATCGGCCTCGCCGCGCTGCGGCAGGCGATCGACCATGGCGACCACGCGCAGGATCTGCTGGTCCCGCGCGCCGAGCAGGTCGTGCTGAAGGGAGCGCATCTGCGGGCGACTGAGGGCGGCGGGCAGGTCCTGGCTCATCCGACTTGCTCCAGCAGGGCCTCGTTGCGGCCGATGAGGTCGACCACATTGCGCCCGGTGCGCCAGTCCTCCATCAGCACGACTTTGCGGCGATGGCGTTGCAGGTCGGGCTCGATGTTGAGCTGGTGGCTCACCCAGCTGCCGATCTCGCGCGGCACGGCGGGGACGAGATTGCACATCTCGCTCAGCGTCGCCTCGCGCCCGAGATGGGTTTCGGCGGTGTCCCACAGCGCGGCGATGCGGTCCCACCCATCCAGCAGCCAGTCGGACCGGGCGAGGGAGCGGGCGAGAGCCTCGGGTTCGAGGAGCCACTTGCGGATCAGTGTCGTGACATCGGCGGTCAGCGCGGCAGCGTCCGCGAGGATGACGCGGGCGCAGGTGGTGGTCAGGTCGAGCGCACCGGCGATGAGGTCGGCGTCGTGCGCGGACTCGCCCACATGGGACTGAAGATGGCGGTCGAGATCGGCGCGCAGGTGGAGCAGGCGGCCCAGCAATTGCGGGACCCTCGAGGCATGCGCGCTGCCGCCGAGACCGAGACCGCTGTAGAGGACGGCGAGTTGTTCCAGTGCGGTGACGATGGCCTCCGGGGTGCGGCCCAGTTCGGGTGCGATGCGGGCGATGGCACGGCGGGCGCGGCGCTCAAGCTCGGCCGGCCGCTCGCGTTCAGGCGGCAGCGCCGTCTCGCCGGGCGGTTCGACCCGGCGCACCAGCGCCAGCAGCAGCTCGAAATTGGCGGTCAGGCTGGCGGTGCGGTCCGCCGCGTCGGCCGCGCGCGCGGCGGCGGCGGCGCTGCGGCCGGCGAAGCCGAGCACCGCCGTTTCCCGCGAGACCTTGCGGATGGTGGTGGGTGTCACGCCCTGCACGGTGGCGATGGTGGCGGTCAGCCTTGCGTCATGCACGGTGGGGCGGCACAGCGCCGAGATGTCCTGCCAGGGCAGGATATAGACGCCGCGCCCGCCGGACGGGTTGGGCACGATGAGCTCCATCGGCACACGCTCGCCGGGCCGCGCCCGCGTGCCGGCCAGGATCGGCGTGGTGAAGGGCACCGCGATACCGCGTTCGAGGAACGTGGTCGGCAGGAAGTCGTTGACCGGCGGGGGGAGGGAGTGGGGATCGTGGGTCACGTCGGATGCCGGGGGTTTGGCGGCACTGTGACGGGAAAAGGTTGACAGAAGATGTGCGGGTCAGGCGGCGGGCAGGTCGTCCATCGCGGGGCGGCCGGTGACATGGCGCCAATGGTGCCAGAGCAGCCGGGCGGCGAGGGAGCGCCATGGCTGCCACCCCGCCGCCATCGCCCGCAGCGCCGGCGTTGTCGGCCGGGCGGGGAGGGCGCGCAGGTCGGCCAGCGCCGCGGCCAAAGCAAGATCGCCGGCGGGGAAGACGTCGGGCCGTTCCAGCGCGAACAGGAGATGGACCTCGGCCGTCCAGGGGCCGAGCCCGCGCACGGCCGACAGGGTGGCAACGGCGGCGGCGTCGTCCATCGCGGCAATCTGGCCGTCGTCGATCCTGCCATCGGCATAGGCCTCGGCGAGCGAGCGGGCATGCGCCACCTTGGGGCGCGACAGGCCGGCGCCCCGCAAGGTCGCCTCGTCGAGCGCGAGCAGGCCGGCCGGGTCGAGCGCACCGGGCAGGGCGGCGAGCCGCCGCCAGATCGCCCCGGCGGCGGCGTTGCTGATCTGCTGGCCCATGATCGCTTGCAGCAGGCCGGGAAAGCCGGGCGCGCGGCGGCGCCACGGCAGCGGTCCGGCGGCGGACTCGATCCGCGCGAATTCGGGATGGCGTGCCACCAGCGCGTCCAGTCCGGCACGGGCCGCCGGCGGGGGGGAATGATCGCTCACTGTGGGGGCGTGCACCGGATTGCTACCGATTGCAACAGGCCCTCCGCAACCGCTGCGCCATGGGCTAGACTGCGCGCATGTTGACCGCGCATCAGGCCGGGGCGGCGAACGCCACCCAGATCCCCCACCTCCTCGTGATTGATGACGATCGCGAGATACGAGACCTGCTCGCCCTGTTTTTCGAACGCGAGGGTTTCCGCGTGACCGGCGCGCGCGATGCCCGGGAGGGACGGCGGCTGATTCAATCCGGCACCTTCGAGTTGGTGGTGCTCGACCTGATGCTGCCCGGCGAGAGCGGACTTGATTTTGCCCGCTGGCTGCGCACCCAGACGCCGACCCCGGTGGTGATGCTGACCGCGATGGCCGAGGATTCCGACCGCATCGCCGGGCTCGAACTCGGGGCCGACGACTACGTCGCCAAGCCCTTCAACCCGCGCGAACTGCTCGCCCGGGTCCGCGCCGTGCTGCGGCGGACGGGCGAGCGGACAGCCGAGGCGCCGGCCCGCAGCATCGGCTTCGCCGGCTGGGTGCTGGACCCGCTGCGCCGCCGCCTGCTCAATCCCGAAGGGGTGGAGGTCGCGCTCACCGGGGGCGAGTTCGAACTGCTCGGCACCCTGGTCGAGCGGGCCAATCGGGTGCTGACCCGCGACATGCTGCTCGAACTGCTGCGCGGCCGGCAGGCGGGCCCGTTCGACCGGGCGATTGATGTCGCCATCAGCCGGCTGCGGCGCAAGCTGGAGGATAACGGGCGGCAGGCGCAGCTGATCAAGACGGTCCGCGGCGGCGGCTACGTGCTTGCCGCTGAGGTGACCCGCAATTGAGCCGTCGCCGCGCCACGCCGGCCGCGATCCCGTGAGCCTGGTCCGGTGAGCGGATGCGCTTGACGTTGTGGCCGCGCAGCCTTGCGGCCAGGACGGCGCTCGTGCTGCTGGTCGGACTTGTCATCGTGCAGACCGCGGGGCTGACCATTCATGCCTTCGACCGGCTCGATCTGCAGCGGCTGGCGCAACTGCACGATGCCGCCCAGCGCACCATGAACCTCTATCGCGGCCTTGCACTGCTTCCTCAGGGCGAGCCGCTGACCGGCCGCGCCAGCATCCTGACCGAGGACGACCAGACGCTGCATTTGTCGGACGCTCCGCCGGACGAGGCGTTCACGCCGACACCGCCGGAGATGGTGCGGCAGTTGGCGGCGGAAATGCAGCTGGTGCCGATCCCGGTGCTGATGCGGCCGCGCGACATGGTGTTTCTCGGCGGCGGCGGCGACTTCGAGAATGTGCTGGTGATCGGTCTGCGCTTTCCCGATGGCGTCTGGATGCACCTGCGGACCGAACTGGTGACGCCGCGACCGTGGCATTCCTTCAACTTCCTGGTGGCGTTTGCCATGATGACGCTGGCCGCCGGTGGCCTGTCGCTATGGGCGGTGCGGCGTTTGACGCGCCCGGTTGTGGTGCTGGCGCGGGCGGCGGAGCGGCTGGGGCGCGATGTCAACGCGGCACCGCTGCCGGAGCGTGGGCCGGCCGAGGTGACGATGGCTGCCGCCGCCTTCAATACCATGGCCACCCGCATCCGCCGTTTCGTGCAGGACCGCACGCTGATGCTGACCGCGATCGGACATGACCTGCGCACGCCCATCACCCGGTTGCGCCTGCGCGCCGAATTCGTGGAGGACGAGGTCCAGCGCAGGCGGATGCTGGCCGATCTCGACGAGCTTGAGGCGATGGTCAGTGCGACCCTGACCTTCGGGCGCGATGCCGCCGTGGAGGAGGCGGTGGTGCGCCTCGATCTCGCCGAACTGCTGCGCACCATCCTCGACGAGGCGGTGGATATGCGGCTCGACCTGGAGGGCCTGATCGGCATGGACGGACCGGAACACCTCACCGTGTCGGCGCGGCCGCTGGCGCTGAAACGGGCGCTGAGCAATCTGGTCGGCAATGCGATCAACTACGGCGGCGGGGTGCAGGTGCGGCTCGGCGGTCCGGTGGCGACGTTGGCGGGGGCGATGGTCACGATCCTGGTGGAGGACCGGGGGCCTGGGATCCCGCAGACCGATGTGGAGCGGATGTTCCAGCCATTCCAGCGCCTGGAGGCGAGCCGCAACCGGGAGACCGGTGGGGTCGGGCTCGGGCTGCCGATCGCGCGCAATATCCTGCGCGCGCATGGCGGCGACGTGACGGCCGAAAACCGGACGGATGGGCCGGGGCTCAGGGTGCGGGTGACGCTGCCGGTCTAAGCAAACCCTCTCAGGTTTGCGCTCTTGCTGAAAGCTAGGCTGGCTTTCGCCTGCACGATGTTTGCAAATGCATTCCTGGTCCGTCCTGCGAACGCCTGCTTAGCTCATGCTCCGCATGGCAGTGTGGGCGGCCTCGATCCCGCTGAGCCAGGCGCCGCCGATGGTGCCGGCGAGGCCGTCGGTGCGGGTGGCTTCGCCGGCGAAGACCAGGCGTCCGTCGGCGAGCGGGGTGGCCAGTGTGCCGCGTGCGGCGGCGTGACCGGCAAGCGCATAGGCGTAGGAGCCGCGATGCCAAGGGTCGGCGGCCCAGTTGGTCACAAGGGCCGGGCCGAGGGATTTCAGGGCGTCGGCGCCGAGCAGTTTGGCGATCGCGGAGCGGGCGTAGTCGGCGGTCGCGGCGTGGCCTTGCCGGGCGAGCGCCCAGGCGGTGGCGCCGCCGATGAAACTCTGCACGTAGGGCGCGCCGTAGGGCCAGGCGAAAAGCCCCATTGCGGGTTCGCCCGGACGGGCCTGCTGGCGGATCGACATCGTATCGGGCAGTCCGAGGCGGTCGGCGCCGAGGGCGGGGAAGGCAAGCTTGGTCAGCAAGCCCATCGGCAGCGCGGCGATCGCCTCCTGGTGGCTGGCCGGCAGCGCCGGGGCGAAGGGCAGGGTGGGGAGGACACCGGTGGAGACGGTGACGATGGCGGCCTTGGCCCGGATCGTGCCGCGCGGAGTGGCGACGGCGATGCCGTCGGACCACTCGATCGCTGTGGCCGGGGTGTTGCATTCGACCGGGCCGGCCCGGGTGGCGAGGCGGCTGAGGAAGGCGCCGATGCCGCCGTCGAGGATGAGGTTGGTGCCTTCGAGGTCATTGATGCGCCAGTCGTGCAGGCTCAAGGTGGTGGGGTCGGCGGCGGCGATCTGGGCTGCTTCCCACAGTTCGATGGTGGCGGCCCAGGGGTCGTCGCGCAGGGGGGCCATGGCGGCGGCGAAGGCAATGTCGGGGTGCTGGGCGGCGCGCGGACGGATGGTCGCATCGAAGCGCTCGCGGGCGGCGCGGTAGCCGGCAAGTTCGGCGGCGGTGGCCAGGCGGGGACCGATCTGCAGGCGCCAGCGGCGGAGCTTGTCGGATTCGATGATCTTGGTTCCGGCCGCACGGGCCAACTCGCTCAGCGGGTTGCGCTCCGCGCTGTGGAGCCAGGTGGCACCGTGGTCGAACCAGTGATTGCCGGTATCGGGCCCGGCGGTGGTGTAGGCGCGACCGCCGATGCGTACGGCGGCTTCGATGACGATGCAGGCGATGCCCCCGGCGCGCAGCGTGGTGGCGGCGGCAAGGCCAGCGGCGCCGGCGCCGATGACGAGGACATCGGTGCTGGTCATCAGTCGACGGACTTGCGGAAGAACACGCGGTCGTAGCCGTCCTGCATGGCGCGGCCGGTTTCTTCCCAGCCGGTGCGGCGATAGAGGTCGATATTCTCGGTCATGGTTTCGTGGGTGTAGAGGCGCAGTTCCGGAAAAGCGCGGCGGCGGGCTTCGGCGGTGGCGAATTCCATCAGGGCGCGACCGATCCCCTTGCCGTGATGGCTGGGGTCGACCGCGATGTTGTCGAGCAGCAGGTGGTCGGGCTCCGGCAGCAGGACGATAACCCCGGTGCGGTCGTCGGTGATCCAGATGGTGTGGGCGCGGATATGGGCGGCGTAGTCGTCCAGCATCGGTCCAGGGGGTTTGCCGATGCGGGCGATGTATTTGCTGTAGGCAGCGGTGACGATACGCGCGATGGCGGCAAGGTCGTCGGCGTCGGCCGGGCGGATGCGCATGGGCTCCCTTTCGCACAGGGCTGCGATGAGCCACCATTCGACCACATCACGAGGGAGCACGCCATCATGTGGGAAGAGAGCACGCGGTATCCGGATCCGCGCGTGGTCGTCATGGACCCGTCGTTCAACAAGCTGCGATTGCCGATGGCCTCGGTCGAGCGGCTGTTCACCGGGTGCCGCTGGGCGGAGGGGCCGGTGTGGTTCGGGGATGGGCGCTATCTGTTGTGGAGCGATATTCCGAACAACCGGATTTTGAAGTGGGAAGAGGAGACGGGCGCGGTCTCGGCGTTCCGCAAGCCATCCAACAACGCCAACGGCAACACCCGGGACCGGCAGGGGCGGCTGGTGACGTGCGAGCATGACGCACGGCGGGTGACGCGGACCGAGTATGACGGAACGATCACCGTTCTCGCCGACTCCTACCTTGGCAAGAAGCTGAATTCACCCAACGATGTCGTGGTCGCCGCCGACGGCGCGATCTGGTTTTCCGACCCGGTGTTCGGCATTTCGGGCTTCTACGAAGGCCACAAGGCGGACAGTGAACGCGCCATGGCAGTCTACCGGCTCGATCCGGGCGGCACGCTGGAGGTTATGGCCGATGATATCCCCGGCCCCAATGGCCTCGCCTTCTCGCCCGACGAGAAAATCCTCTACGTCGTCGCCTCCCGCGCCGAGCCGACCCGCAAGATCATGGCCTATGACGTGCGCGACGGCCGCAAGCTCGCCAATGGTCGTGTCTTCATCGACGCCGATGGCGGCACGCCCGATGGCTTCCGCGTCGATATCGAGGGCAATCTCTGGTGTGGCTGGGGGATGGGGGTGGACGCGCTCGACGGGGTCCGCGTGTTCAACCCGGCGGGGCTACCGATCGGGCATGTGCAGCTGCCCGAGCGCTGCGCCAACCTTTGCTTCGGCGGCGTGCACCGCAATCGGCTGTTCATGGCGGCAAGCCACGGGCTCTATGCGCTCTATACCAATACCCAGGGCGTGAAGGGGGGGTGAGGCGATGGCCTGCTTGATGGTGATGGCGCGGCCGCCGACGTGAGCGGCGTGCTCCGCTCGCCGCTGACGTTTTGCGGTCTGCCGCATGGCATGCCCGGCCCGGGATGCCGGGCGGCGGTGCTGGGGGTGCCGTACGATGCCGGGGTGCATCCGTTCCGCGTGGGGGCGCGGCAGGGGCCGGCTGCGGTGCGCGAGCAGTCCGGGCTGATGCGGCGCTTCCATGTCACCCGGGGCGATTTCGACGTGCTGGCGCGGCTGGGGGCGGTGGATTGCGGGGATGTGCAGGTGGTGGCGGGGAGGGTGGAGCCGTCGTTCGCCAATATCGAGGCGGCGGCGGGGGCGATCCTGGATTGCGGTGCGGTGCCGGTTGCCATCGGCGGGGATGGTTCGGTGTCGCTGCCGTTGATGCGGGCGGCGGGGCGGCGGCATCCCGGGCTGGTGGTGCTCCATGTCGATGCACATACCGATGCCTATGCCGAGAACCAGGGCGATGTGGCCTTCAATCCGGCCACCCAGTTCACCCATGCGGCGGCCGAGGGGATCATCGATGTGGCGCGCTCCTGGCATGTCGGGGTCCGCGGCTTCACCTATGTCGGAGGCGTGCAGGCGCGCACGCAGAGGCTTGGGTTCCGGGTGGTGACGACGGAGGCGCTGGTTGCGCGCGGGTTGGCCCAGACGATGGCGGAGTTCCGCGACGGGGCGGCGGGGCGGCCGGTGTATCTGTGCTGGGACATGGATATCTTCGATCCCGCGGTGGCGCCCGGCGTGTGCACGCCGGCGTGGGGCGGGCTGTCGGCGCGCGAGGGGATCGAACTGATGCGGGCGCTGACGGGGCTGCACATCGTGGCGATGGATTTCAACACGGTGAGCCCGCCGCAGGACGTCAACGGGATGGCGGCGGCGCTGTGCGGGCATATGATGATGGAGGCGATGCTGCTGCTGTGCGGGCAGTTCGGGGCGGGGGCGTGAACATGGACTTGCGGCGGGCGGGACCGGACGATGCAGCGGCCGTATTGGCGCTGTCGCGGGCGGCTTATGCCCGCTGGGTGCCGCTGATCGGGCGCGAGCCGAAGCCGATGACGGCGGACTATGCCCATGCGGTACGAGCGCACCTGGTCGATCTGTATGAGGTCAACGGGGTGTTGGAGGGGCTGATCGAGATGATCGTGGAAGCGGATCATCTGCTGGTGGAGAACGTGGCGGTGCGGCCTGGCGGGCAAGGGCGCGGGCTGGGGACATTGCTGATGCAGCATGCCGAGGCCATCGCGGCGGCGCGCGGGCTGCACCAGGTCCGGCTCTACACCAACGGCGCTTTCGCCGCAAACATCGCTTTCTATCAGCGCCTTGGCTACGTGGTGACGGGGCGCGAGGCGTTTGCGGCCGGGGGCGAGATCGTGTTCATGGGGAAGGGTCTCAGCGGTACCTGACATACATCTGATCCGGGTCCGGGTAGCCCCAGACCGGGTCGGTATGGAAGCTATGATCGAGCGCCTGGTTGAGCGCCTGGGTGACCGGGTCGTAGCCGTCGGCATCGTCGATCACGGCGGCGGAGGCGGCGGCAAGGAGCTGGGCGTCATCGCCGAGGCCGGAGATCGAGCGGCCGGCGGCCAGGCCGTTGCGCACCGCATCGACGGCGCGTTCGTCGCCGTCATCCCAGGTCTCGATGTGCTGGATCGACTTGCCGTCGAGCGCGGGCAGGCAGGCGGTGGCGATGAGGCGGCCGACCGCCTCGGCGGCACGGCCCATGGCCTCGCGCGGGACGGTCTCCTCGACATGGATGAGGCGCTGCGGGCCGTCGGGCAGGGCACCGTTCAGGACGATCTCGGTATCGGGGCAGAAGGCCTCGAGCAGAGCGTTGATGCGGGTGCTGGCGCGGGCGCGGCCGGAATAGAAGTCGAGCGTGGCGATGGCGCCGAGACCGAGATGCAGGCGCAGGATGTCGGTGGGGTGGGGGTCCAGCAGTTCGGCGCCGGCGCCGCGGCTTTCGGCGCGAAGCCGTGGCGCCTCGCCGCCGCCCATCGCGGTCAGCAGCACGACGGCGTTCTCGATGAAGGCGGGGCCGGCGTTCATCAGCGCATAGATGTCGGCGGCCGCCTCGTCCATCCAATGCGCCCAGAGCCGGGCGAGGATGCCGCGGGGGAGTTTGCAGTCGGCCTCGATCGGCGCCAGCACGCCGGGCAGCAGGGCGGCGAGCTGGTCGAGCAGGCCCACGTCGGCATGGGTGATATCGTGTCCGCCGGTCTCGTGGGCGAGCGCGGTCCAGAGAATGGGGTGGGCGGCGAAGGTCGCGGGCAGGGCGACCACGCCGACGGAGCCGCCGAGATAGGTGGCAATGAGATCGGAGGCGAGTGTGATCGGTCCGTTGCTGCCGTCATGCTGGAAGGCGGCGAGCGGGGGCAGGCTGCCGGCGAGGGCGGGGATGTTGGCCGCCTCGCGGCGGGCGGCATCGAGGAAGGAGCGGTAGAGGTTGGAGATGACGGCGACGAAGCGGCGCAACTCATGGGTCAGCGGCCAGTCCGGCACATGCTGGATGATGGCGCCGGTGACGATCTCGACCGAGGACATGCGGATGCGCCCGGCGCGGGCGAGCGCCAGCAGGCGCGGCGCGGCACGCAGAACGGGACCGATATAAGGGTCCTGGTAGCCATGCGGCAGGAGTTGCCCGCCATCGTGCAACAGGCGCCCCAAGGTCTTGTCGTCGGGCATGGCGGGACCGGCGACACCGAAGAAATCGACCCGGCCGGTCAGCGTCTTCCACAGCGCGCCGGTGCCGGCGACGGGATCGGTGGTCATGGCGCGGCTCCTTGGCGGCGGACGGTGCGGCCAAGTGATGCCAGGGTGCCACAATGCGTCAACCCCGCGCCGCGATTTCGCCAAGTTCGCCGGGCACAAGGGGTGACCGCCGGCCGCACCCGCAAGGCAATGGCCGGATCGTGCAGATCGCTTTACATTGGCCGCGACGGCCGGCGCTGACGGCCATCGCGCGCCGCAACGTTTCTCTCCGGAGGCAGTATTCGCCATGCGTATCGCCCAGATCGCGCCCTTGTTCGAGGCCGTGCCGCCCAAGCTCTATGGCGGCACCGAGCGGGTCGTCTCTTCGCTCACCGAGGCGCTGGTCGAGCTCGGCCATGACGTGACGCTGTTTGCCTCGGGCGATTCGCAGACATCGGCCAAGCTCGATGCGCCGTGGCCGCGGGCACTGCGGCTTGACCCCGACATTCGTGATTGGGTCGCGACCTACGCCATCCTGATCGAGCACGTCGCGCAGCGCGCGCATGAGTTCGACGTGCTGCATTTCCATATCGACTATTGGCCGAACTCGGTGTTCACCCGCATGAACATCCCCTTCGTGACCACGCTGCACGGGCGGCTCGACCTGCCGGAGTTCGCCGCGGTGTACCGTTCGTTCCCGCATGTGCCGCTGGTTTCGATCTCCAACAGCCAGCGCAAGCCGCTGCCGGATTTGGGATGGGCGGCGACCGTGCTGCACGGCATGCCGCAGACCCTGCTCCACGTGCCGCAAGCCAGCGGCATGGGCGACGAAAAGGGCGAGTATTTCGCCTTCCTCGGCCGCATCTCGCCCGAGAAGGGGATCGAGCGCGCCATCCGCATCGCCGGCGCCTGCGGGGTACGGCTGAAGGTGGCGGCGAAGGTGGACAAGGCGGACGCCGAGTATTTCAAGGAGTCGGTGGAGCCGCTGCTGGCCAATGCCCATGTCGAGTTCATCGGCGAAATCAACGATGCGCAGAAGCCGGAATTTCTTGGCCGCGCCAAGGCGACCTTGTTTGCGATCGACTGGCCGGAGCCGTTCGGCCTGGTGATGATCGAGAGCATGGCCTGTGGCACGCCGGTGATCGCGATGCGGCGCGGCTCGGTGCCCGAGGTGATGGATGACGGGTTGACCGGCTTCATCGTGGACAACGTGGACGAGGCGATCGCCGCCTGTGGTCGGCTGGGCGAACTCGACCGCAAGAAGATCCGGGCGCGGTTCGACGAGCGCTTCACCAGCCGGCGGATGGCGCAGGACTATGTGGACGTCTACCAGAAGCTGATCGATGCCCAGAAGCTGATCGACGCCGGGAAGCTGATCGATAACAAGGCCCAGGGCTGAGGCGTGACCGCACTGCTGCTGGCCGTTGACGTCGGCGCGCAGGCGGCGCGGGCCGGGGCCTTCGACGACACCGGCCGGCTGGTGGCGCGCGGTGAATATCCGCTCGACCTGATCCGGCCGGCGGCGGGGGAGGCAGTGTATCGCAGGGACGCGGTGTGGCATGCCGTATGCGCCGCGATCCGGGCGTGTCTGGCCGGCGACGGGACGCTCGGGATGCGGGTGGTCGGGCTCGGCTTCGCCGCCACCGGGGGGGTGGTGCTGGATTATACCGGGGCGCCGCCGCTGGGTGGCGGCGGCGACGTGTTCTCCTCAATGGATCAGCGCGCCGCAGGGGATGCGGCCGAGGCGCATCTGCGGCGGCTGTCATGGCTCAAGCAGCACGCGCCGGAGGCCTGGGCGCGGGTGACGGCGGTGCGTGATCTGGTCGACGAGATGGCGCTGCGGGCGACCGGCAACGACCGGCATGGGCTGGCCGCGCTTGCGGCGCGCTGGCCGTATCGGGCCGGTGCGGCCGATCCCTGGCAGCACGAGCGTCTGGCCGCGGCAGGGCTTGAGGAGGTTTGGGGCATGGGCGCGCTCGCCGGCGATCCGGTGCTGCCGGGGCAGGTGCAAGGGCTCCTGCTCGGCGACGTGGCCGCATATCTCGGCCTGCCACCGGGGATACCGGTGGGCGCGGGTCTGCTGGATTCGCAGGCCGGACTGCTCGGGACGATGGGACGCAATGCGAAGCTGCGGGTCGGCCACAGTGCCGCTCTGATCGGCGGCATGGCGGCGCCGCTGCTGGCGCTGTCGACTGCGGCACGGGAGATTCCGGGGGTCGGTGGCCCCTATGCCGAGACGGTTCTCCCTGGGCTTTCCCTGTATGAGGCCCACCACGATGGCGGGGCCGCGCTCGATCTGGTTCTGGAGACCCATCCGGGCGGACCTCAGGACGCGAACGAGGCCGGGCATCTGGCTGTGGCCCGTGAGGTGCTGGCGCTGCTCGACCGCGAGGGTGCGGCGTTCGCGGCCGATTTCCATGTCGTGCCCGAGGACATCGACCTGCCGGCGCTGATGACGGGCCCCCGGACCGGGCGGTCCCGTCGCGGGTTTCGCGAGACCTATTACGCGGTCGCGCGGGGGCTGGCGCTGCGCACGCGCGAGACGGTCGCGCATCTGAACGCGCATGGCTTCGCGATCGAGCGGGTGACGCTGGCCGGCGGGCAGGCGCGCAATCCGCTGATGGCGCGGCTCTACCGTGATGCCCTGGGCTGCGATCTGGTGATCTCGGCGCACCCTGAGCCGGTGCTGCTCGGCACCGCGATGGCTGCCGCTGTGGCGTCGGGGGTGTTCCCCTCGCTGCCGGTCGCGATCGATGTGATGGCGCCGGCCCAGGCACGGCTGGTGGCGGACCCATACTGGCGGCGCGTGCAGGGGGCGGCCTATGGGATTTATCGGGACCTCGCGGCGGCGCGCGAAGCGGCGGCGGCGGCCGGGCGGGCGCTGGCGGCGATGGGGCGCTAGAGCGTGATTTTTTAGTGCCAATTCGATATAGAATGGTGTTTTCATCAGCAGGGCAGGGAAGCGCTTCTTTTTTGAAAAAAAGAAGCAAAAAACTTCGCTCTTATTGCGGCACCTGTTGAGACCTGCGATTCTACCGTTGGCGCTTGGGGAGGACGGCCGGATGGAGAATGGGGCATTCGCGCGATGGCTTGCCGTG
>CAIYSR010000132.1 GCA_903928895.1 uncultured Rhodospirillales bacterium | reverse complement strand
GGATCGGGGATCTGCTGATGGCGGCGGTAGGAGTTGGCGCGGGCGGTGGTGGCATCCATGGTGGCGCCGTGGAACCAGGCCTCATCGACGAAGGCTTCGAGCTCATAGACCCCGCTCGCGGCCGTCGTCGGGACGGTCGACGCGCCCGACGTCAGCCGGACCATGCCACCCGTTTGCACCTCGTATTTCGCCTGCGTCGCGGTCACGCCGTCGAACAGCAGGCCCAGCATGTGCAGCCCGTCCGGCTGGCCGCTGTCGCGATCGATGCTGACCGCCTCGATGTAGAAGCTCTGGTTGGCGATGCGCTGCGACAAGGTCAGCCCGACCGAGACGCGGAACGGCACCGAGAAAGTCTCGGTCGAGAGCATCCAGGTTTCGTCATTGGCATTGGCGCCGCTGGCCAGCGTGAGTGCACCGCTATTAACCGTGATGGCGCCCCCGGCGGCGACCTGACTGGTCCATTTGCGGCTGTCGAGAGCGGCGGTGGCAAAGCCGTCGCGCCACTTCTTCTGGATGGAGGTGACCTTGAGCAGGTCCTCGACCGGGTCGTAGCCGTAACTCATGGGGTCTGATCCTGGTTGGGGCGCGGAGGCATGGCTGCGCCGGTGGCCGCAATTTCCACCGCGGCAATCTGGGCTGCATCCTGGGCAACACCCGATTTGGCGACACGGCGGGGATCGGTATCGAGCGCGATGCCGGCGGCATCGATCTCGGCATTGGCTTTTCGGATATCCTCGACCACCTGGCGGAAGTCGTAGCCGAACGAGCCGACCGCCTCGGCCTGCGGCACGAAGCCGGCGCGGACCTGTGCGATCAGGGCGCTGGTGTCCTTCAACGGGTCAATCATCTCGTGTGCCGGCGGGACGTGGCTGACGTCAGACGGAATGTCGGCGCCCCACAACCCGAGCAGCGCGCCATGGGCGTGAAAACGCTCCGCGATGGGCCGCACCAGCATCGGAATCAGCATACCGTACTGGACCTGCTCGCAGAGCCGGCGGAACTCGATCTTCCCTGCCCGCAGGCTGGAGTAGTTGGCTTGGGTCAGATCGCCCGAAACCTGGTCGTAGGTCAGCCCGGCCCCGACGGCCGCGGCCTCAAGGGTGCGGCGGGCGAAGGCGGCGTGGCTGCCACCGCCGGAGGGGTTCACCACTTCGACGCTGCCGGAGCCACGGCGATAAAGGATCATGCCGGGCTCGAACGCCTCGATCGCCCGGCCCTGGGCGTCGCGCAGCAAATTGGCGGCGGTGCCGGTCATCGCCTCATCGCCTTCTTCGGTCACGATGGCGGCGAGGCAGGCCTCGATCTTGGCCTTCATCAGCAGGGCGGCCTCGTAGTCGCCGAGATCGCGCAGTCGCGTCAGCACCGGGGCGAGCCAGGAGACGTCGCGCAACTGACCGGGCCGGCGCTTGCGGTAGAGATGCAGCACGTCGCGCGCCGCGATCGGCTCGCTGGCATAGGCCGCCGGCATCCCGGGCCACCAGTTGCCAGGGTGGCGCGGATACAACCAGTAGATGGCGGGCGCCCCGGCGTCATCGAGCCCGATGCCTTGCAAGGTCGCGAGACCGTCGAGCAAACCGGTGCGGGTGGTGTCGAGATGGTCGCTCTCCAGCACCTGAAGCCGCAGCCCGATCGGGTTGGCGGGGGTTACCTCAGCAGGTAACAGGCGAATGAAGCATTCCCCGCTTTCCACCACGGCGCGCATGGCGAGCGCCTGCAAGCCATAGAGATCGAGCCGACGTTCGGCGTCGCATGCGGTGCTGTCGGACCAACGGCGCCAGGCATCGGCATGGGCGGCGTCGGGCCAGCGGGTGGTAATCCCGGCGCCGACCGCGTTGCCGGTCCAAAGATCGACGATGCGCGCGGCATAGGGATCGTTGCGCACGGCGTCGCGGGCCCGGCGGGACACTGTGGCCGCAGCACCGGCCACCTCGGCGGTGGCACTGCCACCGGACGGTGCCCACACCGAGGCGCGCAGATCGCCGGCCGCGGCATAACCACGAAGCGCATGCCACGCCGATCGGAGGCGAGTGATCATGCGGGCGGCGCGGCGCCAAGCGCGGTGGTGAGAGCGGCGAACAGGGCGGTGACCGCATCGGACACCGGCCCGGTCGCCGTGCCGCCGGCAGCATCCTGCCAGGCGATGGCCAGGGTGGCGGCCTGCGGCAGCGACAGACGGGCGTTCCAGCCGAGGCCCTGGAGATGGGTAAAGGCGCGGAATGCCTCGTCGGGCACGTCGAGCGCGCCGGCCAACGCCGGCAGGGACCATGTGGTGTCCTGGGTCATTCGGGCCTCGTGAAACTGGCGAAGGTGGTGGAGGGGCGACGCGTGGCGCTGTTCTCGGTGGCGTAGCCGACCGCCAGGGCGCGACTGATCTCGTCGAGGCCGCGGTATTGGATGGTGCGACCCTCGTAGGTCACCCGGGTGGTGCCGGCGGTGTAGGCCTCGGCCAGGCCACGCCAGCGATTGCCGCTCGGCTGCGCAAGGGCCCAGGTCAGGACGTCAGGGTTCATAGTTGGGTCCTCAGCGGAGCCAGCCACCGCGCTGGCCGAGCCAGGAGCGCGGTCGCATCGACTGGTCGTTTGGGCGGGGTGCAGTTGGTGCAGACGATGGCTCCGTCGCCACAGCCGTTGCCGTCACAGCCGCCATCGGTGCCAGCACCGGCGCGTCGGCGATCTCGGTTTGCAGGCGCTGCCAGTAGCGGTCGCCGTAGCGATCGGCCCCCAGCAGCCACAGCGCCGCCCGGGCCAGCACGGCACAGTCGAGCGCCTCGTTCCGCTCCCGCAGCTTGGCCCATTCCTGCCGGCTGAAGCCGCGCTTGTCCTTGGTCGTGCGCAGCTGCTCGGCGACGAGCTGCTTCACCCATTCGATCTCGATGCCGCGGGGCAGATGCACCCAGCCAGTTGGATATTCCTCAGCCTCGCCACGTCCGAGCCAGAGCCGGCGATAGAGATCGGCCTTCCAGGTCGAAACCGACACCGTCCACAGCTTCAAGCCACGGCGCAGCTTCTGGCCGTTGACCAGGGCATCGACCAACGTCGGTCCCTGGACTGGCTGCGCCCGGTTCCAGCCATCGACTCCCTTGGTCGGCGCAATCCGTGGATCCCGCAGATGCCGCAGGTGGCCATAGACTGATGCGGTATCGCGCCCACCGGTGTCGACGCAGATTTTGGCGATGCGCATAGCGCCGCCCGACGTCCGCGGCCAGTCCCGCGCCAGCAGCTTGGCCAGTTCCTCCCAGGGGCCACGTTCCCGCGGACTGCCGGGGATCACGATGTGATCGATCAGCCAGGAGGTGAAGCCACCGGCCCAGCCCCAGACGTCGCATTCGATGCGATCGTCCTGCACGTCGACGCCGGCGGTCAGCACCAACGCCGATGCCGGCACCACGCCGAGAGCGAATTCCTCGCGGCGCTCGACCAGGCGTTCCCAATCCGGTGCCTCGCCGCGTTCCTGCCAGGTCTCGCCCAGCACGGTGTTGCGGAAGGTCTTCAGATCCTCGGGCTTGCCCTGCGCCGCCTCCCAATCCCGAGCGATCTGCTCCCAGGACAGCCAGCCGACCGGCGAATACAGCGCCGAGATGTGAAACCCCACCGTGAACGGGTCCTGCGATTGCGCCGTCGTCCTCCATTCGCCGCCGGCCAGCATCGCCGTCTTGTGGTGCTCGCCGATCGGCGCCTCACAGGTATCGCAGTGATAGGCGACGCTGGTTGGAACCCCCTTCTCCCAGATCAGTCGTTCGAAGCGCAGCCACTGCATCGCCGCACAATGCGGGCACGGCACGAAGAAGCGCCGCTGATCGCTCGCCTGATACTCGCGCTCGATCCGGCTCCGCCCGGCAATGGTCGGCGTCGACACCAGGAACGCCTTGCGCCGCCAGCCGAAGGTCCGCGCCCGTGCCTCGGCCAATGCGATCGGATCGCCTTCGCCCTCGACATCGCCGGGATAGGCATCGACCTCATCGAGGAACAGAAACCGCGCCGTCATCGAGCGCAGCCCGACCGCCGAGTTGGCCCCGGTCAGGACCAGGATGCCGCCAGGAAACTCCTTGGACAGCATGGTATTGCCGGCATCGCGCGACCGGGCCGGTGCTACCCGTTCCCGCAACGCCGGCGTCTCCTGCAACAGCGGGTCGATCCGTTGCCGCGAGAACCGTTTGGCCAGTTCCACAGTCGGCTGCACCGCCAGCACTGGGGCTGGCACGTGGTGCATGATGTAGCCGAGCCAACAGTTCCCCCCTTCGGAAGCCCCGACCTGCGCCCCTTTCATGAACACCACACGGCGGGCTGGATGCACGGCAGACAGGGCGTCCAGGATATCCTTCAGATATGGCGTCCGTGCCGTGCGCCACGGACCCGGCTCCGACGAGGCCCGGGTGCTCAGCACCCGGTGCCGGTCGGCCCACTCGCTGACGGTGAGTTGCGGTGGCGGGCGGAGCATCGCCCCGGCACGGCGTCGGACATGCTCAGCCGTCCGATCGCCCACCGATGCCTGGGGGATCGAAGCGATTGGCCGCCTCCGTCAACAGATCGGTGATGTGCTGCTGCAGCACGGTTTGCACCAAATGTGGATCGGCCCCGAGGTCGGCGGCGATGAGGCCGGAGACCCGGGCGGGCCAGTTCAGCAGGGCGTCGCGCATGGCGCCGGCGATCTCGTCGATCGCGGCGTTGGCGGTCTGAGCATCGAGCAGCCGACCTTTGTCCTCGTCCAGCGCCATCCGCTGGGCTTCGACCTTCAGAGCAAGCTGCGCGACCTTCAGCCGGGCGTAGGGCGTGGTGTCGCCGGACATCGCCCCACCGGCGCCGCCACCAGCGAGGGGTGAGCGCACCGGATCGGCGGTCTCGACCATCCGGCGTCGGGTCTTCTCGACGTCCCATTGGCCGTCCGGCTCGCGCTCGATCCGTCCCTTGGTGGCGGCCTTGCGCAGGGCGGTCTCGGTGACACCGATACGGCGGGCTGCCTCGCGGGTGGAGGGGGTCAGTTCAGGCATGGCGGCGACCTCCCGCCGCGCGATGGAGCGTCAAGAATGATGCAATGACAATGCGTTATGCTCTTGGCTCCGGTCGCCCTCAGCGCGAATGGTCCATCACGCGCAGGGGAACACGCCCTGCCAGACAGGAGACCGGACGATGAGCAGCACCCGCACCCAGAAGAGCCAGCAAGCCAGCCTGGCCGAGTTCATGAAGCAGATGGAGGTCTTCCGGGGCCACGCCGCCGAGCTTCAGGCGATGGCCGACAACCACATCGGCGAAGATCCCGACAGCATGCTCTGGGGCGCCGCCGGGACCCTGCAGCACTGGAACGCCATCCTGGCCCGGGTCACCGACGCCTACCACCATCGCGGAGAATTCGCCCCCGAATAGGCGGGCCTTTCCCCTACGCCCCGCTCGGGTTCTGCCCGACGGGGCTCGGGGTGGTAGCAGGCGCTCGATGGTCGGGTGCCGCAACCCGGAGCACGAAAATGTCCCTCTCCCCCGCCGCCCTGATCGTCATGACCCGCGCCGCCGAGCGCCCGGACCATCGCCTTCAATTCCACCGCAAGCTGCCGACCGGTGGCCGCCACAAGATGATCGATGCCCTGCTGCGTGACGGCCTGATCGCCGAAACCCTGGGCGACTACCACCTCGGCGAGGCCTCGACCCTGATCGAGGACAGCGCCACCGGCCTGATACTCACGACCCTGGCCCTGACCGACGCCGGCTTCTGCGCCATCGGCCAGGAACCGCGCACCGGCGAACCCGCCGCCACGGTTGCGCCCACGGTGCCTTCCGCAGAGGAGGTGGCCACCGAGGCGCAAGCGGTCGCCGACGCCCTCGACGCCGCCACGGTCGCGCCCACGCCGCGAACGAACCTCCGCGCCGCCGCCGCCGCGGTGCTCGCAGCCTGGGACGACCAGGACAACCGCGACACGGACATCATTGCCGCCTTCGAAGCGCCGATGGAGGCCCTCCGCGCCCTGCTCGCCGAGAAGGCGCCGCGCGAAGCGACCGCACCGCGCAAGCCGCGCGAGGGCACCAAGCAGGAAGCGGTCCTCGCTCTGCTCCGCCGCACCGAGGGGGCGGCGGTGGCGCAGATCGCCGAGGCCACGGGATGGGCAAGTCACACTGTTCGCGGCTTTCTGGCCGGGTTGAAAAAGAAAGGCATCAAGGTCGAAACCCTGGAGCGGGTCCGCATGGTGGGACCCAATAAGGAGGGGGCGAAGGGATCCTACACCGTATACCAGATCGCGGAGTGACCTTGCCGCCTCCGCTTCACGGCACTGAACGGGGTGGGGCCACGGCCTCACCCCGTTTCTTCTTGGGCTTCGCGGGCGAGAGGGTGCCGACCAACTCATTGATCTCCCAGCCTTGTCGCAACGCCTCCTTCAGGCCCGCGATGAAGATCGCCCGTGCATCAACTTCATATTCTCGCATCACACGAACAGTAGCCGGGCCCCCATCAGACCACACCATTGCTTTTGTGGCGGCGCGCACGACTTTCTCTGCGTCCTTTGGGGGCATCGGCCGTCTCCGATCGGAACACGGCCATCATGCACATCACGCCGGCTCCGGCACACTCCGAAATGCTGCGATATCGGCAAATGTGCGATCCCCGCCGTCCAACACGGCCGTCTCGCCAGTCACCTCTTCCCATCGCCGCACAATGACGTCGACGTAGCGCGGGTCGATCTCCAGCAGCACCGCCTGTCGTCCGGTGCGCTCGGCGGCGATCATCGTCGTGCCAGAGCCGCCGAACAGGTCCAGCACAATATCGCGCTGCTTGCTGCTGTTGCGGACGGCGCGCTCGACCAGGGCCACCGGTTTCATCGTCGGGTGCAGGTCGTTACGGGCGGGCTTGTCGAAGTGCCAGACGTTCCCCTGATCACGGGCGCCGCACCAGTAGTGCTGGCTTCCCGCCTTCCAGCCGTAAAGCATGGCCTCGAACTGCTGGTGGTAGTCGGCCCGGCCGAGGGCGAAGGTATTCTTGGCCCAGATGATGGTGCTCGACCATTTGCCGCCAGCGTCCTGCCAGGCGCGATGCAACGTCGGCCACTCCGAAGATGACATGCAGATGTAGCTGGCGCCTTTGGTGACCGCGAGCAGATTGGTGAACGCCGGTCGCAGGAAGTCGATGAAGCCGCCGCCGAGGGCATCGTTGGCGATGGTCATCTTCGCCGCCGTTCCTCCCTCATACGCAACATTATAGGGAGGGTCTAGAAAAGCCATGTCCGCCAACCGATCGGCGCCGAGCGCGCGCTGCACATCGGCCAGGTTCGTGGCGTCACCGCACAGCACGCGGTGGTCACCACAGCGCCACAGGTCGCCCGTCTTGGAGACCGGCGTCTCCGGTACCGGCGGCACCTCGTCGGCATCGCCGTCGTCGTCCGCATCGGCTGCGGCAAGCAACTGGTCGAGTTCGAGCGGCGAGAAGCCGAGCACGTCGAGGTCCACCGCGCCGTCGTCGCGAATGCGCGCGAGCTCGGCGGCCAGCAGTGCCTCGTCCCACCCGGAATTGAGCGCGATTTGGTTGTCCGCCAGGCGCAATGCCCGGGCCTGCGCCTCAGTCAGGTGCGCCAGCCGGATCGCCGGCACCGAGACCAGTCCGAGCCGCTTCGCCGCCAGCACGCGGCCATGGCCGGCGACCAACACTCCAGTGGCGTCCACCAGCACCGGGTTCACGAAGCCGAACTCGGCGATGGACGCCGCGATCTGTCCGACCTGCGCCTCGCTGTGCGTCCGCGCGTTGGCGGCATAGGGCACGAGCGACGTCGTTGGCACGGATGCTACGGCGATGTCAGGCTGCATCGGCAATCTCCGTCACGCCCCGCGTCGCGGCGATGGCGTCATAGGTCTGCCCGTCGCCATCCAGCGTCACGGGCAGGTCGGGATGCAGCGAGCGGAACCGGGCGATGGCCAGATCGACATAGGTCGGCGCCAGTTCGATCGCCCGCACCGGCCGGCCGGTCCGCTGGCCGGCGAGGATGGTGGTGCCGGAACCGGCGAACGGTTCGAACACCAGGTTACCCTCGTCGGTAAACGCTTGGATCAGGAACTCCGGCAACTTCACCGGGAACACCGCCGGGTGCTCAGTCTCGATGCCGCGGGCCTTGTGCCGGGTGATGCGCAGCACGTTGTCGGGGATCCGCGTGTCCTGCACGCCCTGACCGGCATGGGTCCATTCGCCGACCGTCCCGTCCTTCGCGCGCAGCCCGCCTTTCTCGCTGTTGACGTGCCCAGCCCAGCGGCAGGGGATGATCTTGTTGGCCTGGCGCGCGGTGCGGTTGAAGTGGAACACGAACTCGAACGACGGCGCGAGCCGCCCGTTCCAGTCACCCGGCAGGCCCGGCCCCTGGTCCCAGACATACCAGCCGAACCGACGCCAGCCGATCGTGCGCATCCAATCGATCCAGCCGTGCCAGTAGGGCTGCCACTCGCTGTCGCGGTGGATCAGACCGAGATTGACCAGCATCTGGCCGTCCGTGGCGATGGCCGCGTCAAGATGGCCGCAGACGCCGCGCATCAGCGCATCCCAATCGCCGATGCCGCCAGTGGTGTAGTCTCGCTGGTTGCCATAGGGCGGCGAGGTGAACAGCAGCGCGGCGCGGTCGTCGCCCATCAGTCGCGCCACGGCGGTTGCGTCGGTGGAGTCCCCGCATAGCAGGCGATGCTCGCCGAGCAACCATAGGTCGCCCGACCGCGTCACTGCCGCACGAGGCGGCTCGGGCTCGGCGTCGGCGGGATCCTCGGCATCGCCGTCATCCGCCCCGCCGCCGCCACCGGTGCCGGTCTCACCCGGATCGGCGTCATCCTGCTCATCCGGCGCATCGCCATCGATGACGGCCTCTTCCGCCGCGGCCAGGATGGCGCTGATCTCGTCACGCGAGAACCCAATGGCGAGCAGATCGACATCGCCGGCCTCCTGCAACCCCGCCAATGCATCCCGCAGCAGCGCCTGGTCCCAGGTCGCGTTCTCGGCGATGCGGTTGTCGGTCAGACGCAGCGCGTCCTTCTGGGCGCCGGTTAGATGCCGCAGCACGATCACCGGCACCTTGGCGATGCCGAGTGCCGTCGCGGCTTCCAGGCGTCCATGGCCGGCGATCAGTTCGCCCGCCTCGTCGACCAGCAGCGGGTTGGTGAAGCCGAACGCCAGCATGCTGGCCTTGATCTGCTCCAACTGGTCCGCTGAGTGCAGCCGTGCGTTGCCGGCGTGCGGGCGCAACTCCGCAACCGGGCGCAGCACGATCTTTGCGGCCATCCAGGGGAGGGTCATCAGGGCATCCGTGCTGTGTTGGGAGTGCGAACCGCGAACAGTTCGCAGGGCGCGAAAATGCCGGCGAACTGCCGCGCAGAGTTCTGGCGCGTGCGCACCGCGAACCACAATTTAGGTCTGTCGCTAGCGGGCTATCGCGCTTCCGCTTCCCGCATCGATCCGGCCTAGGAAGGAACCATGGCCTTGGCGATGCCCGGGTTGGGCTGGTCTCGGGGTCGAGGTCGGTGGGCCTCAGGCCCACCTCCTCTACATGTCGTTCTTATACCCCGATCGTTATTTGCGCCGCGAGAGGGTTTATTGTAACAGAAATGGCAATTGTCTGTTACATTCAACGTCCCCCGTCGACGGGTCAGGCTGCTGCCGGGCGCCGCGTCAGGCCGAAGTGCCCCGCCAGCACTGTGAGGGTTGCGACCAGGATGCCGTTGGCCACGGCCGGTGCCAGCGTCCGCCCCGCCCAACCGTGCCGCATCGCCCACTCACGCACCGAGTATTCCAGCCCGATGACGAACCAGGCGCAGGACGCGGCCGACCCGTCCTGCCCACCCAGCGCGTCGAGCGCGGCGGCAATGCGGCGACGGGCTTCCATCTGCCGCTCCGACAGGCCGACGCCGCTATCCCGTGCCACGCGGATCAACTGCGACGTCGACATGCTGTCGAACGTCGCGCTGCGGAACAGGCCGCGAAGCCGTTGCCCTGCATCGTGCATCTCCTGCGTGATGGTGCCATTCGCCAACATCACCCCGAGGGTGTCGATGGCGCGCCGATGCACGACAACAGCGCCGCTGTCGGGATCAGCGTCGAAGCCTGGCGCAGTGAAGTTGCCATGCTGCAACCGCCATTTGCTGGGCTTCGACAGATCCTCGCGGCCCTGCGTTGGGCGTTTGCTCTTGCGCTTAACGGCCATGGTGATGTCCTCCATTGCGACGCCCCCAGCGCCGGTTGGCCTCGTTGGTGATGGCCTGCCGCAGCCAGGGATCGGTGATGTCGTCCAGTGGCAGGGCGGCGATGTGGTGTTCGTGCCATGCGCGTGCCCGCATGGCTTCGAGGTCCTGGGGCGTGGACGGGCTACGAGCCATGTCCAGACACGACCGTGGGGATTGCGGCGCACCGGGCAGCCTCATGCCGCACCGCCCTGGGCATCGATCGCCCACAGCAGGATGGCCAGGGCATCGGCCTCGTTGTCGTCGGTCGGGTTGAATCCTCGGGCCTTGATTGCGGCGATGACGGCGTCCTTGCCGGCATTGCCCTTGCCCGTGGCGAAGCGCTTGATCGTGCCGACGGGCACGCCCTCGTAGGGCAGTTCCCGTTCCTCACACCACGCGGTGAGATGGGCCAGGAAGCCGCCGTAGATGTGGGCCGCGTCGGTGCCGGCATGGGCTCTGACCTCTTCGAAGACGACGCGGTCGATGCCTCGGGCGAGGTGCGAGATTTCCGAGAGCCAGGCGCGGAAGCGGAGATAGCGCATGCCGCCGCCCTCGAACCGGCTGGGGCGGAACGTCATGGTGCCGGAGGTGATGGTGCCGTCGCGGCTGCGCAGTGCCCAGCCGGTGGTGGAGCCGAGATCGAGAGCGAGGACGACAGGCAGTGCGATCAGCACCGGCGCGGATTTGATCGGCGCGACGGGTGCACTTGCGCAGGGCGCGAGTGCGTTCAGAGTCGTGGAAGCCATGATGATCTCCTGAGAGGGGGAGCAACGTGGTCAGGGCGACGTCGGCATGGTTCTTGGCGGAGCTTGCCGGCGTCGCCCGCCTGTTGGTGGTGCGGGTCGTTCGGAGGGGGATCACGAGCCCGACCTACGGCTCCAAAGGTGTGGTGTGCGCGCGCAGTTTCTGCGCGCACGCACACCCCCCGTAGGGGGGCGGGAAAAACCGAATCTGCCAAACTGCTCCAACTATTTGATTTCATTGACTGAAAAGCAGTTTGGGGAGCAGTTTCGGCAAATTCGTTACGCCAAACTGCTTTTGCCGAAATCTCGTTGATACGACTGGAAGAAAACAGTTTGGCAGATTCGGCAGGGGGGCAGTTTCGGTCCGAAACTGCGCAGTTTCGGGAGCAGTTTCGGTCGGTGTGGCGGCGCTCGGAGCGGGTCATTCACCCTGCTCCTCGGGGTCATGCAGCACCCACACCTCGGGGTTTTCGACCTCGAGCAGGGCCTCGCTGCGCGGGCAAAGGAAGTGGCTCGGCAACACCGGGACGGTCGCGTTGGTGACCTCGCCGGTCTCGGCATCGACCACCTCGTCGGTGGTCGCGAGAAGCATGTCCCGCACAACGAGGTAGCCATTTTTCGACTTGGTGTAGGGCTGGCCGAGGTCGCGCGCATCGCGCCGGAACTTGATGTATCCCTTGGTCGCCAGGACGATGATGCGATCGCGAATGGTGTCCTTGCCGCCGAGGCCGCGCTTGTTCTCGAACTTCGAGGCGAAGGCGTTCGTCGTGCAGAGGCGGCCCGACTCGGCTTCATCGGCGATCAGGTTCAGAATGATGTCGTGACGACGCGTGCGCTCGGCATCGAGCTTGCGGCCGATATCCTGTCTGACGAGGCGCTCGCCGCGGGCATCGAGCTCGATCCAGCGGCCATTGCGCTTGTCGATCAGCATGGGGTCCAGCGCCGGCCCGTTGCGCAGTTCGATCTCGAGGCGCCGTTCCGGCTGATCTTCCTCGGGCCGATACATGATCATGCCGGAGGTGTAGAAGCTGCGCAGCGCACTGGCGCCAGACAGCGCCATGAAGGGGTCTTCGCCCAGCGCCTTCTTCGCCAACTTTTTGGTGTGGTGGCACAGGATCAGCCCGGCGTCGGGCGCCACGGCCTCGCGCACGCCCTCGACCCGGCTTTGCAGGAAGAACAGCATGGCGGTGTTATCGTTCTCGCCATCGCCGTCGGGCCCGCCATCGAACAGGTTGCGGATGGGGTCGAGGCAGATAATGTCGGGCGGATCGGTCGGGAAGTGGGCCTGGATTGCGGCGATGGTGAGGGCCACGCCGTGTTCGTCGAGCAGCATGCGCAGCTTCGGTGTCGCGACCAGATTGTCGCGCGCCAGGTGCAGCGTGCCGGGATCGAGCCGCAGGGTTTGCAGGCGCTCGCGGAGATAGTGGTACTGGATCTCGGCCTGCAGATAGAACACGCGCAGTGGCCGTGGCGGCGTGAAGCGCAGGAACGGCACGCCGGCGGCGGCGTGGACCAGCAGGTTGATGAGGAAGTCGGATTTGCCGACCTTGGGTGCGCCGCCGAGCACCAGCATCCCGCCCGGCGTGAGCAGGCGCGGGCCGATGATGTCGTCAGGCATCGGGCTGGTGTCGTCGAGCAGCGCACCGAGGGTGAAGGCCGGCATGGACGTAATCGGGGCGGTGACGGCGACGCGTTCGAGCGCCGGGCCGTTGCGCTCGACATGCAGTGCCCAAATGGCGTCAGCCTCGATCTTGAGCCGATCTTCCGGCCAGGGCGGCTGGAGACAGGCGGCATTGTAGCCGCGGATGGCCTCCCAGCCCTCATTGGCAGTCAGGCGCCCCTCATGCACCTGGCGGACGTAGTACCCGATGGCGGTGCTGGCACCCTCGAAGCGGGTCCAGGCGTCCATGGCGCCGGCGCGGACCGGCGTGGTGAGCATGCTGTCGAGACTGGCCGCCTTCGCCTGCCTGGGCGATGGTGCGGCTTCCTGGCCCGGCATGGCGGGCATCACGCCGACCGCCTCGGCGAGGGTGCTGAGATCGACCTCGCGGCGCGGGTTGTGGGTGCGAATGGTGACGACCCGTTCCACGCCGCCCTTGCGATAGATGGTGCCGGGCACGCGGATCGGCTGGTGCGCCGACCGGAAGTGTGGATCGCCGCCGACCTTGGCCGCGATGTCGCCGCGCAAATGGCACAGCAGGGCGAGGTCCGCCCCGGTCGCCGGCTCGCTGAGGCGCCACCACGCGTGCAGTTTGGTTTGCCCCTCGGCGGTGCGGCCGCCGCTTTCCACCACCAGGGTCGGTTCGTCGAGATGGAACGAGAGGTGGGCCAGCTTGGCCTCGACATCGCCGCTGTCGAGGTCGACCAGCGCGGTCTGCATCTGCTGGACATGCTCGGCGCGGGCATGGCCGTGCTCGGCGACCGTGCCGGGGATGACGTAGACGGCGCTGCCTTCCCGGGCCGCCCAGGCGGCGTAGGTGGCGAGGAGGCCGGCGGCGCTGGCGTCGGCGGTGATCCAGATATTGTGCGGGCGGGTGGTGTGGCCCTGGCCGACGTCGACGAAGCCGCGGACGGGGATGAGGCCGTCGCAGTAGCCGAACACCACGTCGAGGAAGGTGGCGATCTGTCCGGTGTCCAGCGTGATCGGCTCCCCGGCCGCAGGCATCGACTGCCCAGCACCGGGAAGTCGATCGAGGGCGACCGGCCTGTCGGGACCATCGCTCACGCCATCGTCCGGCAGTGGCGCAGCATCGTTGAAGTCGCGCCACGCGTTCATCCCGGCAGGCTCCAGCACCGCTGCGCCCAGGGGCACATCCGGCATTCGAAGTGGTCGGATTGCTGGGCGATACGCGGGAGCAGATCGCCGGCGTCGGTGGCCTGGAGGATGCGCACGGCGCGGTCCGACATCCGCTGCGCTAGGGCGGCGTCGAACGGCACCAGCTCGTGATGAAGTTCGGCGGTGTCTTTGTTGATGGCGGTGAACAGCGCCGGATGGTCGGCGATACCCGGCACAGCCCCGTCCATGTAGGCTTGGTAGACCGCGATCTGCGCCGCATAGACCGGCTTGGAGGCGGTCACGCCCTTGCTGGCGGTCTCGCGCCATGACTTGGCGTTCATGGTCTTGCATTCCCACAGCGCCGGGAAACCCAGGCCGGGAACAGGCGGCCCGCCGGCAAGAATGCCGTCGACGTGGCCGCGGATGCGTCCACCGGCAACGGCAAAGCCGAACTGCTCGCCATCGGCGCGGCCGCCCTTGCGGGTGTAGAGATCGAAGCCGGCGGCGCGGAGCCACGACACGGCGAGGTCTTCCAGGGCGTGGCCGATCCCGAAGATGCGCAGCAGCCGGCCGGAGAAGTCGGCCCCTTCGTCCTTGGGGGCATGGAGGAATTCGAATTGCAGGGCCCGCTCGCAGGCGTGGCCGAGGCGTGAGCCGCCGAGATAGTCCCGCGGCGGCGTTGCCGTGTTGGCCGCCTGCAGGGCGCTGTCGATCGCCGTGTTGACGGCTTCGGCGGCGCGAGAGGTGCTGTTGTAATCCAGCATCAGAACGGAATCTCCGATTCTTGGATTTGGGCCGTGGCACGCATGGCGTCCTGGAAGCCCGTGACCGCGACCTCGATCAGTGTGAGCACCTGGTGCTCAGTGAGGTCAGAGAACCGGGTCTGCCAGCCGATCTCGCCGATGATCTCGGCGACCGGTTTCATCGCCGAGGCGATGGCGGCGCGTTCCTGGGGCGTGAGATCAACCATGCCGGCCGACCTGCGCGCCAAGCGCGACCAGAAGCCCTGGCAGGACATGGAACAGAACCAGCGCGGCGAGGACGAAGGCCTCGATCGCCGAGGGGGTGACCAGCCAAAGCCACCGGCGGGCTGCCGGCAGACCGCGCAGAGGTGATATCGCGGATGCCAGAGGCGATGCCGGTCGGCGGCTGAGGGGAACGATGGCATGGTGGCTCATGCAGCCTCCCGAATGCTGTCGGGTGCCGCCGCCATCACCAATTGGCGGATCCCCGAGCGATTGAATTTGAACGTCAGCAGGGCCGAGGCCTGGTAGCGGGTCATCCCGAAATCCGCGCGCGCCTCGGGGGGCAGCAGCGCGAGCTGCTTGTCCGTCGGCGGCTGCTGCAGCCAACCCTTGCTCTTGTGGGCGCTCTGGTCGGTCTCGTGCTCGTTCAGCCAGTCATCCGCGGCGGCCAGGCAAATCAGCCGCTCCCCGATGGCCAGCAGGCGGGGCCGCTCGGCCTTCGCGCCGCCCACGGCGTGCCAGCGTCCATTGAGGAAGAAGATGCCGCTCCAGCCGTTGAACCCGTTGGCAATGAGCGCGGCGTCGTCGCCAAACAGGTCGCACCACTGGAAGCTGGAACGCTTCAGCAGGTCGATCTCGGTCATCACGAAGTCGGAGAGGGGGATCGTGTCCTTGTCCCGCGGCGTGAAAACATGGCCGCAGATCGGGCACTCCATCACCGAGATCGGCACCATGGCCTCGCAGGCCGGGCAGGTCTTGGTCGGCGCCTCGCCTGCGCCGGGTTGCAGATCGAGATTGACGTCCTGTTCCAGCGATCCATGAATCTGAGACGACGTCCCGAAGTCGAGAACGATGCAGTCGTCCTTGATGACGCCGGGGAACTCCACCGGGTCGATCGTGCGGAGGCCCCGACCAACCATCTGGATCATGGTGCATTTGAACGAGCTGGGCCTGAGCAGCACGACACACGATGTCGGCGGGTGGTCCCAGCCTTCGGTGAGCACCGCCACGTTGACGACGACCTGGGCCTCGCCCGCGGCATAGGCAGCCAATACCGCGCGGCGCTCGGTGTCCGGCATTTCGCCCGTGACCACGACCGTCCTGACGTTGCCGCGGTTGAATGCGGCGGCGACATGCTTGGCGTGGCCAACGGTCGAGCAGAACACCACGGTCTGCCGAGTGCCGGCGTGTTCGCGCCAGTGCTGGATAACCGCATCGGTGACCGGCACGGTGTCCATCACCTGGGCCACCGCCGCCATGTCGAAATCGTCGCCGGAGCGGGGCACCTTGCGGAGATCATCCTGGACGCCGACGTCAATAATGAACGTCCGCGGTTTGACGAGGTGTCCGGAGGCGATCAGTTCGCCCAGCCGTATCTGGTCGGAGACGTTGGAGAAGACCTGGCGGAGCCCCCGACGATCGCCGCGATTGGGGGTGGCGGTCACACCGAACACGCGACAGAGCGGGTTGCGCTGCTGGGCGCGATCAATGATGCGACGATAGCCGTCGGCGATAACGTGATGTGCCTCATCGATCACGAGCAGATCGAGGGCCGGCATGGCATCGAGGTTGGCGGCGCGTGCCAGCGTCGGCACCATTGCGAAAGTGACCTGGCCAGCCCAGGATTTGCTGGAGGCGTCGACCACCGATGTGGAAATATCCGGCGCAACGCGGCGGAATTTTCCGCGATTCTGTGTGGTGAGCTCGTCGCGATGTGCCAGGACGGCGGCCTTCGCGCCGCTGCCGGCAATGCGATCGCGCACGACGGCCGACAGCATGATGGTCTTGCCCGCCCCCGTAGGAGCGACGCCGAGGGTGTTGGTGTGCTCGTCGAGCGCACGAAGGCTGCGCTCGACGAACTGCTTCTGGCGGGGGCGGAGCAACATGGGGTCTGCTCCCTCAGCGCGCCCAGGTCGGGCGCATGTCCGGGGCGGCCGCGGCGGCAGGCTGGCCGGTCGGAAACGCAGTCGCCGGCGCGGTCGGGGGCGTGAACGGCGTGGGCGAGGCGGCCGGCGTGTGGGTCGGCTGCGGAGGCGCATAGGCCGGCTGCGGCGCGTAGCTGGCCGGCGCCGACACCTGTCCCATCAACTGGGCGTAGTCGCGATGGTCGCGTGTGACTGCCCCGCGGACCTCGTTCTTGTCGTCCCCATTGGTATCGGTGCCGATGTCGATGCGGGCCACGAACTCGAGCCCGTCCAGGTCGGCGAAACCGTTGATCCGCCGCGCCGCCTGCGCCTGCGGCGAGACGTCTTTGTCCGAGAGGCCGCGCGCCGAATTCAGCATGCCGCGAATGAGGCTGCGGCCGATGTTAGACCAGTCTGGCCCTTTCGGGCTGTAGAGACCGATCAGCGACCAGATTTTCCGCTTGGCGTAGGGGCCTTCGAGGACCGTGAACTCGCCATTCAGGTAGACGGCACCGGTGCTGCCGCGCGTGGCGTAACCGCCGGTCCAGCCCTGGCTCGGGTCGTCGAAGCCGCCGGGACGGATCGTCAACCGGACCTTGGCGAGCGTGCCCTTGGGGATCACGTTCGGATTCTTGGCGTCGTTGTAGTCATTCCATGCAGCCATGGGGGTGCTCCGAGGTTCAGGCGGTGGGGGAGGTGGAATGGGGCGGCTCAGCGTCGGCAGCCGGTGGGGCCGGCAGCAGGAGGCGCTCGGCAATCGGCCGCACGGGGCCTGCGATCTTCTCGAAGAGGCGCCCGAGATGTGTCGGCTCGAGAAGGGACAGCCGCCCGCTGCGATCTTTCGCGGGGAAGCCCCATGGATTGATGGTCTGGCAGACCAGCCAACGCGTCGGAGGCTGGGCGGGCTGCCCGGCCGCCGGCTCCAGGGCGATCTCGGCCATGGTGATGACCTGGTCGACGATGCCCGGCAGTTCGAGCCCGGTCTTGCTGCCGTCGATCTGCGGGCTGAAGACCTTCTTGTTGAAGTCGTCGAGCCGCTCATCGAGGATGCCAACGAACACGACGTTGCGGCCGCGGGCGTGCTGCATGTGGGTCAACCAGGCGATCATCTCCCGCCCGTGCAGCCCATAGGCGCCGCGCACATCCGGCTTGCCGGTGCGCTCCGAGAAGGCCTCCGGCTGTCCGCGGCACCACTGGAAGCAAAGGCGCCCCGCTACCGTGATGCTGTCGATGAACCAGGTCCGATAGCGGTCCATCTGTGCCGGGTCGCCGTATTGCTGGACGACCCGCTCATGCTGTTTGGCGGAGTAGGGCTGCTCTTCTCGGAGCGCCGGGTTGGGGCCTGCCAGGAACAGTGCCAGGTCACGGCAGTCTTCCCAGGTGCGCGGCCGGATGGATGTGCCGGCCCAGCCCTGGACAGCGAGATCGCCCGCTTCCAGGTCGATGAAGAACGTGCTGGCCGGGTCGAGCGACCAGAGCAGCGAGGTCTTGCCGATGCCGCTTTTGCCGAAGATGCAGGCCTTGATGCCGCGGTTTTCAGCAAGACGCTCGTCGGCGGTGATGATGCGCAGCCCCATCACACGCCTCCCTGCGCCGCATCGAGCGACAGCTTGAAGGTGGCTTTGCCGGTGCGGACCGTGCGGGCGCCAGTGAAGGCGTCGCGGATGTGGGCGGGCCAGGCGTTGTAGGCGCGCTCTGCGACCTTATAAGTGACCTCGATGTACTCGGTCGGATTGTCGCCGGCGGCGCGGATGCGGTCGACCACGGTCGCGAGCTTGGCCTGGTCCCACTCGACCTTCTTGGGCAAGTCGGCAACGACCGTGACGTCGCCATCGGCGAAGCGGATGGAGCCGGTGTCCTTCCTCTGCTCGGCACGCAGGGCGATGGCACGGTCGCTGTAGCGCACCGCGATGATGCCCTCGATCCAGTCCTGCAGGCGCTTCGCGGCCTCGAGCGAGGCGCGGGCTTCTTCCTGTAGCAGCGCGAGATGAGGTGCAGGGAGAGCAAGCAGGTCACAGACCGGCAGATACTTGGCGGCATCCAAGGTGGGACGGTTGGTGGCGATCGGGTCCATCACGCGGCCTCCGCGAGCATGGCCGCCAGGACACCGGTCCGATCACGGCGCGGACGGCGGCGCGCCACGATCAGATACGAGTAGTCCTCGAAGTCGTGCCGCCTCTGCACCAGATCGCAGAGCCCGCGCTCGAACATCGCGAGGGCGCGGCCAGCGAGCTTCTGCAATGCGACGCGCTCAGGCTCGGGCAGGACCTGCAACTGAGCCGAGGCGTCGCGGGCGAGGAAGCCGCGGTGGTAGGTGAAACGGTCGCCCGGTGCGGCGGCACCGAGCCAGGAGCACAGGGCTGCGTCGGAGAGCAGCGGCTGCGCGGGCGGGGACGGGGGGATGAGGTTCAGCATGATCACCATTACTCAGCGACTGCGAAATCCGTATCAGGCGGCGGAGGGGATGCCGGCAGCGAGCAGCCGCAGCCGGATCTCGCGGATGCGGCGATAGATCCGCATGCGCGGCATCGTCCGCTGCTCGCCGAACTCATGGGGCGTGTGCTGGCTAAGGGCCGCGCAGAGCGGATGGTCGGCGGCATCGATCGCCGCGGCGGCACGGTCGAGATCGAGGCGGCGCTCGAGTTCAGCCACGGCGTCCGTGGGCTGACCGCACCAGGCCGCGTAGCCTTCGGACTCGCTGATCGTCGCGCCGAGGGTCAGGCCTTCGGTGCCCGGGATGATGTCGTCGAGGGATACGGCATGGCGCTCGGCGCGCTCCTGGTAGACGCGCCGGGCGATGCGGCCGGCGGCGTGGCGAAAGCAGAGCATGGCGAACGCCGCGAGCTCTGCCTTTGCCGGATCGAAGGCCGGCAGCCGGCCGAGGAAGTCGACCAGCAGGTCCTGGCGGAGATCGTCGGCCTCATGGACGGGGAGCCGAAGGCTGCGGGTGAGCCGGCGCGCCTCGCGCTTGGCCAGGGTGTAGACTTGGGTGAGATCGGGGAGACGGGGGGAAACAGGCACCGGGAGACTCCATCGTGGCGGTGGTGCCAGGGTGGAGACGGCGGGGACCCCGATGGTGGGTTGAGAGTGGGTCGAGCGTGGGCGGACAGTGGGCGCGGGCCTCGCCCCAGATCACCCCGTGAAATCAATCTCCTCCGGTGCGAGCGCCAGTCGATACCGTTCGGTCCTTTGGTTTTTCAGCAGGTTGCGGATGAGGTCCGCCTGCTCGCCGGTTAATCCGTCCGCCATCTGGTCTCGAAGGTCGCGGACAATGTCACGCAGCGGGCGGGCGTCGGGTTGGCGGTTGTCGCCGTAGACCGCCTTCTGCACGGCGACCTGCGTCATGAAACCGGGATGCATGCGAGCGGTCTCTGCCAGCGCCATGAGCAGACGCGCCGGCTGATCCGCCAGTGCCAAACGTCGGCCGTCGAGCACGAACGTCCGAGCCGCGCGGTTCACCGATAGCCGGACTGTTGCAGTCACTTTGGGAACCAGTTTGATCTGGTCAAATGCAAACTTCCCATCCGCGATCGCCTCCGCGGCGCGCACGACGAGGCATTTTGCGTCTCGGAACGGGCGGAGGGTTGCAGCTGGCGTTTTCGACGGCACGAGGAGGGTCGTGGCCAGTGGCGACAGCCGCGCCCCGAGCAGCGTGAGGGAATCGGGACCTGACAACGCGAAATCGTTCAGGGCGAGCACGATGTGCCGCTGGCCGCCGATCTCACCGAGGAGCCACATATCGCGTGCAATCTCCTCGCAATCGCTGCCAAGTCCTGACGCCCCGGCAAGTCTGGAAATGAGTGCTCGGGCGTCGATCACGAAACTGCGGATTTCGAGGTCGGATAGCGCAGTGGCGAGGTCAGGGTAGACGGGGCACTCGGCGACGAGCCGGCCGGAAACACGCAGGACCGCCCGTTCGCCGCATGACCCATCGCACCTGCGGCATGGGCCCCAGGATGACGCCGGCGCGCGTTCGGCGAGGATACCGGCGGCGATCAGTTGGTCGAGTGCCTTGCCGACGAACGGCGCTAAATCCGATCCCCACAGGACCGGGTTTGTCGGTCCCTCAATCCGCTGCAGCAGCAACTTCGCCAGGCTGTCGTTCACGCCAGAACCCATTGTGACGGAGGAGATCGAGGATGTTTTGCTCAAAGTGCTGCCGCTTGAAGATGGCATAAGCCGGTGGCTTGATCTTGACCGTCACCGCGGTGTCGCGGCGCTCGCCGCGGAAAACGACCCGCATCGTCAAATGGCCGATCCGGTGCCGCCCTTCACCCAAACCGATCCGGTCAGAAAACTCCAGCACGCGCGCGAGCGCGTTGCCCCGAAAGTCCTTGACGACAACCGACGCCTCGATCGGAGCCTTGTCGATCGGCATGGTGCCGTCGAACCGATCGATTTGCACCTCAACAATCTCGATATTCTTGATGAGTGGGTCGAAGTCGTGCCTGACCTTGAAGGAGAACCCGGTCTTCTCGACGGGTTCGAGGGTGTAGAGGTCTTGGCTGTCTTCTGCTGCGAAGAAGCCGGGGCGATGCAGGATGTGCTTGGCAAAGAACTCCGCTAGATCGGCCCTGCGAGCCTTCGGCACACCGCCGATGCCGAGCCTGCCGGTTCCGGGGTTGTACTCCAGCACCGCTTGTTCAAGGCTACGGTAGGAGATCACGTCCTCTCGCTCGCCTTCGACGACGGACTGCACCGTGACGGGCGCGCCGTGGTTGACCACGAGAATGGTACGCGGCCCATCGTCGTACCAGCCGACACGGCAGTGCGTGCCATGGTAATTCCGGCTGAACATCTCCTTGGCCGACAGTTCGAACTTGTCGCACTGCTCCCTGGATAGGTCGGGCTCCACACCCTCCTCCAGGCCGACATACTCGTTCAAGGACGACCGGGCCTCGCGCGCCATCAGATCGGAGACCACGTCAAAGATGTCGCGATGCCGGAGGAATGCGAGGATCGCGAACTGCTTCGGGTCCAGGGGGAGCGGCTTCCCCGCAGTGTCGAGAGGAGGTGTGATTTCGGTGCCGCGCAACGCCGCGCGGTTCTGTAGCAGGTTCATGCCGTGCAGCGTGCCGAGCTCGGCGATGTGGTGCAGGTCCGCCACAAGGCCTCGAGGGAGCAGGTCCTCCGGCCCCATGAAAAAGGACGTCAGGGCTTGACGCGCCTCGTCATCCGGTTTGTCGAATATGGCGAGGTCCAAGCCCTGATGGTCCGCAGGCTGCCGCGCGAAGAGCTGCTTCAGCAGTGGGAGGCTGACGGTGCGAAGGAACTTAGAATTTACAAACTTTTTAAGATCACCTGACATTGACCACCGTTCAAATGTTCATGTTGCGTTCTAGGCGCGCGGGTGCCCTCTGTCGAATCGAAATACAGGGGGTTGGTACGGATTCCACAATCGGCGGGTAAACGTCTGTGTGCCAGATCACAATCGCCCCACTTCGAGCCGATTTCTTCCTGCCGACATCCAAGAGGTCTGTGACCTCCTGGCCCTCGGCCTGCTGCGGCTGCGGAGCCGCACCGCCGAGCGAAATGCCGCCACCTCCGCCGAGGGTCGGGACTGTGGAGACATTCGCCTACACTCGACCGCCCGGCAGCGCCGTCATGCGAACCCCAACCGAAAGGGACACGCATGACCACGCCCATAACCTCCATCCCCAAGGACACCGTCATTGCCCGGCTCGCCGCGCTGCGCGCCATGCCGATCGCGCAGCTGAAGCAGCAGTGGCGCGAACTCTATGGCAAGGAACCGCCGCCGTTCAGCCGGACCTACGTCCAATCGCGGCTGGCCTATCGCATCCAGGAACTGGCCTATGGCGGCTTGAAGCCAGAGACGGTCGCCCGCCTCGAGGCAATCGGCGAGCAGGTCGATGGCGGCAATATCGTCATCCGCCGCATCCGCCACCAGGACAAGCCGATCGCCGGCACCCGGCTCATTCGCGAATGGCAAGGCGTCGAGCACACCGTCACCGTCCTGGCCGAAGGATATGAATGGCAGGGGCGACCCTACCAGTCGCTGTCGGCCGTCGCACGCGCAATCACAGGAACCCGCTGGAATGGCTGGACCTTCTTCTCTCTGAAGAACCACCGGGGTGCGGCATGACCAGGAAGCCCACGACCGCCGCGGCACCTGTGCGCAAGACGCGCTGCGCCATCTACACCCGGAAATCCACCGACGAGGGCCTGGACAAGGAGTTCAACACGCTCGACGCGCAGCGCGATGCCTGCTCGTCCTACATCGCCAGCCAGCGCCACGAGGGGTGGATCGAGGTTCCCGACTACTATGACGACGGGGGCTTCTCGGGCGGCAACCTGGAGCGCCCTGCGCTGAAGCGGCTGCTGGCTGACATCGCGGCTGGGCGGATTGATGTTGTAGTGACCTATAAGCTCGATAGGTTGTCACGATCTCTCACCGATTTCGTCCGCCTGATGGAGGTCATGGAGGCTCACGACACCACCTTTGTTAGTATCACTCAATCGTTTAATACAACGACTTCGATGGGCCGACTGACGCTGAATATCCTACTGAGCTTTGCCCAGTACGAGCGAGAGATTATCGGCGAGCGCATCCGCGACAAGTTCGCGGCCTCCCGCGCCCGGGGCATGTGGATGGGCGGAAAGGTCCCCCTCGGCTACCGGGTCGAGAACCGTAAGCTCATGGTCGTCGAACAGGAGGCGGCACAGGTCCGGTCCGTCTTCGAGCGATTCCTGGTGCTGCGGTCGGCGACGAGGCTGGCTCACGAACTGAGAGCGCAGGGCATACGCTCGAAGACTGGGGCGACGATTCAAAAGGGGTACCTCTACCGTCTCCTGGCGAACCGAACTTACCTCGGCGAGGCGACGCACAAAGGGAAGGTGTATCCTGGTGAGCATGCGGCGATTGTGACGCAGGATCTGTGGGACCGGGCTCACGCCATCATGCAGCCCAGTCCGCGGACGCGGGCCAACGAGAACCGGGCGCAGTCGCCGGCATTGTTGAAGGGGCTGCTGTTCGGCCTCGACGGCCGGGCGCTGTCACCGACGCATTCGCGCAAAGGTGGCAAGCAATACCGCTACTACGTGGCCCAGGAGGTGCTTAAGGACGAGGCGAACCAGCACCCGGGCATCATCCGGCGCATCAGCGCTGCCGAGATCGAGGCCGCCGTGCTGGCGCAAATTCGGGCTTTGGTGCGCCAGCCGGAGGTGATCATCGGCACGCTGCGCGCGGCCCGCGAGGAGACGCCGGACGTCACCGAGGACGAGGTCCGCGAGGCCCTGGAGCAGTTCGAGCCGATGTGGGAGGAGTTGTTCCCGGCCGAGCAGGCCCGGATCGTGCAACTGCTGGTCGAGAAGGTGACGATCGGGCCGACTGGAGCGGACATCAGGTTGCGGATCGCTGGGCTGTTGAGCCTGGTGCGTGATCTCCGCGGGCCGTCGGCGATCCGGGAGGCGGCGTGATGGCCGACACGATCACGGTCCGGGCGCCTCTCTCGATCAGGAAGAGAGGTGGGCGCAAGGTGGTGTTATCGCCGGACGGCTCGATGCTGCCTGGCGCGCCGCGGCAGGTGACGACCACCGCCGACCCGACACTGCTCAAGGCGCTCGGTCGGGCATTCCGGTGGCAGAAGCTGCTGGACGCAGGCACCTACGCGTCGATCTCCGACATCGCGCGGGCGGAGAAGATCGATCGGACCTATGCCGGCGATATCCTGCGTCTGACGCTGTTGGCGCCGGAGATCGTCGAGGCAATCGTGGAAGGGCGGCAGCCGGCGGAGATGACGTTGCCGGTTTTGATGAAGCCGTTTGCGTTGGATTGGGCGGGGCAGCGGCCGCGCGGATAACCGATCTACACGCTCTCTTTCAATTCCTTTGCCGGCTGGAAGGCGATCTTTTTGCTTGCCTTGATCTGGATCGCCTCGCCGGTCGATGGATTTCTGCCCATACGAGCAGGCCTTGCCCGCACTTGCAGTGTGCCCAGACCGTTCAAGCGGATTTTGTCACCCTTTTTTAGATGTTGGCTAGCAAGCGCGACCAGGTCTCCCAAGAGGGCCTCGGCGTTCTTCTTCGGCAGGGCGTGGCGCTCCGCTAGGCTGGCGGCGAGCTGCTTCAGCGTGACGGTAACCTGCGGCTCGGCCTTCTTAGCAATGGCTTGTTGAGCCACCTTTGCTATTTTGGCTGGAGGCGCCGTTTTTGTCGGGGTTGTTGCCTTCTTGGCCGCGGGGGCGGCTTTCTTCGCTGGCGGCATAGCACTCTCCTGCAGGCGTTTCAGTCCAGGCCATGTTGTCTGTGAGGCGCGGATTCTAGCAACTGTCGCGGCGCGCGGTCTCTCCAGTCGCAGGAAGAACGGTGAGTAGCCGATCAGCATCCTGGTGACCGACAGCGCGAAACCATTGGATGGTGCAACTTGGCTTCTCGTGGAAGCAGATGCCGAGATGACGTTACCGTTGTTGATGAAGACGTTTGCGGTGGAGTGGGGGGAGCAGCGGGCCTTCGTCGTCGCACGAGAACCCGGCGAGCACCCCCAGAAGGAAAATCAGCGCCCCGTTGATTTGACATTACGCTGAGTTCTGGCGGTCGATGAACGATGCCCCACTTGGGTCGGGAATCCAGATCTTGTCCAGATCGGCCCTTGCTTCAGCCGCATCCGACTCAATCACGTCACGGCGGTGGCGGTAGGCCGGCTTGCGTGGGCACGATCGATGCGTTTCTAGTCACGTTGCGGCGAGTGACCAACAACTCGGGATGCCGTCCGCGCTGAGCGGGATGATGCGCCTGACGTCACTGAACGAGTTCGCTCAGAACCGCCTTGATCACAGCGAAGCGTGCAGGCTTCGACAGGCACGACCTCCGGACCGGAGCGATCCGCGTCTCGACATCAGGATCAGGTCCGCCAGTCAGGAGCAGAACCGGCGGGTGGGGCTGCTGCGAGCGCCGACAGTCGGGTATTCCCGGCGGCGGTGACGCTCGTCAGGCTGGCGTCAACGCAGGCTCTACCCATGCCAAGCCTTCGCGGCCATGCAGGAAGCCATTCTGCCAGGGCGTGTCCCCCGTCAACCGATGCAGCGCTTCGGCCGCGTCCTCGCTTGCCCGACGGCCGTCCAGCACCGCGCGGTGAAGCCCGGCGACCGCCACCATGTCGACGTCCTGCGGCGACAGGCGAAAATGCGTCACTCCCATTTCGCGTAGCGCCGCCATATCCGCCAGCAATACTAGGTATCCGTTCGACAACGTCTGCGTGCCGTTCACCGTCAGCAGTCCCTGCCCATCGATCGTGTCGGCCGGCAAGCCGTCGGCGTCGAGGCCGCAGACGAACTGGCAGGTATCCTTCGACAGCCCGTGGGCGCGTGCGTGGTAGCAACGCATCGCCACCGACAGCGGCTGCCGCCCGAACACCAGCATCTCGGTCTCGACCGAACGCCTCGCCAGCACTCGCACGCCCTTGGCGGTGATTTCCACTGGTAGTACGACGCGCGTTGCGCCGCCGCCAACCAGGAAATCGTGGGCGCCCTCGTTGAACACATTGATGTAGGGCCCGATCACATGCGGACGGCCTGAGACTTCCTGCAGGCTGGCGACGTCGTTCGCCTCCACTAATGCGCCACTTTCCGCCAGCGCCCGCACTGCCGCCACCTCCCGATCCAACGTCATCACCGCCAGGGTCGAATACACAACCTGCTTGCCTGCGGCGGTCAACCGGGCGGCAATTTGCACGAGATCGGGCTCGAAAAAGGGCTCCCGCTTGGAGCAGACAACTTCGCCGAGATAGACGCAGTCCACTTCGGCCTCATCGGCGATGCGGAAATAGAAGTCACGCCGCTTCGCCGCCGTCCAGTGGAACAGCAGCGGGCCCAGTGTGAGCTTGCCTGCGGACATCATCGCCACCCCTTCTTGTAGGCCCCGTGCGTTTCCCGGTTACCCTCCGCAACAGCCTTCAGCCCATTGGTCGCCTGCGCGGCATCGCCGCGCTCCAGCGCATCGAGCGCGCGCCGGAAGCTGCCAACCACCTCGGCGACATAGGCCCTCCCACGCTGGCGCCCCTCGATCTTGATCGCCGTGACGCCGGCGGCCTTCAGGTCCTTCAGGATGTCGATCGCATTCAGCGCCACCGGCTCCTCAAAGAGGTAGGACGCGCAGCCATGAGTGACGTAGCGACCCTTGCAGGGTGTGGGATAGGCGGCGGGCTCGTTGCGACCGAAGCGATTTAGTGTCACGCCGCCGAGGCGGGATAGTGTCGCGTCTCCATCCTCGGTGTAGGACACATGGCTCGCCGGCGCGCAGGCGCCCTCCGACGTCGGCGACAGTCCGGTGATGTAGGAGGACAGGAAGCAGCGCCCTTCCGACATTGGGCCAACGCTGCCGAAAGCAAACACCTCGGTCTCGATTTCGATCCGTCGGACCAGGGCGGCTACCTGCTCGACCGACAGCACACGCGGCAGCACCACGCGGCGGATGTCGAAGCGGTCACGGAAGAAGGCGATCGACAGCTCGTTCGACGCCGAGGCCTGCACCGACAGATGCCGCCGCAACGCCGGATGGCGCCGGGCAGCGTAGTCGAGCACGCCGATATCGGCGAGGATCACCGCATCGGCGCCCGCCTGGGCAGCATGATCGATGGCGCGATGCCACGGCGCTGGATCCCCGGCGTTCGGAAACGTATTGACCGCGACCAGAACCTTGCGGCCGTGCCGGTGGGCGTAGGCTATGCCCTCAACCATCTCGTCGCGGTCGAAATTGAGGCCGGGGTAGTTGCGCGCGTTGGTCGAGTCCCGGTAGCCACAATAGACCGTGTCGGCACCGGCTTCGATCGCCGCACGCAACGCCGCCGGGGTCCCGGCGGGACAGACGAGTTCGAGACTCATGACACTCCTGGCGCGGCGGCATCCGCCCGCAGTTGCCTGACATCCAGCTTTGCCAGCCTGGTTTTTAGGGCTTTCACTTCGGCGCGAAGCCCATCGCACTCCGCCGCGATATCGCGCACTGGCGCGTCGTGCGCATGCAAGCTGGCATGCATTGCCGCGGCACGGTCACGGGCGCCGCGGATAGTCCCCTGGAGCCGCCGTGCCAATCGCCGTGCCGGCCGCTCCAGCGGGCCGAACAGGGCCGCGACCTCGTCGCGCATCAGGATCTCCTCCCGATCCAGCGTGTTGCGCACCGCAACGATGACAGCCGTCGAGCCGGAAATCTCAATATCGCGGGTAAAGAACATCGAATCGCCGTCGATGCGCCCTTCCAGCAGGTCGATCAACGCAGCCAAGTTGCCGCGGATGGTGGCATCGGCCCTCGTAGTGTCGGCGGCCGACAGCACACAGACGTCCATCCGGCCGCCGCCAAATACAATGGAAAAACGATGCGACAGATCGAACGGAGCCACGTGCACCACTGCCGGATCCAGTCGGACGAAGGCCGCCACCAGCTTAGGGTGGCGCCGCCGCATTCCGCGCATTAACAACGCGACGAACCGAGCAAGCACCGGCTCGGGAACTAACGACAAGGCCGACGCGGCGGGTGACGAGGGGGGGGAATAGTACACGCAGAGCCGCTCCTTGATTCGCCAAGCAGTGTATCATGCGGGTCGTGCCGACCGAGTCATTGACATGAATCAAGTCATGTTGGGATCCGTCGCGCGAGGGGGGATGTCCACTCTCGACTGTTGTCCTTCGACCCACTCGGGTGCAGCAAGATGAATGTCGATGATCGAACGCAGGGTGTGACCGCGTTACATGAGCCGAAGCAAATGGTGGCGGAACTGCCTGCCGATCGCCGTGAACCGACAGCACCATGGTTGAGGCGATCCAATAGGCATCGCTAGTGAGGAACGTTGGAGGCCTGTGCCGTCAGCACGGTGACGGCGATCGCGGAGTATAAGGACATCAGAATATTCTACATCAGCTGAGTGATGCGGCTGACCCTGCTGGCGCCGGATATCGTTGAGGCCATCGTCGAGGGGCGACAGCCGGAGGGGAGGACGCTGCCGGTTTTGATGAAGCCGTTTGCTTTGGATTGGGTGGGGCAATCAGCAGAGGCTTGTGGCAAAAGCGAAGATTCGCACCCAGTCTCGACCGCCAACCAGAACAAGACGCCAACTCTCGTGCCGACGACGAAATATAGAATTCAATGATTTCAGTGTATTGAAACCTTGGGTGTAAATCGCCCAACCCCCAAGGTCCGGAGAGAATCCGCTCTCCGGAGAGCAAAACCGCCGTTCGTTCCACCCCTGCACACCACAAGGTATCGCGCCAAAACCGCAGGAGTCCTGCGCTTTTCGCCGTGGGTCCCCGGAGGGGAGACTATTTCTGGAAAGGTCGACTGGAGCGGGCGAAGGGATTCGAACCCTCGACCCCAACCTTGGCAAGGTTGTGCTCTACCCCTGAGCTACGCCCGCGCTCCGTGCGTGGCGGGGAGATACGGTGTTCGGGTGACGATTGCAAGACACCCCGTGCAGGCCGGTCATGCATTAAAGAAGGCTGGCGGATAAAGAAAAGAAGCGTCGTTCAGCTCCTTCGATATGTCCCAAGCACCGCCCCCGGCGCCGATCCTCCCCGGCGGGTCAGCCCGCGCAGGCCAGCGAGCGCAGGCGGCCCAGCAGCACGACCTCGAACACGCTCAGCGCCGCGCGGGCTGCATTGTCCTGCTGCATGTAGCCGACCGAACCGCTCGGCGGTGTCGCGGCGCCATCCCACCGCAGCGTGCCACCATGCGGCACCAGCCCGGCGATGGCACGCAGCAGCGAGGTCTTGCCCGAACCGTTGGCGCCGATCACCGCCAGCACCCACCCGGGTGCTGCAGCGAGCGAGACCGAGCGCACCGCATCACGGCGCCCGTAGCGAACGGTGAGTTCGTCCAGTTCCACCCTCATCGCTGCCCCGCCGCCAGCACCAGCCAGGCGAAGAACGGTACGCCGATCAGGGCGGTGACGATGCCGATCGGGAATACCGTGCCGGGCAGGATCAGCTTGCTCGCCACCGACGCCGCCGAGAGCAGCAGCGCGCCCAGCACGGCAG
>CAIYSR010000131.1 GCA_903928895.1 uncultured Rhodospirillales bacterium | reverse complement strand
TGCTTGCGCCGCAGGCCATCAATCCTGCGATATCGGCACGATCTTGCCCGTGAGGAAAGAATTGATGGGCTTCGCCCGCCGCCGCGCGCGAGAACGCGGCCTTCCAACTGAAGGTCAGTGATCCGGCCGCTCAAATGAATGGGGTCCAGGGGCCAACGGCCCTGGGCCGGCGGAGCCGGTCTTGTTCGCGTCGCCTTCACCCGATTGCCCTGCCGCGCGCCCACCCCCTGCTACCGCCGCGACGCCTCCGCGCCATGCAGCACATGCACCATCGCCGCGATCCCCAGCACCGGGGCGAACAGGTTCAGGATCGGCACCAGCCCCGCTGCCATGATCACCCCGCCTTGCGCGATCACCGCGACGCGCAACCGCCGGTAGGCCGCCATCGCCGCCGGGCGTTCCATCCGCCGCATCGCCACCGCCATGAACAGCCCCCGTCCGATCGCCCACGCCCCCACCAGCACGCCGAGCAGGAAGCCCAGCCCGGGCAGGAAGAACGTCAGCAGCACCGCCCCCAGCTGCATCGTCAGCACCCGCCAGCCCAGCGCCAGCCCGTCCCAGAGCTGCTGCCCCAGTGGCGCCGGCCGCAGCGGCGGCAGCCACGGATAATGCCGCGCCTCCACGGCCGCGGCGATGCGCTCGGCGAACAGGCTCGCCACCGTCGCCGCCACCGGCGTGAACAGGAACATCGCTGCCACGATCCCGAATGCCACGCCGAACACCGGGCCGAGCCAGGCCAACGAGCCATGGTCCTGCAAGGCATGCGCGAGCCCGTAGCCCATGCCGCTCGCCATCAGGACGAACAGCAGCGCGGTCCAGCCGACGCTGTGCAGCACGGCGCCCAGAAACGCCTTCTCGTCGCACTGCGCCAGCGCCTTCAAGGCCGGATCGAGCATCCCGGATCAGGTCGACTTGAGCGCGATCGCCTTCACATCATCCCCGACATGGGCGGCGAACTCGGCGAAATTGGCGGCGAAGCGGTTCACCAGGCCCCGCGCCGCCGCGTCGTAGGCGGCCTTGTCGGCCCAGCCGAGTCGCGGGTCCAGCACCTCGGCGGGAATCCCCGGCACCGCGTCGGGGATCATCAGCCCGAAGAACGGATCGGCATGGAACGCCACCTTGGCCAGCGAGCCATCCAGCGCCGCGCGCAGCAGCGCCCGCGTGTGCCGGATCGGCATCCGCTTGCCCACGCCATAGGCCCCGCCCGACCAGCCCGTATTGATGAGCCAGCAATCCGCCCCGTATTCAGCGATCCGCGCCGCCAGCATGCGGCCATAAACCTCGGGCCGGCGCGGCAGGAACGGGGCGCCGAAACAGGCGCTGAACGTCGCCTGCGGCTCACTGCCCGCGCCCTTCTCGGTCCCGGCCACGATCGCGGTGTAGCCGGACAGAAAGTGATACATCGCCTGCGCCGGCGTCAGCTTGGCGATCGGCGGCATCACGCCGAACGCATCGGCGGCCAGCATCACCACGTTGCGCGGCTGCCCGCCACGCCCTTCGCGCACGCAATTCGGAATATAATCAACCGGATAGCACGAGCGCGTGTTCTCCGTCAGGCTGCCATCGCCGAGGTCGAGCCGACCGCCGCGATCGGCCACCACGTTCTCCAGCACCGTGCCGAACCGGTGCGAGGCGGCCCAGATCTCGGGTTCCGCCTCCTGGCTCAGGTTGATCACCTTGGCGTAGCAGCCGCCCTCGAAATTGAACACCCCGCCGGCGCCCCAGCCATGCTCGTCGTCGCCGATCAGGGGCCGCGCCGGATCGGAGGACAATGTGGTCTTGCCGGTGCCGGACAGCCCGAAAAACAGCCCGACATCGCCGTCCGCCCCCACATTGGCGCTGCAATGCATCGGCAGCACGTCGCGCTCCGGCAGGATCCAGTTCATCACCGTGAAGATCGACTTCTTGATTTCGCCCGCATATTCGGTGCCGGCGATGACGATCCGCTTCTGCGCGAAGGACAGCGCCACCACCGTATTGCTGCGCACCCCGTCGATCGCCGGATCGGCATGGAACATCGGCGCATGCAGGATCACGTAGTCGGGCTCGAACCCCTCCAGCTCCGCCTCGGCCGGGCGGATGAACATGTTGCGCGCGAACAGCGCCGACCACGCCTGCGTCGTCACCAGCCGCACCCTGATCCGGTGCGCCGGATCGGCGCCGGCGTAGAGATCCTGGGTGAACAGCTCCTGCCCCTGCAGATACGCCTGCACCCGGGCCGTCAGCATCTCGAACTTCGCCGGCGCCAGCTTCTTGTTGACCTTGCCCCACCACACCTCGGCGCTGGTCTCGGGCTCGTCGACCACGAACTTGTCCTGCGCCGAACGCCCGGTATGCACCCCGGTGCGCACCATCAGTGCGCCATCCTCCGACAGGGTGCCCTCGTGGCGCTGCATCGCCGAGGCGGTCAGCGCCGCCGCGGTCAGGTTGGCATGCACCTTATGGCCGGCCCGCACGCCGGTGCCGCGCAACGCATCTGCTCGTGTGGTCATGATTCTCGGGTCCCTCGGGCACGCTGAAATGGTGAACGCGTCATACGCGCCGCGCGGTGTCGCGGTCCAGCGCGGCCAGAAAATGTCAGGCTTGCGTCACGCCACGCGCCGACCGGAGCAGAGCAACCAGTTCGGCGCGAATTGCCGCTGCGTCGGCCACCGGCCCCGGCCAGGCGATCCGCCGCACCACCTCGCCATCCGCCAGGTCGCAGCCATCGACATCGACCGCCACCATGCGCCACGCGCCGGATCCGCCGGCGAGGACGCGCAATGCGTCGGCATGGTCGGCATTGCAATGGTCCATGATCCCCTCCGCGGCTGCGGCCACCGCCGCCACCGCGGCCGGATCGGCCGCCAGCGCCGCCTGCTTCAGCCGGAACGCCCGCGCGAACCCGCCCACCAGCATGCCCCCCCGCACCACCATCCGCCACAGCGCGAAATCGCCGAAATCGGCATAGAGCGCGGCATAGGGGTGCTGCGCCAGCCACCGCGCCTTCAGCTCCGCGTCCACGATCCGCTCGGCCGTCCCGGTCAGCGTGAAGCGCGGCGCCGTCTGCGGATTAACCCCCGCCGCCGGACCGCTCACCATCAGCGAACAGCGCGGATCGGCCTTCAAATGCCGCGTATGCTCCGACAAGTTCGAAAGCAGCATCAGCACCGACCGGTCCGGCGCCGTCCCCGGCGTCACCAGCGAGGCGAAGGGCTGCCCGTCCGTCACCGTCGCCAGCGTGCCCACCCGGGCCGCGCGCAGCAGCATTGTGGCCTGAAGCGCCGGGGTAGGGCCGGTCTCGGATGCGTTTGCCATAATTCGTTCACTCTCCAACCTCGAAGTGCCACAATTGGACGCCATATTGTGCTTCAGCGCCATCGGCCCCCGGTCCCGCCCCAAGGAGCACTCCCAATGAAGCAGACCATCGCCCTCGTTGACGACGATCGCAACATCCTGACCTCGGTCTCGATGACGCTGGAGCAGGAGGGCTTCCTCGTCCGCACCTATACCGACGGCGAAAGCGCGTTGCAGGGTATCACCGCCCGCCCGGTCGACCTCGCCGTGCTCGACGTCAAGATGCCGCGCATGGACGGCATGGAACTGCTCCAGCGCCTGCGCACCCGCTCCTCGCTGCCGGTCATCTTCCTCACCAGCAAGGACGAGGAGGTCGACGAACTCATGGGCCTGCGCCGTGGCGCCGACGACTACATCACCAAGCCCTTCAGCCAGCGCCTGCTGATCGAACGCATCCGCGCTTTGCTCCGCCGCAACGAAGCCGGCCGCGCCGAGGGCTCCGGCGCCAACCCCACCGGCGTGATGGTGCGCGGCGAGCTCACGCTCGACGAAACCAAGCACCAGTGCCTTTGGAAGGGCACCGATATCGAGCTTACCGTCACCGAATTCCTGCTGGTCAAGGCGCTCGCCACCCGCCCCGGCATGGTCAAGTCGCGCGACCAGCTCATCGACGCCGCCTATGGCGACAACGTCTACGTCGACGACCGCACCATCGACAGCCACATCAAGCGCGTGCGCAAGAAGTTCCGCACCGGCGACGACAGCTTCAACGCGATCGAGACGCTGTATGGAATTGGCTATCGCTACAAGGAAGCGTGAGCACCATGCGGCTGGAACCGGGGACCTGAACCAGAGGGGGCCGAGAGTGACGATGCAATCCGCGCCGACGGCCAGGTTCCGCCTGCTCCCCTTCGCCGGCACCAGGAGCGGCACGCCGGCGCTGCCCTATTTCGGCCTCGGCGCCAAATGGATCTCGCCGATGCTGCGGCGCATCCTGCTGGTCAACCTGCTCCCGCTCGCCCTCCTGCTCGCCGCCCTGCTCTATCTCGACCAGTACCAGAACGGCCTGCTCCGCTCCGAAGTCACCAATCTGCGCGAACAGGGCCGCATCTATGCCGCCGCCCTCGGCGAGGCCGCCGTGCGCGAGGACGGCACCGGCCCGGCCAAACTCGCCCCCGACCAGGCCCGCCCGCTCCTGCGCCGCCTCACCGAACCCACCCCCAACGCCCAGGCCCGGGTCTATGCCCCGGACGGGCTCCTCGTCGCCGACAGCCGCGTGCGCGAAGGCGCCGGCGGCGCCGTCGTCACCGAGCCATTGCCGCCGCCGGTCGAGCGCGGCCCGCTGCTCGGCACCATCGGCACCATCTACGACCGCGTCCTCGCTTTCCTGCCCCACACCGGCGGCGCCCCCCTGCTCGACAGCGGCCCCCAGGCCGCCGGCCCCGAATGGCAGCCCGATGTGAAAGAGGAACTCCGCCTCACCGGCACCGACGAAGCCCGCCAGATGCCCCCCTATATCCGCCGCACCCTGGACAACCGCCTGCTGGTGACGATCTCCGAACTGGTCATGCGCAACCGCGTCTCGGTCGGCATCCTCCTCGTCACCCGCGAGGCCCGCGAGGTCGACGACAGCCTGCTCGCCGTCCGCGTCTCCATCCTCGGCCTGTTCACCCTCGCCTTGGTGCTGACCTTCGCCCTGTCCTGGTATCTTTCCCTCACCATCGCCCGCCCCATCCTGCGCCTGGCCGGCGCCGCCGCCGGCATGCGCGAAGGCAGCGGCCGCTCCGGCGCCATGCCCGAGGGGCTGCTCGCCCGCGACGACGAGATCGGCCTGCTCGCCCAGGCGCTCTCCGAGTCCGCCCGCGCCCTGTGGGCCCGCATGGACGCCATCGAACGCTTCGCCGCGGACGTCGCCCATGAAATCAAAAACCCGCTCTCCTCCATCCGCAGCGCCATCGAAACCCTGCGCCGCATCGAGGACCCGGACAAACAGCGGCGCCTGCTCGCCATCATCGCCGAGGACGTCGGCCGCCTCGACCGCCTGATCTCCGACATCTCCGATTCCTCGCGCATCGACGCCGAACTCTCCCGCGTCGCCGTCGAAACCGTCGACATCCGCCCGATCCTGGAAACCCTCGCCGACATCAACGAATCCACCCGCGGCGACAGCGCGGCCCATCTGATCCTCGACGCCCCCGCCGCCCCGCTCGAAGTGCAGGGCGTCGAGGGCCGCCTGGTCCAGGTCCTGCGCAACCTCATCGGCAACGCGATCTCCTTCTCGCCGCCCAACGGCACCATCACCCTGCGCGCCCGCGACACCGGCGCCATGATCGAACTCGCCATCGAGGACCAGGGCCCCGGCATCCCGCCCGACCGGCTCGAGCACATCTTCGAGCGCTTCTATTCCGAACGCCCCAAGGCCGAACGCTTCGGCCAGCACTCCGGCCTCGGCCTCTCCATCAGCCGCCAGATCGTCGCCGCCCTGAAAGGCAAAATCAGCGCCGAAAACCTCCACCACCCCGACGGCACCATCGCCGGCGCCCGTTTCGTCGTGCAACTTCCAAAAGCCTAACCCCGGACGCTGCGCGCCTCCGCCAGCAGGCACAGCATCTCGAACAGCAGCGAGGCCCCGTTGAACGCCGTCAGCGTCCCCGGATCGAACGGCGGCGCCACCTCCACCAGATCGGCGCCGACGAAATCCACCCCGCGCAAGCCCCTCAGCAGCCGCATCGCCTCCAGCGCCGACAGCCCCCCCGCCTCCGGCGTCCCCGTCCCCGGCGCCTGCGACGGGTCGAGGCTGTCGATGTCGTAGGTCAGATACACCTTCCCCTCGCCCACCACCCGTCGCGCCTCGCGCACCGCGAAGGCCCAGCCCTGGTCGTGGAACTCCTCCATGTCCAGCACCCGCATCCCCGAGTCCCGGCTGAACCCCCACATGTCCGGATCGTTCGTCGTCCCGCGAATGCCGATCTGGATCGTCCGCTTCGGATCGATCAGCCCCTCTTCCACCGCCCGGCGGAACGGCGCCCCGTGATGGAAGCGCGAGCCCAGGTAGTCGTCCCCGGTGTCGCAATGCGCATCGATATGGATCAGCCCGACCGGTCCCGCCGCCGCCACCGCCCGCAGGATCGGCCACGAAATCGAATGGTCGCCACCCACCGACAGCGGCACCACGCCCGCCGCCACCACCACGCGCAGGAACGCCTCGATCTCCGCCAGCGCGCCCGTCAGTTCGAACGGCTGCTCGATCCAGCAATCCCCGAGGTCGCGCACCCGGGCCAGCTCGAACGGCCGGATCCCGGTCGCCGCGTTGTAGCGCCGCAGCAGGCTCGACTGCTCGCGCACCGCCCGCGGCCCATGCCGCGCCCCGGTCCGGTTGGTCACCCCGCCATCGAACGGCACGCCGATGATCCCGATATCCACCGCCGCCAGGTCCTGAGTCGGCTCGGTGCGGAAAAACGTCGAAATCCCCGCATAGCGCGGCCGCGCCTGCGGATCGGCGAGGTCAGGGTAGCGGGCGGGTTGCTTGATCACGACGGTTGCTCCTGCGGCGGGTATCGGCGGATGATATACAGCATCACGACCATCCCCGGCAGCGCCGCGCCCATCGCGATCGTGTAGAACCAGGTCCACCCCACCGCCGCCGCCAGGAACCCCGAAAACCCGCCCACCGTGTGCGAGGCGATCGGCGCCACCGAGGTCAGCAGCGCATACTGGGTCGCCGCGAATTCGCGCCGGCACAGGCCGGAGAGGTAGGCCAGGAACGCCGCCGAGGCGAGCCCCTGCACGAACGCCTCCGTCACCACCGTGCCGTACAGCACCGGATGATTGCCCGGCAGCGTGCTCAGCGCCACATACAGCGCCATCGCCGCCATCTGGATGAACCCGGTCGACACCAGCGCCCGCTGCAACCCGATCCGCGCCACCAGCAGCCCGCCCAGCCCGATCCCCGCCATCGTCGCCACCAGCGAAAACGGCCCGATCGCGGCGGCCACCGCGGCCCGGTCGAAGCCGAGATAGCGGTAGAACGGCGCCAGCATCACCCCGGCCATCGCCTCGCCGAGGTTGAACAGCGCCACATAGGCCAGGATCACCCACGCCCCGGCGCGGCCGAGAAACTCCCCCATCGGCCCCTTCACCGCATGGACCGACCGCTGCATCCAGCCCCCGGCGCGGGCCGAAATCACCGCCGCCGGCTCCGGCGCCAGCAGCGTCACCGCCATGCCCGCCGCCGCCAGCACGGCCATCGCCCCCAGCGCCACATGCCAGCCCACCAGCCCCACCGCGGCGATCACCCCCGCCCCGGAGACCAGCATCGCCAGCCGGTAGCCCCACACATACAGCGCGAGCGCCGCCCCTTGCCGGTTCGGCGCGAACGCCTCGATCCGCCAGGCATCGACCGCGATATCCTGTGTCGCCGAAAAAAACGCGATGCACGCCCCCGCCGCGATCGCCGCCACCGGCGCCGCCGCCGCATCGCTCAGCGCCAGCCAGCCGATACAGGCGGCCAGCGGCGGCTGCACCAGCAGCAGCCAGCCCCGCCGCTGCCCGAACCGCGCCAGCCCGAACGGCGGGCGCACCTCGTCCAGCAGCGGCGCCCACAAGAACTTCAACGTGTAGGACAGCCCGATATTGGCGGTCAGCCCGATCGCCGCCAGCGACACCTGCCCCTCGGTCAACCACTGCCGCAGGGTGAAGCCCGACAGCGCCAGCGGCAGCCCCGAGACGAAGCCGAACGCGGCGATGATCCACAAGGCACGGTCGCGGTAGAACGGGGGGGCGGTCATGGCCCCAGGTGAATCACCGCGTCGCGTCGGTGCAAGGGGTTTTCGGAGGCGGTGACAGCAAGGGAGGAAGCGTTTCTTTTTTTGGAAAAAAAGAAACAAAAAAACTTCGTCCGGTTGCGGTCATTGCCGTCGACGGGCCAGCGCGGGCAAACGCTTCTTCTTTTTCCAAAAAAGAAGCGCTTGCCTTAACTGTAGCGCTCCTCCAACCAGGGGTCGGCATTGTTGTGGTAGCCGTTGCCTTCCCAGAAGCCGGGTTGGTCGGTGATGGAGAATTCGATGCGCCGGATCCACTTGGCCGACTTCCAGAGATAGAGGCGCGGGATCAGCACGCGCACGGGTCCGCCGTGTTCACGCGTGATGGGCCCGCCCTCCCAGCTATGGACGAGGAGCACATCGGGCTGGTCGAACTGGTCGAGCCGGACGTTGGTCGCGTAGCCGTCGACGGCATGGAAGATCACGTGGCGCGCCTTGTCCGACACCTCCACCAGATCAATCAGCGTGCGCGCCGAAACGCCCTGCCAGCGGTTGTCGTAGCGCGACCACTGGGTCACGCAGTGCATGTCCGACACGCTCTCGGTCATCGGCAGCGCCATGAAGTCATCGAACCGCAGCGTGATCGGCCGCCTGACGGCCCCCCCGATATCGAGCCGGAACCGCGCCGCATCGACCAGCGGCTGATTGCCAAGATCGAGCACCGGCCAGTCCCGCACCAGGCGCTGCCCCGGCGGCAGCCGCGCCACCGCCGGGTCCGCCGTTGTCCCGGTCAACAGCCGCCCCTCCTCCGCCCAGCGCCGCTTGGCCCGGACCAGCTTGCTGTCGGCGGGGGAATCGTCGGTCATGCCGCCCGCGGCTCGATCATGGCGAGCGCTTCGCCGAGTGTCCGCTTGCGTTCCAGCAAGTCGAACTCGGCCTGAAGCCCCAGGAAAAACCCTTCGGACAGGCCGAAATAGCGGGCAAGACGCAGATCGGTGTCGGCGGTGACGGAGCGGCGGCCATGCACGAGCTCATTGATCCGCCGCGGCGGGACATGAACCGCGCGGGCAAGCGCGTTCTGCGACAACCCCAGCGGTACCATGAATTCGAGCGCCAGGATTTCACCCGGGTGCGGATTGGGGAGAAGCTCAGTGATAGTCGACGATTTCGACATCGTCAGGTCCTCCTGCGGTCCAGCGGAAGCAGATCCGCCATTGGTCATTGATGCGTATGCTGTGTTGTCCGGCGCGGTCGCCGCGCAGGGCTTCGAGGCGGTTGCCCGGGGGGATGCGGAGGTCTTCCAGGCGTTGGGCGGCGGCGAGGAGACGGAGTTTGCGAAGGGCGGTTGCTTGGATTTCGCCGGGGTAGCGCCGGCTGCGTTCGCCGCTCCAGATGCGCCGCGTTTCGGCCGAGCGGAAACTGACGATCATGGGGTCACTATAACGCCATGCGTTATAGCCTGCAACAAGATCATGGCGCGGCGCACACCGCACGGCCAAGATAAACGGATAGAAGTTTTTTGCTTCTTTTTTCCAAAAAAGAAGCCCTTCCTTCTGCTCCCTACCCCCGATCCCGCATCAGCCGCGCCTTGTCCCGCTGCCAATCCCGATCGGCGATCGCGTGCCGCTTGTCCGCCTTGTTGCGCCCCGCCCCCAAACCGAGCTGAATCTTGGCGATGCCGCGGTCATTGAAATGAATATCGAGCGGCACCAGCGTCATCCCGTCGCGGGCGACGGCGCCCAGCAGGCGGCGCATTTCCTTGCGCTTGACCAGCAGCTTGCGCGGCGCGCGCGGCTCGAAGCGCGACAGCACGCCGCCCTGGTATTCCGGGATGTAGCAGTTGAACAGGTAGAGCTCGCCCTCGCGCTCCCCCGCCCACGCCTCGGTCAGCGTGGCGCGGCCGGCGCGCAGGCTCTTCACCTCGGGGCCGAGCAGGATGACGCCGGCCTCCATGGTTTCCTTGATGGTGTAGTCGAAGCGGGCCTTGCGGTTCTGCGCCGCGATGCCGTGGCTGATCAGGCTCGATTTTCGTTTGGCGGTGGCCGCGTTCATGCTGCCATCAGTTCAGCAGCCCGGCATGCACCATCGCGGCGCGGACGCGCGCGCGGGTAGCTTCGGCCGGAGGGGCGAGCGGCAGGCGGACATGTTCGGAGGTCAGGCCGAGCAGCGAGGCGGCGTATTTCACCGGGCCGGGGCTGGTCTCCGAGAACAGCGCGTCATGCAGCGGGATCAGCCGCTCCTGGATTTCCATGGCTTCGTCGATTTTGCCGTCCTGCCACAGCTTGTGCATGTCGCTGATGAGGCGCGGCGCGATATTGCCGGTCACCGAGATGCAGCCATGGCCGCCGACGGCGAGAAAGGCGAGCGCGGTATGGTCCTCGCCGGAATACTGGACGAAGTCGGCGCCGCAGGCCTTGCGGGTGTGGTAGGGGCGGGCAAGGTTGGCGGTGGCATCCTTCACGCCGACGATGTTCTTGTGCTTGGCCAGCCGGCCCATGGTCTCGGGCGTCATGTCGACGATGCTGCGCGGCGGGATGTTGTAGATGATCATCGGCAGGTCGACGGCGTCGGCCACGGTGGAGAAGTGCAGATACATCCCCTCCTGGGTCGGCTTGTTGTAGTAGGGGGTCACCAGCATGATCATGTCGGCGCCGGCCTTCTTCGCGTGCTGCGAAAAGTCGAGCGCCTCGGCGGTGGAGTTGGAACCGGTGCCGGCGATGACGGGGACGCGGCCGGCGGCCACTTCGACCGTGATCTCGACCACGCGCTTGTGCTCGTCGTGCGTCAGCGTCGGCGATTCACCGGTGGTGCCGGTGGGAACCAGGCCGACCGTGCCTTCCTTGATCTGCCAGTCCACGAACTCGGCGAGTTTTTTCTCGTCGAGCGATCCGTCCGCATGCATGGGCGTGATCAGCGCAACGAGAGACCCTTTGAGCATCGCGACGTCCTCCGGTGATTGGCAAGTTTAAGTGATTCAAGGGTAGGGCCGAGGGGGATGCACCGCAAGGCCAGGGCGCGATACAAGGCCGCATGGCACGTCTCCTTCGGCTTCTCCTGCCCGTCGCCCTGGCGTTCGCGGCCACCCCGGCCGGGGCGGCGCCCGCCCCCGTGGCCACCCTCGTTCCGGTCATCGACGACAGCGACGTCATGGCCCATGTCCGGGCCGACCGCTGGGCCGCCGCCGCGGCGGCGGCGGCGCGCTACGCCGATCCGGTGGCCGCCCGCCTCGTCACCTATTTCCGCCTGCTCGCTCCCGGCGCCGCCGGCACCGCCGAGATCGCCGCCTTCATCCAGGCCAGCCCCGACTGGCCGCTCCAGGCGAGCCTGGGGCGGCGCCGCGACGAGGCGCTGGCCAGCGAACCCGACGACGCATTGGTGGCGCGCGAATGCGCCCGCGAGCCACCGCGTCCGGCGGCGGCGCTGCTGCATTGCGCCACCACCTTCGCGCGCATCGGCAGGCCGACCGAGGTGGCAACGATGACGCGGCGGGCCTGGGTCGCCGGCGTGACCGAAGCCGGGGGCACCGAACCGGCCTGGGAGCAGGCCTTCCTGCTCGAGCGCGGCGCGGTGCTCACGCCCTCCGACCACAGCGCCCGCTTCGCCCGCCTGCTGGCCGCCGACGCGCCGCGCCAACCCGCGGCACTGCGCCAGCAGCAGGAAGCGCTGCAACGTCAGATCGCCCGCCTGAGCAAGGCCGAGATACCGCTCGCCGAGGCCCGTCTCGCCGTGCGCCGCGACGATCCGCAAGCGCCCAGGCTCCTTGCCGCGCTCGGCGACAAGGCTCGGCAGGACCCCGAATTGTTCCTCGACCAGGCCCAGGCCCTGCGCCGCGCCGGGCGCGACGAGGCGGCGCTGGCGTGGTGGTCCACCTCCGGCACCCCCGCCGAAAAAGCCGCCGTCGCCGAACGGCGCCCCGTCTTCTGGGCCGAACGCCAGCAACTCGCCCGCCGCCGGCTGCGCGACGGTGACGCGGCCGGCGCCTACGCCCTGGTCGCCGGCCACGCCCAGAGCGCGGCCGAGCCGGCGGTGGATGCCGAGTTCCTCGCCGGCTTCATCGCGCTCCGCCGGATGAACGATCCGCCCCGCGCGCTCGGCCACTTCAGGCGCCTGGCGGCCCTGTCCAAGGCGGCAATCACCCAGGGAAGGGCGCAGTACTGGATCGGCCGCGCCGAGGCCGCCGCCGGCCACGCCGACGCCGCGTCCGCCGCCTATGCCGAGGGCGCGCGCTGGCCCAACACGTTCTATGGCCAGCTCGCCGCGCTCACCCTCGGCGAAGCCGCACTCGCCCTGCGCATCGTCGCCGCCGGCGACCCGCCGGCCGACCCGGCGCGGGCGATGGAGGTGGCGCGGCGCGAACTCGCCCGCGCCGCCACGCTGCTGGTGCAATGGGGCGAGGCAAGGCGCGCGCAATCCTTCCTGCTGCGGCTCGACGAGGTGGCGCCCGATCCGGCCGACCGGGTGCTGGTGGCCAACCTCGCGACCAAGCTCGCCTTGCCCGAAACCGCCGTGGCGCTCGCCCGCAAGGCCGGGCGCGATGGCGTGCTGCTGATGGACAGCGGCTGGCCGCAGCCGGTCGTGCCGCCGCCCGGCCCGGTGCCGGAGGTGGCGCTGGTGCTGGGCGTGATCCGCCAGGAAAGCAGCTTCGACAGCACCACCATCAGCCCCGTCGGCGCCCGCGGCCTGATGCAGATCATGCCCGCCACCGGCGCGCAGACCGCCAGGAAGCTCGGCCTGCCCGCCTCGGTGCCGGCCCTGGTGCTCGATCCCGCCTACAACATGCGGATCGGCGCGGCCTATCTGCGCGACCTGTCCGACCAGTTCGGCGGCGCCGTGCCGCTGATCGTGGCAGGCTACAATGCCGGCCCCGGCCGGGTCGCCGAGTGGCTCCGCGCCAATGGCGACCCCCGGCTCGGCGAGGCCGACATGATCGATTGGATCGAGCTGATCCCCTTCGCCGAAACCCGCAACTACGTGCAGCGGGTGATCGAGAACCAGGTGATCTACCGCGCCCGGCGCGGCGAAACCCGGCCCCACCCGTTGACGCCGTGGCTGCGATGAAGGCCGTTCCGATGAATTTCGCCCGGTTTCTCGCCAGCGGCTTCGGCAGCGGCCTGCTGCGCCCGGCGCCGGGCACCATCGGCTCCTTCGTTGCGGTCGTGCTCGGCGCCGGCATGATGTGGGTCTGGCCGCCGCTGCTGCCGGTGGCCGCCGCCGTGTTCTACCTGGCGGGCCTGTGGGCGGTCACGGCGTGCGACGCGGTGGACGATCCCGGCTGGGTGGTGGTGGACGAATTCGTCGGCCAGTGGATCGCCATGTTGCCGCTGGCCACCTTGTCCTTCCCCGGCCTGCTCGCGGCCTTCGTGCTGTTCCGGGTGTTCGATATCGTCAAGCCCGGCCCCATCCGCACCGCCGAGCGCCTGGGCGGCGCGCAGGGGGTGATGGCCGACGATGTGGTGGCCGGTGCCGTCGCCGCCCTGCTGATCTGGATGGTCCGGACCGGCTGGCCCGGCCTGCTGGACTGACATGATACCAGCACGCGCCCTATAGTCCGCCGGCCATGAACAAGCCCCGCACCGTGATCGGCATCGACGGCAGGCACTTCACCCGCAACGGGGCGCCGACCCATGCCGGCCGCGCCTTCCGCGGCCAGGAGGTCGAGGGGTTGCTGTTCGTCGCGCGGATGGCCAATGCCATCGTCGATGACCGCAACCAGGCCACCCGCGGAGTCTGGGCCTATGCCGACGGTCCGTGGGACCCGGCGCGTAACACCTTCGAATTCGCTGCCGCTCTGCCGCACTACCGGCGCCACGGGCTCGATGCCGTTTGCATCAACATGCAAGGCGGTTCGCCGCAGGGCTATAGCTGGAACCATCCGTGGAACTTCTCCGGCTTCGCCGCCGACGGCACCCCGCTGTCGGACACGCTGGGCCGGCTCGAGCATGTGCTCGACGCCGCCGATGCGGCCGGCGTCGCGGTGATCCTCGGGCTGTTCTACGGCTGGGCCTCGCGCCGGCTGGTCAACGAGGCCGCCGTGGTGCGGGCGCTCGACACCACGATCGGGCACGTCATGGCCGGCGGCTGGCGCAATGTGCTGATCGAAATCGGCGACGGCATCGGCAGTCCCGGCTTCAACCACCCCATCCTGACCCCCGGAAGCTGCGCCGAACTCGTCACCAGGGTGCGCGAGGCGACCTGGGGGCGCCTCCAGGTCAGCACCAGCTGCGCCGGCGCGATGGTGCCGCCGGACGGGTTGATCGCGGTCTCCGACTTCATCCTGCTGCACGGCAACACTGTCGCGACGCCGGCCGGCATCGCGGCCATGGTCGCCGCGGTGCGCGCCTCGCCGGGGTTCCGTGGCCAGCCGATCCTGTTCAACGAGGACGACCACGCCGATTTCGCCGCGCCCGACAACCACATGCTGGCCGCCCTGCGCGCCGGCGCGGGCTGGGGGTTCTTCGATTATCGGCGGATCGGCGAGGGCTTCGCCGAGGGCTATCAGAGCCTGCCGGTGGACTGGTCGATCCAGTCGGCCCGCAAGCGCGGCTTCTTCGGCCTGCTCGCCGACATCACCGGGAACCCACCGCCATGATCGATGACGCCATCCTGCACGAAGCCGAGGCCCTGTTGCAGCGCTGCCGCGCGGCCGGGGTGATGCTGGCGACCGCCGAGAGCTGCACAGGCGGGCTGATCGCAGCCGCGCTGACCGCGATCGCGGGCAGTTCGGACGTCGTCGATCGCGGCTTCGTCACCTACACCAATGCCGCCAAGGCCGATCTGGTCGGGGTCGATCCCGCACTGATCGACGCCCATGGCGCGGTGAGCGCGCCGGTGGCGCGGGCCATGGCGGAAGGCGCGCTGGCGCGCTCGCAGGCCGGGATCACGGTCGCGGTGACCGGGGTCGCAGGCCCCGGCGGCGGCACGCCGGCCAAGCCGGTCGGGCTGGTGTGGTTCGGCTGTGCGGCGCGCGGCGGCGAGACCATCGTGCTGTCGCATATCTTTCCCGGCTCGCGCGGCGAGGTGCGCCGCGCCACGGTGGCCGAGGCGCTGCGGCTGATCGGCTCCCGCCTGCCCGGCTAACCCTCCATCACGATCGCGAGGTCGTCCGCGCCTCCGGCGTCCAGCGGATCGCGCGGCAGCACGCGGTGGCGCAGCACCATGCGGGCGAGGGCGTGGCGCCGCGGATCGGCCAGGCGGGTTGCTTCCCAGGCCAGCGCCGCGGCGGAGGTGACGTGGTAGAGCCCGCTCGCGGCCTGGCGGGCCAGAACCGGGGTGGTGGTGGCGGTCATCGCCAGGGCGACGGCGCGGTGGAAGGCATCGCGCAGGCCCTCGTGTTGGTCGGAAGCATCGAGCAGGCCGCGGACATGGGCGGAGAGGGCTTCCAGCGCGCCCTCGCGGCTGGCGGCGCGCAGCACGTCGAGCGCCACGATATTGCTGGTGCCCTCCCATATCGAGCCGAGATGGGCGTCGCGCAGCAGCCGCGCATCAGGCCATTCCTCGATGTAGCCGACGCCGCCGCGCACCTCCATCGCATCGCCGGTGACGCCGCGGGCGTCGCGGCAGGCGCGGAATTTCAGCAGCGGGGTGAGGATGCGGAGCAGGGCGTAGGCGCCGGGCTCGCCCAGATCGGAGCGGCGCAGCGCCTCGGCGGTCTGCAACATCATGCTGCGGGCCTGCTCGGCGCGGACCAGCATCTTGGCGAGCTGGCGCTGCATCAGCGGCAGAGCGATCAGGGTCTGGCCGAAGGCGACCTGTTCGAGCCGGCGGTAGGCGGGGTGATATGCGATCGACTGGCGGTCCTCGCCGCGACGGGTGCGGTGGCGCAGGACCGGGGGGTTGCGGTCGGCGGTGCCTGCGAGGTCGTCGAGCTCGCCGCCGGCGAGGGCGCCGAGGCGGTCGAGATGGGGGGCAAGGTGGGTGTCGAGGTCGGGCGGCAGATAGAGGGCGAGGAGGCGGGCAAGGTCGGGATCGGCGCGATAGAGGTTGTCGCCGTGACGGTCCGGCACGGCGTCGGCGCCGGTGGGCTGGGCGGAGGTGGGCTCGGGGGACATGGGGGCGGGACCTAGTCGGGCGGGGGATTGGGGACGGAGGTGTAGACGGCGATGCCGGAGGCGGCGAGCAGCAGGGCGGTGACGAGGAAGACCCAGTGCAGGCCGAAGGCGGCGCCGACGGCGCCGCCGGTGAGGGGGCCGAGCGAGTTGCCGAGGAAATAGGCGGACTGGGTGAGGCCGAAAGTGTAGCCGCGGGCGTCGGGCTCGGTCATTTTCGCGACCAGGGTGTTGGTCATCGGCACGATGGCGCCGACGAACAAGCCGACGCCGAAGCGCTCGGCGACTAAGACCCAGTAGTTGCTGGTGAAGGCCTGCGGCGCGGTCATCAGGGCGGCGCCGGCGATGGCGAAGAGGAGGACGCGGCGCTGGCCGATGCGGTCGCTGAGGCGGCCGAGGAGGGGGACGGCGATGACGCCGGCGAGGCCCGAGGCGGAGAAGGCGAAGCCGGAGAGGGTGGCGAGTTCCGGCCGGTTGCCGATCATCTCCTGGATGAAAAGGGTGATGATGGGGAAGATCGCCTGCACCCCGAACTGGGAGAGCAGCAGCACTCCGACCAGGGCGGCCATGGCGGGCACGCGGGTGAGGATGCGCAGTCCGGCGATCATGGAAGGGCGTTCCTTGGGCTCCTTGGGCGGGGTGAAGCGCTCGGGGACCAGGAAGAGACAGACGACGAAGGCGAGCAGCGAGACCGAGCCGGCGACATAGAAGGGCTGGCGGTAGGAGCCGGTGAGGTCGGCGAGCAGGCCGCCGATGACGGGGCCGATCAGCGAGCCGGTGAGTTGGCCGGTGGACAGCCAGCCGAGGGAACTGCCGAGCTTGCCGCGCGGAACCTGGGTGGTGACGAGGACGACGGCGGCGGTGCTGAAGCCGGCGAGCGCGCCCATGACGACGCGCAGCGCCAGCAGATGCCAGGGCGACTGGGCGAGGCCCATCAGGATGGTGAGGATGCCGATGGCGGCGGAGGCGCGCAGGACCATGGGCTTGCGGCCGTATTTGTCGGACATGCGGCCCCAGATGGGGGCGGCGAAGGCGGCGATGAAGGAGGTGATGGCCGCGAGGCCGCCGGACCAGAGATCGAGTTCCACGATCGTGGTCACGCCGACCTGGGGGAGGAAGAGCGGCATGATCGGGCTGAGGATGGTGAAGGAGAGCGACATGATGAGCTGTACGCTCACCATGGCGACGAGGGTGATGCGCCAGCGCGGCGAGATGTCGGGGTCGTCGTCTGGTGCCGGCGCTGACGCCATGCCGGGGGAGTCCTCGCCGTTGCGGAGCCAGGATCGACGCGGGTGGGGGGTGTGTAAAGGGGAGTGCCGTTTATATTATGATATCGGAACAATATGGGCGTGCGCAAGCCAGGGCGGTCAGAGCGGCAGAAGGCGGAGGCCGAGCGGGTACTGGGCGAAGCTGGGTTCGGGGGCGCGCGGCGGGCTCGTGCGTGCCGCCGGCGGGCTGGGTCTGGGCGGTCTCGCGCGGCGCGGCTTGCGTGGCCGCGCGGGGCGCGCGGCTTGGGCTCGGGGCGGCAGGGGGACCGGCGGGGGGACGCCGAGCATGCGGCAGACGGGGCGGAGGAGGCGGTTGGCTTG
>CAIYSR010000130.1 GCA_903928895.1 uncultured Rhodospirillales bacterium | reverse complement strand
CGAAGGCTCCAAGGTGGCGCTGGTGTATGGCCAGATGAACGAGCCGCCGGGTGCGCGTGCCCGTGTGGCGCTGTCGGGTCTGTCGGTGGCGGAATACTTCCGCGACGAAGAAGGCCAGGACGTGCTGTTCTTCGTGGACAACATCTTCCGCTTCACCCAGGCCGGCGCCGAAGTCTCCGCGCTGCTCGGCCGCATCCCCTCCGCGGTGGGCTACCAGCCGACGCTGGCCACCGACATGGGCGCGCTGCAGGAGCGCATCACCTCGACCAACAAGGGTTCGATCACCTCGGTGCAGGCCATCTACGTGCCGGCCGACGATTTGACCGACCCGGCGCCCGCCACCTCCTTCGCCCACTTGGACGCCACCACCGTGTTGTCGCGCCAGATCGCCGAACTCGGCATCTATCCGGCGGTGGACCCGCTCGACTCGACCTCGCGCTCGCTCGATCCGCGCATCGTCGGTGACGAGCACTACACCACGGCGCGCGAAGTGCAGCGCGTGTTGCAGACCTACAAGTCGCTCCAGGACATCATCGCCATTCTCGGCATGGATGAACTCTCCGAAGAGGACAAGCTGGTCGTCGCCCGCGCCCGCAAGATCCAGCGCTTCCTGAGCCAGCCGTTCCATGTCGCCGAAGTCTTCACCGGCTTCCCCGGCGTGTTCGTGCCCATCGCCGACACCGTGCGCAGCTTCAAGGCGATCGTCGCCGGCGAGTATGACCATCTTCCGGAAGGCGCCTTCTACATGGTCGGCACCATCGAAGAGGCCGTCAAGAAGGCCGAAGCGATGAAGGCCTCGGCCTAACCAGGAGCACAGACGATGCCGGTCGAACTCGAGATCGTCAGTCCGGAGAAGCTGCTGCTGTCTCGCCCCGTCGAGATGGTGGTGCTGCCGGCCTACGAGGGCGAAATGGGCGTGCTGCCCGGACATTCGCCGATGATCGTGCTGCTGCGCGGCGGCACGATCCGCCTCTACGAGGGCGGCGTGGTGAAAGAGGAACTCTACGTCTCCGGCGGGTTCGCGGAAGTCACGCCGGAACGGGTCACCGTCCTCGCCACCGAGGCAACCCCGTCGGCCGAGGTCTCCAAGTCCGAGGGCGAACGTCGCCTCGCCGCCGCCGAGGCGGATTACGCGGCGGCCGACAAGATGGACGTGGTCACGCTGGACACCGCGATGGACCGCATTCAGTCGGCCCGCGCCATGATGGAAGCCGCCCACGCGGCCTGAACGAGCGTCTCGCAGGGGCCGAATCTAGGGTCCCCGCGTTAACCTGTCGTTGACGCCGCGGGCGCGCCGCAGCGCCTGCGCGCGCCGCAGGCTTGCCAACCCACTCCCCCGCCGCATAGGCTGCGCGTCAATAACGATCGTGGCGCGACGGCATCGCCCTTCTCAGCGCGGCCGGCGGCACGGCGCAGCAGGGAGGACAAGAATGATGGCCGCCAATGGTCACGCCGAATCCGACGCCGCCAACGATGCCGGCGCCTACCTGATTTCCGGCCGCATCGACCGATTGCCGCTGACCCGGGTGCAATGGGAACTCGCCATCCTGGTGGAAATCACCTGGGGCTTCATCATCGTCGACACCGACGGCATCGGCGCCCGGCTCTACCCCTTCGTCTGGCGCCCGCTCGGGCTCATCACAAACACCCAGTACGCCGTCATCCAGGCGCTCCAGGTCGGCCTCGGCGTCCTGCTCGGGACCTATATGATGAGCTACGTCGCCGACAAATACGGCCGACGCCCGGCCATCCTGCTGTCGACCGCGCTGGCCGGCATCTGCCTGTGCCCCTTCGCCTTCGTCACCGATTTCGTGCCGCTGGTGCTGTTCTCCATCCTCAGCACGCTCGGCGTCGGCGGCATCGTCGCCACCCATGCGGTCTATCTCTCCGAGATGACGTCGCATTCCGTGCGCAACAAAACCATGCTGACCTCGCAGGCCAGCACCGCCGTCGTCGGCGTCTTCATCGCCCTGGCCGCCAGCAAGATGATGCCGAAGGAATTCGGCCTGTGGCGCGAATTCGTCTGGCTCGGCGTCGTCATCCAGGTCTTCATCCTGCTGCCGCTGCTTTATTTCCGCCTGCCGGAATCACCACGCTGGCTCGAAGCCCATGGCCGCCATGACGAGGCCGACAGCGTGCTGCGCCAGCTCGAACGCCGCATCGCCGCTATCACCGGCCCGCTGCCGGTGCCCGACCCGACGCGGCGCGTGGTCGGCCGCGCCGCCAAGGGTCAGCTTCTGGAAATCATCACCAACCCTGAATATCGCGGGCGCAGCATCCTGATCCTGGTCTGCTGGCTGCTCGCCTATCCCGGCATCGTCTACGGCCCCGGCGCCTTCCTGCTGGTCTACATGGTCGACCATGGCTGGGAGGGCGAGCACGTCTTCCAGCTCTCGATGTTCGCCTCGATGGTCACCTTCTGCGCCTTCATGTTCAACGCCTGGCTCGGCGAGCGCGTCGAACGGCGCGACGTGCTGCTCGCCGCCGCGGTGTCGTTCAGCCTCGGCTGGACCCTGATGTATTTGTGGCCGACCGTGCCCGGGTTCATCGTCGGTATCTGCCTCAGCCGGATCGGCACGTCGCTGTTCCTGTTCAACCTCTACAACTACACCGCCATCGCCTTCCCCACCCGCATCCGCTCGGTCGCCTTCGCCTGGACCGACGGACTAGGCCATCTCGGCGCCTGGGCCGGCGTCACCTCGCTCGGCCCGCTCTACGGCATCGGCCCGAACCATCTCGGCTGGATCGCGTTCATCGTCATCCCCGGCGCCCTGCTGCCGGGCCTGCTGATCAAGTTCTTCGGCATCAAGCAGTCCGAGCGGGTGCTGGAAGAAGTCGCCAAATAAAAAACCGCCCGGAATGCTGGGGCGTCCAGCATTCCGGGCGGTTGCATCGCGACGGCAGGAACCCGTGCGGGCGCGGTCTCAGCTATGGGTCAGCAGCGTGCCCCCGGCATTGTCCGTCGCCAGGTGGAACCCGGCCGCGGACCACGAGCCGGCCATGGTGAAGGCCGATTTCGTGCTGCCGCTCGTCAAGGTGAGCAGGGTATTGCCGCCACTGACCGCAACCTTTAGCGCCGCGCCGGCGAAGGCGAGGTTGCTGACGTCGATGCTGTCGGTGGCGACGAAGCCGCGGATCAGGTCCCCGTTCAGGCCGGAAGCGGTGTCCTTGAAGATGTCGAACCCGCCGGAGAAGCCGGTGAGTGTGTCCGCACCGCCGCCGCCGGTCAGGGTCTGCCCGGTCGCCCCGGCGGTGATGCTGTCGGCCGCCGAACTGCCGACCGCGGTCAGGAACGACATCTTGCTCAGCATCAGGTTGGTCGCGCCATCGAGCTTGATGGTGCCGATGCTGGTGCTGTCCGCCAAGGTGGCGGTACCGCCGGTGGTGATCTCCAGCGTGCTCCCCGCGCCGACGCCACCGATCGCCGCACCGGCATTGGCGGCGGTGACGCGGATATGCTCGTTGGCGCCACCGGAGACGACGCTCTGGCTTGCAGCCCCGATTGTGATGGTATCGCCGCCCGCGGCACTGCCGGCGATCGCCATGCCGGCGGTGGCGTTGGCGGTGAAGTGGGTTGGCGCAGCCAGCTGCACCTTGGTGATGCCGGTGATGTTGGCGCCCATCGCCAGATCGCCGCCGCCCACAACCAGCAGCGTATTGCTGCCGGTGCCGCCGTTGATGGTGTCGCCGATGGTGTCGCCGTTGACCTGGTAGGTGGCGACACCGCCGCCGCCGTTCACCGTCTCGCCCACCCCGAGCACGACGGTGTCGTTGCCCTTGCCCAGGGTGATGACGTCGGCATTGTCGGCGCCGATGATGGTGATGCCGGCGCCCGGCGTAGCGGCAGGATCGGCCGCGACATTGACCAGGAAATGCGTGTTCTCGCGCAGCGTGACGGTCTGCATCGCCGCACCGGCCCCTTCCTGCGTCGACACCACCTGGATGGCGGTGAAGGCGTCGGGGATCGACAGGTTGAACACGCCGCCGCCGCTGAGTTGCAGCGTGTTGGTGCCGAGCCCGCCATTGAGCGTATCGCCGTTGGACAAGGTGTTGCTGCGGGCGACGAAGATGTCATCGCCGGCGCCGCCGGTGAGGTGATCCTCGCCGGTGGTGAGCACCAGCCCGCCCGGCGGCGGCGGGGGGGGAACCACCACCGCGGCAACGGTTGCGCTGCCGGCGGCGGTCGCCGTCGCCGTGCCGTGGACATCGGCAAGCACGACGCTGACCGCATCGGTGCCGGCGGCGGCATAGGTATGGCTGCCGGCGACACTGAAGCTGCCGTTGCCGCCCGACACGGTGCCGGCGCTGGTGGTGCCGTCGCCCCAGGTGATGGTGGCGGCAAGATCGGCGGCGGCGGTGGCGAGGTAGAGGTCGCTGAAGCTGGCGACGGTGCCAGAGAAGGCCGCGCCGGCGGTGGTGGCGATGGCGGGGGCCGCGGTCACGGCGAAGACATCCGCCTCAACAGCGGTGACCTTGCCCGCCAGCGCCAGTGTGGCAGCGTCGGCGATATGGGTCACGGTGGTGGCCACCGCGAAGCTGCCCTCGTCGGCATAGGCATGGCTGCCGGCAACACTGAAGCTGCCGTTGGCACCGGTGACCGTCCCCGCCGTGGTGGTGCCGTCGCCCCACAGGATGCTGGCGGAGAACGCCGCCGCGGTGTCGCCGAGGTTCGCATCGGTGAAGCTGGCGATGGCGGCGGTCACGGCGCTGCCCTCCGCCGCGCTCAACGTCGCGCCGCTGCCCGCATAGGGCGAGGCGACGGTGGCAGTGGTGGTGGCGGTCGCCGTCGCGGTGCCGTGCACATCGCTCAGCACGACGCTGACCGCGTCGCTGCCGGTGGCGGCATAGGCATGGCTGCCGGCGACACTGAAGCTGCCGTTGCCGCCGGTGACTGTGCCGGCGCTGGTGGTGCCGTCGCCCCAGGTGATGGTGGCGGCGAGATCACCTGCGGCGGTGGCGAGATAGGTGTCGGTGAAGCTGGCGACCGTGCCGGTGAACGCCAGGCCAGCGGTGGCGGCGATCGCCGGGGCACCCGTCGCGGCGAGCACATCGGCCTCGACCGCCGTCGCGCTGCCCGCCAGCGTGGTGGTCACGTTGTCGGCGCTGTTGGTGATGCTCACCGCGGTGACGAAGCTGCCCTCGTCGGCATAAGCATGGCTGCCGGCCACGCTGAAGCTGCCGGCCGCACCGCTCACGGTGCCGGCGGTGGTGGTGCCGTCGCCCCACAGGATGCTGGCGCTGAACTGGCTCGCCACATCGGCCGCGTTGCTGTCCGTGAAGCTGGCCAGCGGCGCCGTGATGGCGCTGCCCTCGGCCGCCGAAACCGCCGCGCCCGTGCCGCCATAGACCCGCGGCGCCGGAGGCGGCGGCGGCGAACCGGGCGTGACGCTAAGGTTCAAGGTTTCGGTGAAGGCGCCGGTCGAGGTGAATTCGACGCCGGAGTAGTTCGACCAGTCCATGATCTTGATGCTGTGGGCGCCCGCGGCCAGCGCGCCGCTGAAGCTGCCGGTGGGAACCACGTTGGCGGCCGGCGAAACCTGCATCGCCGCCCCGCCGTCGATCGAGACGACCATGTTGAGGAAGCCGGATTCACCGACCGGCGCGGTGGTCGTGCCCCACGAGGCCAGCGGACCTGTGCCGCTGAGCAACGCGGTCCAGGCGAGGTTGAACGTCCCGGCGGTGGCGAGCGACACGTTGAAGGTCGCGTTGGCATAATCCGGGCCGGCCTGCATGCCGTAGGCCTGGCCGGCGTTGTTGACCCCGAGCTGCACATTGGTGGACGACCAGGTGTCCTGGAACGTCGCCGTGCCGGCGGCGTTCGACGTCCAGGCGGCGGTCACCGTCTGGTTCGTGGTCACGGAAGACGCGTGGACCGCGTCGCTCGCCGTGGCGCTGCTGCTGGCGCTGATCGAACCCGGGATCGTGGTCGCGGTCGCGGAGGCGGAATTCACGTTCGGCGTGGTGAACACCCCTGCCGGGCCGAGCGACGCATCGGAGACCGACAGCACGGTCAGCCCGGTGGCAGCAACCGCGGGCGCCGCCGCGACAGTGGCAGTGGTGGTGGCGGTGGCCATCGCCGTGCCGTGGGTGTCCTTCAGCACGACGCTGACCGCGTCGCTGCCGGTGCCGGCATAGGCATGGCTGCCGGCAACACTGAAGCTGCCGTTGCCGCCCGACACGGTGCCCACGCTGGTGGTGCCGTCGCCCCAGGTGATGGTGGCGGCAAGGTCGGCGGCGGCGGTGGCGAGATAGGTGTCGCTGAAGCTCGCGACCGTGCCGTTGAACGTCAAGCCGGCGCTGGCGGTGATCGCCGGGGCACCCGTCGCGGCAAGCACATCGGCCTCGACCGCCGTCGCGCTGCCCGCCAGCGTGGTGGTCACGTTGTCCGCGCTGTTGGTGATGCTCACCGCCGTAACGAAGCTGCCCTCATCGGCATAGGCATGGTTGCCGGCCACGCTGAAGCTGCCGGCCGCACCGCTCACGGTGCCGGCCGTGGTGGTGCCGTCGCCCCACAGGATGCTGGCGCTGAACTGGCTCGCCACATCGGCCGCGTTGCTGTCGGTGAAGCTGGCCAGCGCCGCCGTGATGGCGCTGCCCTCGGCCGCCGAAACCGCCGCGCCCGTACCGCCATAGACCCGCGGCGCCGGGGCAGGCGCGCCCGCGCCGGTCACCGTGATGTTGCTGCCCGGATAGATGCCGAAGCCGAACCCGGGCGGTGTCGCCAGGAGACCGTCGCCCGCGATATGGAAGGTGGCCCCGGCATAATTCCCGGCCATCGCCAGGGTGATCGGCCCGGTCATCCCCCAGCCGGATCCGGCGACGGTCAGCACCCCGTTGCTCCAGCTCGCGCTGGTCGCGACGATGCCGCCGAGGTCGATGGTGTTGCCAGTGCTGAAGCCCTGGATCGTGCTTTTGAACCCGCCGACGCTGCCGAGATCCAGCCGGAGCGTGGCGCTGCTCGTGTCGGTGAACGCCACGGTATCGGTGCTGGCGACGTTGCCGCCGATTTCCGCGATGCCGCCGCTGCCGATCGTGATCCTGCCGCTGCCGGTCACGCTGGTGCCGAACAGCACGCGGTCGCCGCCGGTGACGCTGATCGTCCCGTTGTCGACCAGGGATTGCGGATTGATCGTCAGCAGGCCGCCGAGGCCCGAGGCGTTGATGGCGCCGTTGACGACGACCTGGCCGCCGGTGAGCTGTGTCGTGCCGCCGAGATGGTCGATCGCCGCCAGCGCGCCCAAGGTCAACTGGCCGACGCCGCTGGTCTGGCCGGTGCCGACGATGATCTGCTCGCTGGTGCCGGAGAGCGTGATCGTGCCGGCGTCAAAGGATTGCGAGCCCATCAGGCGCAGCTGGTTGAGCGAGCCGATCATGTTGATCGTGCCCGCGCCGGTCCCGCCGGTGGCCGGGGTGCCGGAGAACGTGCCGATCAGCGCGAGATAGGTGTTGTAGCCGCCGAGATTGAACACACCGTTGTTGGTGAACGCGCCAGGCGTGGTGGCGAAGCCGCCATTGTCGTTGAACGTGCCGTTGTTGACGAAGTTGGTCGCGCTCACGCCGCCGGCGTCGGTGAAGACACCATTGTTGGTCAGGTTGGTGGCGCTGACCCCGATCCCGCCGACCCCGGCGATGGTGCCGTTGTTGGTCAAATTGGTGGTCTGCAGCAGCAGCGTGGCGCCGGCGAGGTCGGAGATCAGGCCGTTGTTCACCAGCGTGGTCGCCGCGATGGTGGCGCCGGCGCCGGCCTGGGTGGTCTGGATGGTGCCGTTGTTGGTCAGGCTGGTGCCGCTCTCGATCGACTGGGTGGCGGCCGAGGTGGCGCCCTGCTCGTTCAGCACCGCATGCAGGCCCAGCGTGAGGTCGCCGAAATTGATCGCGGTCGCGGTCGGGCCGGCCGCGTTGCCGGCGTTGAGGGTCACGTTGTCGAGCGTCTGGGTGCCCGCGAAGGTCAGCGACGTGGCAGCGCCATTGGCGTTGATCGTGCCGGCACCGACGCCGCCCGCCCCCGTCATGGTGAGGCCGTTGGCGACGATCAGGCTGGCGCCCGCCGCGGTCAGATCGAGCACGCCCTGATAGGTCGCGCCGCTCAGCGTGCCGCCGTTCCAGGCGAAGCTGCCGCCGGCCGCGCTCAGCGTGCCGCCGGTGATCTGGCCGCCCGCGGCAAGGTCGAAGCTGCCCGCGGTCAGCGCCAGCGCGCCGCCGAGGGTGAGGTTGCCGGTGTCCACCACCGTGGCGCCGGCGGCATTGAGGGTCAGGCTGGCGGCGCTGTCAGCGCCGCTGATGGCAACGCTATAGGACCCGGCGGCATCGATCAGCACAGCGTCGGCGAGCCCGGGCGTGGCGCCGAGATCCCAGTTGGCGGCAATATTCCAATCGCCAGCCACACCATTGCGCCAATGCAAAATCGCCATTGCCAGTTCTCCGCCAGTGATAAATATAAAATTGCGCTCTCAATTGGCCTCATGGCGGAGCGAAGCTGAACCGAAGCTGAACGGAATGCCGTGAACACGAAAAGGTGGTCTGCCATGACGCCGATCACGGGCAGTTGATCTGTGCCGCGCGAGCGAACAGGATGCATTGCTGAGTGTCGGCCCATATCGGGCGAGGGAGCCGAATTCCGTGATCGCGATGGCCCGTTGCCTTGCCGTCCTGCTGCTGCTCGCGGTCCCCGCGCGCGGCGACGAGACCGTGGTATCGCCCGAGCGGGCGCGCGCGGCACTGCTCGCCGGGCTGATCAAGCCGCTGGCAACGCTCCTCGGGCGCGTCGAGTCGCGCTATCTCGGCCAGGTCATCGAGGCCGAGCTGCGCGAGCGGGACGGCAGCTGGTCCTATGAGTTCGAACTGCTGCCACCCGATGGCAGGCTGTTCAGCGTGGTGCTCGATGCGCGCAGCGGCGAGGTGATCCACGCCGAAGGCCCCGTGCAGGAGCGCCGCTGATGCGGCTGCTGGTGGCGGAGGACGCGGCGGTGCTGGCGCGGCAGTTGCGCACCGCGCTGAGCGAGGCTGGCCACGCGGTCGACGTCGCCGAGGACGGCGAGCAGGCGCTGCATCTCGGCGAAACCGAACCCTATGACGTGGTCATCCTCGATCTCGGCCTGCCGCGGATCGACGGGCTCAGCGTGCTCCGGCGCTGGCGCGCCACCGGGCGGACCATGCCCGTGCTGATCCTGACCGCGCGCGCCAGCTGGACCGAAAAGGCCGAAGGGCTGAACGCGGGCGCCGACGATTATCTCGCCAAACCGTTTGCCATCGAGGAACTGCTGGCGCGGATCAACGCGCTGATCCGCCGCGCCCACGGCCATGCCCGCGCGCTCATCACCTGCGGGCGGCTCGCCATCGATACCGTGCACCACGTGGTCACCGTGGACGGAACCCCGGCGCGCCTGACTGCCCTGGAATACGAATTGCTCGCGGTCCTGGCCCTGCATTCCGGCCGCCCGGTGACCAAGGGATACCTGACGGAGCACCTCTACGACCAGAGCTTCGACAAGGACTCCAATACGCTGGAAGTGATCGTCTCGCGGCTGCGGCGCAAGCTCGGCGAGGACGTGATCGAGACCCTGCGCGGCAAAGGCTACCGGCTCGTGGTACCGTGAAGCTCTGGTTGCGCGTGCTGCCCAGGCTGCGCTCGCTGCCCGCGCTGCGTTCACTCCCAGTGCAGCAGGGACTGCTCAGCGGCGCCTGGGTCACCCTCGGGTTGATCATCGTCTGGCTCTGGGTCGCCGGCCTCGTCACCCAGGCCGCCGAGGCGGCGTTCGATGCACGCCTGGTCAGCCTGCTCGATGCGCTGGTGGTGGCGACCGGGCTGGACAACGGGCGGCCGTTCCTGATCCGCCCGGTGTCCGAACCGCGCTTCGACCGGCCGCTGTCCGGCGTCTATTTCCAGATCGAGGGCCCCGGCGGCGCCATCCTGGCCTCCCGCTCGCTGTGGGATGAGCGTCTGCGCCCAGGCCGCCTCGGTCATCCCGGGGTGCTGATGGAGGACGTGCCCGGACCGCGCGGCCAGCATCTGCGCCTGGTCGAGCGCGACGTGGTTCCGCCCGGCGCGGGCGGCACCCTCCACATCCTGGTCGCGGCCGCGCTCGACGACACCATCGCCGAGGAACAGCGCACAAGTCGGCGCCTCGGCTTCGGCTTCCTGACGCTGGGGGCGGGGCTGGTCGCCGCGGTGGTGCTCCAGGCGGTGGTCGGCCTGCGCGGGTTGCGCCGGCTGCGCGGGGTCATCGCCGGATTGCGCCGGGGCGACGATCTCGGTCCGGAGCCTAACCTGCCGGTCGAGGTGCAGCCGCTCCTGCGGGAAATCGAGGCCCTGGTCCAGCAGAACCGGGCGACGGTGGAACGCGTGCGCAATCATGTCGGCAACCTCGCGCACGCCCTGCGCACGCGGCTATCGATCGTGCGAAACGCGCTGGGCAGCGGCGATCTCGCCCTGGTCGGCACTGAACTGGGCGAGGCGGAACGGCTGATCCAGCATCATCTGGTACGGGCGCGGGCCTCCGCGCTGTCCGGCACCGCGGCACGGGACATCGCGGTCACCGAGGTGGCCGACGAGGTCGGCCATGCGCTCGGCATCCTGTTCGCCGAGCGCGGGCTGGCGATCGCCGTCGTCGGCAGCAGCGATCTGCGGGTGCGCTGCGACCGCGAGGACCTGGCCGAGATGCTCGGCAACCTGATGGAGAACGGCTGCAAATGGGCGGCAACGCGGCTGACGGTGACGGTCCGGCCGCACGGGGCAGAGGTGATTGTGCGCGTTTCGGATGATGGCCCCGGGCTGCCCGCCGACAAGCTGCACGAGGTCCAGGCGCGCGGTGTGCGCCTGGATGAAACCATGCCGGGCAGCGGACTCGGCTTGACCATCACCACCGAGCTCGCCGCGCTCTATGGCGGCAAGCTGGTACTCGCCAGCCCCGGGCCGGACGGCGGCCTCGCCGCCGATCTCCATCTGCCGGCCTCGCCCGGCGCGTCCTGACCCCGCCGCCGCATCCGGGTTCAAGCCCCTGGTGCGCGGGGCACCGGGCACGCTATGGTTCCGGCGAAATCGGGAGAGCTGATATGACATTACGCCGCGCCTTGCTGTCCGCCGTGTTTGCCGCGACCCTTTTGCCGGCCGCGATGGCGGCGCCCAAGACCGATCTCATCGTCGGCATGGCGGCGCAGGACGTCGGCAAGCTCGACCCCCATCTCGCGGTATCGACCATCGACCGGACGGTGGTGGCGTGGCTGTTCAATGGTCTCGTCCGCTTCAAGCCGGGCAGCATGAGCCCGGCGGATATCGAGCCCGATCTGGCCGAGAGCTGGGAGGCGAGCGCGGACAAGAAGGTCTGGACCTTCAAGCTGCGCCACGGCGTGGCATTCCATGGCAGCTACGGCGAAATGACCGCCGAGGATGTGGTGTTCAGCCTGGCCAAGGCGGGGGACGCCAAGCGCTCGGCCTCGTCGGGCGATTTTGCCTCCTTCGAGAAAGTCGAGGCGGTCGACGCCTACACGGTGCGGATCACACTCAAGCAGACGGTGCCGAGCCTGCTCGGGATCGTGACCAACTACGGCGGCGGCTTCATCGTCTCGAAAAAGGCAGTGGAGGCGCTGGGCGACAAGTTCGCCGCCCAGCCGATCGGCACCGGGCCGTTCGCCTTCGCCGCCAACACGCCGAACCAGGCGCTGGAGCTGGTGGCGCACAAGGGGTATTTCCGCGGGGCGCCGAAGATCGAGAAGATCAGCTACCGGTTCCTGCCCTCCAATGCCTCGCGCGACCTGGCATTCCAGAACGGCGAGCTCGATCTCGAGTTCGGCAACCAGGATCAGACCTGGGTGGACCGGATGAAGAAGCTGCCGGGTGCGGTGGTGGACGTGTTCGAACCCGGCGAGGAGGCGATCCTGCATCTCAACCAGGCGCAGAAACCGCTCGACGACCTGCGGGTGCGCCAGGCGATTGCGTACGCGATCAACCGGCCGGAGATTTTGAAGTTCCAGGGCGCCGATGTTTCGCGCATGCCGGGCAGCATCATCCCGATCGGCAATCTCGGCTACACCGCCGACAACGGCCTGCCGCAATACGACATCGCCAAGGCCAAGGCGCTGCTGGCGGAGGCCGGCTTCAAGGACGGGCTGACGTTGAAGGTGGTGCACACGCAGCTGCCGAACATGCTGGCGCAGATGCAGGTGGTGCAGGCGCAGTTGAAGCGGGCCGGCATCAACCTCGATCTCCAGGTGGTCGAGCATGCGACGTTCCATCAGATGATCCGGCAGGATTTGAGCGCCATCGTGTTCTATTCGGCGGCGCGGTTCCCGGTGGCCGATGTCTATCTGAGCCAGTTCTACCACTCCCGCGGCACGGTGAAGACGCCCACCGCGGTGACCAATTTCTCGCATTGCACGGCCGCCGACGCCGAGATCGATGCGGCTCGGACCGAGCCCGACGGCGCCAAGCAGATCGCACTGTGGCAGACCGCGCAGAAGAAGATCGTCGCGCAGATGTGCGCGGTGCCGCTGATCGAAACGTTGCAGGCCTGGGTACACAAGGCCGATCTCGACTATGGCTACGAGCTGAAAGGCTCGCTGTCGCTGGGTCCGTTGATCACCGAGACGACCCATTTCAAGTGAGGCGTTACGCGTCGGCCGGCAGGGCAGAATAGGGTGATCTTCTATATCGCACGCCGACTGCTGGCGGCGATCCCGACGCTGTGGGCGGTGCTGACGCTGGTGTTTGTGCTGGTGCGGATCGTGCCCGGGGACCCCGCGATCGCGATCCTGGGGGATCGGGCGACGCCGGCCGCGGTCGCCGCCTTGCAGGAGAAGCTCGGGCTCGATCGGCCGATCTGGGCGCAGTATGTGGATTTTCTCGCGCGCTCCGTGCAAGGCGATTTCGGCACCTCGATGGTGACCAACCGGCCGATCCTGGCGGATGTGGGGGCGGTGATCCCGCATACGATCGACCTCACCATCGCCGCGATGCTGATCGGGGTGATCGTGGGGGTGCCGGCGGGCGTATGGGCGGCGTTGCATCGCAACCGCTGGATCGACGTGGTGGCGCGGCTGGTCAGTCTGGTCGGGTTGTCGTTTCCGGTGTTCGTGTCGGGGATTTTCCTGCTGCTGGCGTTTGCGCTGCACTGGCGGATTTTCCCGGTGATCGGCAATGCCAACCTGTCCGATCCCGGGGATCGGTTGCTGAAGCTGGTGCTGCCGGCGGCGACGCTGGGGCTGGTGATGGCGGCCTACATCACGCGGGTCACGCGCAGCGCGATGTTGGGGGTACTGGGGGAGGATTACATGCGCACGGCGCGGGCCAAGGGGGTGCCGTGGCGCCGCGTGGTGTGGCGGCATGGGCTGCGCAATGCCGGGATGCCGGTGGTGACCGTGGTGGGGCTCTATGTCGGCATTCTGATCGGCAATTCGGTGCTCACCGAGATCGTGTTCAACCGGCCGGGGCTGGGCAAGATCATCGTCGGCGCGTTGAACCAGCGGGACTACACGATGTTGCAGGGGCTGATGGTGATCTATTGCTTCCTGATCGTGGTGGTGAATCTGGTGACGGATCTGACGTACGGGATCATCGACCCCCGCGTGAAGCGGGCGTGATGAAGGCCCTGCTGCGCAACCCGACGACGCTGGCCGGGGTGATCATGTGTCTGGTGATCGTGGCCGGCGCGATTCTGGCACCGTGGATTGCGCCGCATGATCCGATCGAGCAGTCGATCCTGGAGCGGTTGCAGGCGCCGGGGGGGGATTTTCTGCTGGGCACCGATGTGTTCGGGCGCGATGTGCTGAGCCGGATCCTGTGGGGGGCGCGGATTTCGCTGGTCGTGGCCGTGGTGTCGATCGCGTTGGCCATCGTGGTCGGCGGCGCGATCGGGATGGTGAGCGGCTATGTCGGTGGACGCGTTGATCTGTTCATCATGCAGGTGATGGATGTGCTGCTGTCGTTTCCGTCGCTGATCCTGGGGCTGATCGTGGTGGCGCTGCTGGGGGCGGAAATCCGGAACCTGATTTTCGCGATTTCGCTGACCGCGGTGGCGCCGTTCGCGCGGATCGCGCGCGGGCCGGTGCTGAGCCTGAAGGAACGGGCGTTTGTCGAGGCGGGCCGGGCGTTGGGGTTTTCGCATCTGCGGATTCTGGTGGTGCATATCCTGCCCAATATCCTCGACGAAATTCTGGTGATGGGCAGCCTGTGGATGGCGACAGCGGTGCGGACGGAGGCGTCGCTGTCGTTCATCGGGCTGGGGGTGAAACCGCCGACGGCGACGTGGGGGGGGATGATGCGGGAAGGGTTCGAAGCCATCCTCGATGCGCCGTGGCTGTCGGTGTTTCCGGGCATTGCGATCCTGATGCTGGTGCTGGGACTGAACATGGTCGGCGACGGGCTGCGCGACGCGACCGATCCGAAGCTGACCGGAACATGAAAAGGGACAGAAGTTTTTTGCTCCTTTTTTTCAAAAAAGGAGTGCTGTTCCTTTTTGAAAAAAAGAACCAAAAAACTTTTATCCCTGGGCACCTTGGGGCGGCGGCATGACCTCTCCGTTACTCAGCGTGGTGGGGCTTACCAAGCATTTCACCTCGGTGAAGGGGTTCCCGCGGCCGGTGAAGACGATCGTGCGGGCGGTGGATGGGGTGGATTTCTCGGTGGCGGCCGGGGAGGCGTTCGGGTTGGTGGGGGAATCCGGGTGCGGCAAGTCGACCGCGGCACGAGCGCTGTTGCGCCTGATCGAGCCGGATGCGGGGGAGGTCCGGTTTGGCGGGCAGGATGTGCTGGCCGCGCGCGGGCGCGCGCTGGTGAAGTTGCGGCAGCGGATGCAGATCGTGTTTCAGGATCCGTATTCGTCGCTCAATCCGCGGCGGACGATCGGGCGGACGCTGGTGGAACCGCTGGAAGTGCATGGGATCGCGCGGGGGGCGGCGGCGCGCGAGCGGGCGATGGGGTTGCTGGAGGAGGTCGGGCTGCCGCCGGCGGCGATGGGGCGATATCCGCATGAGTTCTCGGGCGGGCAGCGGCAGCGGATCGGGATTGCGCGGGCGCTCGCGTTGCAGCCGGAATTGATTGTGGCGGATGAGCCGGTTTCGGCACTCGATGTGTCCGTGCAGGCGCAGGTCTTGCTGCTGCTGAAGGATTTGCAGGCGCGGCGGGGATTGGCGTTCGTGTTTGTCAGCCATGATCTGAGCGTGATCCGCTGGTTCTGCGCGCGCGTGGCGGTGATGTATCTCGGGCGGATCGTGGAGCAGGGGCCGGTGGCGCGGGTGTTTGCCCGGCCGCGGCATCCGTATACGCGGATGTTGCGGGATGCCTCGCCGATCCCCGATCCGGCGCGGCGGGGGGTTTTGCCGCGGGTGGTGGGGGAGATTCCGTCGGCCGCGGCGCCGCCGCCGGGGTGTCATTTTCATCCGCGCTGCGCGAAGGCGACCGAGATTTGCCGGACGGTGTATCCGGAATGGGACGATGACCGGGGGCAAGGGGCGGCGTGTCATCATCCCGAGGGGGATTAGGGTTTCGCCGACCGGGGTAGGATTGGGTGTTTTTGTTTCTGATTCGAAACTTTATGGGCGTGGCTGGGCGCGGGCGGGCTAGCGGGCTTTTGAAAAGATGGGGTGGTTGAGGGTGAGGCGTGTCCCGCCCAAACGCTCATCCTTGCGGGCACCCTCACCCCAACCCTCTCCCGCAAGCGGGAGAGGGAGAAATGGAGTTTTG